>NZ_JBIURL010000012.1:0-218556 GCF_044740805.1 Streptomyces sp. NPDC088261
TGTTTTGTGTCGCATGGCGAACGTCAATCAATACGACCGGTCGCACGCGACGTAAAACATGCAGTGCAGGACACGACCCCTGACCGGCCCCCGGCAACCGGCCCGCGGCAGAAAACGCGGCCCGCAGCGGGCACCACCAAGCCCGTCCGGCGATTGAGGACGCAGTAAGCCGCACCCGACACCGGGCGCACGGGCAAAATCAAGCCCGTCCGGCGATTGAGGACATCAGTAAGCCGCGCCCACCACATGGGCGCAGACGCCCGTCCGGCGCGAGGACATGCAAAGAGCCGCCCCGCCACCGCGCCGTCCTCCGCGCGATCGGCGCACTCCAAGGAACGCGTCGTGCCTCGCGCGCCGAGAGTTCACGCCCTCCGGCGGCAAAGGAATTGACGGACCATCAGAGATAACTCTCCGTGACCGCCGAACCGGCGGAACGCCGGCGTTCGTCGCCGGTACCCAGCCCGGCAGGGCGTCCGCGGATCCCGACCGTCCCCTCCGGCCCGGAAGGTGCCACGTGATCACGCCGCCCCAGTCCCGTACCCCCCTAGAACCCGAACGCATTCCCGCCGCCGTCGAAACGCTCCTCCACGAGTTCCTCGACGCGCAGATCGACAACGCCGCCGACCTCCCCGAACTGGACCTGTTCGCGCAGACGTTGCGAGACATGATCGCCGCCGGAGGCAAACGCATCCGGCCCGTCCTGTGCGTCGTCGGCTGGCAGGCGGTGAGCCACTGGCAGCCCCCTCCGAGGTCTGGGCGGGTGGCGGCCCCGCGCCCTCGCCGTACCGGCGGAACGAACGCTCTGCCTCCCCGGCCAGGAGACCACTCAGGACCGCGATGATCCTTCTCGCGCGGCGGCCGCTCCCCGTGGACAACTCCCCAAGCTCGACCCCAGCACCACACCCGGACCGTGGAGAGGTCCGGCACGGACCCGATCCGTGTACGACAGACCCGATCCGTGTACGACAGGCCGTCGACAGGCACCCGCACGAGGTGCAACCTCTCCCCCGCCGGTGACGATCACCCCTTTCCGGCGGGGCGCACGGCGTCACACAGGGCGTGCGCGAAGGCGCGGGGGGGAGTGGCTGCCGGAGGCGCGGTGTCGCGGTGTCGCGGTGTCGCGGTGGGAAGGTGGAACAGGTCGCGGTGGGGAGGTGGAGCAAGAGGGTGAGCGCAACGGACACCACCGGGACACCCGGAATGCCCGGACACCGCCACCGCGTTGAAGTGGCATGCCCGACCACACCACCGCCCCGCTCCGGTACACCGCCTTCTCCGCCGACCCCGCCGGAGGCAACCCCGCCGGCGTCGTCCTCGACGCCACCCGTCTCACCGACAGCGACATGCTCGCCCTCGCGAAAGACCTCGGCCACAGCGAGACCGCGTTCCTGACCGCCCCGCCCGAAGGCCTCGGCGAGGCCGGACGCGCCTACACCGTCCGGTACTTCAGCCCCCGCGCGGAAGTGCCGTTCTGCGGCCACGCCACCATCGCCACCGCCGTGGCCCTCGCCGACCGCGTCGGCCCCGGGGACCTCGTGTTCGCGACCCGGGCCGGCACCGTGCCGGTCACGGTCGCCCGCACCCCGGACGGGACGCTGCGCGCCACCCTGACCAGCGTCGAACCGTACGTCACGGACGTGGCCGACGCCGACGTCACGGAGGCCCTCGCCGCGCTCGACTGGCCGGCGGCCGACCTCGACCCCGCCCTGCCGCCCCGTATCGCCTTCGCCGGCGCCCGCCACCTCGTGCTCGCCGCCGCGACCCGTGCCCGTCTCGCGAATCTGGCGTACGACTTCGACCGCCTCGAAGCGTTCATGCGGCGCCTTGACCTAACGACCGTTCAGCTGGTCTGGCGCGAGTCGGCGGACGTGTTCCACGTGAGGGACCCGTTCCCCGTCGGCGGCGTCGTCGAGGACCCGGCGACCGGCGCGGCGGCGGCCGCGTTCGGCGCGTACGCCCGGGAGTTGGGCCTCGTACCGGACGCGGCGACCCTCACCCTGCACCAGGGCGCCGACATGGGCCGGCCCGGCGTGCTGACGGTGGAGCTGCGGGCGGGGGACGCGCGCGTACGGGTGGGCGGCACGGGCGCCCGCATCCCCGACGAAACCGGAGCCGACGACGGGAACGGGGGCGGAGGCGGGGACGCGCGGTAGCCCTACGCCGCCAGCAGCCGCGCGATCTCCGTCAACTGCCCCTCCTTCAGCGGGCCGTACGCCAGCGCCCCCGCGTTCTCCTCCGCCTGGGCCACCGACCGGAAGCCCGGAATCGGTACGGTGCGCGGGCTGCGCGCCCAGAGCCAGGCGAGCGCGCCCTGCGCGAGCGTGCGGCCCTCGCTGGTGAGGATCTCCCGTACGGCCTCCACCCGTGCCGACCACTCCGGCACCGGCACCCCGCCCGCGCCGAACCACTGGAGCCACGCCGGCGGCACCGCGCGGACGTCACCGGCGTCACCGCGGCCGCCGGTGCGGTACTTCTCGGTGAGCAGCCCCATCGCGAGGGGGCTGCGGTTGACGCTCGCGAGGCCGCGCTCCTCGCAGAGGGCGAGCATCGCGGGCGCGTCCAGGAGGACGTTGCACGCGTGCTGCACGGCCGCGCAGTGCTCCCCGTCCGCGAAGAGCGCGGCGCGCCCGGGATCGTCGGTGCTCCACGCGTACGCGCGGATCAGCCCTTCCCGTACGAACTCCTCGCAGGCGTCCCGCAGTTCGGCTGCCTCCGCCAACGGGACGTCGGACAGGTGCAGTTGGAACAGGTCGACGTGGTCCGTGCCGAGCCGCCGCAGCGAGGCGGTCAAGGCCTGGCGCGCGAAGACGGGTGAAGTGTCCGTGCCGGTCAGAGACTTGGTGGACTCGTCGAAGACGTTGCCCCACTTGGTCGCGATCACGACCTCGTCGCGCCGGCCCCGCAGCGCCCGGCCGAGGACACGTTCGCTGTGCCCGGCGCCGTACACGTCCGCGGTGTCGAAGAAGGTGATGCCGAGGTCGAGCGCCCGGTGGACCGCGGCGACGGACTCGTCGTCGTCCACCGCGCCCCAGCCGAGCGGATCGCCCCGGCCGTCCTGCCACTCCCCGCCGATGGCCCAGCAGCCGAAACCGAGTGCGCTGACGGTGATGCCGCCGCGCCCGAGTGGCCTGGTCCGTATCGCTGTCGCTTCCATGAGGGGGAGCGTACGAGTGTGAGCGCGGGCGAAGTCCAGTGCGTGGCGTGTACGGGGCGAGGCCCGGGTCGCCCGGCTGCCCACACGCACCGGGCCGAGGGCCGTCCGTTCGCGGCAGAAGCCTCGGCGGGGGTCTCGGCGGGCGTCTCGGCGCGCGCGTACCCGCCCCCCGCCGTCGCGGGTCAGGCCGCCTCGACCGCCGCCTTGATCCGCTGGGCGAAGGCCGGCGCGTCCTTGCGGGCGGCGCTCAGCGCGACACCGACGAGGAGCTTGCCGATGCCGTGGCCCTCCAGCACGTTGTAGATCCGCACCCGCGTCCTGCCGCCGTCGATGGACTCCAGGTCGTAGCCGCCCTCGGTGGCCGTGACGGTGTTCTTGGAGGTCTCCGTCCAGCGGATCCGGGTCGGCGCCACCAGCTCACTGATGCGGAATTCCCGCTTCGTCGTCATCCCTGCGTCCTTGACCGTGCTGAGGAAGACCGTGTCGACCCCGGTGGCGCCCTCCGGGGACTTCACGATCTGCTGCACCCGGGGGCTGAACTTCGGGTCGTTCGTACCGTCGGCAAGGAACGCGAAGACCTCCTCGATGGGGCGGTCGATCTCCGTGGTCGCCTCGAACTGTCCAGCCATGATCACTCCTAGTTCGCTCAAGCAACGTGGGGCGGAAAAGACCCCTGGCCCGGCGTGAACGGCAGCCCGCGGGAGCGGGCCGGTGCCGTACCCCCCATTCTCGCGGGTCCACACCCTCCCCCACCACCCGAAACGGCCGACACGCCGTCCGGGCCCCTTCCCGCAAGGGATCTCGGAGCCCGTACGGTACGGCCCGGCTGGGTGAACCGGGCCCCGTGCTTCCGTTTCTCGCTTCCGTCCCTTGCTCGCGCCCCTGCTTCCGTTCCCTGCTTCCGTCCCTTGCGTCCGCCTTTTAGCTTCCGTCCCGCCTTCCGCCCTCTACGGCAGGGTCTTCTTCGCCGCGACCGGGGAGTCCTCCCGGTAGAAGATGTCGATGTCGACCTCTTCGCCCCCGACGATCATCGTGTCCCAGGCCCCGCTCTCCAGCAGGGTCCGCAGCGTCGCGCTCTTCATCGTGCGCAGATGATCGCGCAGGACCGTGTCGTCGGGCATGCCGGGAATGCGCGGCGCCAAGCGGTCGCGGATCGCCCGCAGTTGGTCCATCAGCGCCTCGATGTCGGCCTCCTTGTCCAGGCCGTCCGCCGCTTCCGCGCTCTCCGCCGCCGCGATGCTCTGCGCGATCTTGTCCTTGATCGCGGAGGTGACCCCGTCCTCGTCGGTGGTCACCATCGCCTTCCAGGCACGGCTCTTGTGCCGGTACTGGAGCATCGACATCGCCGCTTCGTGGCGTACGAAGTCGGCGTCGCGGAAGGGCCTCCCCTTCCAGCTGTTCTTGAGCGAACGCGCCAGCGAAATGGCCGACGCCAGACCGCTGTTGAGCCCCCGCCCCGGCCAGAAGTGGATCGCGTTGGCCGCGTCGCCGAGGAGGAATCCGTACGTTCCCGGGGTGGTCGACGTCGCCGAGTACAGGTGGGCGGTGAAGCGCGGCCGCTGCACCATGTCCAGCCGGAACGCGGTGACGGCGCTGAGGTTCCCCTCGGAGATGCCGAAGAACGCCAGCCCCTCCGTCACCCGCTTCCACAGCGCCGAGCCCCTGACCAGCGCGGGCAGGAACAGCGTGCCGTGGGTGGAGCAGTGGAAGTCGCCGTCCTCGTCGCGTCCCATCACGCAGGGGCGCGAGGCGATGCAGTCCTCGAAGACGTGCCGGACGGGGTCGATGCCGACCACTTCCTTCGCCTCCGCGTCGGTGAGGCGCATGTTCAGGAAGCCCTCGCCGCGCAGGGCGTTCAGCAGGAAGCGGTTCTGGGCGACGGTCAGCAGGACGGTCATGGGGTCGGTCAGGTCGGACTTCACCCGCAGGCCCAGCACGACGTCCTGGACGTGGTGGCCGTCCAGCGAGTAGATCGAGGTGTCCGCGTTG
This sequence comes from Streptomyces sp. NPDC088261, assembly GCF_044740805.1. Taxonomy (NCBI): domain Bacteria; kingdom Bacillati; phylum Actinomycetota; class Actinomycetes; order Kitasatosporales; family Streptomycetaceae; genus Streptomyces; species Streptomyces sp. NPDC088261. The sequence goes on from NZ_JBIURL010000012.1 coordinate 5,144, forward strand.
CCGAACTTGGACGTGAAATGCTCACGCGTCCGGGACCGGCCGCCCTCGCAGATGGCGAGCACATGGTCCTTGACCAGGGTGTCGCGCTGCTCGGTCGGATCGAATTTCGACGGTACGAGGGTGATGCGCCCGGATTTCTCGTTCGCTATTTCGAGCAGTTTGTCCTCGACGTGCGCGATCCGGATGTTCCGGGGGTTGAATCCGCGAATCGTGTCCGGACCCGCGGGCCACATCTCGGAATACGCCTCGGGGGTGAAAAGGCGCGCCTGGATCTCTTCCGGGAGATTCAGGTACTGGCGGCTCTGGACCGTGACGACCTGCTGCCGCCGTACGTTCCCCTGGCCCTGGTTCTTCCAGACGATCCGCTCGTCCTCCTGGACCCAGCGGCCGTCGTACACCGTGATGGCCACCTGGGGCCCGAGGAAGTGTTCCAGCAGCAGGGCGAGGCTCAGCCCGACCGGTCCGCCGCCCGCGATCGTGACCTTGAGGACGGGGCCCGGTTCGACGGCCGGCGTGGAGGCGATGAGCGACTCGATCAGGGAGAGATCCATGATCGTCTCCATCGCGTCGGCGACCTCGAAACAGAACGTCTCGTCGCCGATCTTGATCAGGTCGCCGGGCCGCAGCACGTGGGAGGTCACGCGCTTCCCGTTGACCAGGGTGCCGTTGCTGCTCCCCCGGTCGTGCAGGACGTAGCCGTCGGCCTCGCGGATCACTTCAGCGTGGAAGCGGGAGGCGCTGCCACCCGTGATGACCACGCTGTTGTCGCCCTTGCGCCCGAAGGTGATCGGCTGTTCGCCGACCGGAAAGCGTCGTCCGGCGAGAGCACCCTCGCGCCCCACTATTTCGGGTGGCACAGGTGACTCCTTCCATGGTTCGTAGAGTACGTAGGGTTCGAAGGGGGTCGAAGGGTTCGTGAAGAGGGATGGTGGACTGCCGGGCTCGGTGCGACGAACCGCTGAGATCGGGGGCGCCCGCCGCCACCGAGCCGCCGGGCGGGGCGTCACGTACCGGTCCTGTGAGGTCCCCCCGCATGATCCATTTCCCCTTCGGAGCCGAATCGCCCCTGTTCAGCGCATGCGCGGGGGCCTCCGGCCAGTCGGCAGCATAGCCCGCGGCCCGGCCGGTCCTGAGGGCTTGTCAGCGCCCGCGCGTGGCGGCCCGCCGGGACCGCCGGACCGGTCCGGCCCGTGCGGGGTCGTACCGCCTACCGGACACACGAGATCCGCGCCCAACGCGTTCACCCGTCACTTCCCCCGCCTCCGCCTCACCGCTCACGGCCCAACCCCGCGCCGGGGAGGGCCCGCTGAGGGGCAATCGCACACAGGTCATTATTCCCCCAGGAGGGCGTGAATCGCTCCGTCCGTACGGAGGGGAGGAGGGGGTCGTACGGGGGGACGGGAGGGGGCGTACGGAGGGGAGGAGGGGGCCGGAGTCACAGGCCGCAATGGTATAACTCCTCAGACAAGCGGAGGAGCTGTCCATGCCGTCACCCATCCGCCGCCACCCCCTGGCGGCCCAGGTCGCCGACGTGCTGCTGGAGCGTCTCCGGGCCGGCGAGTGGCCGCTCGGGCACCGGCTGCCCGGCGAGACGACCCTCGCGGCGCAGCTCGGCGTCGGGCGCTCGACCCTGCGCGAGGCGGTCCGTGAGCTGTCCGGCAAGGGGGTCCTCGACTCCCGTCAGGGCGCCGGGGTGTACGTCACCGCGCTCGACGTGCCCGAGGACCGCGAGGCCGTCCTGCGGCACGCGTCGATCGTGTCGGTGATCGAGGCCAGGATCGCGATCGAGGCCGAGGCCGCCGGCCTCGCCGCCGCGCGTCGCACCCCGGCCGACCTGCGCGTGATGCGACGGGCGCTGCGGGAGCGCCGTACGGACGGCCAGAGCCTCGACGCCCATGTCGACGCCGACATGGCCTTCCACCGCACGGTGGTGCTGGCGGCCCACAACGACGTCCTGACCGGCCTCTTCGACGGGTTCGTCCCGCGTGTGCGCACCGCGATGACCGACATGCTCAGGCTGCGGCCTCTCGTCTCCGAGGAGGCCGATCACGCGCTGCACGAGGCGCTGGTACGGGCCGTCGCGGACCGCGATCCACGGGCGGCGGCGGAGTCGAGCCGCTCGCATCTGACTACTCTGAAGGAGGCGTTCGCGTGACGGAGGCGGCGGAGGCGGCGGCGAGGGCCGGGCATCTCCCGGTGGTGGAGCTGGACGACGTGACGTTCCGGCGTGAGGGCAAGGAGATCCTGCACGGCATCAGCTTCGCCGTGCGCGAGGGCGAGCACTGGGCCCTCCTCGGCCCGAACGGTGCCGGGAAGAGCACCGTGCTCGGCTTCTGCGGCGCGGTCACGCACCCGACGTCGGGGACGGTCCGCGTCCTGGGCGGCCGGCTGGGCCGGGTCGAGCTGCAAGCGCTCCGCCGTACGATCGGCCATGTGAACCCGCGCCACCCGCTGCGGTCCCCGCTGACCGTCCGCGAGGTGGTCCTGACGGGTCTCACGGGCTCGATCGAGAGCCCGCCGAGGTGGCGGCCCGCGCCCGGCGACCTCGCCGCGGCCGACTCCCTGATCGGCACCCTGGGCCTGGCGGGGAAGACGGACGAGAGGTGGCCCACGCTGTCGCAGGGGGAACGCGGCCGGGTCCTGATCGCCCGCGCGCTCGTGTGCGACCCGCGCCTGCTGCTCCTGGACGAACCGTCGACGGGCCTGGACGTGGCGGCCCGCGAGCAGCTCCTCGAAACGATCGACCTGCTCGACCGCACCCATCCCACCCTCGCGTCGATCCTGGTCACCCACCACCTCGAAGAGCTGCCGACCTCCACCACCCACGCCCTCCTCATCGACGACGGCCGGGTGGTCGCCTCCGGCGCGGTGGAGTCGGTCGTGACGACGGAGAACGTCTCGGCGGCCTTCCACCACCCCATCGACGTGCGGCACGAGGACGGCAGATGGTCCGCGAGGGCGGTCAGGTGGGGCGGATCGGTCCCCGGGGGGCGATCCGGGCCAGGTCGGCGACCAGCTCGCTGAAGCGCGCCTCGCCCAGGGCCTCCCGCCACGGCGCGACGGCCTCGCGGGCGGCCTGATCGGCGGCGCGGGTGGCGGCCCAGCCGGTCTCGGTCAGCTCCAGGAGGCGGGCGCGGGCGTCGTGGGGGTGGGGGCGCCGGACCACGTACCCCTTGCGGACCAGTTCCTCGACGGACTGGGCGGCGGCCTGCTTGGTCACCCCGAGGTGCTCGGCGAGATCGGCGGTGGTGGCGCCGCCCCGCGAAATGCGAACGAAGGCGAAGCCGTGCGCGGGCCGCAGATCCTCGAATCCCTGCTGGGTCACGCGCGCGTGGATCTCCCGTACCAGCTGACCGGAGAGTCCCAGTACGAGCGCGGAGAAGGCCAGGGGGCCGGGGTCGTCCATGGGCTTGACTATAACTCGTCAAGCGGCTTGTCTATATGGACAAGTTACTTGCCCATGAGGAGGAACACCCGCATGCCTTTCATCCGCGGCGACGAGGCCGTCGTGCACGAGATCCACGGCACCCGGTTCGTTTCGTACGTCCGTCCTGGCACGGGCAGTCACGACCTCGCCGCGTGGCGCGGCGAGGTCCCGGCGGGGACGGTGGCGCCGGCCCATGTGATCAGCGAGGAGGAGACGTTCTACGTCCTGTCGGGCCGCCTCCGCCTCACGATCGACGCCGAAACGGCCGAACTCGACGCGGGGGACGCGGCGGTGGCTCCGGCGGGCTCCGAGGTGGCGGTCGCCAACACCACGGACGAACCCACGCACATGTGGGTCACGACACGCACGGGCCTCACGGCCCGCCTGACGGACGGCAGCACGATCACACCGCCGTGGGCCCACTGACGGAGAACGCAGACCGGCAGGGGACGGTTCATCCCACCGGTCAGACGCTCGCGAGAAGCCCGTCGAGCGGGGCGGGTACGCGGTCGAGGTCCAGGGCGTCGACGAGGACGCGGCCGTACTGGATCTTGCGCCCCTTCTTCGTACCGAGGAAGCGCCGCAACTGCTGCTGTGCGGTACGGCCCTGCTGGGCGGGCTGGCGCAGGAAGGTCTGGAGGGCCCGCAGGTCGCCCTCGACCTCGACCAGTTCGGCCACCCGATCCGCCCCCAGGGCCCGGATCAACTCATCTTCCAGATCGGCCGCACAAACGAAGATCCCCTCCGGAGCCGCACCGGCCCGCTCCAACCCCCGGGCGTAGAACGAGACTTCCGCCTCGTCACACAACCCCACAAGCCGCAACCCAAGCCCGGGCGGCCCAAGGAGCCGCGCGAACCGCCCCACACTCATGGCACCCCCCATGGCCAGCACACAAACACCTTCGCCGCCCAGATCCCTCCCACGCCGCGCGGCCAGCGCACTCACCGCGGCGTCATCACTGGGCCCCTCCACCAGCACAACCCCCCGAACCCCCACGGCCCCCACCAACTCCCGCGCCAGCTCCCCGGAACCCCCCGCATCCCAAGCAAGAACCGCGTCCCGAAACACCCCCATGTCAGCCACACCCCGAGTCTCCGCTCTTGCGGCCCATCGCGGTAGGCAATTTCCACCGACATGCCCCGGGACAGGAAGGCATCACAGCACTGCAGCGTGGTTGGCGACCAAGTATTCAAAGTGACCCGCTCGGATTTTCCGCCGGACCGGCCGCCTCCGTTGAGAACTGGATTCAGACGGCCCGCGATGGCTTCAAGGATCCGGCCGGGGCACCGCCTTAGGGGGAGGTGAGTGCGTCCGCAGGTGGCACGCGATCTTAGACCAGGCCCGACGGAGTCGGGGTGCAACCCTGGGGTACGCGAAGGCTGGCACCGCCACGCCTTAGCAGCTCGGAAGTTGCCACGGTTCCGAGGTTGCCCGGGTCCTGCAACCGGGTGTTGGCACACTGTGCTCGTGGCAATCCCGGCGTTTGGGCGCACGCCTCATGCGCGCCGCCGTATCGTCGTCCTTGCGATGTCGGTCCGTCCGACGCGTGTAACTCCGTTCGTCGGCATACATGTTCGTGGCTAGCGCCACGCCCATCGATGCATCGGAGGAGATCATGAGCGACGGAACGTCTCGCGAAAGGAGAAAGGGGCCAGCCAAGGTCTTGATCGCCTTCGTTTCAGCGCTGGCCACTCGGATTCTTGCCGACTGGTTCAACGACTGGAGGAAGCGTCACGACCTGTAACTGACCCCTCATCACCAAATATTGGCCGCCTAGGCAGCCAGTCAGACGGGTCTACCGAACCCGTCCTAGCGGGGCCGCGCCGTGGCGGGCGCGGCCCTGCTTTCTCCTGCACACCACGCAACACCCACCTGACATTCAATGTTGAAAGGTCAAGTTTTATGTGTCGCTACACGCACACTGTAGCGGCGCTCCCCGCGCCAGCGGGGATGGTCCGTAAAACCTGTCACCTTTCATGTGCCAGGTTTCCCTCCGCGAGCGCCAGAAGATCATCGAGCTCGGCTGCTCCCGCACACGCGAGGTGCCCTCTGATCCGGTTGGTGGGCCCACGCTTCCGTAACTGCTCTCCGCATCTGCGGAGATAGTCATGACTGACCGCCCGTCGGGCCGACGGATGTTCCCAGCGCCCGAGCTGTTGCACCAGAGTGGGCTCGGTGATCTTTCCCCCCGGACCAGCATGACAGCGACAGTCTCCTTGAGAACCGTCAGCGGGATGGCCTTCATGGCAATGCCCTGCCGTCGCGACTTCGATCCTGCCTGCTCCGGCTCCGCCAGCTCCCGGGCAGGCGCCTGCGTCGCTACTTCCGCACCGGCCACCAGCTCGTCCACGTCGTCGGCCAGCTCCTCGTACGAGTTCTTCACTCCGTGGGCCCTCGCCGCCAGGGGCCCGCCCCTCCTGGTCGAAGGCGTCTGCCGGCTCGGCTGCCAGCTCTCCGAGTGGGCGGATGGACATGGAAGCGGTCGCCTCGCCCGCTGGCGTCCGCCGCCATGCGCAGCATGTGTGCCACGACGAGCGGCGGCAGGGCGGAGACGAGCGCTACCAGGACAGCCGAGGTGTGCATGTAGCTCTGCTCCATCAGGTGCGCCACGACCTGTGCTGACAGTGCCAGCCCAAGGGCGGCGCCGGCCCCAGGGCAGTGCAAGCATCGAGGCAGCGCGGCCAGTCTGTGCCGACCTGGCGACGGTCATCGCTGAAGGCATCTTCTTCCTCATCGGCGTGAGGCGCTGTCGGTGCCTTTTCGGCATTGGCCGCAGATTCAGGAAGGAGGTTCTTGCCTCGGTTCTTTTCCCTCCGGGGAAGATCACCGACGCTCCGCCGCCTCGGTGCATCGACCGCCGGGATGCGATCCATCAGCAGGTCAGAGACGTGCGTCTGCGTTCCCCAGAGTCCGGTCTCTGCGTCCTGGCCGCGCTCGCGGCGCAAGTAGCGCGTCTTCTCCAGAGCGGCGAACGCCTTGGCCACGGTCCACCCCTTCCCCCAACCTGGTCGGTCACGGTGTCGATGGGGGCGGGGTGCCATCCGGAAGCGACAGGAGAGCGAGGAGCAGTCTATGCACTCGCATCACGCTCGGCGCAGATGCCCCTCTCGGCCGATGACCCCGGCCAGGTGTTCGCGCACCGTCAGCCGGGGTCGTTTGCTTGATTGCCACTCACCGTTACGCAGGAGTGTGACAGATCGTAAAAGTTAAGCTTCCAGAGACGACTCGACGCACCGTAAGAGTGTGGCTCCACTTACAGCTGCCCGTACTCCAGGAACGCCGGTGGATTCCGTATACACGAGCAGAGGGTTGAGCTCCTGCGGTTTGAGAACTCCGCCAGTAAGCCCCCTCCAGGGAACTATTCCTGATGCCCTTCACAGATCCTCAAAGCCTCTTACCCGCAAACCAGGAGGCTTTGTGTCCAGGCGAGTTACGATCGCGGGCAGCTCCTACGGGCGAGTTGGCCCCAACTGAGTCTCCGCGTACCGCGACGTGACGGCCACCAGTGCACAGCCGCGGATCAGCACGGCGTGCAGTGTGCCGAGCCTGCTACCGAGGTGGACGTCCTGGCCTGCCCTAGTCGCGCAGAGTGCCGGGCCCCTCGGGCCCGTAGAGCCGCGCCGGCCCCGGAAGCATTTCCTTCGGGGCCTGGCTCTTCAGCGAAGGCGCTGGGTGAGATGCCCGGCCCCGTGCCCCACAGGGAGTCAGACCTCGCCCGCCCGCGAGAGCGCAAGGCCAACGCCGCCCAGCCCGTCACCAAGGGCACCATGCGCGAGGTCAAGGTACCGAACAGTGAGGGATGTGGCACCCCATCGCAAAGCGACTGTGGGATTCCCTCAAGGCCTCCGGCCGGTCCGACTTCTACCAGAAATCGGACCGGGCCTTCGCCTATTCGCTCTGTGCAAACCTGAGCTACTACAAGATGTCCGGAAAGCGGAGCGGTCAGATGCTTCAGATCATCTACTCGGCCTTCGAGCGGACTGCTCGTCGCCGAGGGCGACCGGCGCCGCGTTGCAGATCAAACTGCATGAACCCGTGCCCAAGGGGCAGTGAACGGCTGTCGTCGCCATCGCCGACTACAAGCATGAACTGAGGCTCGCCCAGTAGGTGCGCCCCGCCCAGCTCCATCCAGGGCCTGCGAGGACTCCATTTCGCAGCCCAGCACCGTTGCACCCAGCGGATGTCACCACGTACGGAGCGCACCAGCTCAGAGACCGAAGACGCTCTTGTCGTAGCGAGACTTGCACTTCGTGCACTGCAACTTGTTGGCACTCGTCCACTGGACTGTGTTCGTGCCGCACACCGGGCACTTGTGTCCCTTGGGCATCGACGTTCTCCCCCATCTCCATGCCAGCGCGCAACCTGGCGTCACGCATTAGCTCGGAGAGTAACTCCTGAGCTGCGAACGCGGGATGGAAATCAGCTAATGATTAATCAGCGCCGGTAGAATCGCGCGGTTGCAAGGGAGGCGAGTCCCAGTCCCAGCCCTCACAGCAGAACAGGTAGACGCTCTCGTACCGTCCTTCCTCGGACCAGCCTGGATGAGGGAACCTAGCGGTTCCTGGAAGCCCCCGGAGCACACGCTCGGCTGGCAAAATTGCCGGTTGGTGCGCGGAGTTCCTCCGCGCCGAGGACGCCTTGGCGCTTCACGCGCGAGCAGCTCCGCTTCATCTCTCACTGGTACACCGTTGACGAGTCCGGCCGGTTCACACGCCGGGAGGGCTTCTGTCAGGGGCTCAAGTGCTGGAGTTGCCCCGGCAAGAACCCTCTCCTCGCCGTCATCAGCCTCTTGGAGTTCGCCAGCTCCTCCCGCTTCTTCCACTGGGACGGCGGGCCGCCGTTCGGGGCCCGCACCCCCAGGTCCGAGGGTGCAGATCGCGGCCGTCAGGCGCGACCAGAGCCGCAACACCATGACCTTGATGCCGAGCCTGATGAGCGACAAGGTCTCCGAAACGTACGGCATCAAGGCCGGGGCCGAGCTGATCCGCGCCAACGGCGGCCGACAGCGCCTCAAAACGGTCACCAGCTCTTTCCGTGCCCTTGAGGGCGGCCGGGTCACCTTCACCGTGCTGAACGAGACGCACCACTGCACCAGCAACAACGGCGACCGCGTGGTACGAGACGATCGACGGCAACGCGCCGAAGAAGTACTTGTGGTATCTGGCGATCACGTAACGCGTACGACTCGATCGAGGTTCATCCGACAACTCTGCCGATGCCAGGAGCAATTCGAATCGTTCTGCCGAAGATCCACGGTGACGCGGTACCTGGCTCAGAACGTCGGCGACTCGGAGGCCGAATCGGCCCTGCGCACCGCAACGCTGGGCGAGCGGCGGTTTGCGCATCGTGGTTGAACAGACGATTCCGAGCGAGGCGGCCTACGTCTTCGCCAGCTCCGGCTTCATCTTCCTGTCAGGTGCCCCGTCCGTTCCGCAGTCCGTTGTACTTGCAGGATCGTCCTGTCGTGAACACCTACAATGGCTTCCCGTCCGTGACCGACATTCTCGTCGGCTGGGACGAGGCACACGAGAAGGAAGTCATCAGCTCACAGGAGCACTTCGTGCGAGGCATCGAGCTCCAGCTCGACGGTGCATCGAACTACCCGGCCGCGGCCTCTGAGCTTGCGAAGATCACCGGCGTATCCGATGCCAAGGTGTGGACCCCCGGTGGCTACAAGCCCGAAGGCGGACCCCACCAACGCCCAAAGCAATGGGATCAGCCCATATGACCGACCGCACCTAGTCACTGATCGATAGATCGCTCTTTAGTGCTGGTGTTGAATCCTCTTGGGACAGGCGGACCCCGAAACGCTTCGCTCACCGACACACGATCGCCACACAGCAGCCAGAAGTACCCAGAAAAGGTCACAAAGAGTGAGCAGGGAAACGATGCGTAGCGATCAACGAAAGCGCCCCTGACCTGGTGTTTTACCTGGTCAGGAGCACTTCTCCGTTACCCGACAGAGCGAGCCGGGCTATACGCCGGGTTCTGTCGCCCGGTTGCCTCGCGGCGGCCGGGGAGACGGCCATCCATCTAGGGCCGGCGTTGCCGCCGGCCTCGTGCGGTCTACCCGCGGACATCGGGCGGGCAGCCCTCTAGCGTCCGCGCAGGGTCTCGTTCTACGGAGGCCCCTCTTGACCTTGCTCCGGGTGGGGTTTACCTAGCTGCCCAGGTCACCCTGGGCACTGGTGGTCTCTTACACCACCGTTTCACCCTTACCGGGGGCCGAAGCTCCCGGCGGTTTGTTTTCTGTGGCACTGTCCCGCGGGTCACCCCGGGTGGCCGTTAGCCACCACCCTGCCCTGTGGAGCCCGGACGTTCCTCGGCAAGATCGGAGATCTTGACGCGGCCGTCCGCCCGGCTCGTCTGCCGTGTTGACCATGTTACCCGCCGTGCGGACACGTCCTCGCCGGGCGGATGCGTCGCGTCGGTACGGGTCTGGCGGGGCGCGCACGCCTGAGGACTGCGGGGCGGTGCGGCGCCGCGCCGCCCCCCGGACGTCGCCTACCCTGGCGCGCGGGGTACTCCCCCTCCCGTACGTCCCGAAGGAGAACCGCCGTGCTCGTGCTGCTCCCGCCGTCCGAAGGGAAGGCCGCCGCCGGGCGCGGTGCGCCGCTCAAGGCGGAGTCCCTGTCGCTGCCGGGGCTCGCCGGGGCCAGGGCCGCCGTGCTGGACGAGCTGGTGGAGCTGTGCGCGGCCGACGAGGACAAGGCGCGTGACGTGCTCGGCCTCACCGAGGGGCTGCGCGGCGAGATCGCGAAGAACGTCGTCCTGCGGACCGCCGGCGCGCGTCCGGCCGGGGAGCTGTACACCGGCGTGCTGTACGACGCCCTCGGCCTCGCCACCCTCGACACCGCCGCGAAGCGCCGCGCCGGGAAGTCGCTGCTGGTCTTCTCCGGGCTGTGGGGTGCCGTACGGATCGGCGACCGGATCCCCCCGTACCGCTGCGCGATGGGGGTCAGGCTGCCGGGCCTCGGCGCGCTCGGCCCGTACTGGCGGACGCCTATGCGCTCCGTCCTGCCCGAGGCGGCGGGCGACGGGATGGTGCTGGACCTGCGTTCGTCCGCGTACGCGGCGGCGTGGAAGCCGGAGGGCGCGCTCGCCGGGCGTACGGCGACGGTACGGGTGCTGCACGCGCAGACCGACGCGGCGACCGGGGTCGAGAAGAGGTCCGTGGTCAGCCACTTCAACAAGGCGACGAAGGGGCGGCTGGTCCGGGACCTGCTGACGGCCGGAGCCCGGCCCAGGACGCCCGCGAAGCTCGTGGAGACGCTGCGGGACCTGGGGTACGTGGTGGAGGCGACGGCTCCGGCGGGGGCGGGGCGGACGTGGGCGCTGGATGTGGTGGTCAGGGAGATCCACTGAATCCCGTGAGGGGTGACTCCCGCTGAGGGGAGGGTCTGCGGGGGTCTGATCGCGTGCGTTGCGTGGTGCGCAACGGGCATTGCGTGGGGTGCGTACGAGGGGCAGGATGACGCCATGACCTCCCTGCTCGACCTCGCCCCCGTCATCCCCGTGGTGGTCCTCCACGACGCCGCCGACGCCGTCCCGCTCGCCCGTGCGCTGGTCGCGGGCGGGCTGCCCGCGATCGAGGTGACGCTCAGGACACCGGCCGCGCTGGACGCGATCCGCGCGACAGCCGCGGAGGTGCCGGACGCGGTGATCGGGGCGGGCACGGTCCTCAACCCCGCCGGGGTGGCCGGAGCTGTGGCGGCGGGCGCGCGCTTCCTGGTGAGCCCCGGGTGGACGCCGACGCTGCTGGACGCGACGCGGGAGTTCGGTGTGCCGTTCCTGCCGGGGGTGTCGACGGCGTCGGAGGTGGTGGCGCTGCTGGAGTACGGGGTGACGGAGATGAAGTTCTTCCCGGCGGAGGCGGCGGGCGGCACGGCGTACCTCAAGTCCCTGAGCAGCCCGCTTCCGCAGGTCCGGTTCTGCCCGACGGGTGGCATCACGGCGGAGTCGGCGCCGGAGTATCTGGCGCTGCCGAACGTGGGGTGTGTCGGGGGGACGTGGATGGTTCCGCCGGACGCGCTGGCGGCGAAGGACTGGGGGCGGGTGGAGGGGTTGGCGCGGGAGGCCTCTACGTTGCGGTTGACGCGGCGCGTCTGAGTTGTGTGGTCCGGGTGCGGTCGGGTGGCCGGGCGGTCGGTGCGGGCTACTGATGTCCTCAATCGCCGGACGGGCTTGAAGTGCCCCCGGAGCGGCGGGGATTGGCGTCCTACTCGCCGGGATCGGCGAAGTGCAGTACGGCGAAGTCATCCAGGGCGCGGTAACCCAGGCGTTCGTACAGGGCGTTGCTCGTCGGGTTTGCCGTGTCCGTGAAGAGCAGGACCTCCCGTGCGCCCGCCTCGCGGGCCGCCGCGCTGACGGCGGCCGTCGCCGCCGCCGCGTATCCGTGGCCCCGGTGTGCCGGCGGGGTGTAGACGGGGCCGACCCGGACCTGGCCCGCCACGAGGGGGGCGGTCGACGCCAGGGACACCGGTTCGCCGCCGGCCTCCCAGAACAACAGGCGGCCGTCCGCGACGCGTTGGGCCGTCGCCGCCGAGTGGTCCGTCCCGGTGGGCTCCCCGATCTCGGCCGCGAACGCGTTCACCCACTCCACCGCGAGCGGGATGTCGTCGTCCGTGGCGTACCGCGCCCGGCCCTCGGGCGCGGGGCTGGGCGGCGTCAACTCCCCCAGCCGGAACAGCCGGAGGCCGGTCGCACCCGCCGCGGGGTCGGCCGCCCACTCCTCGGCGAACGCCCGCGCCGCGTCCGTACCGCCCTGGACACCGGAAACCGGGCCGCCGGTCGCACGCAACACGCGGGCCAGCGCCGACGCGGCGCCGGGGTTCATGGGTCCGAGGACCGGCGGACGCGGGGGTGTCCGCACGAACGCGCCCGTCACCTCCGCCCCCGCCCGCTCCCGCCACCACCCGAACCGGGCGGGTACGGTGCCCGCCGCGGCGGCCGTCGAGCCGTTCCGCAGCAACTCGCTCACCGTCAGCAACACGGTGTTACGCGCCGCGTCCCGCGCCAGATACGCGCCCGCCTCGCGCCGGAACGCCTCGACGTCGTCCGTCAGTTCCCAGGTCATCACCTCATGGTGGTACGCCCCCGGCCGCCCCGGCATCCGGTTTTCACTCCGGCCGGCAGCGGCAGCGGGCCCGAGATGTTCGTCAACTCCTAGATGGCGAAGCCTCCGTCGACGCTGATCGTGGTTCCGGTGATGTAGCGGGCGTCGGCGCCGGTCAGGTAGGTGACGGTGGCGGCGATGTCGTCCGGCTCCGCGTAGTGCCCCAGTGCGGTCAGCCCGCGGATCATGCCGGCGTTGGGTCCGTCGGCGGGGTTGGCGTCCGTATCGGTCGGCCCCGGGTGAACGAGGTTGACGGTGATGCCTCGCGGCCCCAGATCGCGCGCCAGGCCCTTGGTCATGCCGATGAGCGCGGTCTTGCTCGTCGCGTACAGGCTGAACCCGGGAAACACCGTCCGCTCGGCCACGTTGCTGCCGATACTGACGATGCGTCCCCCGTCGCCCATGTGCCGCGCCGCGGCCCGCGAGGCCACGTACGGCGCCCGCACGTTCACCGCCATGGTCCGGTCGAACTCCGACGGCCCGAGATCGTCCGCGGGCCCGACCAGGAACACGCCCGCGTTGTTGACGAGTACATCGAGGCCACCGAACGTCGCCGCTGCCTCGTCCACGGCTCCTATCACCGCGGCGACGTCGGCACTGTCGGCCAGGATCGCGAGGCCCCGACGGCCCTCCGCCTCGATCCGACCGACCACCTTGGCCGCGCTCTCCGCGTCCCGCTCATAGGTCAGCACTACATCGGCGCCCTCCCGCGCCAGCCGCAACGCGACCGCCGCGCCGATGCCACGGCTGCCGCCGGTGACCAGGGCTACTTTTCCTCTGCTCTTGTCCATGGCTCCAGCGTGATCGCCGGAAGGCAACCTGTCTGGCGGTAAACCGTCATGACGTTCGATCACCTGCCGTCCCGCTCCCGACGGGCCGCCCTCAGCGCAGGTGCGAGGTGTCGTTCAGGAGTCTCAACGACGCGTTGCCGTCCGCGTAGTACGCCACCACCGACACCGACGCCGCCGAGAGTTCCATCCGGAACAGCGACTCGGGCGGGGCGCCGAGGGCCAGGCGTACCAGTTCCTTCACCGGTGTCACGTGCGTGACGACCAGGACCGTGCGGCCCGCGTACCGGGTGAGCAGGCGGTCGCGGGCGGCCGCGACCCGGCGGCCCACCGTCGCGAAGCTCTCGCCGCCGCCCGTGGGGGCGACCTTCGGTGAGCTGAGCCAGGCGGCGAGGTCGTCGGGGTACCGCTCCCGTACCTCCGCGAACGACATCCCCTCCCACGCCCCGAAGTCCGTCTCGCGCAGGTCGTCCTCGATCACGACGTCCAGGCCCAGCCTGTCCGCCGCCGCCTGCGCGGTCTCGCGGCAGCGCAGCAGGGGCGAGGAGACGATGTCCTGGACCGTGCCGCGTGCGGCGAACGCCGCGGCCGCGGCCTCCGCCTGCCGGCGGCCGGCCGGCGACAGCTCCGGGTCCGTGCCCCCGCTCCCGGAGAAACGCTTGCTCGGCGTGAGCGCCGTCTCGCCGTGGCGGAGGAGGACGAAGGTGGCGGGCGGCCCCAGGTCCGCGGACCCGCCCCATCCCGTCGATGTGTCGTCCTGCTCCGACGGGGTGGACTCCGCGGACCCGTCGGACTCGTCGACGTCCACCGGCGCCGTTACGCCCGGCGCCGTCACGCCCGGGTCCGTCACGCCCGGGTCCGTCACGCCCGGCGCCGTCACGCCCGGACCCGTCCCCAGTCCCGCCGCCGACCGCGCCGCCCCCGCGTCCAGCGCCGCCGTGGACGCCGACGCGTCCCACTGCCTGCCCTGCCTGCCCGCGTCCATCGCCTCGTTCGCCAGCCGGTCCGCGTGTTGGTTCCGCTCGCGGGGGATCCACTCGTACGTCACCCGGTCCGCCGGCAGGATCCGCGCCGCCTCCGCCGCCAGCGGCCTCATGTCCGGGTGCTTGATCTTCCAGCGGCCCGTCATCTGCTCGACGACCAGCTTGGAGTCCATCCGGACATGCACCCGGGCCTCCGGGTCGAGCGCCTTCGCCGCCGTGAGCCCGGCGATCAGACCCTTGTACTCGGCGACGTTGTTCGTCGCGACGCCGACGTACGCGGCCGCCTCCGCCAGCGCCTCGCCGGTCCGGGGGTCGAGGACGACCGCACCGTACCCGGCGGGCCCCGGGTTGCCCCGGGAGCCGCCGTCCGCCTCCACGTAGAAGGTGGGCGTGACCGACGGGCCCGTTCCCGCCGTGGGCACTGTCATCGTCTACAGGCCCGAATCAGCGGTACGGACCAGGATCCGGCGGCAGTTCTCGCAGCGCCACACCGCGTCGCGCGGGGCCGCCTTCACCTCGTTGACCTCGGTGATGTTGAGCTCCAGCTGGCAGCCCTCGCAGCGCCGCCGGTAGAGGCGGGCCGCGCCCACCCCGCCCTGCTGGGTGCGCAGCTTCTCGTACAGCTTGAGGAGGTCGGCGGGGAGCGTCCCGGCGATGACCTCGCGCTCCTTGGTGACCGTCGCAGCCTCGGCGTCCAGGCCCTCCGTGGCCGCGTCGCGGCGCACGATCGCGTCGTCGGTCTTCGCCTGGACGGAGGAGACACGTTCCGTCAGCTCGGCGACCCGCTCCTGCGCGGACTCGCGGCGCTCCATCACTTCGAGGACGACGTCCTCCAGGTCTCCCTGCCGCTTGGCGAGCGAGACGATCTCGCGCTGGAGGCTCTCCAGGTCCTTGGACGAGCTGACCGTGCCGGAGTCGAGGCGCTGCTGGTCGCGTACGGCGCGCTGGCGCACCTGGTCGACGTCCTGCTCGGCCTTGGTCTGCTCGCGGGCGGTGTCGCTCTCCTCGGTCTGGGAGGCGACGAGCAGGTCCTTCAGCTGCGCGAGGTCCTTGGTGAGCGACTCGATCTCGGCGTGCTCGGGCAGCGAGGCACGCTTGTGGTCGAGCTGCGACAGCCGCAGGTCGAGGGCCTGGACGTCGAGGAGGCGGATCTGGTCGGCGGGGTCGGCGTTCAGTTGGGGGCTCCTGAGGAGAGGTGGGCGGACCAGGGGTCGGTGACCGTCGTCGAGACGTGGACCCGCAGGTCCCAGCCGTGGCGGTCGGAGATCTCGTCGAGCTGGGCGGCGGCCTGCTCGCACCAGGGCCATTCGGTGGCCCAGTGGGCGGCGTCGACCAGTCCCAGCGGTGAGTGGTGGGTGGCCTCGGAGACCGGGTGGTGGCGCAGGTCGGCGGTGAGGAAGACGTCCACGCCCGCGGCTCTGACCTGGTCGAAGAGGCTGTCGCCCGAGCCGCCGCTGACGGCGACGGTACGGACGAGGGCGTCCGGGTCGCCGGCGATCCTGATGCCCTGCGCGGTGGCGGGCAGCCGGTGGGCGACGCGCGCGGCGAAGTCGCGCAGGGTGGCGGGCCGGTCGAGTTCGCAGACACGGCCGAGGCCCCGGCGGCCCGCCGGGTCGGTCGGGTCCGGTACGAGGGGTCGTACGATCCGCAGGTCCAGCGCGCCCGCGAGGGCGTCGGAGACACCGGGGTCGGCGCTGTCGGCGTTGGTGTGCGCGACGTGCAGGGCGATGTCGTGCCGGATGAGGGTGTGCACGACCCGGCCCTTGAAGGTGGACGCCGCGACCGTCGTCGTACCGCGCAGGTAGAGCGGGTGGTGCGTGACGATCAGCTCGGCGCCGAGCCGCACGGCCTCTTCCACGATGTCCTGGACGGGGTCGACCGCGAACAGGACCCGGGTCACGGACGCGTCGGGATCACCGCAGACCGTGCCGACGGCATCCCACTGCTCGGCACGCTCGGGGGGCCAGAGGGCGTCGAGCGAGGCGAGGACTTCGGACAGTCGGGGCACGGGGAAAGGCTACCTGCCCGCCGTGCCCCGCCGACCATGCCGTGGGAGGGCCCACCGGTCACGCTGTGGGGCGCCCCGCGGAGTCGTACCGCACGAGTCGTACCGAGCGAGCCGCCCGGGGAGCCGTACCGTACGAGTCGTACCGCGGAGTCAGCCTGCGGAGCCGTACCGCGGAGTCGCCCTGCGGAGCCGTACCGCGGAGTCGCCCGCGCTCACTTCGCGAGGTAGCCCCGCAGGTCGTCCAGGACCAGGTCCGCCGCCGTGACGCCGAGGCCCAGGTACCACGTCTCGTCGTCCACGTTCTCGACGTGCCCGCTCTTGACCGCGGCGAGGTTCTTCCACAGCGGGCTGGAGGTGGCCGCCGCCTCGTCGGTCTTCGACGGGTCGCCGAAGGTGGCCCAGAAGATCCAGTCGGCGTCGGCGTCGTCGATCTTCTCGGGGCTGATCTCCACCGCGAGGTCCTGGATCTGCTGGTTCTTGGGCCTGGGCAGCCCGGCGTCCTTGAGGATCGTGCCGATGAACGAGCTCTCCGCGTACAGCCGCAGCTGTCCCGGGCGGAAGCGGACCATCGAGATGGTGGGCCTGTCGGTGCCGAGGGCCGTGTCGAGCGCCGCGACCCGCTTCTGATAATCGGCGAGCTTGGCCTGGGCCTCCGCCAGTCTGTCGAGTGCCTTGGCGTTGAGGAGGTAGTTCTCCTTCCAGGTGAAGCCGGGGCGGATGGAGAAGACCGTGGGGGCGATCTTGGCCAGTTCGTTGTACTTGTCGGCCGCGCGCAGCTGGCTGCCCAGGATGAGATCGGGCTTGAGGGCCGCGATGGCCTCCAGGTTGAGGCCGCTGATCGTGCCGACGCTCTTGGGGTCGCCCGCCTGCTTCGCGAGGTACGCGGGCACCTTGTCGCCGGGCTGGGTGGCCGCCCAGCCGACCGGCTTGACGCCGAGTGAGACAACGTTGTCGAATTCGCCCACGTCCAGCACGACCACCCGCTGGGGGCGCGCCTCGATCACGGTCTTGCCCATGGCGTGGGTGATCGTGCGCGGGAACTCGCCCGGCTTCGCGTCCGTCCCGAAGGCCGCGGTCTTCTTCGCCGCGCCGGCGAAGTCCTCGCCGCCGGTGGCGACGGCGGCCTTCCCGGCGGCGTCGGCCTTGGCCCCGCCTCCGGCGCCGGAGCCGGAGCCGGAGCCGTTGCCCGAGGACGTGTCGGAGGAACTGCCGCCGCACGCCGCGAGGGTGAGGGCGGCGGCGAGGGCGACCACGGCGGCCGCGCCACGGCGTCGCACGGACAGTCGTACGGACATCTGTGTGCTCCAGGGGGAGAGAAAACGATTCACTAAGGCGAGCCTTACCTTATCCACGGCGACCGCGGACAGCACAACCACCCCCTCGATCTCAGGCGAATCGCCCCATCGCCACCCTTATGTATGAAGAGGCTGTTCTCGCGTTGTTCGGCAGGAAGTGCGATGACTAGCTTCGTCGCCGGAGGTGACCAACCGATGACGGTCTGTGCCATCGAGAAGGCGACGGAGGACGGAGCGGTACGGCGCAACCCGTTCGCGATCACGGCGGACGGCACCTACGCCGCCCGGCTGGCGCTCGCGCGGGGCGGCGCCGACGCGTGGTTCGCGGAGCGCTGGACGCTGGACGGGCACGAGCCCTACGCCGTCCCGCTCCCCCTCGACCAGCCGGAGGAGCCGGACACGGACGTGGTCCCGCTGGCCGACGGCCGGGTGCTCGTACGGCGGCGGGTGGCGGACCGGCACGACTTCTCGCTGCTGTACCCGACGGGCCCCGGAACGGGTCAACTGCCCCTGGGCTCCCTCGCGTACGGCGAGGGTCAGGACGCCGGGGAGCTGACGGTCCTGCCGCCGTCGCCGGACGGCCGCCGTGTCCACGCCCTGCGGGCGGGGGTCCGTACGACCACGGTCTGGCAGGTGGCGGGCGGCACATCCGGCCCCGAGCGGGTCGCGGAGGTGGCGGGCCACTGCTCGGGGGGCGTCTGGCTGGACCGTACGGGACGGTTCCTCGCCCTCGACCGGGAGCGGGACGGCGTGGTGAAGGCCGTGGCCGTCGACCTCGAACGGGGCGGTGAGGTCACGGAGTTGCTCCGGATCACGGAGGAGAGCAACGACCGGCTGGTGCTGGCGGACCCCGACAGCGGGCTGCTGCTGATCCGGTCGGACGCGGCGGGACACGACCGGCTGGGCTGGGGGGTGTGGGGCAGCGAGCGGCCGGTGCGCTTCCCCGACTGCCTGCGGCTGGCGGACTGCGCGGTGACGCCGTTCGCCGTACAGCCGGGGCAGGTGCTGATGCCCGAGAGCTGCGCGGTGGCGCTGCGGATCGACGGGGCGGCGGGCAGTTGGCTGGGCGTGTGGCGCCCGGCGGGCCGCCGGCTGCACCAACGGGCCGCCCCTGAGGGGTGGTTGGCGGGGGCCGGGGTGTGGACCCCGGACGGCGGGCTGCGGCTGCCGTACGCGACGGCGGCGGTGCCGTGCGGGGTGGCGCGGCTGACGGCGCCGGCGGACGTGCCCCGGGCGCCCGGGTCGGGGCCGCGGCCGGGGTCGGCGTCCGGGTCGGGTCCGTGGTCGGGTCCGGGGACGGGGCCGCGGTCAGGGCAGCTGTCGGGTCCGCCGTCGGCGCCGGTCACAGAACCGGCACAAGCGGAACGCTCCGACGGGGAACCATCCGGCGCCTCCGGCACTCCTGTGATGTGCAGGCCGGTGCCGTTGCAACAGGCACCGCTCACCGGCCGCGGGGCACCTGGCTGAGTCCGGTCCTGAGGGCGGGCCTAGACTTTCGCCGGGGCTACGCAGCCGTATCGACCGCACACGGTCGGTGACCGTGGTGTGCGCGCGTGGTGGGGAAAGTGACCGCGTGGTGTGGACAGTGACCACGACTCCGCCGGGGGCGGTGCGGGGGCGGCCGGTCCCTGCGCGTACCAGCGGAACGACCTGACCAGCAGCGATCACGACGGGGTGACTTCCCACATGTCTGAAGCCCGAACCGACACGACCCAGGGACGGCCGGTCCCGCACGGAGCGGACGACCACCGGGGCGACGACGGCGGCATCGGAAAACACCGAGGGGGCGCGGCTCCGGCGGAGGACTCGGCGTCTCCGGCGTACGGGCGGCACCGCCGCCCGGAGGAGAACAGCAGGGCGGCCTGAACGGGCGTCCCGGCAGGGGCCGTCGCACACCGGCAGCGGTGAGCGGCGGCCCCTTCGTGTGTGCGACCGGTGTGCGCCGGGTCCGCCGGGTGCCATGTGCGTGGCCGGGTCCGCCGAGTGCCATGTGCGTGGGCCGGACCCGCCCAGTGACATATGTACTGCCCGAGTCCGTACATGCGCCTCTGCCGGGGCCGTGCCCGTGCTCCGTAGCGTCGTGGCCATGACGCGGACAGCAGACCGAGCGGCTCCGGGGACCGTGCCCGACTCGCCCTCCCTCCCCCACTCTCCTTCCCTTTCCCTCCCCGACTCGCCCTCCCCCGCCGTGAGTTTCAGCGGCGTGGTCAAGAGCTTCGGTACGGTACGGGCCGTCGACGCGGCCGATCTCACCATTCCGCGCGGCGAGACCGTCGCGCTCCTCGGCCGCAACGGCGCGGGCAAGTCCACCGCCATCGCGCTGCTCCTCGGCCTGGACGAGCCGAACGCGGGGACCGTACGGCTCTTCGGGGAGACGCCCGCGCGGGCCGTCGCCGCCGGGCGGGTCGGGGCGATGCTCCAGGACGGCCGGCCCATCCGCCGGGTGACCGTACGGGAGTTGGTGGCGTTCGTCGCGAGCACCTTCCCCCGCCCTCTCCCGGTGGACGAGGTGCTCGCCCTCGCCGGGCTCACCGGCCTCGCGGGGCGCCGCGTCGACAAGCTGTCGGGCGGCCAGGCGCAGCGGGTACGGTTCGCCGTCGCGCTGGCCGGAGGGCCCGAGTTGATCGTCCTGGACGAGCCGACCGCCGCTCTCGACGTGGAGGCCAGGCGGGCGTTCTGGGACTCCATGCGGGCCTACGCCGACCGGGGCAACACGGTTCTCTTCTCCACGCACTACCTGGAGGAGGCCGACCGGAACGCGGACCGGATCGTCGTGATCGACCACGGCAGGGTGGTCGCGGACGGGACCGGCGAGCGGATCAGGAGCGCGGCCGGCGGTCACCTGGTGTCGTTCGACCTGGTGGACGGGGGTTCTCAACACGCCGACGAGCTGGGGCGGTTGCCCGGTGTGGTGTCCGCCGGGGTACGCGCGGGCCGGGCCCTGCTCCGTACCCGCGACTCGGACGCGACGGTGGTCGCCCTCGCCGGACGGGGGTGGATCCGCCGGCTCGAAGTGACCCCGGCCACGCTCGAAGAGGCCTTTGTCGCCCTGACGGACAGCGCTCCGGCCGACCCCGACCCCACGAAGGAGACCGTGTGATGCGCGCCTACATCGCCCTCGAAGTGCGCAGGACCCTGCGCGATCCCGGCTTCCTGATATTCGGCACCGGCGGTCCCGTCCTGATGTACCTGCTGTTCACCAACATCGGGGTGGACAACGACGCGGCCGCCATGGAGTGGAAGATCTCCTCGATGGTCGGCATGGCGGCGTACGGCGCGCTCGGCGCGGCGGTGTCGACCGGCACGGGGATCGCCGAGGACAAGTCCCAGGGCTGGCTGCGGCAGTTGCGTGTCACGCCGATGTCCCCGCGCGGTGTGGTGACCGGCCGGGCGATGAGCGCGTCGGTGACCGTCCTGCCCACGCTGCTGGCCGTGCTCGCGGCGGGCGGTCTGGTCAACGGCGTACGCCTGGACCCGTGGCAGTGGGCCGCGCTGGTGGTGCTGCTGTGGGCGGGCGCGCTGCCCTTCACGCTGCTCGGCATCGGCAACGGCTACCGCCTGACGGCCCAGACCACGGGGGCGGTGAGCATGGGCTCGCTGATGCTGTTGGCCGTGGTCGGCGGGCTCTGGTTCCCGATCGACGCGTTCCCTGACTGGCTGCGGTCGGTCGCCGCGTACACCCCGGCCAACCGTTTCGCCGACCTGGGCTGGTCCACCACGGCGGGCCACGCCCCGGGCGCTGTCACGATCGTGGTGCTGCTCGGGTGGCTGGCCGTGTTCGGTTCGTACGCTGTGCTCTCGTACCGCAGGTCAGCGAGGACAGCATGACACCGACGCACACGCGGCCGGCCCGGGCCGCCGACGAGCCGCGCCACGATCAGGGCAGGCCCGGCCCGCCCAGCGGGTACACCCTGCTGCCCTGGCTGCTGCTCGGCCTCGGCTCGTTCTCCAACCTCGTCCGGGGAGAGACCTCCAACGCCTGGGTCGCCGGCGCGGGGCTGCTGGTCTTCAACTCCCTCTACATCTCGGTGGTGTTCCGCTCCTTCGTCCCGTCCAGGCGGAACACGCCCACCACCTGGTGGCTGCTCGGCGCGATGGCGGTGCCGACGTTCGGCCTCGCCGCCGGGTACGGCGACAACTGGCTGATGTTCTTCCCGCTCTTCGGCCTGGCCTGCGGGAGTGTGCTGCGCGGCCGGCTCCTCGGCGTGGTGGGTTTCCCGCTGACAGCGGCGGCGGCGGTCGTCTCGGCCTATTACGAGGGCTGGGACGCGATCACCATCGCGTACGGCACGTTCATCTCGATGATGGTGACCGCCGCGATCCTCACCCTCGCCGAGACGGTGAGCGAACTGCGCGCCACCCGGCAGGAGTTGGCCCGCTCGGCGGTGGAGCAGGAGCGGCTGCGGTTCTCCCGCGACCTGCACGACCTGCTGGGCCACACGCTCTCCGTGATCGTGGTGAAGGCGGAGGCCGCGCGGCGGCTCGCGCCGCGCGACCTGGACGCGGCGCTGACGCAGGTCTCCGACATCGAGTCGGTGGGCCGACAGGCCCTGACGGAGATCCGCGAGGCCGTCAGCGGCTACCGCGAGGGCAGCCTCTCCGCCGACCTGGACCGGGCGCGCTCCGCGCTGACGGCGGCGGGGATCGAACCGCTCGTACGGCTGTCGGGCCCGCCGCTGGAGCCGCAGACCGAGGCGCTGCTGGGGTGGGTGGTACGGGAGGCGGTGACCAACGCGGTACGGCACAGCTCCGCGACCCACTGCGTGATCACGCTCGACGGCTCGGCGGACCAGGTCCGCCTGGAGATCACGGACGACGGGGTGGGCCCCCTGACGGACGACACGGCGGGAGCCCTGGCCACCGACGGGGCGGAAGCCCTCACCTCCGACGGGACGGAAGCCCTGACCACCGTCGGGGCGAGCCCCCCGGCCGCCGACAGGGCGGGACCCCTCGCCGCCGACCCCGCCCTCGACTTCGGGCGGCCGGAGGGCGGCCCGGCGTCCCCCGGTGGTACGGGCATCCGCGGCCTGACCGAACGCCTCGCGGCGGCCGGCGGCTTCCTGGAGACCGGGCCCGCGGGCGCCCGGGACGCCCCGGCGCGCGGGTTTCGCGTCACGGCCGTCCTCCCGGTGGACGCCTCGGCAACAACCACCGCCCCGACCGGGTCAGGGCCGGCCGCAGGGGACGCGGACCGGCGCGGCGGCCGGCGGAAGACGGCGTGCGGACGCCTCGCGTCCCCCGGCGGACCGGCCGCCCGGTCCCGGGACCGCTGACGGAGTCGGGCACGGAAGGCGGGTCGACTCCGCCTTCGCCCTACCCTGTTGGCCGTGACGGACATCCCGCAGGACCACACCCCGGCCCCGAAGGTACGGCTCCTCCTCGCCGAGGACCAGGGGATGATGCGCGGCGCCCTCGCGCTGCTGCTCGGGATGGAGGAGGACATGGAGGTCGTCGCCCAGGTGGCCACCGGGGACGCCATCCTGGAGGCCGCGCTCACGGCACACCCCGACGTGGCCCTGCTCGACATCGAACTGCCCGGCCTCAGCGGCCTGGACGCCGCCGCCGAGCTGCGGGACCGGGTGCCCGGCTGCCGCGTACTGATCCTGACCACCTTCGGCCGGCCCGGGTATCTGCGCCGGGCCATGGAGGCGGGGGCGGCGGGTTTCCTGGTCAAGGACGGCCCGGTGGAGGAGCTGGCGGGCGCGGTCCGCCGGGTGCTCGCGGGCGAGACCGTCATCGATCCGGCGCTGGCCGCCGCCGCCCTGAGCGCCGGGCCCAGCCCGCTCACCGCGCGCGAGCGGGACGCGCTGAACGCGTCGGCCGACGGCGCGACCGTCGCCGACATCGCGGCGAAACTGCATCTGTCCGAGTCGACCGTACGGAACTACCTGTCGTCGGCCATCGGCAAGACGAGCACCCGCAACCGCATGGAGGCGGTACGGGCGGCCCGCCGCCAGGGCTGGCTCTGAGACAGCGAGCGGTCTACGTCTCCGTACGCCTCGGCAGCCACACCAGCATCAGAACCACCCCCACGAGCAGCACCCCCGTACCCGTCCTGAACGCCAGCGCGTACCCCGCCGTCAGCGCCTCCGGCGTCGTCCCGCCCGCCGTCCGCGCCGCCGCCACCGTCGACAGGACGGCGAGACCCAGCGCGCCGCCCATCGTGCGCGACGTGTTGATCAGGCCGGAGACCAGGCCCGCCTCCCCCGGCGCGGCGCCCGCCGTGGCCAGCGCCGCCAGCGGGGTCGCGGCCAGGCCCATGCCCACCATCATCAGGATGCCGGGGCCGAGGACGACGGTGAGGTACGTCCCGTCGGCCGTCATCGTCGACTGCCAGCCGAACCCGGCCGCCGCGATCAGCGCCCCCAGCACCGCCAGGTCGCGCGCGTCGATCCGGGCCATCAGCCGGGGCGCCAGCTTGGAGCCGAGGACGATGCTCAACGAGCTGGGTATCAGGGCCAGTCCGGCGTCCAGGGGCGTGTAGCCGAGGACGTTCTGGATGTACACCGTCATGAAGAACCACGTGCTGAACGAGGCCGCGCCACAGACGAACATCGCCGTGTTGGCCGCCGACACGGCCCGTACCCGGAACAGCCCGAGCGGCATCAGCGGCGCCTTCGTCCGCGCCTCCACCCCCACGAACAGCCCGAGCAGCAGGGCCCCGGCGGCGAGCGGCAGCAGGGTCGGCGCCGCGCCCCACCCCTCCTCCTCGGTCTGCACGATCCCGTACGCGACCAGGGCGAGGCCGGCCGTCACCAGGACCGCGCCGGGCAGGTCGAGCCGCCTGCGCTGTTCCGTACGGCTCTCCGCCAGCCACACCACGGCGCCGACCAGGACCAGCGCGCCGATCGGCACGTTGATCAGCAGCACCCAGCGCCAGGACAGCAGATCGGTGAGGACCCCGCCGACCAGTCCGCCGGCCGCCCCGCCGCCCGCGCCGACGGCCGACCAGGTGCCTATCGCCCGGGTCCGCGCGACACCCGACGGCACGGCGGCGGTCAGGATCGTCAGCGTCGCGGGCGCCAGGACGGCCGCGCCGAGCCCCTGCACCGCGCGGGCGGCGAGCAGTTGCCAGCCCTCCTGGGCCAGCCCGCCCGCGAGGGAGGCCAGGGTGAAGACCGTGAGGCCGGTCAGGAACATCAGCTTGCGGCCGAAGAGGTCCGCCGCCCGGCCGCCGAGCAGCATGAACCCGGCGAAGGCGATCGCGTACGCGTTGAGGACCCATTGCAGACCCGCGGCGGACAGCCCCAGGTCGGCGCGCATCGAGGGGAGCGCCACATTGACCACGGACACGTCGAGGACGACGAGGAACTGGCCGGCGCAGGCGGCGAGGACCACCGGCCAGGTGCGGGGGGACGCGGGGGTGCGGACGGATGTCGGGGCGCTGTCGGTGTCCGTTGAGGGTCGGGGCATGGCGGTCATGGTCCCAGGCGCCCGGCGGTCCGTACATCGGGATTTCGACGGACGACCTCCGGACCGCGCGGGGGGCGCTGACCTCACGTCAGGAACACCCGCCCGACGAGGGCGACATTCAGGGGCATTTGCTCAGCAATTCCCCCACCCGGACCTCACCGGGGGCCGGCCCGGAATAACCGGGCCCGAGAGAAGGTTCACAGGGCATCCACTTCGCCGGCACACCCATGCCCGCGTTCTTCCCTGCCGGAGGCCGCCCGAATGCCGCAGACGACGCACGATCAGTTCGCCGGGACTCCCCCGGTCACCCGGGAGCGCGGAACCGGCGCCATCGTCCCCGTCCTCGCCTTCGCGGGCATCACCGTCGCGGTGATGCAGACACTCCTCGTCCCGGTCATCAAGGACCTGCCGACCCTGCTGCACACGGCACCGGCCAACGCCACCTGGGTCCTGACCGCCACCCTCCTCGCCGGTGCCATCTCCACCCCGATCATGGGCCGCCTCGGCGATCTCTTCGGCAAGCGGCGCATGCTCCTCGCGAGCCTCGCCGTCATGGTCGTCGGCTCGCTGGTCTGCGGCTTCACCGACGACCTCATCGTGATGATCGCCGGCCGGGCCCTCCAGGGCTTCGCCATGGGCGCCATCCCGCTCGGCATCGGCATCATGCGCGACGAGCTGCCGCGCGAGAAGCTCGGCTCGGCGATGGCGCTGATGAGCTCCTCCATCGGCGTGGGCGGCGGACTCGCCCTGCCCGCCGCCGCGGTGGTGGCCCAGAACGCCGACTGGCACACCCTGTTCTTCGGCTCGGCCGGGCTCGGCGTCCTGTCGATGGGCCTGGCCCTCTTCCTCGTACCGGAGTCGTCGGTACGGGCCCAGGGCACGTTCGACTGGCTCGGCGCGATCGGGCTCTCCGCCGGCCTGGTCGCCCTGCTGCTGCCCATCACCAAGGGCAGCGACTGGGGCTGGGGTTCCGGCACCACGCTCGGGCTCTTCGCGCTGGCCGCCGTGATCCTGCTGCTCTGGGGCGTGATGGAGCTGCGGGTGGCCGCGCCGCTGGTCGACCTGCGCACCACGGCCCGCCGTGAGGTGCTGCTCACCAACCTCACCTCGATCATGGTCGGGGTGGCCTTCTACGCCATCACGCTCGTCCTGCCGCAACTGCTCCAGCTGCCCACGTCCAACGGATACGGCCTCGGCCAGTCCATGGTCGTAGCCGGCCTGTGCGTGGCGCCGCTCGGCCTGACGATGATGCTGACCGCTCCCCTCTACGCCCGGATCTCCGCGCAGTACGGGCCCAAGGTGTCCCTGATGCTCGGCATGCTGGTCATCGGTGTCGGGTACGGCGCCGGGCTCGGCCTGATGAGCGCCGTCTGGCAGACCGTGGTCATCTCCGTCGTCGTGGGCGCCGGGATCGGACTGGCCTACTCCTCGCTGCCCGCGCTGATCATCGGCGCGGTCGACCCGTCGGAGACGGGCGCCGCCAACGGGCTCAACACCCTGATGCGGTCCGTCGGTACGTCCCTGTCGAGCGCCGTCATCGGGATGGTCCTCGCGCACACGTCCGTCCAGGCGGGCGGGGCGGCGGTGCCGACCCTGCACGGCTTCCGGATCTCGTTCGTCATCGCGACGGGCGCGGTGGTCGGCGGGCTGGTGCTGGCGTCGTTCCTGCCGTCCCAGGCGGCGGGGCGCCGGGCGGCGAAGGACGCGGCGGACGGCGGCGAACCGCTCGGGTCCGCCACGCTGGTCGCCGGGTCCGGCGGCTTCCGGGGGCGGGTGCTGGACGCGTACGGCGCTCCCGTCGCGCGGGCGAACGTCACCCTGATCGACCGGGGCGGGCGGCAGGCGGGGCTGACCGTCGCGGACGAGGACGGCGGCTACACGCTGCTGCCGCCCGCCGAGGGTCACTTCGTCCTCGCGGGGACGGCCACGGGGTACGCGCCGTTCGCGTGCCCGGCCGTGTACCCCGGGGGCGGGGTGCCGGTGGAGGTCGACCTGGTACTGGCGGAGGGGGCGCAGGAGCGGGTGCCGTCCTAGGACGTGGGCGGGTACGGGGCCGGGGTGCGGGCGGCGAGTTCGGGACCGTACGGCACCATGGACGCCCGCACCCCGTCCGTACCGCACCAGCCGCATCAGCGACACCCAGCCGTACCCGCCGCACCAACCGCACCACCGCGAGGAGAGCCCATGCCCGCCGGGACCCAGGCGACCGCCCCGGAGCCGGAGGTCCTCGCGGCCTTCGAGTCCGCCAAGGGGTTCATGCCCGTCCACGAAGGGCTCGCCCTCCACGCGGCGGCGGTCGGGGCGGGCGCGCTCGGTCTGCCGCTGCTGGAGGTCGGCACGTACTGCGGGCGTTCGGCGATCCTGCTGGCCGCCGCGGCCCGCGCGGCCGGCACGGTGGCCGTCACCGTCGACCACCACCGCGGCAGCGAGGAGCAGCAGCCGGGGTGGGAGTACCACGACCCGTCGGTGGTCGACCCCGATCTCGGTCTGATGGACACCCTGCCCACCTTCCGCCGTACGCTCCACCGCGCCGGCCTGGAGGACCACGTGATCGCGGTCGTCGGCCGCTCCCCGCAGGTGGCGGCGGTGTGGGGCCGGCCGCTCGGGCTGGTCTTCGTCGACGGCGGTCACACCGACGCACACGCGAACGGTGACTACGAGGGCTGGGCCCCGCACCTCGCCGAGGGCGGCCTGCTGGTGATCCACGACGTGTTCCCCGACCCGGCGGACGGCGGGCAGGCCCCGTACCGCGTCTACCGGCGTGCCCTGGCCTCCGGCGCCTTCACCGAGGTGTCGGTGACGGACTCGCTGCGTGTCCTACGGCGTACGGCGGCGGGACTCTGAGCCCGAGGTCTACGATCACGGGCGTGTCGTACGACGAGAGCCAGCCCGCCCCCCGCCGCCGTTTCGGCCGGAACCCTCTCCTCCTCACGGTCGCCGTGGCGGTGCCGGCCGCCGTGGTGGGCGTGCTGGTCTGGCAGGGTGCGGGGGGATCCGGCAGCGACGGTGGCGACGCCGCGGCGGTGACCTCCAGCGCCTCGCCCACGGGCCGCTCCGGCACCCTGCTGGACGACGGCGTCCCCGGTGATGCGGAACCCACCGCGCCCGCCCCCGGCTCCGGCTCCGGCCCGCTCACGGGCAGGGTCGTCGTCATCGACCCGGGGCACAACACCCGTAACCACCTGCACACGAGCGAGATCAACCAGCAGGTGCAGATCGGCCCGACCCGCAAGGAGTGCGACACCACCGGCACCGCCACCAACGACGGTTACGCCGAAGCCCGGTTCACGCTCGACGTGTCGCACCGGCTGCGCGACCTCCTGAAGAAGGAGGGCGCGACGGTGAGCCTCACCCAGGACGACGACCGCCCGTTCGGCCCGTGTGTGGACGAGCGCGCCCGGATCGGCAACAGGGCGAAGGCCGACGCGGTCGTCTCGGTCCACGCCGACGGCTCGGCGGTGGGCAACCGCGGCTTCCACGTGATCCTGCCCGGCCTGGTGAAGGGCGGCGGCGCGGACACCACCCCCATCGTCGGCCCCTCGCGCGATCTCGGCGAGCACATCGCCGGCCGGTTCGCGGCCGTGACGGGCAGTGCTCCCTCCAACTACATCGGTGACGGTACGGGGTTGGACGTACGCAAGGATCTCGGCGGACTCAACCTCTCGACCGTGCCGAAGGTCTTCGTGGAGTGCGGCAACATGCGCGATCCGAAGGACGCGGCCCTCCTCACCAGCGCGGAGTGGCGGCAGAAGGCGGCACGCGGGCTCGCCGAGGGCATCAGCGGCTATCTGGTGCGCTGAGCCGCGTCTCGGCCGGTGCCGCCAACGGGCCCCGGGCGTCCGGGCACCGGGCGGACGCCCCCCTCGGGCAGGCGATAGATTCATCCGTACGATGGGGAGCCGCCCCCGAGCTTCACACCGCGCACCGCCTGACGGCGGCCCACGAGACCGCCCCGACGAGACGACTGACGAAGGATTTTCACGTGAACTTCCGCTCCCTCACACGAGGCGACGGCGTGGTGATCGGAGCAGCGGTGTTGCTGTTCATCGCCTCGTTCCTCAACACGATCGGCTGCGACGGCAGTGGGTGCGACAACGCGCCGACCGCCTGGGACAACGGCGTCCTGATCCTGGGGATCTACCTGGCGGGCCTCATCGGCGCGGCCCTGATCGTCGTGTCCCGCGCGCTGCCCCGGCCGCTCAAGGTCGCGGGGATCGAACTGGCCCCGTTCGGCGTCGCGTTCACGGTGTTCGCGGCGTGGACGGCGCTCGGCGCCCTCTTCGACCCGGCGGGTTCCGCGATCCTTCCCGACGGGTTCAGCGTCGACGCGGGGGCCGGGCTCATCCTCGGTTTCATCGCGGCGCTGCTCCTGGCGGGCGCCGCGGTGGCGACCCCGCTCGTACCGCCGCTCAAGGCCCCGCTCCTCGGCGCCCCGAGGCCGCCGGCCCCGCAGCCGTACGCCGGACAGCCCGGCGGTCCGGGTGCTCCCGGCCAGGGGTACGGCTACCCGGGCGGCCAGCAGCCGTACGGCGCGCAGCCGGGTCAGTCCCAGCCGTACGGCGCGCAGTCCGGCCAGTCCGGGGCGGGCCAGCCCTTCGGCGGGCAGCCGCAGGGCCAGCCCGCGGGCGGCCGGCCGCAGGGCCAGCAGTCCCCGGCGCAGGGCGGCGCGGCCGGTCCCGGCGCGGGTGACTTCGCGCCGTTCTGGTTCGCGGTCCCGGTGGCCCGGCCCCTCTACGGGGAGGACGGTTCGCCGAGCCCGATCGCCGAACTGGCGCCCGGCACCTGGTACCTCGCGGTGGAACAGCGCGGTCCGGGCCTGGTGGCCCAGACGCAGGACGGCCGCCGTGGCGTCCTCCAGGACACCAGCGGCATCCAGCGCGGCTGACCAGTCCGGTCCGAGCCTGTTTGTACGTGTGTGGCCCCTCGCCCGGTCAGGGCGGGGGGCCACCCGTGTGTACGGGGGTTTCCGGGGCGGTCCCGCGGGTTTCACCCCCGAACAATCGGCAACACGTTCGACATGTCCTCAACGACGCGCAGTGGAAGCGGCTCCGCGGCGACGATCATCATCGTCATCGCGGACATCATGGCCTTCATCCTGGGCCTCTGGATCCTGATGTACCTGCTGGACGCCAACCGTGCCAACGAACTGGTCAACTTCATCCAGGACGCGGCACGCTGGCTGGCCGGCTGGTCCTACGACCTGTTCACCTTCGACGAGGCATGGGCCCGCGTCGTGTGTGGCTACGGTCTTGCCGCCGTCGTCTACCTGTTCATCGGCCACGGGCTGGCCAGCCGGCTGCGCCGCCACTGACCCGGCACCCCGGCCGGCGCCCACCGGCCGCCACATGTCCCACAAGTGGCTTCTTATTACCCACGCCGGTTCAGCGGCAGTCCGGTTCAGCAGCAGTCCGGTTCCAGTCCGGACGGCAGCCGTTCGCCGCTGAACACCGCGGTGGTCGCCTCGTCCCCACCGAGCGCGGCCGCCGCGAGCAGCAGCGCCCCCGCCGTCCAGGTGGTCCGTTCCTCGGGCCAGACGGCGCGGTTGCCCTCGAAGACGTACCCCGTCCAGTACATGCCGTCCCCGGCCCGCAGGTGCTGGATCGACTGGAGGATCTCCAGCGCCCGGTCGGACTCCCCCACCACCCAGAGCGCCAGGGCGAGTTCACAGCTCTCGCCGCCGGTCACCCACGGGTTGGGCAGGACACAGCGCACCCCCAGGCCCGGGACGACGAAGCGGTCCCAGCCGTCCTCGATCCGGGCCTTGGCCCGCGTCCCGGTCATCGCGCCGCCGAGGACCGGGTAGTACCAGTCCATCGAGTAGCGGCTCTTGTCGAGGAAACGCTCCGGGTGCTCGCGGATCGCGTGCCCGAGCGCCCCGGCCGCCAACTCCCAGTCCGGCTGCGGCTCCTCGCGTTCCCCGGCGATCGCGAGCGCGCAGCGCAACGCCTGGTAGACGGACGAACTGCCGGTCAGCAGGGCGTCGTTGACGGGCGTGCCGTCGGCCTCGCGCTTCCAGCCGATCTCGCCGCCCGGCTGCTGGAGCGCCAGGACGAACTCGACAGCCGCGTGCACGACGGGCCACATGCCGTCGAGGAAGCCGTCGTCGCCGGTGGCGAGGTAGTGGTGCCAGACGCCGACGGCCGCGTAGGCGCAGAAGTTGGTCTCGCGGCTCAGGTCGTCGTGACCCCCCGTCCGTCCGGTCCCGTCGGTGTCGGCGTAGGCCGCGTACCAGGACCCGTCCTCGTTCTGGTGGGCCGCCAGCCACGCGTAGGCCCGGCCCGCCGCCTCGGGTTCACCCGCCGCGTCCAGCGCCATGGCCGCCTCGACGTGGTCCCAGGGGTCGAGGTGGTGGCCCCGGAACCACGGGATCGACCCGTCGGGCCGCTGGACGGCGAGGATTCCGGCGACGGTCTCGGCGGCCTGCTCGTCGGTGAGGACTCCGGGCAGGACGAGGTGTTCCGTACGGCCGGGTCCGGCTCCGGGCAGGGTCACGCGGCGTCCGTCGCGGACAGGGCGGACACGGGCAGGTGCGGCTTGGTCGCGTAGGCCACGAAGCTCTTGCCGACCACGGGGTTGAGGAGCCGCTCGGTGAACCGGGTGGCGAAGGGCTTCTTCATGATGTCCCAGACGAGCAGCTGGTGGTACGCGCGGACGGGCAGCGCCTTGTCGTTGTCCACGCCGAAGGCGCACTTGAGCCACCAGTACGGCGCGTGGAGCGCGTGCGCGTGGTGGGTGCCGTACGGCCTGAGCCCCGACTCCCGCATCTTGCCGAGGAGTTCGTCGGCCTTGTAGATGCGGATGTGCCCGCCCTCGACCTCGTGGTACGCGTCGGACAGCGCCCAGCACACCTTCTCGGGGCCGTACCTCGGCACGGTCACGGCGATCCGGCCGCCGGGGCGCAGGACCCGGACCATCTCCGCGAGGACGCCCTTGTCGTCGGGTATGTGCTCCATCACCTCGGAGATGATGACCACGTCGAACGACCCGTCGGGGAAAGGCAGGTGGAGCGCGTCGCCCTCCATGGCGGTGGCGGTGGCGCCCTCCGGCGCCTCCCCCTCCTGCTTCATCGCGGCGAACCACTTGGCGACCTCGCGGATCTCCTCGCCGTTCCGGTCGAGCGCCACGACCCGGGCGCCGCGCCGGTAGCACTCGAAGGCGTGCCGGCCCGCGCCGCACCCCAGGTCGAGCACGCGGTCGCCCGGGGCGAGCGGGAAACGGGTGAAGTCCACGGTCAGCACAGGGTCCTGCTTTCGCGGTCGGGAAGAGGGGGATGACAGGGGGAGTCCGGGCGTGGCATCAGCGGGAGACGCCCCCGGCCGCCGCGGCGGCTCCCCCGCGGGTACGGTCGCGCCGCTCGGCGATCGCCGAGCGGTACAGCTCGGCGGTGCCCTGCGCGGCCCTGGCCCAGGTGAACCGGGCCAGCACCCGCTCCCGGCCCGCCGCGCCGAGCCGTACCCTCAACTCCCGGTCCTCCAGCAGCCGTCCGAGCGCGGCGGCCAGCGCACCCGCGTCGCCGGGCGGTACGGCCAGGCACGTCTCGCCGTCGGCGCCCGCGACCTCGGGGATGGCGCCGCCGGTGGTGGCGACGAGCGGGGTGCCGGTGGCCATGGCCTCGGCGGCCGGCAGGGAGAAACCCTCGTACAGGGACGGTACGCAGGCGATCTGGGCGCCCCGGACCAGGTCGACGAGTTCGGCGTCGGAGATGCCCTTGACGAACTCGACGGCGTCTTCGAGACCGTACCGCTCCAGGGCCCGCGCGACAGGACCGTCCTCGGCCCGGCGGCCGACCACGACCAGGTGGGCGGCGGGGTGTTCGGTCCTGAGCTTGGCCAGTGCCTCGACCAGGTGCACGAGGCCCTTGAGCGGGACGTCGGCGCTGGAGGTGGTGACGATGCGGCCCGGGATCTCGGGCACGGAGGGGTCGGGCGAGAACAACTGCGCGTCCGCGCCGATGGGGACCACGTGGATACGGTCGGCCCGCACCCCGAGGTCGTCGCCTATCTCCTGCTTGGACGAACCGGACACGGTCACGACGGACGGCAGCCGGCGCGCGACCCGCTTCTGCATGCGCGTGAAGCCGTACCAGCGGCGTACGGAGGCCCGGCGCTGCCAGCTCGCCGCCGCGGCCAGGTCCAACCGCCGGTCCACGGTGATGGGGTGGTGGACGGTCGTGACGAGCGGCGCGCCCAGGTCGCCCAAGAGCCCGTATCCCAGGGTCTGGTTGTCGTGGACGACGTCGAACTCGCCCCGGCGGGCGAGGAGATGGCGCCGGGCCCGGAGCGAGAAGGTGAGCGGCTCGGGAAACCCACCGGTCCACATGGTGGCGACCTCCAAGGCGTCGACCCAGTCCCGGAACTCGTCGCGCCTCGGCGTACGGAACGGGTCGGGCTGCCGGTACAGGTCGAGGCTGGGCAGCTCGGTGAGGGTCACCCCGGCGTCGAGGACGGGGTAGGGCTGGGCGCCGATCACCTCGACGGTGTGCCCGAGGAGGGCGAGTTCGCGGGAGAGGTGGCGGACGTAGACGCCCTGGCCGCCGCAGAAGGGGTTGCCCTTGTAACTGAGCAGGGCGATCCGCAGGGGGCCGCTTTTTCTGTCGGACGCTGCGGCCCCGGTGTCCGCCGCGATGGCCTCAGCGGTCACACTCGGCCCCCTTCTCACTGCGCTTGCGGACGTGATCGTCCGCAGGGTCCGAATCTACCGGCAAGTAGCGGGGGTGGAGTGGCCGGATCGGGTGATTCGCACCACGGTGCTCGCGCGGGCGGGCGGGTCGTGCTTGGTGTTGTGCCTTGGGGTCGTGCTTGGTGCCGTGCCTTGGGGTCGTGCCTTGGGGTCGCGCCTCGGTGTCGTGCCTTGGGGTCGCGCCTCGGCGTCGTGCCTCGGTGCCGTGCCTCGGTGCCGTGCCTCGGCGTCGTGCTTGACCTGGAGCGCGCTCGAAGTTCTACGGTTCGTGCTGGACCGGCGCGCACGTCGACGTGCCGGCAGACCGTATCCGGAGGGCGTATGACCACCGACCACACCGGCGGCGAGAGTGAGCCCGCCGAGACCCGTCAGGACCGGTTCGACCGGGGCATGGACGTGCTCGGGAGGGTCGACGGCGAGAGCGGCCGGAAGGTGATCGACTCCCTCGCCGACGTGTCCCCGGAGCTGGGCCACCAGGTCGTCGCCTGGGCCTTCGGCGAAATCTACGACCGCCCCGGGCTGGCGCCGCGCGACCGTCAACTGGTCACGCTCGGCATCCTGACGGCGCTGGGGGGTTGTGAACCCCAACTTGACGTGCACGTCAACGCGGCGCTGAATGTGGGGCTGACGCCGGAGGAGATCGTGGAGGCGTTGTTGCACGCGGCGGTGTATTGCGGGATGCCGCGGGCGCTGAACGCGACGTTTGCCGCGAAGCGGGTCTTTGCGGCGAGGGGGGTGCTTCCGGTGCCTTCCGCGTAGGCGCCGCGGTCGCGCTTTTGTCCTCGCGCCGGACGGGCGCCTGCGCCCAGGTGGGGGGCGCGGCTTCCTGCTTGTCCTCAATCGCCGGACGGGCTTGATTTTGCCCGCTGCGGGCCGCATTTTCCGGCGCGGGTCGTTGCCGGGGGCCGGGCAGGGGTCGTGTCCTGCACTGCATGTTTTACGTCGCGTGCGACCGGTCGTATTGATCGACGATCGCCATGCGACACAAAACACGCTTTACGTTCCGGACACGACCCCTGCCCGTCCCCCTTCCAGGCCCGCGTCAAAAAACAACCCCGGCCCGCCCCGGGTCTTTAAGCCCGTCCGGCGCTTGAGGACATCCGTAACCCGCACCCGTGCACCGGGCGGAGGCCAAAACTAGCCCGTCCGGCGCTTGAGGACATCCGTAAGCGCAACCGAACGCCGGGCAGACGCCGAGACCGAGCCCGTCCGGCGCTTGAGGACAGCGTGGGGCGGGCCCGGTACCGGGGGGGCGTCAGCCGATGCGGACCACCTGGGGGTCGTGGTCGCTCGCCTGGTCCGCGAACTCCGCGTTCACGTGCACCACGTCGTACGAAAGCTTCCGCACACCCGGACTCACCAGAATGTGGTCCAGCGTCTGCGAGTTGCCGTCGTACACATAGCTGTACCGCTCGTCACGAGGCAGCGTCGACATCAGATCCGTCAGCACCCGCCCCCGCGTCAGCGCCTCGACCGGCGGCGAGAACGGGAAGTCGTTCAGGTCGCCGAGGACGACCACCTTCGCCTTGCGGTCCTTCGCCAGCAGGCCGGACACGAAGGTGTTGACCTCCTTCGCCTGGGCCAGGCGCTGCGTCTCCGAGCTGAGCACCGGCGGCTGGAAACGGCCGTACGTCGGCTGGTCCCCGCCCTTGGAGTTGAAGTGGTTGCCGATGACGAAGTACTGGTCGCCGCGGAAGGTGAACTCCCCGACCAGCGGCTTCCGGCTGCTCTTCCACGCGTCCGACGTCGGGTTGATCCGGCCCGGCGACACCGACAGCGTGATGTCCTTGCCGTGCTTGCCCGCCGGGACGACCTTCACGGCCGTCGTCGCGTCGCCGCCCGGGTGGTCGACGAAGCCGACGCGCTTGGGGTTGAAGAGGAAGACGTTGCGGATGTTGCCGCCGGGCTCCCCGCCGTCCGTCTTGTCCTGCGGGTCGACGGAGCGCCAGGAGTACGCGGGACCGCCCGCGGCCCGGATCGCCGCCGTGAACTGCGCGAGCGTCTTGTCCGCGCTGAGCGTCCCGTCGTCCGTCGCGCCGTTGTCGTCCTGGATCTCCTCCAGGCTGACGATGTCGGGCGTCGCGAGGTTCTTGACGATGCCCTCGGCCAGCCGGTCGAACTTGGCCTGCGGGTCGCTCGGGTCGAGGTTCTCGACGTTGTACGTGGCCACGGCCAGCTCGTCGGACTTCGCCTTCTTCGCGACCTCCGGGCGGAGCCCGCCGGACTTCAGCGTGCCGAGCGTGGTCGCCTGGAGGGAGTACCCGCCGAAGCTGCCGTAGTCGAGCGGCCCCGAGGTGACGCCCTTGAGCGTGTCCCCGACGTTGGCCGTGACGGTGGCGCCGGTCAGCGAGGCGACGAGCAGGCGGCCCGAGTTCTGCTGGTCGTACGCGCCGTACAGCGTGCCGCCGCGCTCGGTCGGGTTCTGGCGGGGCTTGGTGGTGATCCAGGTCTCGCCGTACTGGTTGGACGCGCCCACGACGCGGCTGTCGCCGACCCGGACGAGCATGCCCTCGCGGGACTCCAGCCAGTCCAGCGCGTACGTCCGGGGAAGCAGGGTGAGCGGCTCGATGTTGCCGCCCTTCGCGTCCGGGGCGTACCGCTCGGGCACGGTGCGCGAGCCGATGACCTCGGCGGCGGGCAGCGGGTTGCCCGAGGAGAGGACGACGGTCGTGGCGGCGGTCAGCTCGGTGACGGACTGGCCGCCGGCGGCCGCGCCGCCCGGGTAGTACTCGCTGACCTTGCCGCTGACCAGGACCGAGTCACCGGGCTTCACCTGCGGGGTGACGGAGCCGGTGAAGACGAAGACGGCCTCGCTGGTCGCCGCGTCGTGGTCGGGCTGCGGGTCCTGGAACCAGAAGCCGCGCGACGAGCCGGTGGCGCGCACGGCGGTGACCACACCGGGGACGTTGCCGACGCTCGCCCCGGACTGCGGGGAGATCCGGGTGGCGCCCTGGATGTCGTGGATCCGGAGGTCGCCCGGGGTGGTGTTGGTGGGCTCGGGGGTCGGCGTCGGGGTGGGCTCGCCACCGCCGCCGGTGCCCGTGCTGTTACGGGGGGCCGGGGTGGTCGCGGTCAGGTCTGCCGCGTTGTCGTCCGTGTCGGTCAGCGTGGCGTTCCTGCTGACCGAGGTGGTGTTGCCGGCGCCGGTGACCGGGGAGGTCTCCCGTACGGTCGCCGTACCGAAGCCCACGAGGTCCTTGATGCCGGCGTCGGCCGCGCAGTCGGCGGCGGTCAGGCAGGTCAGCGGAGTGGTGGAGTGCACCAGGGCGACCGTGCCGCTCGTCGCGGACAGCGGGATCGTGCCGGTCGCGTCGGGGGCGGGCAGGGCGGTGTCGCCGCCGGTGCCCTTGGCCTCCTGGATCAGGTAGCTGCCACCGGCGGGGACGGCCCCGGTCAGCGGGGTGGCCTGCCACTTGGAGGTGGGGCTCGGCGCGCCGCTGAGGTACTGGACGGACCAGCCGGTCAGGTCGAAGGGACCGTCGCCGGCGTTGCCCAGCTCGATGAAGTCGTGGGTCAGGCTGGCGCCGCTGTTCCCGCCGCCGCCGAACACCTCGGCGATCACGGCGTCCGGTGAAGGGCTCGCCTCGGCGGTGAACGGGAGCGCGATGAGCGAGCCGACCAGGCCGACGGGGACCGTCAGGGCGACCAGTCTGGCCCGCCTGCCGCGCAGGGCCGGGGGTATGGATGAGGGCACGAGGAGCCCTTTCTCTGCTGTGAGAAGGCCGAAAGTCGGCTCAAGATACGCGCGTAGATACGGTCCCAACAAGCCCCCTTTGCGCCCAAAGGCCAAGTGTTTCCCGAGTGTTCGCCGGATTTAACCTGGTTGTCGGGTGGGGCGACGGGGCGCGTCCGTGGCGGACCCGCCTGATCCGCCGCGCCCGCGCGGGGTGCGAACCGCTCCACGGGACCGCGCCGGGAGGCCCCTCCGCTCGGGGGGAGTTGGGCCGGGGCCGGTACAGTGTGCGAGTCGTCATCTGTCCGTACGGGGAGAAGCCGGGGCAATACCGGCGGTAGCCGGAATGTCCCGCCTACGGTCGTGACCGGCTCGCGCCACCGGAAACCGCCGGTGGACGGCATCGTCGAGGTTTACGGGGCCGGAGCCTGGTGCCTGAGTGTGCCTGAGCCCGGCTCCCGCAGGAGAGGCCCAGCCCGCCATGACCACCGTTCGCCGCAGTGCGGCCGTACTCGCCGCATCCGCCGTGCTGTGCGTGACTCTCGCTCAGACGGCCGTCGCGGGCGGCGATGTACGGGCCCCGTCCCCGGACGCGCCCTCGTCGACACCGGCCCCCTCGTCCGCGAACCCCTCCACGCCGGCCCCCTCCTCCCCGGCCCCCGCGTCCCCTCCCGCGGGCACCTCCCCGACCACGTCCTCCACCTCGACGCCCGCCACGCCCGCCGGCCTGACCGCGCCCAGGCGCGCCGCGCTGCCGCCCGGCCTGTACGGCACGGCGGACCCGACGCGGGACGGGGTGTGGCGCCAGTCGCTGGCGATGCTGGGGCAGTACGCGGCCGGCCAGCGCCCCGCCAACAGCGCCATCCTGTGGTTGAAGGGCCAGCAGTGCGCGAGCGGCGCGTTCCCCACGTACCGCGCCGATCCCACCGCCCCGTGCGACGCGGACACGGTCACCGACCCCAACGCCACGGCGGCGGCGGTGCAGGCGCTCTCCACCCTCGGCGGCCAGCGGCCCGTCATGCTCAGCGCCCTGAACTGGCTGCGGAGCGTGCAGAACCCGGACGGCGGCTGGGGCCACCGGCCCGGCGGCCCCAGCGACGCGAACTCCACCTCGCTGGTGATCGGCGCCCTGAGCGCCACCGGCATCCGGCCCAGCTCGTTCCGCTCGTCGGAGGACCACCACGCCTACGACGCCCTGCTCGGCCTCGCGCTGCCGTGCGGCAAGGGGACGGGCCGTACGGGCGGATTCGCCTACCAGCGGGGCGCCGGTACCGGTACGGAGCAGCTGGTCGCCGACAACGACGCCACGGCCGCGGCCGTGCTCGCCGGGGTCGGCAAGCGCATGGTGGTCGCGCCGGTGAAGGCGGGCCCCGCGCCGGTCTGCCGGGGCACGTCCGGCCTCACCCCGGAACGCGCGGCGCGCAACGGCGCCGCCTACCTCGCGTCCGCGCTGGCCAGGACCGGCCACCTCGACCGGCCCCCGCTGCCGGGCACGTCGGACAGCACCCCGCTGGCCGACCCGGGGAGCACCGCCGACGCGGTCGCCGCCCTGGCCTCGTCCGGTTACGCGAACCAGGCGGCGGGCGCCCTGGAGTGGCTCAAGAAGAACGCCGGCCCCTGGGCCGCCGAGAACGGTCCGGCCGCCTACGCCCAGCTGATCTTCGCCGCCCACACGACGGGCACGGACCCGAGGAACTTCGGCGGCCTCAACCTGGTAAAACTCCTGAACGCCACCGGTCCCGCGCCCACCCCCGTACCGAGCATCACCGCCCAGCCGGTGGCCGAGATCCAGAGCGGCGGCCTCGGCGGCACCGGCTTCGGCATCCTGTGGGTCATCGGCATCGGCCTGGCGGCGGGGGTCGCGATCGGCTATCTGCTGAGCAACCGCGGCAGGGCGGGACAGCACCAGCAGCTCTGAGCGGTTGGTCTCAGGCGTCAGGGGTAAGGCGCGTCAGGCGTCAGGCGTCAGGACGACGGTTCGCGCGCCGAGTCGGCCGTATCCGCCGTCCCTCCCGTACCCACGATCCCGCCCGCCGTCCCGGCCGGCCTCGCCGGCTTCCCCGCCGGGAACGGGTCCGGCTTCACCGGCGAGGCCGCCTTCGGCAGCAGCTCGCGCCGGCCCGACAGCAGATACGTCAGCCCGAACCCGACACCGACCACCGTCGCGCCGCCCACCGCGTCCAGCACCCAGTGGTTCGCGGTGCCGACGATCGCGGAGACCGTGAACAGCGGATGCAGCAGCCCCAGCGGCTTCATCCACTTCGGGGCCAGGATCAGGATGATCAGCCCGCACCACAGCGACCAGCCGAAGTGCAGCGACGGCATCGCGGCGTACTGGTTGGTGAGCTGTGTCAGCGCGCCGTAGTCGGGGCTCGCGAGGTCCTGCGGGCCGTGCACGGTGTCGATGAAGCCCATGCCCGGCATCAGCCGCGGCGGGGCCAGCGGGTAGAACCAGAAGCCGACCAGCGCGAGGATCGTCGCGAATCCGAGGGCGGAGCGCGCCCAGCGGTACTGCGCGGGGCGGCGCACGTACAGGATGCCGAGGATCGTGAGCGGCACGATGAAGTGGAAGGTCGAGTAGTAGAAGTTGAAGAAGTCCTCGGCCCACCCGGCCCGCACCGTCGCGCGGTTGGCCCAGTGCTCGATGTCGATGCCGAGCGCCTGCTCGACGGAGTGGACCTGCCGGCCGTGCTCCTCGGCCTCCGCCCGCCCCCCGGCCGCGGCGAGCCGGATCTTCGCGTACACCGAGTAGCCGACCCGGATGACCAGCAGTTCGAGCAGCAGGTTCGGGCGGCTGACGACCCGCCGCCAGAACGGCGCGAAGGGGATACGGCTCCAGCGCGACGGCACGGGCCGCGCGTACTCGGTCGGCACGGGCCGGTAGAAGTACGGAGACGTACGGGACAGGAAGGGCACCCCGCACGCCGCCGCGAGCGCCGCGACGAGCAGCACGTTGTCCCGTACCGGATGGAGCACCGCCATGTTCGGCAGCAGCATCTTCCCCGGCAGGGTCATCACCAGGACCACCACCGCCGGCCACACCAGCCGGTCCCTGGCCTTCTTGCCGACCCGGCCGACCACGGCCAGCAGCACCCACAGCAGCTGGTGCTGCCACGCGGTCGGGGAGACCGCGACGGCCACACAGCCCGTCAGCGCGACGGCGAGCAGCAGTTGTCCGTCGCGGGCGTAGCGCACCGCGCGCCGCAGGCCCAGGAAGACGACACCGGCGGCCAGGAGGAGGAAGAGGACGATCTCCAGGGGCCCTTCGAGGCCCGCGCGCAGGAGCGCGCCGTGCAGGGACTGGTTGGCGAGGCTGTCGGCGCGCTCGCCGAGTCCCACGCCGCCCACATGGTGTATCCAGTACGTCCGGGAGTCGGCCGGCATGGCGGCCCAGGCCAGGGCCGTGAAGAGCGCGAAGGTCGACACCGACGTGACGGCGGCCTTCTTGCGGCCGGTGAACCAGAGCAGCGGCGCGAACAGCAGCACGGCCGGCTGGAGGGCGGCTCCGACACCGATGAGGATCCCGGAGCCCCGCTCGCCGCGTACGACGAAGCAGCCGAGCAGGACGAGCAGCACGGGAAGGATGCTGGTCTGGCCGAGACTGAAACTGTTGCGCACGGGCAGGGACAGCATGAGCAGACTGATCGCCAGCGGCGCGGCCAGCAGAACCCTGCGGCGCGAGGCGCGGCCGGGCAGGGCGCGGGCGACGACGAGGCCGAGCGCGACGACGAGCAGCAGCGTGCCGAACGTCCAGGCGATTCCCAGGCTCTCCTGCGCCGCGCGGGTCAGCGGCTTGAGCACCAGACCGGAGAACGGGGTGCCGGTGAAGGCCTTGGTGTCGTACAGCGAACCCGTCACGTGCAGGACGCCGTTGTCGCCGACCCAGGTCTCCAGGTCGGTCAGCCGTTCACCGGGCGGCCGTCTCAGGACCACCGCCGCCTGTCTCACCGCCAGCACGGCGGCCACGAGCCAGAGCACGACGCGTACGGTGCCGAGCCTCGCCCCCGCCGAGCCCGCCGCCATGCCGCCGTTCACGCTGTGCTCCGCATTCGCCACGCCGCGCCGACCCTCCGTCCGAAAACGCCATCCCTGGGGCATAGAGCCTCGCACCACCCTTCCGGGAAGACTCAGGCAACCCCCTCTTCGCCTGACTGTCATCCCTGTTTTGTCTCGATGCCCATGTCGTCGGCATGCACGTCGGCGGAGACGGGCCCGGCCGGACCGGGATCACTCCAGAAGGGAATCCTGCACCCCGGCGCGCTCCGGCCCGAACCACGACGCGCCCGCGAGCGGTACGCGGGGTCGCGGATGTGCGGACGTACGGACCCGCGGAAGGAAGGCGATGTGCGGACATGCGGAAGGGAGGCGGCGGGCCGTCCCTTGCCCGCCGCCTCCTGGTCTGTCGGGCCGCGCCCGTGAGGGCGCGTGCCTCAGCCGCGCGTCAGATGCGCAACAGCCGTTCCGTCACCTCGCGGTAGCTCTGGAGAGCGAGCCGGAGGTCCTCGGTGTCCTTGCCGCCGTTGTCGCCCTGACCGGAGGTGTCCCAGTCGGCGCGCAGCGAACGGGGGCGCTCGGCGAGCACCTTGCTCAGCCGCTCGGCCGTCTCCTCCAGCACGCCCGCGGCTTCCTCGACGGAGCGCCTGGGCCCGTCGACGAAGGAGCTGAGCGCGTCCTGGAGACGCTGGTTGAGCTTGTCGCTCTCGTCCTGCGGGAAGAACCGGGCCTTGGCGTGGTCGGCCTGGCCG
This sequence comes from Streptomyces sp. NPDC088261, assembly GCF_044740805.1. Lineage (NCBI taxonomy): Bacteria > Bacillati > Actinomycetota > Actinomycetes > Kitasatosporales > Streptomycetaceae > Streptomyces > Streptomyces sp. NPDC088261. The sequence continues at coordinate 47,271 of NZ_JBIURL010000012.1, forward strand.
GGGGTGGGGGCCTTGCCGGTGGTGGTGCCGGTGGTGGTGCCGGCCGACGGGCGGGTAGCGGTGCCGGTCGCCGTACGGTCCGAGCCGGTCCCCGTACGGTCTGTGCCGGTCGCCGTACGGTCGGAGTCCGTTGCCGTGCGGTCCGAGCCGGTCGCCGTACGGTCCGCGGCGTCCTTGTCCGTGTCCGCGGTGGCGCCGCGGGACGGGGCCTCCGGCGTACGGACGGGGCGCTTCACCTCGCGGCCGTCCCGCGCCTCGGGGGTGGCGGGAGGCCCGGTCGGCAGGTCCGCGGCGGTGGTGCGGGGGGTGCCGGCGTCGGTCGTACGGTCCGGAGTGCCCGTACGGTCCGGGGTGCTCGTACGGTCCGCCCTGTCGGTGCCGCGGTCGCCGTTCGCGCTGTTCATACCGTCGTTGGTGTCGGTCTTATCGGTGCTGTTCGGGTCGTACGTCATCACGCACCACTCCCTTTGGGTCGCAGTGAAAGGTTCCGGTTCCGGCCGGCGTTCCCGTGGCGGATGCCACCGCTCTCGTCGGGACGGGCCAGGATCAGCTGTTCGAAGAGCCGGCGCGCGCCGACCATGGCCTCGCGCAGCTCTTCCGTGCTCGCGCCGCTCCCGGCGTCGGAGGCCACGTGGTGAACCGTCCGGTAGCCGTCCACCTCGTGCGCGTGGTGGACGGAGAGGGCGTCGAGCTGGTCGTCGTACGCCGTGTCGGGGTAGCCGCGCTCCGCCGCGAGCCGGGCCAACAGTTGGTCGGCCTGGGCGACGGCCTCCTGGGGCGCGTCGACAAAGCGCTCCTGGAGTCCGGCCCAGGCGGCCACGTACTGCTCGCGCTGCTCGGCGGAGAGGGGCTGGGTGTGCAGGTCGCCGTGGCGGCTGACCCGCTCGGCCAGTTCGTGCTCGGCGGCCTTGGTGTCACCGTCGTGCCGCGCCACGGCGCGGTCGTACTCCGGGCCGAAGCGGCGCTTGAGCCCGCCCCGCCCGTTTCCCTTGCCGGGTCCGGCGTACAGGACGGCACCGACAATGATCACGAAGACCACGATCAGACCGATGACGATCAGGACTGTGGACATGGTTGCCTTCCTGTTTCTCTACTCGTCCCGGCTCGTAAGCTCGTAAGTAAGTGCTTCTGGCATCCGGGTTGCCCGTAATCCGCTGGCCAAACAGTCCGGGCCGCCGGTAGGGAAAGGACCATGAACTGGTCCGTACGTCCCGAGCCGTTCGCCACCCCGGAGGCGACCCGTCTGCGCCGCGCCTACTACGCCGAGGTGGCGGGCCGTTACTGGCACCGGCCGGCGACGGAGGCGGAGATCGACGCGGGCCTCGCCGACGACCCGCCGGACGGGCTGGTGCCGCCGGCCGGGGAGTTCGTGGTGGGGCGGTACGGCGGCGAGGCGGCGGCCTGCGGCGGAGTGCGGCTGCTGGCGGGGCAGACCGGTCTCCCGACGGCCGAACTGACCCGCGTGTACGTGGTCCCTGCCGCTCGCGGCACCGGCGGGGGCGGCGCGCTGCTCGCGGCCCTGGAGGCCGCCGCGCGGCGGTTGGGGGCACGGCGGATCGTGCTCGACACGCGGCTCGACCTGGTGGAGGCGCGGGGGCTGTACGGGAAACACGGATACGGGGAGATCCCGGCGTACGGGGAGCCGGGACCGTACAGCGAGATCTGGTACGGCAAGCGGCTGGCGGACTGACCCGGCAACGCCCGCCACCGGCCGGTCCGTTCAGGCGGCGTGGTCCCTCGGCGCGTCCGGGCCGCGCGGGCGTTCGCCGTCGGAGCCGCACAGCTCCGCCGTGAGTTCCCGTACCAACTGCACCAGGTCTGTGGGCCGTTCGGGGGTCCACCAGTCCCCCAGCAGTTCCGCCAGGGACTCCGAGCGGGCGTCCGCGAGCACGTCGCCCGCCTCGACTCCCCTGGCGCTCAGGGTCAGTTGCACGCCCTCGCGGCGGACGAGCGCGCGTTCCTCCAGCTGGCGGGCGGCGTCGGTGACGACCGTGACCGGGAGGGGGACGGAGTCGGCGAGCAGGCCGGGCTCGACCGCGCCCTGGCGGCGGATCCGCAGCAGCAGCCAACTCGCGGCGGGGAGCAGGTCGTACCCCGCTTTCGCGGTGATGTCCTCGTAGATCCGGCGGCGGCCCTCCCGGGTCCCGAGGACGGACAGGGCGCGGGCCACCTCGTCGTGGGAGGAGCGTTCGACGGGGTTGGCGGAGAGGGTCTGGCTGGCCTCCGGCGCGGTCACCGAGCCGCGCAGCGTGTCCTCCTTGAGGAACCACGCGACGGCGAAGGCGAGCAGGACGACCGGCACGGCGTACAGGAAGACGTCGGTGATGGAGGAGGCGTACGCGTGCAGGACGTCGGGGCGCAGCGCGGCGGGCAGCCGGCTGACGGCGCGCGGGTCCTCGGCGAGGCTGTCGGGGCTGACGCCGGGGGGCAGCGGGCGGCGGGCGAGGGTGTCGGCGAGCTTGCTGTGGAGGAGGTTGCTGAAGATCGTGCCGAAGATGGCGACGCCGAAGGAGGAGCCGATGGACCGGAAGAAGGTGGCGCCGGAGGTGGCAACGCCGAGGTCCTGGTAACTGACCGAGTTCTGCACGACCACGACGAGGACCTGCATGACCAGCCCGAGGCCCGCGCCGAAGACGAAGAAGTAGGCGCTCATCTCCGCGGTGCCGCTGGTCTCCTTGAGCTGGTGGAGCAGGAGGAGTCCGACGGCGGTGACGCCGGTGCCGAGGATCGGGAAGACCTTCCAGCGGCCGGTACGGCTGACGATCTGGCCGGATGCGGTGGAGGTGAGGAGCAGCCCGGCGACGAGCGGCAGCATGTGCACGCCGGAGAGGGTGGGGGTGACGCCCTGCACGACCTGGAGGAACGTGGGGAGGAAGGTCAGCGCGCCGAACATGGCGAAGCCGACGACGAAGCTGATGACCGCGACGAGCGTGAACGTCCGGATGCGGAAGAGGCGCAGCGGCAGGACGGGCTCGGCGGCGCGCCGCTCGACGCGGAGGAAGACGGCGAGCAGGACGAGGCCGACGGCGGCGAGCGTGATGATCTGCGGGGAGCCCCAGGCCCAGGTGGAGCCGCCGAGGGAGGCGACGAGGACGAGGCTGGTGGCGACGGAGGCGATGAGGAGCGTGCCGAGGTAGTCGATCGTGTGCTTGGTCCTGCGTACGGGGATGTGCAGGACGGCGGAGATGACGAGCAGCGCGACGATCCCGATGGGGAGGTTGATGTAGAAGACCCAGCGCCAGCTGAGGTGCTGGGTGAAGAACCCGCCGAGGAGCGGGCCGAGGACGCTGGTCGTACCGAAGACGGCGCCGAAGAGGCCCTGGTACTTGCCGCGTTCGCGGGGCGAGACGATGTCGCCGACGATCGCCATGGAGAGCACGATCAGGCCGCCGCCCCCGAGGCCCTGGAGGGCGCGGAAGGCGATGAGCTGGGGCAGGTTCTGGGAGATCCCGCACAGGACGGACCCGACGAGAAAGATGACGATGGCGGTCTGGAAGAGCTTCTTGCGGCCGTACTGGTCGCCGAGCTTGCCCCAGAGGGGGGTGGCGGCGGTGGAGGCGAGCAGGTAGGCGGTGACGACCCAGGAGAGGTGGTCGAGGCCGCCCAGCTCGCTGACGATGGTGGGGAGGGCGGTGGAGACGATGGTCTGGTCGAGCGCGGCGAGGAGGAGGCCCATGAGGAGGGCGCTGATGGCGGCGAGTACGGCGCGCGGACTCTGCCCCTCACCGGGCACGGGACTGGTGGCCCGCTCCCCCGCGTCCTGAGCTGCCATGCCCCGCCTCCTCCACGACCCCCGCACCACCCGGCCCCGCCGGCCCTCCGTCCGGCCCCGGCCCGCCCACCCATCCTGCCCTTTTTGACCGTCGCGTCCCGTTACGGCCCGCCAAACCCCCGCCAGGTCACCCGGCCGCCGACACGGGCCGGAGGGAGGGCCTGCATAATCGCCGGTTCAAGGGGAGGGGACCCACTGTGAACAACAAACGGAACGGCTACGGGCCGGGGCCCGGCGGCGCCGGACGGGGGCCGGGCACGGGGCCGGGGGGCACCGGGCCGGTCGAGGAGCCCGCCGCGAGCCGGGGGCCCGAGCCGGAACCGGCCACGGACACGGACACCGGGCCGGCCACCGCACCGGAGACGGCGTCCGGTCCCGGCCGGGGGTCTGCCACGGGGCCGGCCACCGGACCGGCGCCGACCGCCGAGCCGAACGCACAGCCGAACGCCGGACCGGCCGCGGGCCCGGGCGCGGCGCCATCCGCAGGGGCGAACGCGAGGCCGGCCGCCGGGCGGAACGCACCATCGGGCGCGGCGGCCCGCAGGGAGCCGGACGCCCCCGGGGCGACCGGCGCCCCTGGCGCGGGGGCAGTCGCCGGGCCCGGCGCGCGGTCCGGCGCGACAGCGCACGCGACGTCAGTTGCCGGAACGCCCGGCAGGGCAGGGGGCGGACCGGCCCAAGGGCCGACTGCGGGGGCACACGCCGGACCCGGCGTGATGACGGCAGGGGCGGCGTACGCGGCGGCGGGCGCCGGACCGGGCGCGGGCGCGGACCCGGGGGCCGGTGGCGGATTGGGCGTCGGATCCGGCGAGGGGGCGAACGCCGGGGGTGGCGTTGGTGGCGAGACGTGGGGCGGTGGCGTGGTCGGTGGGGGTGCGGGGTATCAGGTGGCGGGCGTGAGGGGGGAGGTCGGCGGGCGGGTGTGTCCTGAGTGCGGGACCGTCACCGGTGTCGGTGGCGGGCCCGGGTGCTTCTGTGCCGGGCGGGTCGCCCGGGCCCACCGGGCCGGGCGGAGCCAGGAGATCGCCGCCGCCGAGGTCTTCGACGAGCGGCGCGTCCGGCCGTACGTGTCCCTGCCCACGGGGAACGACGAGACCCGCGCCCCGTTCGTCACGGCCGGCCCGCTGCCGCCCCTGGCGGCGCCCGTCCCGTACGGCACCCCGCGGCCCGCCGCGCCGCCGCGCGCCACCCCGGCGCCGCATCGCCGGCGCCCCCTCAAGGCCGTGGCGCTCGGCGCGGCGGCGGTCGCGGTGCTCGGGACGGCGGCATTCGCCGGCGGACTGTTCTCCGGCGACGACTCCGACCCCACGCAGGTGGACGAGAGCCTCGCGGGCTCCCGGCCCACCGCGTCCGCCCCCGACGCCCCGCCGTCGGAGCGGCCGAGCGCGACCCCGCCGCGCTCCGCGACCCCGGACGCGGCGGACGGCGCCGCCTCCGCGCCCACCGCGTCCGCGTCGGAGCCGCCGGCGGCCTCCGCGCCGCCGAAGGCCGTACCGTCAAAACGGCCTTCGGACACGAGCACCCCCACCGACCGCCCGGCCGACGCGGCGCCCAGCACGTCCACGCCTCCCCCCGCTCTCGCGGGCGGTGCGCTGCGTCTCGGCGACTCCGGTCCCGAGGTCGCCGAGCTCCAGCAGCGGCTGGCGGGGATACTGCTCTACCAGGGCGCCCCGGACGGCCAGTTCGACCAGCGCGTACAGGTGGCGGTCGCGGCGTACCAGATCTACCGGAAGATCGGCGGCGACCCGCGCGGCGTCTACGGCCCGGACACGCGCAGAGCCCTGGAAGCGGAGGGGACGGGCAATGGGCCGGGGCAGGGAGCCGGGCCCGGGCGGGATCACCAGGGCCCCGGCCGACGCCACTGACCCACTTTGTACAATCACTGAACAAAGCGGCTCCGGACGTACTCCCTGACCGGCGGTCGGGGCCGCTTGCCTCTTCCCGCACCCCCTGGAGCCCCCCGATGCCGGCCAGCCCCACGCCCGCCACGACCGTCCTGACGACCCGTGGCCTCCTCCTGGACATGGACGGCACCCTCGTCAACTCCGACGCCGTGGTGGAGCGCTGGTGGCGCCGCTGGGCGGTCGAGCACGGCCTGGACCCGGACGAGGCCCTCAAGGTCGTCCACGGACGCCAGGGGCACGCCACCATGGCCGTCCTGCTCCCGGACCGGCCGGTGGAGCAGAACCTCGCCGACAACCGCGTGATGCTCGCCCAGGAGACCGCCGACACGGACGGCGTGATCCCCGTCGCCGGCGCCCCCGCCTTCCTGGCGTCCCTCGCCGGTCTGCCCCACGCGCTGGTCACCTCGGCGGACGAGACCCTGGCCACGACCCGCATGAAGGCCGCCGCCCTCCCCCTCCCCGCCCTCCGCGTCACGGCGGAGTCGGTCACCTCCAGCAAGCCCCACCCGGAGGGCTTCCTCCAGGGCGCGGCGGCCCTCGGCCTGGCCCCGGCGGACTGCGTGGCGTTCGAGGACTCGGAGGCGGGCATCACGGCGGCCCGCGCGGCCGGCATGCGCGTGGTCGGCGTCGGCCCCCGCGCCCTGCCCCACGCCCCCACCGCCCACGTGGAAGACCTCACCCACGTCCGCGTGGAAGCCCTCCCGGACGGCGGCGGGATCCGCCTCCACCTCACGGCCTGACGGTACGGGGGGTCGGGAGCGCCCCGCCGAACTCCCGGCCCCCCGGCCGACGGTGACCACCACCGCACCACCACCGCACCACCACCGCACCACCACCGCACCACCAGCACCTCCGCCACCCCCTCCACCGCGGCCCCCAACTGGGCGCCCCGCGCCCCCCGTACGCCCCCCACCACACGCAACAACCCCCACACCACCCCGAATCAACGCGCGTCCACCTCTTGATATGACGTGCACATGTCGTCACGCTGTTACCTGACGCCCACCCCCACGAAACCCGCCACCGCGACGATTGCGGGCGGTCGTCGTACAGCTCTCTCCACACCCCCACCACAAGGGAGTCCGCATGTCTGGTGTCTACGCGCGTGGAATTCGCCGCACCGCCGTCCTCGCCGTCTCCGCCGCCCTCGCCGCGGCAGCCACGCTGCTCACCGCCCCCACCGCCCAGGCCGCGCTCCCCACGCCGGTCAGCGCCGCCACCGCCCGTACGTACCTCACGCAGCTGACGGTGAAGGCGGAAGGTTCCTCCAGCGGTTACAGCCGCGACCTGTTCCCGCACTGGATCACCCAGTCCGGCGCCTGCAACACCCGCGAGGTCGTGCTCAAGCGCGACGGTACGAACGTCGTCCAGGACTCCAGCTGCGCCGCCACCAGCGGCCGGTGGTTCTCGGTCTACGACGGCGCCACCTGGTCCGCCGCCGCCGACGTGGACATCGACCACATGGTGCCGCTCGCCGAGGCCTGGCGTTCCGGCGCGAGCAGCTGGACCACCTCCCAGCGGCAGTCCTTCGCCAACGACCTCACGCGGCCGCAGCTCATCGCGGTCACGGACAACGTCAACCAGGCCAAGGGCGACCAGGACCCGGCCACCTGGCTGCCGTCCGTCACCTCGTACCGCTGCACCTACGTCCGCGCCTGGGTGCAGGTGAAGTACTACTGGAAGCTGTCGGTCGACTCGGCGGAGAAGAGCGCGCTCCAGTCGATCCTGAACGGCTGCTGACCGGCCGCCGACCGGCCGCCGACCGACGGCGAACGGGCCACGAACAGGCCACGGACCGGAGAACGTTTCCCGATCCGCGCCCCGATCCGCGCTCTGATCACCCGCCCCACTCGCCACGTCCCTCCGTCGTTCCGTACCGTACGGAACGACGGAGGAGGGCAAACATGACCGGGCTGCGCCTGGGACCACTGCTGCGGTACGTCGACTGGGACGGCCGCGGCACCGCGACCGTCTGGGTCGAGAGCGACCGGCCGTGCACCGCCGAAGTACGGTGCGAGGACGGGGCGTACGGCACCTCCCGTACGTTCACCGTCGCCGGCCACCACTACGCCCTGATCCCGGTGACCGGGCTGACCCCCGGCACCGCCACCCCCTACGAGGTGGTGCTCGACGGCCACCGCGTCTGGCCGCCCGAGGAGTCCCGCTTCCCGCCGAGCGTGATCCGCAGCCCCACCGCGGACACGACCGACCTGCGGGTCTCCTTCGGCTCCTGCCGCTGGGCGTCCCCGCCGCACGGCGAGCCCGACCCGGTCGGCCCCGACGCCCTCGACACCCTCGCGCTGCGCATCGCCGCCGAGACCACCGCGACCGGCGGGACCCGCGCGACGGGCCCGGACGGCCAGGGGCACGAACGCCCCGACGTCCTCCTGCTCATCGGCGACCAGGTCTACGCGGACGAGACCTCGAAGGCGACCCAGAGCTGGCTCGCGAAACGCCGTGACCTCAGCGAGCCGCCCGGCGAACAGGTCGCCGACTATCAGGAGTACAGCCATCTGTACGACGAGTCGTGGGGCGACCCGGACGTCCGCTGGCTGCTCTCCACCGTCCCCAGCTGCATGATCTTCGACGACCACGACCTGATCGACGACTGGAACACCAGCGACGCCTGGGTCGCCGACATGCGCGAGACGCCCTGGTGGCAGGAGCGCGTCCTCAGCGGGCTGATGTCGTACTGGGTCTACCAGCACCTCGGCAACCTCTCCCCCGCCGAACTGGAGACCGACGAGGTGTACGCGGAGGTCCGCGCCGCGTCCGACGGCACGGAGCGGCTCAGGGAGTTCGCCTCCGAGGCCGACCGCGATCCGGCGGGGGTGCGGTGGAGCTACCGGCGCGACTTCGGCCGTACGCGACTGGTCATGGTCGACTCCCGGGCCGCGCGCGTCCTGAAGGAGAGCGAGCGCGCGATGCTCGACGAGGGCGAGGAGCGGTGGGTCCGCGAACAGGCCCTCGACGGGCGGGAGCCGTCCGGCGCGCAGGGGTCGCACGGCGGGCAGGGTTCGGGCGACGGGCAGGGTTCGGGCGACGGGCGGGGATCGTACGACCATCTCCTCGTCGGTACGTCCCTGCCCTGGCTGCTCCCGCCCTTCATCCACGACGTCGAGTCCTGGGACTCCGCCCTCTGCGGCGGTGAACGCGGCCCGCGCTGGGCCCGGTTCGGCGAGTGGCTGCGCCGGGGGGCCGACCTGGAGCACTGGGCGGCCTTCCCCAAGTCCTTCGAGAAACTGGCCGCGTTGATAGCGGAGGCCGGCAGCGGCCCGGGGGCGCCGGCGACCGTGTGCGTACTGTCGGGAGACGTGCATCACGCGTACATCGCCGAACCGCGTTGGACGGACGGCTCGGGCGGACCGGACGCGCGGGTCCTCCAGTTGACCTGTTCGCCGGTGCACAACTCCATCCCCGCCTCGATGAAGATCGGTTTCCGGTTCGGCTGGAGCCGGCTGGGCCGGGGCCTGGGCCGCGCGCTCAGGCGGCACGGCCGGGTGGGCCATTCGTCGGTCTCGTGGCGCAGGACGGGCGGCCCGTGGTTCGGCAACCAGCTGATGACGCTGACGCTGCGTGGCCGGTCCGCCGACCTGAGGCTGGATCACGCGCTCGCGAAGGAGGGCGGCGCGGAGTTGGTGACCGTACAGGAGCGGTCCCTGACTCCGTGACAAGCCGCCCGGGGCGGTCGGACCACTCCGACCGCCCCGGGGGCGCCGAATGCGCGATCCGCACAAACTCTTTCCCGAACCCCCTTGATTTCCTTGCCCCCACCCCTCCGTGATCCTTCCCACAGAGGGTGATCCCCCGCCCAAGGGTTCGACTCCCGGCGGACCAACGGCATGATGAGCGGACGATCCGCTTCCAGTGGCGGCCTTCCCTTCCTCCACCCCCCATGTCCCGGGAGCCACAGCTTGTCCGATGTACGGCAGCCTCTGCCCCACTCCCTCGCCGTCGTCGGCGCCGGCCCCCGCGGCACCTCGGTTCTCGAAAGACTCTGCGCGTCCGTGCCCGAACTCGCCCCGGACGTCCCGCTGACGGTGCACGTGGTCGACCCGGAGCCGCCGGGCGCCGGGCGGGTCTGGCGCACCGACCAGCCCGCCGAGCTGCTGATGAACACGGTCGCCTCGCAGGTCACGGTGTTCACCGACCCGACCGTGGCGTGCGAGGGGCCGATACGGCCGGGTCCGAGTCTGTACGAGTGGGCCGTGGACCGGCCCGGTGAGCGCCTCGGCCCCGACGACTACCCGAGCCGGGCGTCGTACGGCCGCTATCTGGAGTGGGCGTTCCGGCGTACGGCGGACCACGCCCCGGAGAACGTGACGGTGGTGGTGCACCGGGCGCGGGCGATCCGTCTGGATGACGACCTCACGGATCTGGCGGACCCGGCGGCCTCGACGGACGCGACGGACTTGTCCACTGCGAAGAACGCGGACGCGAACGTCCCGGGCGGCCCAGGACGCCCCGCCCTCCGCCGCCCCCGCCAGATCCTCACCCTCGACAACGGGACGACGCTCTCCGGGCTCTCCGCCGTGGTGCTCGCCCAAGGTCACCTACCGGTGATTTTCGGTCAGACCCAGGCCGTACTCGCGGAGTATGCGGAGCGTCACCGTCTGCGCTACGTCCCGCCCTCGAATCCCGCCGATGTCGACCTCTCCGGGATCGCTCCCGGCGCACCGGTGCTCCTGCGCGGGCTCGGCCTCAACTTCTTCGACCACATGGCGCTGCTGACGGCGGGCCGCGGCGGGATCTTCGCTCGCGACACCGAGGGTGTCCTCGTATACCACCCGTCGGGCCGCGAGCCCGAGTTGTACGCGGGATCGCGGCGCGGGATCCCGTACCAGGCGCGCGGGGACAACGCGAAGGGCCCTTCCGAGCGGCACCGCCCGCTGGTGCTGACGCCGGACGTGATCGCGGCGTTCCGCAAGCGCGCGGACGACGGCGACCGGCCGGACTTCCTGACGGAGATATGGCCGCTGGTCGCGAAGGAGGTGGAGGCGGTCTACTACGCGACGGTCCTGGCCACGGGCGCGGGCCCCGCCTCCCCCGTCCCCCTGCCCGCCTTCCTGGACCGCTTCCTCGTGGCGCCGCACGGCAGCCCGCAGGAGTCCGCCGTCCTGGAGGACGCCGGATTCGAGGCCGCCGCGCGCTGGTCCTGGGACCGGATCTCCCGCCCGTACGGCGGCCGGGTCTTCCTCGATCCCGCCGATCACCGCGCCTGGTTGCTGACCCATCTGCGCAAGGACGCCGCCGAGGCCGCGCTCGGCAATGTCGCGGGCCCGGTCAAGGCGGCCCTGGACGTCCTGCGCGACCTGCGCAACGAACTGCGGCTGATCGTGGACCACGCCGGCCTGTCCGGTTCCTCGCGGCGTGATCATCTCGACCGCTGGTACACGCCGTTGAACGCGTTCCTCTCCATCGGGCCGCCCCGCCGCCGCATCGAGGAGATGACCGCCCTGATCGAGGCGGGCGTGCTCGACGTGATCGGGCCGCGGATGAACGTACGGGTGCAGGACGGGGTGTTCGTGGCCGAGTCCCCCGAGGTGCCGGGATCGGCCGTACGGGCCACGACCCTCGTGGAGGCCAGGCTCCCGGAACCGGATCTGCGGCGCGGCTGCGACCCGTTGCTCTCGCGGCTGCTGAAGACGGGTCAGTGCCGGCCGCACACCGTCGGTGGTTACGAGACGGGTGGCCTGGATGTAACACGTCGCCCGTACCACCTGATCGACCGTCAGGGGGAGCCCCACCCGCGGAGGTTCGCGCTGGGCGTGCCGACCGAGGGAGTGCACTGGGTGACGGCGGCGGGCGCGCGGCCGGGTGTCGACTCCGTGATGCTCTCGGAGACCGACGCGGTGGCACGTGCCACCTTGGACATCCTGGTCAGAGGCGCGAAACAGGACGCGGCGCGAATTGATCGCCGCCCAAATGTTGAACTTGCAAGCATTGATTAGGGATACCTAACGTGAGGGAGCCACTCATCGGTCCAGACCATTGATCGAAGGAGTACAACCCCCCATGAATGCACGCCTCAACCACGCACAGCCCTACGCACTCGGACTGTTCCGGGTGGTCGTAGGACTCCTCTTCGCGTTCCACGGCGCGTCCTCGGTCTTCGGACTCTTCGGCAAGGACGCCACCTCGGCCGGTACGTGGCCGGGCTGGTACGCCGCCCTCATCGAGCTGGTCGGGGGCGCGCTGATCCTGCTCGGCCTCGGGACCAGGACCGCCGCGTTCATCTCCTCGGGCTCGATGGCGTACGCGTACTTCACCGTGCACCAGCCGGAGGCGCTCCTCCCCATCCAGAACCAGGGCGAGGGCGCGGCCATCTTCTGCTGGGCGTTCCTGCTGATCGTCTTCACCGGCCCGGGCGCCTTCGCCCTGGACCAGCTCTTCACCTCGCGCGGGTCCGGCGGCGCGGGTCGCGGATCCGGGTCCGGGTCCGGTTCCGGGGAGGAGCGGAAGGAACAGTCGGCGCCGGTGGCCGCCTGACCTCGTACCGACTTATCCCTTTCATGCGCTTTTGACGGTGCCCCGGCCTCCCCTGGCGGCCGGGGCACCGTCAAGGCCGTAAGAGCATGCTCCCGGGAAAGGCTGGAAATTCCGGGCGCCCCGGCGCGTCGGCCCGTACCCTTCAGGCGTACGCTGTATGGCTGGCAAGCTGCTCCTGTCTGCACTCCTGCGACTACGCGGCGTTGTTCACAGGATCGGGCGGGGAGTCGGAAAAGTGTTGGACAGTTTGGGGTCGCTGACGGGCAGCCCATGGATCTACGCCGTCGTGGCTCTCTCCGTACTCCTGGACGTGTTTCTGCCCGTCCTACCCAGCGGCGTGCTGGTGATCACGGCCGCGACGGCGGCGGCCGCCGGTACGAGCACGGTCGTCAACGCGGCCGACCAGGTGGCCCGCGTCCCGCGCGAGGTGCCCTCGCTCCTCATCCTGATGTTCTGCGCGGCGGGCGCGTCCGTCCTCGGTGACCTGGCGGCGTTCCGGCTCGCGTGGCGCGGCGGCGACCGGCTGGACCGGGCCATCGCGCGCTCCCGCCGGCTGACCACCGCCCAGAAGCGTCTCGGCGGCGCGCTCGGCGCGGGCGGCGGCATCCTGGTCGTCATCGCGCGCTTCGCGCCGGCGGGCCGCTCGGTGGTGTCCCTCGGCGCGGGCGCGGCGCACGGCAAGGTGAAGGAGTTCCTGCCCTGGTCGGCGCTGGCGGCGGTCGCGTGGACGGGGTACAGCGTGGGCCTCGGCTACTTCGGCGGCCAGTGGCTGGGCGCGAGCTGGGTGGGCGCGGCGCTGTCCGTACTGGCGCTGTTCGCGGCGGGCTCCCTGGCCGCGTACCTCATGCGCCGGCCGGCCCAGGAGGCGGCGGAGGCGAGCCGGGCGAAGGCGGCCCTGGCGGACCTGGCGGAGTCCGTACAGGTGCCGGTCCAGGCGCAGCCGGCGCCGTCCGAGCCGGTACCGGCGTCCTAGGGCGGCGGGCGCGGGCTCCTCTTGCGACTCGGGGGGCGGACGGCTCAGGGGTCAGGCGTCCGCGGTCTCCTTGACGGCCTCGGTGGCCTCGGTGGCCTCGGTGGTCGCCCGCTTGGAGCCGCCCCGGACCTCGATGCCATGGAGCAGCCTCGCCGTGGCCTCCGCGATCTCGTCCACGGCCTGCGCGAAGACCTCGCGGTTGTGGGCGGCGGGCTCACGGAAGCCCGACACCTTGCGTACGTACTGGAGGGCGGCGGCCCTGATGTCGTCCTCGGTGGCCTCTTCGGGGAGGACGGGCGGGCGGAGGGTCTTGATGCTGCGGCACATGCCTCCAGTGTGCCGCGTCCGGCCTTCCGGTGTCCCGCGTTCGGCGGCCGGGCGGCACTGGTCAGTCACAAAACCGAACTGATAAGTTCGCCCGCATGACTCTCCTCGACCCGGCCGATCCGCTGCACGGACCCGATCCGGTGACCGGACCCGATCCGGTGGATCTCGCCACCCTGACCGGCCTGGAACTCCTCCGCCGGGCCCAGAAGCGGCCCGACGCCGTGCCGTCCATCGGGCGGCTGCTGGGGATGACGTTCGACGAGGTCGAGGAGGGACGGGTGGTCATGTCCCTCACCACGCGCCCGGACTTCGCCAACCCGCTCGGCTCGGTGCACGGCGGTATCGCCGCGGCGCTGCTCGACTCGGTCGTGGGCTGCGCGGTGCACTCGACGCTTCCCGCCGGTGTCGGGTTCACGACGCTGGAGCTGAAGGTGAACTACATCCGTACGGTCGCCCTGGACGCGGGCCGGCTCACGGCGGAGGGCACCACGATCCACGTGGGCCGGCGCACCGCGACCGCCGAGGGCCGGGTCACGGACGAGCGCGGCAAGCTGGTCGCCCACGCGACGACGACCTGCCTGATCCTGCGCCCGTAGGGCGCCCCGGAGCGGGGACCGGTCAGGCCCGGACCGAGGGGATCATCCGGCGCGGGTCGATGGCCTCGCCGCAGTCGGGGCAGGACAGTTCGGGCGCGATGGTGTGCCCGCAGGTCTCGTGGCGCAGCCGTACGGGCGGGCCGTCGTCGCCCGCCATCCACCGGTCGCCCCAGGTGAGCAGCGAGACGATCACGGGGTAGAGGCCGACGCCCTTCTCGGTGAGCCGGTACTCGTACCGCTCCGGCCGTTCCTGGTACCGCACCCGCCGCAGCACCCCGTGCTCGACGAGCGTGCCGAGCCGCTCCGTGAGCACCGGCCGGGAGGCGCCGGTACGGCTCCGGAAGTCCTCGAACCGCCGTACCCCCGCGAAGGCGTCGCGCAGGACGAGCAGCGTCCAGCGGTCCCCCACCACGGACAAGGCCCGGGCGATCGAACAGTCCACCTCACCGATCTCGCTCCAGCGCATTCCCCGAGTGTAGAAGGACGGCACGCGCGGTCGGCCGGTCGCGCGCGGCCACTCGCGCACGCCCGCTCCCGCGCGGCCGGGATGTCACACTCCGGGGCGCCGGCGGCTCTCAGGACGGGAACGGAGCGAAAGAGGAGGCCACGATGCCCGACACGACGAACGAAGAGCCGCCGAAGGAAACCCCCTCCACGCCCACGGAGGTGTTCACCGACCACCGCGAACTGCTCTTCTCCCTCGTCTACAACATGCTCGGCAGCGTGGCCGACACCGAGGACATTCTCCAGGAGACCTGGCTCGCGTGGGCGTCCAGGAGCGCGGCCCCGGACGCGGCCCCCGTGGAGCATCCGAGGGCCTATCTCGTACGGATCGCGGTGAACGGGGCCGTGGCCCGCCGCGCGGCCATCACCAGGCGCCGTGAGACGTACGTGGGCTCCTGGCTGCCGGAACCCCTGGTCGCCACGCCTACGACGGACACCGGGGACGCGGCGGAGGCGGTCGAGCGCACCGAATCCGTCTCGCTGGCGATGATGGTGGTGCTGGAGACGCTCACCCCGCTGGAACGCGCGGTGTTCGTGCTGCACGAGGTGTTCGGCTACGCGCACACCGAGACCGCCGGCATCCTGGGCCGTACCCCCGCCGCCGTACGCCAACTCGCCCACCGCGCGCGGGAACACGTCCACGCCCGGCGCCCCCGCTACCGCGCCGACCCGAAACTGCGGCAGCAGGTCACCGAACGTTTTGTGGCCGCGGCCTTCGGCGGCGACCTGGCGGCGCTGCTGCGCCTCCTCGCCCCGGACGTCACACTCTGGAGCGACGGCGGAGGCAAGTCCAGGGCCGCGGGCCCCCGCCCGGTCCACGGCAGCGACAACGTGGCCCGCCTACTGGTCGCCCGCGCCACGCACGCGCCCGAGGACCTCAGCATCCGCTACCGGCGGGTCAACGGGGACCCGTCGGCGGTGCTGTTCAGCGGGGAGTCCCCGTTCGCGGTGCTGGTGGTGGACCTGACCCCGGAGGGGGACCGGGTGAGCGACATCTACAACATCACAAACCCAGACAAACTAACGACCCTGACCAACTGACCCAGAACCGAGGGACCCAGAACCAACCGAACCGGAACCGACCCAACCACAACCAACCGCACTAAAAAGGAATGACCCCATTCCCAGAAATCCGCAGCCTCCCGCTCCCGATGGCGGTGGTCGTGGCGACGACGACCCCTTCCTGCCCGTCGGGCAGCCGGATCGTCACGTCCCCGCTCTCCATGGCCGCGAGGAAGCCCTCCGCCACCTCCCCGGTCTGCGCACTGCCGCCCCACTGCCTGACGTCACCGCTCCGACTGCCGCTCAACGTCGCGACGACCTCGATGGCGGAGTCCCCGGCGATGAGGGTCGCGGGCCCCTGATAGTTGCTCATCCCCCCAGTGTGCGCCCCACCGCACCCACCCCCCGCCACCACGCACCCAAAAGCCCCCCGGCCCGGACGAAGCGTCCCATGGCCCGTCACCGGAGTCGCAGGACGCCAGGAGCGCGATCTTCGAAGATTTTGAGCAGCCAGTCACCGTCTCCGGGTAGCCGAGAGTCTCGCGAAGGCGTCGAGGTTTCGACCGAAGTAGCCCTCGGGACCGGAGGACACGCGCGGCTCCGCGCCGGACCATCAGCTGGTCTCTTGGGGCAATCAGCCATCGAAGCGGTTCCAGTCGACAGGGAGGTCGGCCAGCGGGTCCAGGGCGCTTCGGTGGGTGGCGCCGGCCCAGGCATCAAATGCTTCGCCATCCTCGCTGCTGACATGCATGACGAGGCCGGGGGCCACATAGAAGCGGGTGGGCGCCCAGGGCCAAAAGGGACGCAGGGGCACAAGGTGGAGGGCTTCCGTGAGTTGCTCGACCTGTGGTGCGGTGAGTCTGCGGGGCAGGGCGAGGTATTCGGCGCCCATGGAGGCCTCGAAGAGGGAGAACTGGATCAGGAAGCCGCTGAGCGGTTCCTGTTCGGCGATCGGCTCCTCGTCGAATTCACGGAACCAGACAGTCGGATCGGCTTCAGGTCCCTCAAGCGTCCACAGGAGTGACCAGAAGAAGCCTCCTTGGTTCTCGACGCCGAAGACGAGCATCTCCCCGAGGTGGTCGGTGGGCAGGTCTGGCTCGGGCAGGATCCTGTTCTGGATTCCGAGGGCACGCGGCCGCTGCTTCGCGAGCCGGTACAGCTGTCCCAGTCCACCGGGAAGGCGTGACGCGGAGTCACCGGTGGGCGATTCGGTGGCGTCCGCGGTGGGGTACCAGCCGGTGACGAACTGCTCGAGAGCTGCCGCACGGTCACCGTCCACATTCCCCAGCCACTCCAAGTCCGGCAAATGCTCAGGTGGAAGTGGTGGCCGTACTCGGTTGAGGAGTTCTCTGCTCAAGGGTGCCTCAAAGCGCAGCTCACAGTCGGTGAGAACACCGTCGGAGGTGCCGGCCTGGCTCACTTGAGCGGTGCCCAGGTACAAAACCTCACCTCCGACGCGGGCCGCGATGTGGATGGGCAACGAGCCTTCGTCCACCCCCCAGGGCACCCCCACGAGTCGCTCCGTGACCGGCGCCGGTGCGGGCCCGATCAAGCGGACCTCCTCAGCGTTCCACACACCGCTTTTGGCGCGTGCGTCACTCGCTTCCGCGATGATCACCATTCCGGCCGGGCCTATGACGACACTGGCACCGCCCACCGTGAAGCGCCTGGGTACTACCGAGCCGCCGACGAGCACGGGCACGTACTCCCGATCGAACACCAGCGCTGGAAGGACAGCGGGAACCTGATCATTCATTCGCGCATCATCCTCAAGGGCGCGGGGGTGGCCAGGACAGCAAGCGACTGTTCCTCGATGTCATCGAGCGCCGCGTACGCCGAGCCGGGTCGTACCGGGCCGCGATCCGCGCCACCGCCCCGCACGTCGGCGAGCGGGTCAGGAAAGTCCGGCCGGCAGAGCCCGGCAAACGCGTCCGGCACGTGAGTGGCACGACGTCGCGGCTCAGGAACGGACAAGCCCCAGGATCCCGGTTCCGTACCGGTGACCTGGGGCTTCGTCGTGCTTCTTGCTGGTGGGCGCGGACGGGTTCGAACCGCCGACATCTGCTTTGTAAGAGCAGCGCTCTACCCCTGAGCTACGCACCCGTGGATGAGGCAACAGCGTACATGGACAAGGGGGCCGGGCCGCAAACCCATTGGGGTCGGGCGCGGAGGGGACGGGGGGTGCGGGGGTTAGCCCCACCCTCGAGACGGTGGGCCGCCGGATCGGCTTGGGTGGGGTGGCGTTCGTACGGTGGGAGGGCAGGCCGGACCTGCGCAGGATCTATGGGGGGACGATCATTGTGGACGCTTTCGTTGACCGCGCCGACCGCCGCACCCGCCGGGGTGTTCGCGCGCTGCTCGCGGTCGGGGGCGGGGCGCTGCTCGCGCTCGCCGTCACCGGGTGCGGCGGTGGGTCGGACGTGTCCGACGCGCCCGTCGAGCACCGGTCGTTCGCCTTCTCCGGCAAGAAGCTGACCATCGACGCGGGGAACTCGTCGGTCACGCTCGTCCCCGCCGACGTGAAGACCGTGGACGTCACCCGGCAGGTCGACGGCTGGGTGTTCCTGGGGAACGGGCCCGACGCCGAGTGGCGGATGTCGGGCGGGACGCTCACGCTCCGCGTGAAGTGCGACGCCGTCGCCAGCGACTGCGAGGCGCGGCACCGGGTGAAGGTGCCGCGCGGCGTCGCCGTGAGCGTCGAGGCGGACAACGGGAAGGTCCTCGCGACCGGCTTCGACACCGCGCTGAGCCTGGTGGCGCGGAACGGCTCCGTGACCGTCCGGGACTCCGGGGGGACGCTCGACCTGGGCAGCGACAACGGCAGGATCGTCGCCGAGGGCGTCCGCGCCAGGACCGTCACCGCCAAGGCGGACAACGGCTCCGTCCACCTCGCCCTCACCGCCGTACCCGACTCCGTGGACACCTCCAGCGACAACGGCAGGATCGTCATCGATCTCCCCAGGTCGAAGACCGCCTACGCGGTGACCGCCGACAGCGACAACGGCAGGGCCGACGTCGACGTACCGACCGACAGGAACAGCACGCACGTGGTGAAGGCGCGCAGCGACAACGGACAAGTCACGGTCCGAAGCGCGAACTAACGGGCCCGTGTGTTCGTCCTTACCTGGTGGGAGAATGGACCAGGGCAGGGCGGACTCGGCACGGGAGAGGGATGTGACGGCGACACACGCGCAGCCGCACGTAAGAGCGAAGGCGAGTGCCGTCCGTGATGTCCTCACGGTGCTGCTGCTGCCGTTGCCCCTGGCGATCGCGATCCTGCCGGGGGCGTTCGCCGGCGGGGGCACGCGGCGCTGGTTCGGGGGCCGCGGCGAGAGCCAGCGGGCCGACGCGCAGGCGGCGAAGGACGCCGCCGCGGCCGCCTTCTACGAGCTGGACACCGCCCAGCGCGACCTGCGGATCTCCATCGAGACGATCACCGCCGTG
Organism: Streptomyces sp. NPDC088261; assembly: GCF_044740805.1. Classification (NCBI taxonomy): domain Bacteria; kingdom Bacillati; phylum Actinomycetota; class Actinomycetes; order Kitasatosporales; family Streptomycetaceae; genus Streptomyces; species Streptomyces sp. NPDC088261. The sequence goes on from NZ_JBIURL010000012.1 coordinate 66,282, forward strand.
GACAGCTCGCCCGGCGCGCGACGCGCCGTGAGCGACTTCACCGCCCTCGGCCACCGCATCGACGAGGTCAGCAGCGGCTACATCAGCGCGGTCGACGCCCACGACCTCGACCGGGACGACCTGGACCCGTCGAGCGTCGCCAAGGCGCGTACGGAACTGACGAAGGCCAAGGACGAGCTGGACCGGGTCAAGGGCGACCTCGACCGGTTCGAGCAGGGCCTCGGGCCCCTCCTGGACAAGGCCGAGACCCAGCTCGCCCGCCTCGCCCCCGCCGTGGAGCGCGCCCGGCAGGGTCTCCTCGCCGCCAGCAACGCGCTCGACGCCGTACGGGCCTCGGGCCTGCGCGCGGACGACCTCGCCGCCCGGCTCGCCCAGCTCGGCCCCGAGCTGACCAAGCTGAACCAAGGCGCCGGGCAGCACGGCGTCACGCAGACCCTCCAGCGCGCGGACCAGGTGCTGCGGGACGCCGAGGCGGTACGGGCCGAGGCGGACCGCCTCCCCGAGCGGGCCAGGGAGATAGACCGCCGGCTGGTGTCGCTCCGTACCCGCGCCCAGGCCCTCACCACCCGCTCGGGCGCCGTGGAGCCGGTCCTGAGCGAGCTGCGCCGCCGGTTCACCGCCGAGTGCTGGCAGGACCTCCAGCACGTCCCCGAGCACGCGGCGACCACCGTCCGCCAGGCCGAGGAGAAGCTCAAGGAGGCGGGCAGGGCGCGCGAGGAGCAGCGGTGGCCGGACGCGACGGCCCTGCTCGGTACGGTCAGGGCGCTGCTGAACAGTACGGACGAGGCGGTGTCGGCCGCCGGTGACCGGTTGCAGCGGCTGAACGCCGTGTCGAAGGACCCGCAGCACGAGATCGACCGCACCCGGTTCGCGATCCGTGACGCGCAGAGGCTGGCGATGGCCGGCCGCAGCGTGCCGGAGCCGCGCCACGCCCGGCCGCTGGACGAGTCCGTGGCCCGGCTGGACCGGGCGGTGGCGGGCCTGGAGGGCCGGCATCCCGACTACTGGCACTTTCTTACGGAGACCGAGGCGGTACGGCAGTCGGTGGCGCATGTGGTGGCCGACATCCGCGAGGAGCGCGGGGCGGGCGCCTGACGGGCGGCGCGCACCCGACACCGCCCGACTTGTGGGGCGGGTGGGGCGGGCGGATCGTGGAGGGAGAAAAGACACGATCCCCCTGGGTACGTACGGCCTGAAGGAGATCCCCCATGACTCTCCCCTCGCTCCGGTCCCTGCACCCACACGCGCCGCCGAGGTTCCGGAGGCCGAGGTCGGGGCCGCCCGAATCCCAGCAGCCGAGGTCCAGACGGCGCGGATCCCGGCAGCCCAGGTCCAGGCCGCCCGAATCCCCACAGCCGAGGTCCGGGCCGCCCCGATCCCAGCAGCCGAGGTCGGAGCCCCCCGAGTCCCGGCGGCCCAGCACGCTGCCGCTCCCGTCCCGGCCGCGGCGGCGCGTACGGATCGACGAAGCCCTCCCCGTGGATCACAAGCTCAACCAGGTCTACCGCGTCGGCGCCGGACTGATCGGCCTCGCGCTGCTGGTCTTCGGGATCCTCGGGCTGATCGACCAGCTCGGCTTCTTCACCACGGGCAGCGACACCGTCGCGGGCCTGAACACCAACGGCACGCTCAGCGTCATCTCCCTCTGCGTCGGTCTGATCCTCTTCGCGGGCATGGTGATCGGCGGCAACGTCGCCTCAACCCTGAACGCGTTCTTCGGCGTGGTCTTCATCGGCAGCGGCTTCGTCAATCTCGCGCTGCTCGACAGCGGCCACAACTTCCTCGCGTTCCGCATGCAGAACGTGCTGTTCAGCTTTGTGGTCGGCATCCTGCTGATGTTCTTCGGGATGTACGGGAGAGTCAGCGGCGGCCTCCCCCACGACAACCCGTACTGGCGGGCCCGCCACCCGGAACAGGCCGAGCGGGAACAGCGCCGGCGGGCCAGGGGCGGCCGGAACCGGGTGGGCGTGGGCTGACACCGATACCCTGGGCGCATGCCTCGCTACGAGTACCGCTGCCGCTCCTGTGGGACCACCTTCGAACTCCGCCGGCCGATGTCCCAGTCCGCCGCCCCCGCGATGTGCCCCGCGGGCCACGAGGACACCGTGAAGCTGCTCTCCACGGTCGCCGTCGGCGGAGCCGCGAAGGGCGGCGACGCCCCGGCCCCCTCGGCGGGCGGCGGGGGCGGCTGCTGCGGTGGCGGCTGCTGCGCCTGACGCCCCCGGGGCGGAGCCGGGGACTCCCCCGGGCCCGCTCCGGACACGGACACGCTCAGCGCCCCCTCGGCCCGCCCGGCCCCCTCACCCCGCCCGGCGCTCCAGCACCGGCCGCGGCCCCGCCTCCGCCGCCGCGAGCAGGCGGCGGAGGATCTCCTCGCCCGCCGCCACCCCCGCCTGCGGAAGGTTCTCGACGTGCGGGGCCGTCCAGCCGGAGTCGGCCAGTTCGCCGTGGCCCGGCCGCCAGCCGTGGTCGGCCGCCAGCAGCAGGTCCGCGTCGAGCAGCGAGTCCCCCGCCGCCAGGGTCAGTCCGGCCCCGGTACGGCGCGCCACCTCGCGCATCGCGGCGCTCTTCGTGAGCGGTCGCGGTACGGCGTAGATCTTGCGGCCCTGGAGGGACACCGACCAGCCGCGCGGCCCGGCCCACTCCGCCAGCGCCTTCACCCAGCCCTCCGGCAACAGCGTCCGGTCCACGACGAGATACGCGAACAGGTCTTCCGCGACCCGCTCCTTGAGGAGCCAGGCGGGATCGGACACGGCGAGCAGATGCGCGCGCACCTCCGCCAGGGACGCGCACTCGTCCGCCAGCCGCTCCGCGACCCGCGCCTGCCAGTCGGGGTCGGACACCCCGTCGACCAGCAGATGCCCCCCGTTGGCGCAGATGGCGAACTTCGGTGGGGGGCCGGGCAGTTGGACCCGGCCGTACTGCTCGCGGGTACGGGTCGTGGTCGGTACGAACACGGTGGTACGGGCGAGTCGGTCCAGCAGCCCGGCCGCCGTCTCCGTCATGTACGACAGCGGCTTGCTCCCGTAGACCTCGACGCAGAGCAGCCGGGGAGCCAGCGCGTCGGGCATCGTGAGCTGGAGGGCCCCGGTCGAGTAGATCAGGGTCCTGTCGAGGTCGCTGGCGACCAACGTGGCCGCGTTTCCGGGCGAGTTCACCACGGAGGACGTCACCGAGGCGTTCATCGCGCCGCCACCGCCGTACCGTCCGCACCCGTCGCGCCCCGCGTGAACCGCGGGTGGATCAGGCCGACACAGGTGTACGGCAGCCCCTCGACCTCCTCGACCGGTACCCCGCGCTGCTCGGCCAGGAGCCGGACGTGGTGGAGGTCCGCCCCCGCGCCGGTCCTCGCCAGGATCTTCCAGGGAACGCGGCGCAGCAGCACGCGCGTCGTCTCCCCGACGCCCGGCTTCACCAGGTTCACGTCGTGGATGCCGTACTCCTCGCTGATGCGCTCGACGGCCGCCCAGCCCTCCCAGGTGGGGGCGCGGTCCGCCGAGAGCAGTTCCTTGACCTCCGCGTCCACGGCGGGCACGACCTCGTCGAAGCGGGCCGCGACGCTGTCCAGGAAGAGCCCGGAGACGTCCGCTCCGGCGAGTTCGCGGTAGTACTTCGCGCCGTGGAAGTCGTCCGGCCCGACCAGGTCGGAGCGGAGGACCGTACGGGAAATCAGGCCGGAGACCGTCGAGTTGAGGCACGCGGAGGGGATGAGGAAGTCCTCCCGGGTGCCGTACGTCCGTACGCAGCCGCCCGGGTCCGCGAGGACGGCGATCTCCGGGTCGAAGCCCTCGAACGCCCGCAGCGCGTCGGCCAGTTCGCGTGTGATGGCGCCCTTGCCGGTCCAGCCGTCGACGAACACCACGTCGGCCGGGTCGTGGTGGGCGGCGAGCCAGCGGACGGCGTTGGCGTCGATGCCCCGGCCGCGCACGATGGACACCGCGTAGTGCGGCAGGTCCAGGCCGTGCCGGTGCTGGGCCCAGCGGCGCATCAGGACGCCGACGGGGGTGCCGGCGCGGGCCAGGGAGACCAGGACGGGGTGCGGCGAGCGCTCGGCGAGGACGGTCTCGGTGACCGTGCCGACGGCGCGGGCGATCCGGGCGGCCGAGGTCTCCAGGGCGGCCTTGAACAGTTCCTGGTACTGCTCGCTGGGCTGGTACTCGACGGGGAGGGATTCGGCGTAGTGCGCGCCACCGCTCTGTATCGCCTCTTCCCGCTCCTCCGTGGGGGCCTCCAACTCGACGTCGGACAGGTCCTGGAGGAGCCAGCCGACCTCGTCGGCCGCGTACGAGGAGAAGGCGGGGCCGCGCAGGGGCTCGGGCAGCATGGGGTGTTCCTGCCGTTCGGGGTGGTTCGTGGGTGGGGGGAGGTGGCTCGCGGGCGGAGTCGCAGACGCGGGGAGGTACGTGGGGACCACGGCCAGCACCACCCGCGGGACGTGCGCCGCGAGGCGGGCCAACAGGCCGTCGGGGGCGTGCAGTTCGGCGGAGTCGGCCAGGGAGTCGACCACCGCGACGACGGCGTCGAAGCCGCCGCCCGCGACGTTGTACGCGTACCGGTCGCCGCGTCCGTCGCCGTGCCCGGCGTCGCGTCCGCCGCCGGTCTCGCCGGTCTCGTCGCCCTCGCCTGCCGGGAAGGCGGCGGTGTCGTGCGCCGGGAAGACCAGCCGGGTCCGTATCGCGTACCCGGGATCGTCCACGGCCAGGACCGGCGAGCGGGTGGTCGTCGAGTACCGCACCTCGGCGGGGGCGGGCAGGATCCGCTCCAGCTCCCCGGCCAGCCGCAGCGGCGCGTACATCAGCTCTTCGAAGCCGAGGACGAGCACGTTCCCGGCGCCGCCCAGCTCGGCGGCGAGGGTGGCCGCCATGCCGGGCAGGGCGGTCTCCAGCCGGGCGCGGTGGGCGGGGGTGAAGCCGTGCCGGCCGCCGTCGGGCAGCCCCTCGGGCCAGCCGAGATCGACCCGGGTCACCGAGCGGCCCGGCACGGCGGCACCGGAGGCACCGGACGCGGCGCGAGACTCACCGGCGGCGGACCCGACGGCACCAGCCGCAGCCGCACCGGCGGCCCCCGCCGCCACCCCCGCCTCGTACTCCGCCACCAGCGCCTGCCCCTTCTCCAGCACGCCCTCCGGCAGCACCACCGTGCCCGAGGCCAGGGCGATCAGGTCGACCCGCGCCCCGATCTCCGCCGCGAACTCCGCCAGCCGCCCCCGGTCGGCGGCCGAGCGCATGTCGACCAGGGCCACGATCACGTACCAGGAACGGGGATAGCGCTCGTGCAGGGCCCTGATGGTGTTCAGGACGGTGTTCCCGGTCGAGAACTCGTCGTCCACCAGCACCAGCGGACCGTCCCCGGCGAACGCCTCGGGGTCCTCCGGCAGCAGCAGGTGCGAGGTCGCGTGCGAATGCGACTCCTCGAAGCCGCCCGCCCGCGCGACGCCCGGCACCGGACGGCGGGTGGAGTGCAGGTACGGCGCGTCCCGCACCCCGTCCGCGACCGCGTGACCGAGACCGGTCGCGGTCTCCGCGTACCCGAGCACCAGCGCGCGGGCGACGTCGGGGCCGAGGAGCGTACGGACCCGCTCGCCGAGGGCGACACCCGTGCCGTATACGAGTCCGGGGTGCTGCGGCACGTGTTTGCCGAGGACGTTCGAGACCAGGAGATGGGCCCGTTTCGGGTTGCGCCGCAGGGCCAGACCGAGCAGATCCCGCAGGGTCTCACCGCCCTCGGGACCGTCCCCGGCGCCGCCCGCGAGTTCGACTCCCAGCCGTTCGGCGACCCATGTACCCGACCACACCATTCCGGCGACCGCTTCCTTCCCCGTCGGACTCTCTGTCGGCGGACTCTCTGCCGGCTTTCCTGTCGGCACTTCCATCGTTTCGTACCGCCCGCTCACTCCGCGAGGCCGGCCGTGAGCAACTCCACGAAGCCGACGTCCTCGCGCGCGACACCGAAGACCTCGGCGCGCTGGAGGGTGCGTTCGGCCCACGCGCGGTGGGGCTTCACCTCGTTCATCTTGTTCGTGTACGCCGACCGCAGCACCCCGCCCCCGCCCCGCTCGGGCCGCAGGATGTCCTGCGCGTCCGAGAACTCCTCGTGACTGACGACCGACAGCGCGTGCACGGGCAGGACGTGCGAGGGGTGGATGCAGGTCTTGCCCTGGAGCCCGTTGGCCCGGTCCAGCTCGATCTCGCGCAGCAGCCCGTCCAGGTCGTGCTCGATCAGGGCCGTACGCAGCTCCTCGGCGCGCCCCTCCTGGAAGGGGCTGCGGCGCAGCTGGGGCTTGAACATGCGCTCCTGGGTCCTGAAGTACTCCCAGACCGGCCCGGTGACCGTGAAGCCCGTACCGTCCGCGCGGCCCAGGACGTTCACGACGTCCTCGATGATCCCGGCGACGATCCGTACGTCGTACGCGGTCATGTCGGGCGAGCGCCGGAGGCCGTACGCCGAGCAGAAGTCGGTGACGCCCAGGCGCAGTGCGAGGACCCGCTCGCGGTACTTGTCGACGACGCCCGCGATGCCGGTGAGCGTCTCGGTCCTGGTCTCCAGGTGGAGCAGCTCGGGGGATTCGAGGACGGGCATGGCGAAGAGCCGGTGGCCGGTGCGTTCCTCGGTGTCGGTGATCGCTTCCAGGAACGGGGTGCCGCGTTCGGCGGTGAACTTGGGGAGTACAAATCCGGACAGCAGCGCGGCGGCGGGTCCGATCCGCGCCACGAGGTCCGGAATCTGCTCCGGTTCGCGGACCCGGATGAAGAGCAGGGGCAGTTCTTCCCCGCGTGTGTCAAGATCGGCGAACTGCCGGACGAGGTTGTCCTCGCCGGCCTCGACCTCCGAGTCGTCGATGGAATCCTCCAGGCAGAGCACCATGGAGACCACTCCGGAGCGGTGCTGTTTGATCACGTCGTCGGCGAGGCGCGGGCGCGTCGCCGGGCTGTAGAGCGTCGCCCCGAGGGCGGCCGACATGATGCGGGCCGGGGAGTCGGCGGTGAACTCGCACGGCTCCTGATGGAAGAGGCCCTCGCGGGCAGTGGGCGGGATATGCCCGAAATGACGCATGTGAATCCCCCGTACTGCCGGTGTGGCCGGTTGGACATGTGGCCGGTAATAGTACGTATGGACAGGTGTCAAGAGTTCCCCGCGCGCGTGAAATCCAGGTAACCCGTCCGCTTCACCCCTGTGTCCTGGACATGGAGCACGGCCCCACGTTGTCCCTACTGCCCTGGGGAAGGCAGGATGACCCGCATGACGCACGCGATGCTGAAGGGCTCGAACGTCCCGCTCGACGCCACCGCCGTACGGGCCGTGCTGCGCTGGTCCCCGGGCACCGGAGTCCCCGACGTGGACGCCTCGGCCCTGCTGCTCGGGACCGACGGCCGGGTGCGTTCGGACGACGACTTCGTCTTCTACAACCAGCCCCGCCATCCGTCCGGGCTGGTCAGAAGGCTGTCCAAGAAGCAGGTCAGCGAGGGGCTGACCGATTCCGTCGAGGCGGACCTCGGCGCGCTCGACCGCACGGTGGACCAGGTGGTCCTCGCGGCGTCCTGCGACGACGAGGGGGAGGACGCGGGCACCTTCCGGCAGGTGCGTGACCTGCGGATCCTGCTGTACGACGCCCAGGTGGCCGACGGCGAGCCGCTGGCCGTGTTCGACGTGCAGCCGGAGACCGGCGACGAGACCGCCGTGATCTGCGGCGAGCTGTACCGGCGCGGGGACGGCTGGAAGTTCCGGGCGGTGGGCCAGGGCTATCTCAGCGGTCTGATCGGCCTGGCCACGGCGTTCGGCGTCTCCGTGGACGACACGGCCGATCCCGCCGACCCGGCCGCGCCCTCCCCCGACGACCAGGCCACCGCCGCCTGGCCCGGCCCGGGGCCGGTGACGGCCGTACAGCCGCCCGCCCCCGCCGCGTACGTACCGCAGCCGCCGCTGCCGTCCCAGCCGCCCGCGTACGGCTACCCGCAGCCCGCCGCGGGCGACCCGTCCGGCTACGGCTACCCGCAGCCGGCGGCGGCGCCGCGGCCGGCGTACGGATATCCGCAGCCCGCCGCGGCGGCCGCCCCGGCCCCCGACCCGAATTTCCGGCTGCCCCCGATGGGCCCCCAGTTCCTCGGCTCCTAGGAGCCGGGGAACACGCCCCGGGACGCGCCGGGGTCTCCGTACGGGGGCCACGCTCAGGTTTTCGTCTTGTAGCCGCGCCCCCATTGCAGCCCCCAGCCGTACAGCCGGTCCAGCTCCGCCTGGAAGCCGTAGACGAACTTCACCTCGCGCCGCACGATCAGCTCGCCCTTGACGGTCTCCAGGGAGAAGACCGCGCAGGAGCGGGCCTGCGGCGCGTGCTCGTCCAGTTCGATCTCGACGCGGGGGCCGTTGCTCGGGTAGAGCGTGATCGTGGCGTGCGTACGGTCGAAGGCCGGCGTCTGGTCGTAGATGTAGACGAACACCAGGAGCCGCTTGATCTCCTCGCGGTGATCGAGGTTGATGAAGATCGTCTCGCCCGAGGAACCGCCGAACCGGTCGTCCCCGCTGAGCTTGATGTACGGCGCCGCGTTGAGGTCGCCGAAGAAGCCGCCGAGCGGCTGGACCACGCCCTTGCTGCCGTCGGCCAGCTCGTACATGCAGCCCAGGTCGAGGTCCACGTTGACGAACCCCTGGGTGTGCGCCTGCACCACCTCGGGCTGGAAGAACTTCAAGGGGTGGCGCAGCAGCTGGCCGCTCTGCTTGGAGCGGCCGCCGATGTCGGAGGTGCGCATCCGCCAGGAGAGGTTCACCCGCAGATTGCCCGCCGCCGCGCCCTGCTTGGAGAGCGAGACCGACGGGCGGCGCTTGGTCAGTTCGATGGAGTTGGTGTGCGAACTCCCCGAATCGAACTGCGAAGCGCGTCCCCCCTGCCACAGGTTGTCCCAGAACGCCATGTCCCACCCCAAACGTCGTCGTCGACTCACCGGCACCGCACCGGACAACGGGGCGGCCGGGAGGCTTCCGCCTGCCGGCCGCCCCGTCCGGAGCGTTCCCTCGTACCCCGTCCTGTCACACCCGGCGGGCCCGGGCTCACCACGGGCTCACCGGAGCACGGTCCCGCGCGGGTCAGGTACGGATCAGATGCGGATCAGGTACGAATCAGACACTCACCGCGGTTTTGTCCCCGTCCGGATCCTTGCGGTCCTCGTCACCGCCCGCTGCCTCCAGCGCCCTGTTACGGCGCACGGAGGACCAGAAGGAGGCGGCGATCAGAACAATCCCGACAAGTCCGGTGATCACTTCGTTGATCGAGTGCTGGATGGTGACCAGCAGGATCACGGAGAGCGCACCGATCGCGTAGTGCGCGCCGTGCTCCAGGTAGACGTAGTCGTCCAGGGTGCCCTGGCGGACCAGGTAGACGGTGAGCGACCGGACGTACATCGCGCCGATGCCGAGGCCGAGCGCCATCCAGAAGATCTGGTTGGTGATGGCGAAGGCGCCGATGACCCCGTCGAACGAGAAGGAGGCGTCGAGGACCTCGAGGTAGAGGAAGAGGAAGAACGCGGCCTTGCCGGCCAGGCCGATCGCGGAGATCTCCTTGCCCTCGGCCCGCGCCTTCTCCTCCTCTTCCTGCTCGTGCTCCTCCTGCTCCTCCAGGCGGTTCTCGAAGAACGAGGAGAGACCGCCGACGACGAGGTACGTGATCAGGCCGGCGACCCCGGCGAGCAGGACGGTCGCCGCCTTGTCCTGCGTGCCGGTGCTGGTGTGGGCGTGGGTGGCGAAGGTCAGCGCGGTGCCGAGCAGGGCGATCAGCGCGACGCAGACGGACAGCATGTCGACCTTGCCGAGCTTGGCCAGCGGGCGCTCCAGCCAGGCGAGCCACTTGACGTCCCGGTCCTCGAAGATGAAGTCGAGGAAGATCATCAACAGGAACATGCCACCGAAGGCGGCGATGCCCGGGTGTGCGTCGGTGACGAGGTCCTTGTACCGGTCGGGGTCGTCGAGCGCGAGCTGGACGGCGTCGATGGGACCGACCTTGGCGCTGATGGCGACGATGACGACGGGGAACACCAGCCGCATGCCGAACACCGCGATGAGGATGCCCACGGTGAGGAAGATCTTCTGCCAGAAGGCATTCATCTTCTTCAGGATCCCGGCATTGACGACCGCGTTGTCGAACGACAGGGAGATTTCGAGGATCGACAGGATCAGTACGATCCCGAACGCCTCCCACCCCCACTGCCAGGCCGCGAAGGCCAGGCCGACCGCCGTGATGGCGAACGACCAGCCAAAGGTTTTCAGGATCACTGGCTACCCCATCTGGTTTAACGAGGTTTTCCCCCGCGCAGAGCTCTGCTTTACGAAACGTTGACCCCGAAGTCTAGAGCGATGCCCCGCAGACCGGACGCGTACCCCTGTCCTACCGCGCGGAACTTCCATTCCCCGCCGTACCGGTAGAGCTCCCCGAAGATCATCGCGGTTTCGGTGGAGGCGTCCTCGCTCAGGTCGTACCGGGCGAGTTCCTGCCCGTCCGCCTGGTTGGCCACGCGGATGAAGGCATTGCTGACCTGACCGAAGGTCTGGCCGCGATTGTCGGCGTCGTGGATCGACACCGGGAAAACGATCTTGTCGCAGTGGGCCGGCACCTTGGAGAGATCGACCAGCAGCGATTCGTCGTCGCCGTCCCCCTCCCCGGTCAGGTTGTCGCCGGTGTGCTCGACGGAGCCGTCCGGGCTCGTCAGGTTGTTGTAGAAGATGAACCATTCGTCGCCCAGCACCCGCCCCGACTGGCAGAGAAGTGCGCTGGCGTCCAGGTCGAAGGGCGCTCCGGTGGTGGAGCGCGCGTCCCAGCCGAGACCGACCAGCACCTGGGTGAGGTCGGGTGCGGCCTTGGAGAGGGAGACATTGCCTCCCTTGGCGAGCGTGACGCCCATGATGGTGAGTCCTCCCCGAGGTGGTGTGATGCGGTACTGCCTGCCATGACGCGCCTGACGTCATGCCCGTTCCCACCCTGTTCATGCCGTTCGGGCCAGACGTGTCCGGCGCCGCACGGGAGGGTGCGGCGCCGGACACGGGTGGAGCGGGTGGCCCGGACTGTTCGAAGGGCCGGACTGCTCAGACGTTGACGCCGAAGTCCTGGGCGATGCCGCGCAGGCCTGAGGCGTAGCCCTGGCCGATGGCGCGGAACTTCCACTCCGCGCCGTTGCGGTACAGCTCGCCGAAGACCATCGCGGTCTCCGTCGAGGCGTCCTCGCTCAGGTCGTAGCGCGCCAGCTCGCTGTTGTCGGCCTGGTTCACGACGCGGATGAACGCGTTGCGGACCTGGCCGAAGGACTGCTGGCGGCTCTCGGCCTCGTAGATCGAGACGGGGAAGACGATCTTGTCGACGTCGGCGGGGACGGCGGCCAGGTTGACCTTGATCGCCTCGTCGTCGCCCTCGCCCTCGCCGGTGAGGTTGTCACCGGTGTGCTCGACGGAGCCGTCCGGGCTCTTGAGGTTGTTGAAGAAGACGAAATTGCCGTCGGTGGCGACCTTGCCCTCGGCGTTCGTCAGCAGGGCGCTGGCGTCGAGGTCGAAGTCACCGCCGGTGGTCGTACGGACGTCCCAGCCCAGACCCACGGTGACCGCGGTCAGGTTGGGCGCGGCCTTGGTCAGCGAGACGTTTCCGCCCTTGCTGAGGCTGACTCCCACGAGTCCTCCCTATGTGTTCTCGGGGCCGGGCAACCATGGTCGGCGACTCACGCCGCGGGCCGCGCGCCCCCTGGAGCGTTGGCATCGGATCAACGACTGGATCCTAGTGACCGGTTCCCGGCGGCTGTGCGATTTCCCGGGGTCCTGACCGATTCACCGGACGGATTCAGAGGGCGTCGAGTGCCTGGACGTACTGCGCGAGGTCCCTGGCGTCCGGCAGACCGTTGACGATCTTCCAGCGCACCACGCCCTCCTTGTCCATGATGAACGTCCCGCGCACGGCGCACCCCTTTTCCTCGTCGAAGACGCCGTACGCCCGCGAGACCTCGCCGTGCGGCCAGAAGTCCGACAGCAGCGGGAACTCCAGCCCCTCCTGGTCGGCGAAGACGCGCAGGGTGTGGATGGAGTCGTTGGAGACGGCGAGCAGGACGGTGTCGTCGGCGGTGAGCGCGGGCAGGCCGTCGCGCAGGGCCCGCATCTCGTCCGTGCAGACGCCGGTGAAGGCGAAGGGGTAGAAGACCAGCACCACGTTCACGGCGTCGGCGTCAGCGCCGGCCTCGCGCCCGTGCCCGCACAGGTCGGAGAGCCGTACCGTCCGCCCGTGGTTGTCCCGCAGCTCGAAATCCGGGGCGGTGTCGCCCACCTCGATGGCCATGGCGTACAGCCTACGGACGCACGGGGCCCCCGCCGACCGGGGTCGGCGGGGGCCCTCAGGGCTGCCTCGAAGGCTGCTGACTGCTGCGGCTTGCGCGCTCGGATGCGGCGCTCGGAGTGTCAGCGCTTGGACTTCGCCGCCTTGGGCGTGACGAGCCTGCTGCCTGTCCAGTCCTTGCCGGCGCTCACGCTCCGGGTCTGGGACAGGCCCGCGGTCTGGCCGGCCTCGTTGATGTCGCTCGGCTCGACATAGCCATCACGGCCGGTCTTCGGCGTCATCAGCCAGACCGCACCGCCGTCCTCGATCAGACCGATGGCGTCCACCAGCGCGTCCGTAAGGTCGCCGTCCTCGTCACGGAACCAGAGCAGGACGGCATCCGCCACATCGTCGTAGTCCTCGTCGACGAGGTCCTGGCCGATGAGTGCCTCGATGGACTCGCGGAGCTCCTGCTCGACGTCGTCGTCGTAGCCGATCTCCTGGACCACCTGTCCGGGTTCGAACCCCAGCCTTGCGGCAAGGTTGGTCCGTTCCTCCGCGTGGTCCGCGGTCGCGCTCACGGATTGCCTCCTGATCATGTTTTGGGAAATGCGTCAGCCGCGCGCGTACGCGGGGCATTGGCCGTAGTCCACACGGGCGGGACGGATCGCGCAAGTACCCGGAGGTCGAGACCGCCGAAACGGTGACGTTCCGGGCCCCTTCGTCGCATCTCCTGCCACTTCGACACCGCTTCCTATGATGCCCGCCACACTTTCCGTCCTTCTTTGCCATGTTATGCCGGATCGGTACGCCATTCGGGTCCCGCTCATCGAACAGAACACGGGGACGGAGCGGGCGTAAGCTTGCGGTTCGACGGGTTACCCCACAGTAGAGATGACGTTTCCGCCGCCGCGGTACACGATGGATCGACCCCGTGCAGCGGCACGCCCCGACCGAACAGCGAAGGAACAGCGTGGCTTCCGGATCCGATCGCAACCCGATCATCATTGGCGGCCTTCCCAGCCAGGTCCCGGACTATGACCCCGAAGAGACCCAGGAGTGGCTCGACTCGCTCGACGCCGCCGTCGACGAGCGCGGGCGTGAGCGCGCCCGTTACCTGATGCTCCGGCTGATCGAGCGGGCCCGCGAGAAGCGGGTGGCTGTGCCGGAGATGCGCAGCACGGACTACGTGAACACCATCGCCACCAAGGACGAGCCGTTCTTCCCCGGCAACGAGGAGATCGAGCGCAAGGTCCTCAACGCGACGCGCTGGAACGCGGCCGTGATGGTCTCGCGCGCCCAGCGCCCGGGGATCGGCGTCGGCGGCCACATCGCCACGTTCGCCTCCTCGGCCTCCCTCTACGACGTGGGCTTCAACCACTTCTTCCGGGGCAAGGACGACGGCGACGGCGGCGACCAGATCTTCTTCCAGGGCCACGCCTCCCCCGGCATCTACGCCCGCGCCTTCCTGCTCGACCGGCTGAGCGAGGCGCAGCTCGACGCGTTCCGCCAGGAGAAGTCGAAAGCGCCGTACGGCCTGTCCAGCTACCCGCACCCGCGGCTGATGCCGGACTTCTGGGAGTTCCCGACCGTCTCGATGGGCCTCGGCCCGCTCGGGGCGATCTTCCAGGCCCGGATGAACCGCTACATGGAGGCGCGCGGCATCGCCGACACCTCCGCCTCGCACGTCTGGGCCTACCTGGGCGACGGCGAGATGGACGAGCCGGAGTCGCTGGGCCAGCTGTCCATCGCCGCCCGTGAGGGCCTGGACAACCTCACCTTCGTCGTGAACTGCAACCTCCAGCGGCTCGACGGCCCCGTCCGCGGCAACGGCAAGATCATCCAGGAGCTGGAGTCGCAGTTCCGGGGCGCCGGCTGGAACGTCATCAAGCTCGTCTGGGACCGCTCCTGGGACCCGTTGCTCGCGCAGGACCGGGACGGCGTGCTGGTCAACCGGCTGAACACGACGCCGGACGGCCAGTTCCAGACGTACGCGACCGAGACCGGCGCGTACATCCGCGACCACTTCTTCGGGGACGACCAGCGGCTGCGCGCCATGGTCGAGAACATGACCGACGAGCAGATCCTGCACCTGGGGCGCGGCGGCCACGACCACAAGAAGGTGTACGCCGCGTACGCCGCGGCCAAGGCCCACAAGGGTCAGCCGACGGTGATCCTGGCGCAGACCGTCAAGGGCTGGACGCTGGGGCCGAACTTCGAGGGCCGCAACGCGACCCACCAGATGAAGAAGCTCACGACCGCCGACCTCAAGGGGTTCCGCGACCGGCTGCACCTGCCGATCCCGGACAAGGAGCTGGAGGACGGCGCGCCGCCGTACTACCACCCCGGCAAGGACTCGGAAGAGATCCAGTACATGCACGACCGGCGGCGGGCGCTGGGCGGGTACGTGCCCACGCGGGTCGTCCGGGCGAAGCCGCTGGCGCTGCCCGAGGACAAGACCTACGCGGCGGTCCGCAAGGGCTCCGGGCACCAGTCGATCGCCACGACGATGGCGTTCGTACGGCTGCTCAAGGACCTGATGCGGGACAAGGAGATCGGCAAGCGGTTCGTGCTGATCGCGCCGGACGAGTACCGCACGTTCGGGATGGACTCGTTCTTCCCGAGCGCGAAGATCTACAACCCGCTGGGGCAGCAGTACGAGTCCGTGGACCGCGAGCTGCTGCTCGCGTACAAGGAGTCGCCGACCGGCCAGATGCTGCACGACGGCATCTCCGAGGCGGGCTGTACGGCTTCGCTGATCGCGGCGGGCTCGGCGTACGCCACGCACGGCGAGCCGCTGATCCCGGTCTATGTCTTCTACTCGATGTTCGGTTTCCAGCGGACCGGTGACCAGTTCTGGCAGATGGCCGACCAGCTCGCGCGTGGTTTTGTGCTGGGCGCGACCGCCGGCCGTACGACTCTGACCGGTGAGGGGCTCCAGCACGCGGACGGGCACTCGCACCTGCTGGCGTCGACGAACCCGGCGTGTGTCGCGTACGACCCCGCGTACGGCTTCGAGATCGCGCACATCGTCAAGGACGGCCTGCGCCGGATGTACGGCCCGGCCGTGGAGGGCGAGAGCCAGGACGTCTTCTACTACCTGACGGTCTACAACGAGCCGATCCAGCACCCCGCCGAGCCGGCCGACGTGGACGTCGAGGGCATCCTCAAGGGCATCCACCGCTTCAAGCAGGGCGAGCGGGGCGAGATCCCGGCGCAGATCCTGGCGTCGGGCGTGGCCGTGCCGTGGGCCGTGGAGGCGCAGCGGCTGCTCGCCGAGGAGTGGAACGTACGGGCCGACGTCTGGTCCGCGACGTCGTGGAACGAGCTGCGCCGCGAGGCGGTCGACGTGGAGCGGCACAACCTGCTGCACCCGGAGGAGGAACAGCGCGTCCCGTACGTGACGCGGAAGCTGTCCGGCTCGCAGGGTCCGTTCGTGGCGGTGTCCGACTGGATGCGGTCCGTTCCGGACCAGATCTCGCGCTGGGTGCCCGGGACGTACCAGTCGCTGGGCGCGGACGGGTTCGGCTTCGCGGACACGCGGGGCGCGGCGCGGCGCTTCTTCCACATCGACGCGCAGTCGATCGTGCTCGGGGTCCTCACGGAGCTGGCGCGGGAGGGCAAGGTGGACCGCTCGGTGCTCAAGCAGGCCGTGGACCGCTATCAGCTGCTGGACACGGCGGCCGCGGACCCGGGCCCTGAGGGCGGCGACGCGTAGCCCGTACGCGTGGCGAATACGCCGAAGGGCGGCGGGACTCCGGTCCCGCCGCCCTTTGTGTCGCCGAACCCGGCTTCCGTGCTACGCCGGGCGTTTCCCGCGAGCCGGCCCGGTCCGCGACCTCCGCGGCCGCACGAGCGGGGGCCCGCACCCTGCGGGTACCCCCGCTCAGCGACTCAAACACGCGTTCCCGTCAGGTCTCCCAGACCTTGAACGCCCGGACGCGGTACGGCGAGCGCGGCACCCACGTGCCGCCGCCGGGGTACGTCTCGAACTCCCCCGTCTCTCCGCACTCCGCGGACTGGTAGGTGGTCACGGGCCGTCCGGTGCGGTTGGCCAGCGAGGCGGCGGTGGCTCCCGGCGGGAGCGGTACGCAGCTGTCGATGTCGAGTCCCGACAGCTCGTGGATCCACCGGGAGCCGGTGAAGTCGTCCTTCCCCCAGAGGCACAACTCGCCCGCCGCGCAGGTCCCCAGGCGGGGTGGTGCGGCGGTGGCGCTGCCGGCGGGCAGCAGGGTGGCGGCGAGGAGCGCCCCCAGGGCGAACAGGCTGGTGCGTGTGATGGTGCTGAAGCGGTTGGTTCGGTTGGTTCGGTTGGTTCCGGTGCTTCCGTTGGTTCCGCGCATGCGGATCATCCCCCGTCGTCGTACGTGTTCGTGCCGGTCATCCGTACCCTGACCTGCGCGGGACCCGCCGGGGAAGGGGTCCGGGGGCGTACCACCCGGATAGGCGACGGCCCCGCCGGAAGGTTCCGGCGGGGCCGTGTGGGGAGCGGAATTGACGTCGGGTCAGCCTCGGGCTGACATCAGATGTGCACCCCCGCGTCGGCGGCGTCCGCGTTGACGCCCCGCTTCGTCAGCAGCGCGACGAAGACCGCCACGGCGCCGACGCCGGCGGCGACCAGACAGGCCAGCCCCATGCCGGACATGAAGGTGTCGTGCGCGACGGTGGTGATCTTCGCGGCGATCTCGGCGGGGGTGCCGGGCGCCACCGGGGGCACGCCGACCTGGACGGCCTCGGCCGCCTTGTCCGCCTGGTCCGGGGTGAGCGGCGGCAGGCCCGCGCCGGTCCAGTTGCCCGGCAGGTCGTTGGAGACCTTCGAGGCCATGACCGCGCCGAGCACGGCCGTACCGAGGCTGCCGCCGATCTGCATGGACGCCTGCTGGAGGCCGCCCGCGACACCGGACAGCTCCATCGGGGCGTTGCCCACGATGACCTCGGTCGCGCCCACCATGACGGGCGCGAGGCCCATGCCGAGCAGGGCGAACCAGATCGACATGACGAAGCTGCTGGTGCCTGTCTCCAGCGTGGACATGCCGAACATGGCGACGGTGGTGAAGATCATGCCGGCCGCGAGCGGGATCCGGGGGCCCACCTTGGTGATGACCACCCCGGCGAGCGGCGAGGCGACGATCATCATGCCGGTGAGCGGCAGCAGGTGCAGACCGGCGTCGACCGGGCTCATGCCGTGCACGTTCTGAAGGTAGAAGGTCACGAAGAACAGGCCGCCGAGGAAGGCGATGGCCATCAGCGCCATCAGCACGACACCGGCGGAGAGCGGTACGGAGCGGAACAGGCCGAGCGGGATGAGCGGTTCCTTGACCTTCGTCTCCCAGAAGGCGAAGAGCCCGAAGGCGACGAGGGACCCGATGATGAAGAGCCAGGTCCGGCCCGAGCCCCAACCCCAGGTCGGGGCCTGGATGATCGCCCAGACCAGGCAGAACATCGCGGTGGAGAGCAGCAGGATGCCGAGGACGTCGAACGACTTCGGCGCGTTCTCGGCGCGGTGGTCCTTGAGGATCACGATGCCGATGCCCAGGGCCACGACGCCCACCGGCACGTTGATGAAGAAGACCGACTGCCAGCTGACGTTCTCGACGAGCAGACCGCCGATGATCGGGCCGCCCGCGGTGGAGGCACCGATGACCATGCCCCAGATGCCGATCGCCATGTTCAGCTTCTCGGCGGGGAAGGTCGCGCGCAGGAGGCCCAGCGCGGCGGGCATCAACAGGGCGCCGAAGAGGCCCTGGAGCACGCGGAAGGCGACCACGAGCGCGATGCTGTGGGAGAGGCCGATGGCCCCCGAGGCGGCGGCGAAGCCGGTGACGCCGATGAGGAAGGTCTGGCGGTGGCCGAAGCGGTCACCGAGCTTGCCGGCCGTGATCAGGGCCACGGCGAGGGCGAGGAAGTAGCCGTTGGTGATCCACTGGACGTCCGCGAAGCTCGCGCCGAGGTCCTTCTGGATGGCCGGGTTGGCTATCGCCACGATGGTGCCGTCGAGCGCCACCATCATCACGCCGATGGCCACCGAGAAGAGAGTCAACCAGGGGTGGCCGCGCAGCCCTTTGGCGGGCGTCGATGCCGGGGGTTCCGGGGTCTGCGGCGCTGTGTCGACGGTGGTCTGACTAGTCATACCGAGAACGCTAGTGTCAGCCACTGACAGTTGACAAACCATTTCACAAGTCGGTAACTGTCACGTAGCTCACAGATACACTGAGCAGGTCAAAGCGGTGTGAAGCGGTGGAACGAGGACCAATCGGTGGTGCATGAAACGGTGACCGGGCATCCGGTCGGGCTGCGCGCCCGCAAGAAACAGCGCACCCGCGACGCGCTGTTGCGCGTGGCACTGGAACTCTTCACCGCCCAGGGGTACGAGCAGACCACGGTCGACGAGATCACGGACGCGGTCGAGGTCTCCCAGCGCACCTTCTTCCGCTACTTCGCCGGCAAGGAGGAGGTCGTCTTCTCCGTCGTACGGATGGTGGAGGGGCGGTTCGTCGAGGCACTGCGGGTACGGCCCGCCGCCGAGGGGCCGTTCGAGGCGATGCGCCGGGCCGTCACCTCGGCCTGGCTGGGTGTCGGCGAGGCGATCGAGGCCGTCGTCCCGGTCGAACTGCACATGCGCACGTACCAGCTGATCGAGTCGACGCCCGCGCTGCTCGCCGCGCACCTGCGGCGTTCGGCCGAGCTGGACGAGGAGATCGCGCGGCTGATCGCGGACCGCGAGGGGCTGGACGTGGACGCCGACCCCCGGCCCCGGGTGGCCGTCGCCGCGTTCACCGGCGTCATGCGGGTGACGGGGCGGCTCTGGGGCCAGGGCCACGACACGAGCGTGGAGTCGCTGGGCGCGCTGTCGGAGACGTACCTGGACCATCTGGGTCCGGCGCTGGCGGAGGACTGGCGGCGGCCGGCCTAGGGCCGATTCGACCTTACGGGACGTCATCTTCGGTGACTTGTACGCGTGTCGCGCGCCGGAGCGTACGCGCCGCGCGTACCCATGGTGACGTTACCGTCGGTTCATTCCTTCGTTGCGCGTGATGTGCCTCACCCTCGCCACGAGGGCACCTACGCGCGTCCTAGGCTGGTAGTTAGTGACTTCCTTCGAAACTGATCCTCCGTTGAGCGCCTGGCGCATGCTTCTCGCGCTCGCCGTCGTCTTCGTCCTCCTGGCCACCACCGGATGGACCGCGGTACGTCATCACCGCGGCCCCGGCGAGCCCCTGGAGATCGCCGTCTCCGCGTGGGAGCGGGGCCGTATAGGAGCACGGGACCTCCCCGACACGGACAGCTCGCCGAAGCGGATCGCGGCGTTCTTCACGTCGCTGACGGCCGTTCAGCAGACCGCGCTGGCGCGCAGATACCCGCTGGTCGTGGGCAATCTGAACGGTGCTCCGGTGACGTTGCGCTACCGCGCCAACCGGCTGGCGCTCCGTCAGGCGCGTGAGGTCGAGCGGCGCCGTACGCACGACGTCCGGCTGTCGCCCGACGGGCGCAGGCGGGCGGGGCGCACGATGAACCGCTACACGTCGATGCTGCACCCGGACCGGCGGATGCTCGCCTTCGACCCGTCGGGCAAGGGCCGCGCCGCCGAGGTGTTCGGCGACCTCGACCGCGCCGAGCGGGTGTCGATCGTGGTGCCGGGCGTCGACACGAACGTCCTGACCTTTGAACGGACCGAACGCAAGTACTCGGCGCCCGCCGGGATGGCCGGGGCGCTGTACACGGCCGAGCGGCTGGCGGATCCCACCGCCAGTACCGCGGTCATCGCCTGGGCCGACTACACCGCGCCCGCCGGTCTCGGCATGGACGCGGCCATCGGGAAGCTCGCGGAGGCGGGCGGCGTACGGCTCACCGCGCTGGTCCGGGCGCTGCCCGGCCGGTCGCCGGTCTCGCTCTTCTGCCACAGTTACGGCTCCGTCGTGTGCGGGGTCGCCGCCGACGACCTGCCGGAGCGGGTCACGGACGTGGCGGTCGCCGGGAGCCCGGGGATGCGGGTCGGCAACGCCGCCCAACTGCACACCACGGCCCGGGTGTGGGCCATGCGGGACCGCGACGACTGGATCCAGGACGTGCCGTACCTGGCGGTCGGCGGCCTGGGGCACGGCGCGGATCCGGTGAGCGGGCACTTCGGGGCGCGGATCCTGTCGGCGGACGGGGCGGTGGGGCACAGCGGGTACTTCGTGCCGGGTACGGAGAGCCTGGACAACTTCGCCGGCATCGGGGTCGGGTCGTACCGCGCGCTGCGGTGCGCCGCCACGGACGGCGACTGCCGGAGTGACCTCCTCCGGGCGGACGGGATCGGACGCGCGTAGAACTCCCCCCGCCGGTGCAGGCGACGCGGCGGCGCGCGGCGCCTACGATGTGCCGTATGGGTGATGTGCTGGGCGGAATTCATGCCACCTGGGAGTTCGAGAGCGATTCCGTGCTGGTCCGCTTCGAACGGGGGATACGGGCGCCGAAGCTCTTCCAGGCCCTCGGTGAACGGCGTGTGCCGCACGCGGCGTTGTCCTCGGTGACGCTCTCCCCCGGCAAGCGCGGGACGGTCGTGCTGCACGCGGTCCCGAGACCGGGCGCCGATCCCCTGATGGAGGCGGCGGCCGGGCAGCTCAGGGGGAGCAGCGATCCGTACCGGCTGGTGCTGCCGGCGGAGCGCGAGACGCTCGCGGAGTACTACGCGGACGAGTTGCGCGGGGCGCTGGCGGACGGGGCCGGGGCGCGGGAGCGCCTGGAGCCCGCCGAGCGGTTCCTGGTGGAGCCGCCGGAACGGCCCAGGACCTTCAAGGCGTTCGACGGCAAGGCCGTCTTCGACGGGGAGCAGGTGTCCTTCCGCTGGTCGTGGACGGGCGCGTCGTCCGCCAAGTGGAAGGCGGGCGACCAGAGTTTCGCGGTCAGGGACCTGCACGGGGTCGAGTGGCGCTCCCCCGAGGTCTTCGACGGCTACCTGCGGCTGCTGCTGCGCGACGGCCAGGGCGCGGAGCTGCCGCGGGCCCCGCAGCCGGCCCAGGCCGACCACGACCCGGCGGCGGTGGTCTTCGGCCTCGGCTACGGCCCGGTGCACGAGTCCCTCCCGTTCGCCGCGGCGGTCCTGCACGCGGTACGGGGCGCGGGGGCGGCCTCCGGGCCGCCCCGGATCCCGGTCCACGCGGCGGCGGCGTCCCGCAGCGACCCGGCGGACGTGGCGGAACGAATCCGCCACCTGGGCGAGCTGCACCAGGCGGGCCTGGTGACGGACGACGAGTTCAGCGCGAAGAAGGCGGAGCTGCTGGCGGAGCTGTAGGGGCCCGACGCCGCGCTGGGGGCCGGCCCATCCCCCCAACGGTCACGACCGCCGCCCGCCACCAGGACGCACGCGATCACGTCCGCCCACAGGACCGCGCCGACACCGGGACCGCCCGGCCGCCCGCCCCCGATCCCGCACAGGCACGACCGCCGACCCAGCACCTACGCCCCAGTGCCACCCGCCAGCAGGGCCGCGCCCGGCAGCGGGGCGACACGGCCACACGCCCCGGGGCCGGGCCGGCGTAAACCGACCTACGCAAGCGCGGCCGTACACAACCCGAACCGCGTCGGGGCGCACCGGCGTACGCCGACCCTCACGGGTGAACCGCGCCTCGGCGCCGGGGCCGCACCGGAGTCGCCGACCCACGCCGGCGCGACCGCCGGTCGGCGCCGCGGTCGTGCGCAATCCGAACCGTGCCGACGGCGTCGGGGTCGTGCCCGCGTGCGCCCCCTCCGGCCGGAGCCCGGGGCTACTCGCGGCCCGCTGAGACGAACGTCAGGTCTGCCGACCTGCCGCCCCTCACGCGGGACGCGATCGGGGCCAGGAGGTCCAGTTCGCTGTCCGTCAGGACCAGGCGGGTGGCGGCGGTGTTCTCCTCCACCCGGGTGCGGCTGCGGGTTCCCGGTATGGGGACCACCGTCAGGCCGTGGATCGCCGAGCGCTGCTGCGCCCAGGCCAGCGCGACCTGGCCGAGCGTCGCGTTGCGTCCCTCGGCGATCTTGCGTACGGGTTCCAGCAGCGCCGCGTTCGCGCGGGCGTTCGGGCCGTTGAAGCGGGGCTGACTGCGACGGAAGTCGCCCTCGCCCAGCTCCTGCTCCGCGTTGACGAACGCGCCTGTCAGGAAGCCGCGGCCGAGCGGGGAGTACGGCACGAGCGCCACGCCCAGTTCGACGGCGGCCGGCACGATCCGCTCCTCGATGTCGCGGCTGAACAGCGACCACTCCGACTGGAGCGCCGCGATCGGGTGCACGGCCTGCGCGGCGCGCAGCTCGTCCGCGGTGACCTCGCTCAGCCCGAGGTGCTTGACCTTGCCCTCGGCGACCAGTTCGGCCATGGCCGACACCGTCTCCTCGACGGGGACCCGCACGTCACGCCGGTGCATGTAGTACAGGTCGATCACGTCGACCCCCAGCCGCGTGAGGCTGCCCTCGACACACGCACGCAGGTACGCCCGGTCGTTGCGGATCGTCCTGGTCCCGTCCTCCGGGGACACGCCGAGCCCGAACTTGGTGGCCAGCACGATCTCGTCGCGGTGCGCCCGGACGAAGGGGGCGATGAACTTCTCGTTCTCCCCCTGCCCGTAGACGTCCGCCGTGTCGAACAGCGTCACGCCCAGCTCCAGCGCGCGCTCCAGCGTCGCCCGCGCCTCCGCCACGTCCGTGGTGGGCCCGTAGGTGTCGCTCAGGCCCATGCAGCCGAAGCCCTGGGCGCCCACCTCGGGGCCCGTGGTGCCGAGCCGTACCTGGGTCAGGGGTGTGATCGTGCTGTCGCTCATGGGTCTTCAGACCCTTTCCGGCGCCCGGCGGGCCCCCGCGTAGAAGCTGATCTTGTGGTCGAGTACGGCGACGGTGTCCTGGAGTTCGCTGATCCGGTCGATCACGTCGCGCCGGGTCCGCTCCAGCAGTTCCTGCCGTTCCTCGAACGTCTCCTCGCCTACCCGGATCAGCTCCGCGTACCGCACCATGTCCGCGACCGGCATGCCGGTCAGCCGCAGCTTGGTGACGAACTCCAGCCAGTCGAGGTCCTGGTTGGAGAACCGGCGCTGCCCGGTGTTCGACCGGTCGACGTGCGGCATCAGCCCGATCCGCTCGTACCAGCGCAGGGTGTGCGCGGTCAGGCCGGTGAAGGCGGCGACCTGGCTGATCGTGTAGCGGTCCTTGCCGTCGGGGCTCGGGTGGGGGCGGGGAGGCGCGGCGCAGACGTCGACAGGTCCTGTCACGGCGGGGCTGCTCTCCATCAGCGTCATGCGTCACACGCTAGAACCTTCGAGTGCACTCCAAGCAAGCGAATAATGCGACGAGATTCACGGCGGCCACGTCCTAGCATCGTCCGCATGACCCTCGCACGACCCGCCACCCCCGCCGACGCCGAGGAACTGGTCCGCCTCCGCACGGTGATGCTCGACTCCCTCGCCGGGGCCGGTACGGACCTCGGCTGGCAGCCCGTCGCAGTGGCGACGCTCCGGCGGAAACTCGCCGACCCTTCGGGCGATTTGGCCGCCTTTGTCGTAGATCGGCCGGACATCTCAGACGCCCCGGACACCCCGTACACCCCCCGCGCCCTCGCCGCGACGGCCGTCGGCGTCATCGAGCACCGCCTCGGCGGCCCCGGCAACCCCACCGGCATCAGCGGCTACGTGTTCAGCGTCGCCACCGACCCCGACCTGCGCCGCCGCGGCTACTCGCGGGCCTGCGTGGAGGCGCTGCTCGACTGGTTCCGCACGCGCGGGGTGCGGAAGATCGACCTGCGCGCGTCCCGCGAGGGCGAACCGCTGTACGCCTCGCTCGGGTTCGTCCGTACCCCCGACCCCGCCATGAGGCTCACGCTCTAGACCTCTACGCTCGTCGCATGCAGAGTCTGGCGTTGATCGACAACTGGCCCGTGCCGACCGCGGCCGCCGCCGTCGTCCGGGCGGACGGCACCGTCGCGGGGTCGCGCGGTCCCACCGCGCACCGCTTCCCCCTGGCCTCCGTCACCAAGCCGCTGGCCGCATACGCCGTACTCGTGGCGTACGAGGAAGGGGCGGTCGAACTGGACGAGCCCGCCGGTCCCGAGGGCTCCACCGTCCGGCATCTGCTCGCGCACTCCAGCGGCCTCGCCGCCGACGAGAACCGCGTGACGGCCCCGCCCGGCACCCGCCGGATCTACTCGAACGCGGGCTTCGAGGCGCTGGGCGACCACGTCGCCAAGGCCACCGAGATCCCGTTCGGGGAGTACGTGCGCCAGGCGGTCTTCGAACCCCTCGGTATGACGTCCACCACACTCGACGGCTCCCCGGCCAGGGCCGCCGTCTCGACGGTCGACGACCTGACGCGCTTCGCCGCCGAACTCCAGGCGCCCCGCCTGCTGGACCCGCGCACGGTGCTGGAGGCCATGACGGTCGTCCACCCGGGGCTGTCCGGCATCCTGCCCGGCTACGGGCGGCAGAAGAACAACGACTGGGGCCTCGGCTTCGAGATCCGCGACACCAAGTCCCCCCACTGGACGGGCGGTTCGTCCTCCCCGCGCACGTTCGGCCACTTCGGGGTGTCCGGTACGTTCCTGTGGGTCGACCCGGACGCGGGAGCGGCCTGCGTCGCCCTGTCCGACCGGGACTTCGGCCCCTGGGCGATCGAGTCCTGGCCCCCGCTCACGGACGCGGTGCTGGCGGAACTGCGCGCGGGCTGAGCGACGCCGGACAACGGACAACGGACGACAAAGCAAGTCCTAGCGCCCGCCCGACATCTCCCACAGCAGGACCTCCGCCGGGCCGCCCGTCACGTCCAGGCCCTCCGCGTCCGTGATCCGCGCCGAGTCCCCCGGGCCCAACTCCTCGCCGTCCAGGCGGACCCGGCCCCGTACGACATGGACGTACACGAACGCCGCGTCCGGTACGGCCGCGCGCTCGCCCTCCCGCAGCCGGCGCACGTGCAGCATCGCGCCGGCCTGCGGGAGGGCGTACGGCGTGGAGTCGGCGATGCCGCGCACGATCTCGTACCCGGGCTCCCCGCCCGGCTCCAGCGGCGCGAGCCACATCTGCACGAAGACCAGGGGCAGTTCCCCGTCGTTGCGCTCCACGTGCCGTACCCCGTCCGCCGCGCTGAGCCGCTGGACGTCCCCGGCCCCGACCACCGTGGCGTGGCCCGCCGAGTCGCGGTGGGTCAGCTCGCCCTCGGCGACCCAGGTGACGATCTCCGTGTGGCTGTGCGGGTGTTCGCCGAAACCGGCGCCCGGCGCGAGCCGTTCCTCGTTGCAGGCGAGCACCGCGCCGAAGCGCAGATTGTCCGGGTCGTAGAACCGCCCGAAGGACAGGGCGTGCCAGGATTCGATACCGGCGGAGGGATCGCCGCCCCGGTAACGCTCCTCTGCGCGCACGACTCGCATCACAGGTCCCACCGTAGGGGATGCCGGGCGCCCCGGCGGCTTCCTCACCCGTACCGATAAGGCAGTCTTGTCCCCGTGCCTGAACCAGCGAACGTAGCCCACTCCCACCCCGCCACACTGCGCCGCCTGGAGCAGTCGGCCGGGCGGCTCGCCGCGAACGCCATCGCGCGCATGGACGCGACGCTGCCGTGGTACCGCGCGATGCCGCCGGAGAACCGTTCGTGGATCGGGCTGGTCGCGCAGGCGGGCATCGCCGCCTTCACCGAGTGGTTCCGTCACCCGGAGACCCCGCAGGCCATCTCCACGGACGTGTTCGGTACGGCTCCGCGGGAGCTGACGCGGGCGATCACCCTGCGCCAGACCGTCGAGATGGTCCGGACGACCATCGAGGTCATGGAGACGGCGATCGAGGAGGTCGCCGCCCCCGGCGACGAGTCCGTGCTGCGGGAGGCCCTGCTCGTCTACGCGCGCGAGATCGCCTTCGCCACCGCACAGGTGTACGCGCAGGCCGCCGAGGCCCGCGGGGCCTGGGACGCGCGGCTCGAATCCCTCGTCGTCAACGCGGTCCTCTCCGGGGAGGCCGACGAGGGCGCGGTCTCCCGGGCCGCGGCGCTCGGCTGGAACGCCCCCGAACACGTCTGCGTCCTGCTCGGCACCGCCCCGGACGGGGACAGCGAGCTGACCGTCGAGGCGATCCGCCGGGCCGCCCGGCACGCCAAGCTCCAGGTTCTCACCGGGGTCCTCGGCGACCGGCTCGTGGTGATCGCGGGCGGGAGCGACAACCCGCTCCAGGTCGCCAAGGCCCTGATCGGGCCGTACGCGGCGGGCCCCGTCGTGGCGGGACCGGTGGCGCCCGATCTGCTGGCCGCGACGAAGTCCGCGCAGGCCGCCGCCGCCGGGCTCAAGGCCTGTTTCGCCTGGCAGGACGCCCCGCGCCCGGTCCTCGCCGACGATCTGCTGCCGGAGCGCGCGATCGCCTCCGACCCGGCCGCCCGGGACCAGCTGGTGGAGGAGATCTACAGACCGCTGGAAGAGGCGGGCTCGGCGCTGCTGGAGACTCTGAGTGTCTATCTGGAGCAGGCGAGCAGTCTGGAGGGCGCCGCCAGGATGCTCTTCGTCCACCCGAACACCGTGCGCTACCGGCTTCGACGAGTGACTGACGTCACCGGATGGTCACCTTCCGACGTACGGTCCGCGTTCACGCTCCGGATCGCCCTCATCCTCGGGCGCTTGGCCGAGCGGGAGGCGCAGTCCTAGACTTTTGTCGTACTCCAACAATTCCCCCGACGGTTCTTCGTCCCTGTCGTCACGGGCGGTGAAGGCCATCCACAAGAGAGAGTGTGAGGGTGCTCGTACTCGTCGCTCCCGGCCAAGGCGCACAGACGCCCGGCTTCCTGTCTCCCTGGCTCGATCTGCCCGGCGCCGAAGACCGGCTGCGGGCCTGGTCGGCCGCCATCGACCTGGACCTCGTCCACTACGGCACGAAGGCCGACGCGGACGAGATCCGCGACACGGCCGTGGCCCAGCCGCTGCTGGTGGCCTCCGCCCTGCTGTCGGCCCGTCAACTCTTCCCCGCCACCGGCGACCTGACGCGTGACGTCGGCGCGGTGGCCGGGCACAGCGTCGGCGAGCTGGCGGCCACCGCGCTCGCCGGTGTCCTCACCGACGAGGCGGCCATCACGCTCGTGCGCACCCGCGGCCTGGCCATGGCCGACGCCGCGACCGTCACCCCGACGGGGATGTCCGCGCTGCTCGGCGGCGACCCCGACACCACCGTGGCGCACCTGGAGAAGCTCGGGCTGACGCCCGCGAACGTGAACGGGGCCGGCCAGATCGTGGCCGCCGGCACGCTGGAACAGCTCGCGGCCCTGGAGGCGGACAAGCCCGAGGGTGTACGGCGTGTCGTGGCGCTCAAGGTGGCCGGCGCGTTCCACACGCACCACATGGCCCCGGCGTCCTCGGTGCTCGAAGAGGCCGCCCGCGCGCTCGACCCGGCGGACCCGGCCGTACCGTACGTCTCGAACAAGGACGGTCTGGTCGTCGCCACCGGCGCCGACGTACTGACCCGTCTGATCGGCCAGGTGGCCAGTCCGGTCCGCTGGGACCGGTGCATGGAGACGTTCCAGGAGCGGGGCGTCACCGCGCTGATCGAGCTCTGCCCCGGGGGTACCCTGACCGGTCTCGCCAAGCGCGCCCTGCCCGGCGTGAAGACCTTGGCCCTGAAGACCCCCGACGATCTCGACGCGGCCCGCACCCTGATCGCCGAGCACTCCTCCACGGCTGACTAAAGGAGCCAGAGAGCATGTCGAAGATCAAGCCCAGCAAGGGTGCTCCGTACGCACGCATCATGGGCGTCGGCGGCTACCGCCCGACCCGGGTCGTGCCCAACGAGGTGATCCTCGAGACGATCGACTCGTCCGACGAGTGGATCCGCTCCCGCTCCGGAATCACGAGCCGCCACTGGGCCTCCCCCGAGGAGACCGTGGCCGCGATGTCCATCGAGGCGTCCGGCAAGGCCATCGCCGACGCCGGGCTCAGGCCCGAGCAGATCGGCGGGGTGATCGTCGCCACCGTCTCGCACTTCAAGCAGACCCCGGCCATCGCCACGGAGATCGCCGACGCGATCGGCGCGGGCAGGCCCGCCGCGTTCGACATCTCCGCGGGCTGCGCCGGCTTCGGCTACGCGCTGACCCTCGCCAAGGGCATGGTCGTCGAGGGTTCGGCGGAGTACGTCCTCGTCATCGGCGTGGAGCGGCTCTCCGACCTCACCGACCTGGAGGACCGGGCCACGGCCTTCCTGTTCGGCGACGGCGCCGGCGCCGTGATCGTGGGCCCCTCGAAGGAGCCGAGGATCGGTCCCACGATCTGGGGCTCCGAGGGCGACAAGTCCGACACCATCAAGCAGACCGTGTCGTGGGAGGAGTACCGCCACGGCACGGTGGAGAAGTTCCCCGCCATCACGCAGGAGGGCCAGGCGGTCTTCCGCTGGGCCGTCTTCGAGATGGCGAAGGTCGCCCAGCAGGCCCTCGACGCGGCGGGCATCACCTCCGCCGACCTGGACGTCTTCATCCCGCACCAGGCGAACATGCGGATCATCGACTCGATGGTGAAGACTCTCAAGCTGCCGGACAGCGTCACGGTCGCCCGTGACGTGGAGACCACCGGCAACACCTCGGCCGCCTCGATCCCGCTCGCGATGGAGCGGCTCCTGGCGACCGGACAGGCGAAGAGCGGCGACACGGCGCTCGTCATCGGCTTCGGGGCGGGTCTCGTGTACGCCGCTACGGTCGTTACCCTCCCCTAGTCACGCCGGACCCTCCGGTACGTGTTCCCATATATCCCTCTGCTCAATATCGAAGGAGCGCCCACATGGCCGCCACTCTGGAAGAAATCGTCGAAGGTCTCGCCGAGATCGTGAACGAGATCGCCGGTATCCCGACCGAGGACGTCCAGTTGGACAAGTCCTTCACCGACGACCTCGACGTCGACTCGCTGTCCATGGTCGAGGTCGTCGTCGCCGCCGAAGAGCGCTTCGACGTGAAGATCCCGGACGACGACGTCAAGAACCTGAAGACGGTCGGCGACGCCGCGAACTACATCCTCAAGCACCAGGACTGACCGCACCGCGCGGCTGACGCCACCCGGTGGTGGCGCCGTATAAAATTCAGCACCCTCTACACGTGGAGAAAGAATTCCAGTGAGCTCGACCAATCGCACCGTGGTCGTCACCGGTATCGGCGCAACCACACCGCTGGGTGGCGACAGCGCATCGACCTGGGAGGGTCTGCTCGCCGGCCGCTCCGGGGTGAAGCCCCTGGAAGGCGAGCGCTTCGCCGATCTGCCGGTCCGTATCGCCGCCGTCGCGGCGGTCGACCCGGGCGATGTACTGCCCCGTCCGCTCGCCCGCAGGCTGGACCGCTCGGCGCAGTTCGCGCTGATCGCGGCCCGCGAGGCGTGGGCGGACGCGGGGTTCACCGCCCGTGCCGGTGACGACACCTCCGTCGACCCCGACCGGCTCGGGACCGTGATCGCCTCCGGCATCGGTGGCGTCACGACCCTGCTCGACCAGTACGACGTCCTCAAGGAGAGGGGCGAACGCCGCGTCTCCCCGCACACCGTGCCGATGCTGATGCCCAACAGCCCGGCCGCCAACGTCAGTCTGGAGGTGGGCGCCCAGGCGGGCGTGCACACCCCCGTCTCGGCCTGCGCCTCGGGCGCCGAAGCCGTCGGCTACGCGGTGGAGATGATCCGCAGCGGCCGCGCCGACGTCGTGGTCGCCGGTGGTACGGAAGCGGCCATCCACCCGCTGCCCATCGCCGCGTTCACGAACATGATGGCGATGTCGAAGAAGAACGACGACCCGACCGGCGCCTCCCGTCCGTACGACACGGGCCGCGACGGCTTCGTCCTCGGCGAGGGCGCGGGCATCGTCGTACTGGAATCCGC
Organism: Streptomyces sp. NPDC088261; assembly: GCF_044740805.1. NCBI lineage: Bacteria > Bacillati > Actinomycetota > Actinomycetes > Kitasatosporales > Streptomycetaceae > Streptomyces > Streptomyces sp. NPDC088261. Next base: position 96,362 of record NZ_JBIURL010000012.1, read on the forward strand.
CGAGCACGCGGCCAGGCGGGGCGCGCGGGTCTACTGCGAACTGCTGGGCCAGGGCATCTCGTCGGACGCCCACCACATCGCGCAGCCCGAGCCGACCGGCCGGGGCATCGCGAAGGCGCTGGAGAACCTGCTGGCGTCCACGGACCTCAAGGCGTCCGAGGTCATGCACCTCAACGCGCACGCCACGTCCACCCCGCAGGGCGACGTCGCCGAGATCAAGGCGCTGCGCCGGGTGCTGGGCGACGACCTGGACCATGTCGCCGTGTCCGCGACGAAGTCGATGACCGGCCACCTGCTGGGCGGCGCGGGCGGTATCGAGACGGTGGCCACCGTGCTGGCGCTGTACCACCGCACGGCCCCTCCGACGATCAACCTGACCGACCAGGACGAGGACGTGGACGCGGACGTCGTCAAGGGCGAGCCGCGCGCGCTCCCCGGCGGGACGATCTCCGCGATCAACAACTCGTTCGGCTTCGGCGGCCACAACGTGGTCCTGGCGCTCCGTACGGTCTGAGTCCGTACGAGCGGCACGCACCGCCGCACGACGCGAGGCCCGTCCCCCGGGTGGGGACGGGCCTCGTCGCATAAGGACTCACGTCACTCGTCGAAGCTGGCGAAGTACGAGGCCGCCATGTCCTCCTCGCCGTGGCCCAGTTCCCTGGCGCGGCGGAAGCGCTCCGCGCACGCGGCCATGACGTCCAGGTGGACGCCCTCCGCCTCCGCCGCCTCGACGATCAGCCGGGCGTCCTTCGCCCCCGTGTTGACGGAGAAGCTGGGCGTGTAGTCCCCGTCGAGGATCATCTCCGCCTTGGCGTGGAGGTACGGCACGTCCATCGGGCCGCCCGAGGTGAGGTCCAGGAAGGCCCTCGGGTCGGCGCCGATCCCCTTCGCCAGGGCGAGCGCCTCGGCCGCCCCGTTGGTCAGGGTCAGGGTCCAGCCGTTGGCGACGAGCTTGAGGCGGGTCGCGGCGGCGGAGGCACCGTCCTCGCCCAGCCAGAGCGTGCGCCGCCCGATGACGTCCAGGACGGAGTCGAGGCGCTGCCGGTGCTCCCCGGGGCCCGCCACGAGGACCGCGAGCTGTCCGGCCTCCGCCGGGCCCTTCGTACCGACCACGGGCGCGTCGTAGAAGACCACGCCGTACTCCGCCGCGAGGGCCGCCAGCGCGGGCACGTCCGCGAGGCCGACGGTGGTCGACTGGAGCCAGAGGGTGCCGGCACCCAGGCCGGGCGCGGCGGCGGTGAAGGCGTCCCGGACGGCGGCCCCGTCGTACACGACGGTGAGAACGACGTCGGCGCCCATCACCGCCTCGGCGGCGGTGGCCGCGACCCGCGCGCCGTCGGCGGCGAGCGGCTCGGCCTTCGCGGGGGTGCGGTTCCACACCCGGACGTCGTGTCCCGCGCGGCAGAGGGTGCGGGCCATCGCGGAGCCCATGATTCCGGTGCCGAGGACGGCTACTGCGAGATGATCGGTCATGAGTCCACGGTAGGACCCCGGGAGACGCCCCGGTGCGCGGGAGCGCTCAGACGACCTGGTGGAGCCAGCGGACCGGCGCGCCCTCGCCCGCGTACCGGAAGGGCTCCAGTTCGTCGTCCCACGGCTTGCCCAGCAGCTTGGCGACCTCCGCCTCCAGCTGGGTCTCGCCCTGCCGGGAGCGGGCCAGCGCGGCGCGCAGCCGGTCCTCGGGGACCAGGATGTCGCCGTGCATGCCGGTGACCGCGTGGAAGATGCCGAGGTCGGGCGTGGCGCTGTAGCGCTCGCCCTCCGCCGTGGCGCAGGGCTCGGCGGTCACCTCGAAGCGGAGCATCTGCCAGCCGCGCAGGGCGGAGGCGAGCTTGGACGCCGTGCCCGGTTCACCCTTCCAGGAGAACTCGGCTCTCCAGGTGCCGGGTGAGGCCGGCTGCCGGATCCAGTCGAGCTGGACCCGCAGGCCGAGGACTCCGGCCACCGCCCATTCGACGTGGGGGCACATCGCGCGCGGTGCGGAGTGAACGTACAGAACTCCACGTGTCGTCACCGGGACCTCCAGTGTGGGACGAGGTTCGCCTTTCCCAGCGGCCTCAGTAAACAGCATCGGGAGTGAAACTCCACAAAAGGGACAGTATGTGACGTGAGGTAATTTACCGGAGCCACGCGTTCGGGGCCTCTGGTCCGACGTGGGAAAAGCTACCGTGCGGCGGGGTGCCCGGGGTGACGTACCGTCGGTCCTGGGCCCGATATGCGCGAAGCTTTCACTCGCCGGGGCCCGGGCCGGTGCCAGGCGCATGTGCCGGTGGTACGGGGCCCTTCCCGGCCCTCCCCGAGCGGCACGGAAGGACCGGGAGACGGTGGTGGAAGCGACGTCCGACACGAACCGACGGGGAGGACCGCGGATGCGGGAGAGCCGACGGACCGGGAGTGCGATCCCGGCGCGCCGCCGTACGGACGACGGGCGCGCGGGGCGCCGGCGCGGCGCCGGCCGTCCGCGTGTCGGCCGGCGTCCGCGTGTCCTGGTCGCGGCGGTGACCGCCCTGGTGCTCGCCGGTGGCGGGGCGCTGGCCGGCTGTGACGGGTCCGGCGGCTCGTCCGCCGACGGCGCGGCGGGCCGGAGCGCCCCGGCCCCCCGGCCGACGCCCCTCTGGGACCCCTCCCCCGACTCGGTGGCCGCCGTGGGCGACTCGATCACCCGGGGTTTCGACGCCTGCGCGGTGCTCACGGACTGCCCCGAGGCGTCCTGGGCGACCGGGACGGACGGCGAGGTCCGCAGCCTGGCCCAGCGCCTCCTGGGGGCGCCGGGCGCGTCGGGGCGCAGCTGGAACGAGGCGGAGACGGGCGCGAAGGTGTCCGACCTGCCCGCGCAGATGGCCCGCGCGGCCCGGCACGACCCCGGTCTGGTCACGGTCATGGTGGGGTCGAACGACGCCTGCCAGGACTCGGCCGCGCAGATGACCCCGGTGGACGCCTTCCGCGCGTCGTTCGAGGCGTCGATGGAGCGGCTGCGGGCCCGTGCGCCGCACGCGCAGGTGTACGTGTCGAGCGTGCCGGACCTCAAGCGGCTCTGGTCCACCGGGCGCGGCGACCCGCTGGGGCGGCAGATCTGGAAGCTGGGCATCTGCGCCACGATGCTGGGGGACGCGCAGGACGTCAGCGCGAAGGCCTCGGCCAGGCGGAGCCTGGTGTACGACCGGATCGTGGCGTACAACGGCGTGCTCAGGGACGTCTGCGCGGAGGACCGGCTGTGCCGGTACGACGGCGGGGCGGTCTTCGACTTCCGGTTCACCGTCGAGCAGCTGAGCCACTGGGACTGGTTCCACCCGAGCAAGGACGGGCAGCGCCGGCTGGCCGCGATCGCGTACCGGAACGTGACGGCGGCGCGACCGCCGGTCTGAGGGCGGGGCGGGACGGTCTAAGGTGCTTGACCGTGACTGCCATAACCACGGAACACGTCGGCGCGACCGACGAGGGCACGCCCGTCCTGCGCTGGACCCTCGAACGGGCCGGGACCCGGGTGCGCCTGCTCACGTACGGCGGGGTCGTGCAGTCGGTCGAGGTGCCCGACCGGCACGGGACGGTGGCCGACGTCGTGCTCGGCTTCCCGGACGTCGCGGGCTACCTGGGGTCCCGGGGGCCGTACTTCGGCGCGCTGGTCGGCCGGTACGCGAACCGCATCGCGGGCGGGGCCTTCACGCTGGACGGCCGGACGTACCGGCTGGCCCGCAACGACGGTCCGAACAGCCTGCACGGCGGTGAGCGGGGCTTCGACCGGTGGGTGTGGGACGCGGAGCGGGACGGCGACGGCGTACGGCTGTCGCGGGTCAGCCCGGACGGCGAGGAGGGCTTCCCCGGCCGCCTCGCGGTCAGCGCGGCGTACACGCTGGAGGCGGACGGCGCGCTGCGGATCGACTACCGCGCGGAGACCGACGCCCCGACCCCGGTCAACCTGACCAATCACACGTACTGGAACCTGGGCGGCGCGGGCAGCGGCCTCGCGACCGGGCGGCACGTGCTGCGGATCGCGGCGGACCGGATCACGCCGGTCGACGCCACGGGCGTGCCGACCGGGGAGCTGGCGCCGGTCGGAGGGACGCGCTTCGACTTCCGGGAGCCCCGGGCGGTGGGTCCGGGCTACGACCACAACTACGTGCTGGACGCGGACCGGAGCGGTACGGACGTGGCCGCCGAGCTCCACGACCCGGTGTCGGGGCGGGTGTTGACCGTGACGACGACCGAGCCGGGGATGCAGCTGTACACCGGTGACCACTTCGACGGGAAGCCGTACGGGCCCGGGGACGGGATCGCCCTGGAGACCCAGCACTTCCCGGACTCCCCGAACCGCCCGTCGTTCCCGGACACCGTGCTGAGGCCGGGTCAGGTGTTCCATTCCACGACGAGGTACGGGTTCTCGGTGCGCTGAGGCCGCACGACGGGGTACGTACGGCCCCGAGGCGGTGTCAGGTGCCGCCCCGGAGCCGTACGGTCAGTGTGCCCCTCCCCGCGGGCCCTTGCTGTCAGGGCCGTACGTCGATCGTCGTGGTGAGGCGGCGGTCGGCGACCGAGTGGGCCGCCTCGACCTCGTACGATCCGGGGAGCAGCGCCCAGGCGTCGGTCCGCTCGTCCCAGATCTCGAACGCCCGTCTCCGCAGCGGGACATGGACCTCGACCGTCTCCCCCGGACCCGCCTCGGCGGAGGCGAAGCCGGCCAGCCAGCGGGCCGGGCGCTCGGGGGTCCCCGGGGCTGCTCCCCCCGTCGGGGCCAGGTAGATCTGGACGACCTCGCGGCCGGTACGGACACCGGAGTTGCGCAGCCGGACCCGTACCTCGTCCTGGGTCGCGGCAAGCGTCTCGTACACCCAGTCGGTGTAGCCGAGGCCGTGTCCGAAGGGGTACGCCGGTGTCGTGCCGGCCTTCTCCCAGGCGCGGTAGCCGATGAACAGGCCCTCGTCGTAGCGCAGTTGACCATCGGTCGGGGTGGTCGCCGAGACGGGCGCGTCCGCGAGGGCCGCCGGCCAGGTGGTGGGCAGCCGGCCGCCCGGCTCCTCGGCGCCGAGGAGGACGTCGGCGAGCGCCGCGCCACCCTCCTGGCCGGGGAACCAGCTCAGCAGCACCGCCGCGACCTCCTCGCGCCACGGAAGCTCCACCGGGGAGCCGGTGTTGACGACCACGACGGTGCGCGGGTTGACGGCGGCGACGGCCCGTACGAGATCGTCCTGGCGGCCCGGCAGCCGCAGGCTCGTCCGGTCGAAGCCCTCCGACTCGACGCGGGTGGTGGTGGCCACGACCACCACGGCCGTGTCCGCGCCGCGCGCCGCCTCGACGGCCTCCGCGATCAACTCGTCCGGGTCGTACCGGGGTCCGAGGTGGAGGAGCGAGAAGGCGACGGCCCTGATCGGGGCGTCGGGGAGCGCGAAGACGGTGTGCAGCAGCGACACCTCGACCGGCTCGCCCGCCGTGAGCCCGGCGTGGGCGCGCTCCACCGGGGTGCCGAAGAACGCCTCGAACGGGTCGGCGGCGTCGCCCGGTTCCTGGGTCCCGTCGAAGAGCGTCACGCCGTCGACGGTCAGGACGAAGCCGCCGAGACCGCGCGTGCCGAAGGCGTGCTCGCCGCTCTCCCTCGGCACGAAGCGGCCGGTCAGCTCGACGGTGTGGAGCGTGTCGTGGGTGACGCCGTCGGGCAGGTCGCTGCCCGCCCACTGCACCCGGCCGCCGGGGACGCTCGACGTGCCGAGCACCCGGCCGTCCTCGGCGCGGCAGACGGCGGTCAGCTCGAACCCCTGGTCGGCGTCGGCGAGTTCGTCGCTGGGGTCGGCGCCGAGGGTGTAGGTGAGGGCGCCCTCGGTGAGGGCGGCGGTGAGTCCGTCGAGCGGGGAGACGACGTGGTGCGGGAAGACCACGGCGGAGCCGCCGCCGAGGATCCGGGCGTCGCGGGCGGCCGCGCCGCTGAGGGCGACCGTACCGGCGCGGGCCGGGTCGACGGGCAGGACGGGGTGGTCGCCGCGCACCTCGTTCCGTACGAGCACGAAGGAGCGGCGGGCGACCTCGCGGGCCAGCGCGTCGCCGTCCAGGGGCGCGGGGACGTCGGTGACGGCGGGGGGCGCGCCGTCGAGGGCGCCGACGCGGGCGGCGAGCCGCAGGACGTTCCGTACCGCCTCGTCGACGGCCGGTTCGTCCACCTCGCCGGCCCGGACGGCGGCGGCCAGCGCCTCGCCGTACACGGTCCGCGGCCCCGGCATGGCGACGTCGAGGCCGCCGAGGAGCGCCCCGGTGGTGGAGCGGGCGGCGAGCCAGTCGGAGACGATGAAGCCGTCGAAGCCCCACTCGCCGCGCAGCACCTCCTGCTGGAGGTAGCGGTGCTCGGTCATGGTCGCGCCGTTGACCTGGTTGTACGCGGCCATGATGCCCCAGGGGTGGGCGTTGGCGACGATGGTCTCGAAGGGCGCGAGGTACAGCTCGCGCAGCGGCCGGGGAGCGACGACGTTGTCGACGGTGAAGCGGTCGGTCTCGGCGTCGTTGGCCACGAAGTGCTTGACGGTCGTGCCGACCCCGCCGTCCTGGACGCCGAGCACGTAGCCGGTGCCGATCTCGCCCGTCAGGTACGGGTCCTCGCTGTACGCCTCGAAGTGGCGGCCCCCCAGGGGCGAGCGGTGCAGGTTCACCGTCGGGGCGAGCAGGACGTGCACGCCCTTGCGGCGGGCCTCCTGGGCGAGCAGCCGGCCGGCGCGCCGGGCCAGCTCCGGGTCCCAGGTGGCGGCGAGCGCGGTCGGTGAGGGCAGCGCGACCGACGGGTCGTCGGCGGTCCAGCGGACGCCCCGGACGCCGACGGGGCCGTCGGACAGGACGAGGGAGGCGAGTCCGATCTCGGGGAGCGCGGGCAGGGACCACATGTCCTGGCCGGCCAGGAGGCGGGTCTTGGCGTCCAGGCCGAGCTTGCCGAGCGCCGCCTCGACGGCGGCGGTGCGTGCCTGATCGGCCCGGGTCGTGGGGGCGCCTGCCACGGCCGTACCTCCTCGTCGAGTTCGGGTGGACGGTTACATGGTGACCCTGCATTCTGTAAGGAGGTAGGGTCCGTTATTGATTTGTGATATCCACCGTCGTGGGCCGTGCTGTCCGGACGGGGTACGGCGGGGTGGGAGGAGCGGGCCGATGGCGAGAGCCAGGAGCGGGGAGCGGCGGGCGGACATCCTGCGCGCCACCCTCGAAGTGATCGCCGAGCGCGGCTACCGGGGGACCACCCTGGGCGCGGTGGCCGAGCGCGTCGGCCTCACCCAGCAGGGCCTTCTGCACTACTTCCCGTCGAAGGAGGCGCTGCTCGTCGCCGTTCTGGAGGAGCGCGACCAGTGGGACACCGGCGGCGGGGGCCGGGGGCGGCGGGGCTGGCGGCTGGAGCTGCTGACGTCGCTGGTGGAGTACAACGCGATGCGCCCCGGGATGGTGCAGACGTTCTCGGCGCTGCTGGGCGAGAGCGTGACGGAGGACCATCCGGCGCGGGAGTTCTTCACCCACCGTTACGACCAGGTGCGGGGGAACATGACGGCGGTGCTGCGCGACGAGTTCGGCGACCGGCTGCCGGGCGGGCTCACGCCGGAGCAGGCGGCGCCGCTGCTGACGGCCGTCATGGACGGGCTCCAGTACCAGTGGCTGCTGGACCCGGAGTCGGTCGACATGCCGGGAGCGTTCCGGGACTTCCTGACGCTGCTGCGGGCCGGGGGGCCGGCGCCCGGTTCCTGAGCGGGGGTGCCGGCCGGGTATCGCCGGCGGGTGGTTCCGAGGGGTGTCATCGACCGGTTTCGCACCATGGTCATCCGGCCGCCCCGACGCGATACTTCCGCCATCCGACGGAAGGAGCACCCCATGAGGCTCAGGAGCCACACGCGCGTTGGTCTTGTCCTGCTCACCACGGCCGCGCTCGCCCTCGTCGTCCCCGCACCGTCCGCCCTCGCGCAGGCGCGCCCCTCGTCCGGCCAACAGCCGCCCGCCGCACCGGCGTTCACGGTCGAGGAGGCGCGGCTCGACCGGGCCGTACCGCAGGAGATCCTGCGGCGCAGCGGCTTCGACACGGTGGCGCCGGGGCTGGCGCGGGCGCTGGACGGGGCCCGGTCGTACGCCGCCGCCGAGCGGGTGGTCGTACGGCAGGGGCAGCGGTTGTGGCAGCGGGCGGTGGACCGGGTGCAGGGGCGGGGTCCCGCGCGGGGTGACCTGAGCCGGGACGACGACCGGCCGCTGTACTGGGCCCGGTTGGGAATGACCCGCGAACTGCGCGCCTGGCAGCCGGAGTTCCCGCTGTCCGACGCGGCGCGGACGCGGCTGCTCGGGGCGCTGGAGCGCGCGTCGCGCGGCCAGGACTCGATGGAGTTCTCCGGCAGGGACCGGCACGGCAGGGCGGTCAAGCGGATCGTGATGACCGGCTTCGACCCGTTCACGCTGGACCGGGACGTCCGGATCAGCAACCCGTCGGGGGCGACGGCGCTGGCGCTCGACGGCACGGTCGTCACGACGGCCGACGGGCCCGCCCGTATCGAGACGGCCGTCTTCCCCGTCCGCTGGGACGACTTCGCGGCGGGCACGGTCGAACAGGCCCTGCGCGGGCCGCTGTCGCGGGCCGACCTCTTCGCCACCGTCAGTCAGGGCCGGGTCGGCCGGATCGACGTGGAGCGCTTCAACGGCGCCTGGCGCGGCGGCTTCGGGGACAACGAGAACCTCTCGCGGACCGGTCTCGTCCCGGTCTCCGACCCGGCCTCGCAGCCGCAGTGGACGACGACCAGCCTGCCGTACGGCGCGATTCTCGCGGCGGGCACGGGGCGGTTCCCGGTGTACGACAACACGTCGGTGACGGAGGTGCCGGCGGGGGCGACCGCGCCGGTGGTACGGCCGGGCGGCCCGACCCCGGGCTCGGCGGCCCGCGCCGGGGGCGGCGGCGACTACCTGTCCAACGAGATCGCCTACCGGGCGACGCTGCTGCGCGACCGGCTGGGCCGGAACATCCCCGGCGGCCATGTGCACACGCCGGTCCTGGAGTTCGGGCCCGGGAACACCGACCCGGCGACGGGGACGGTGACCGACCCGCAGTTCGTGCAGAACCGGCTGGACATCGTCGCGCAGATCAGGTCGATCATCGTCGTGGCGGCGGGAGCGTAGACCGGGTCACGCGGACCGGGTCAGAACCGGGGCGGGGCCTGCGGCTCCTGTCCCGGGGCCGGGGGCCACACGGTCGTCGTTCCCGGGGCGGTTCCCGGGGTCGTTCCCGGAGCCGTACCCAGGACGAGCGTCGCGTCGGGGGCGGGCACGGCCCCGTCCCCGGGCGCCGGCTCCCTCTCCGGTGCGGTGTGCTCCGGTTCGGTGAGGTCGCGGGCCATCAGCGTCGCGCCCGCCACCGCGCCGGGCATCAGGAAAATCGCCACGACCGGGACCAGGAAGGCCAGCGTCAGCGGGACACCGAAGCCGAGAGTGAGCATCCGGCGGCCGCGGAGCAGCGCGAGGCGCTGCTTGAGGTCGACCCGCCGCCGCTGGAGGGCCACCGCGACCAGTTCCTCCGTCAGGAAGAACCCGGAGACGCAGAAGCCGATCGCGGGCACGACGGTCTGCCCGACGACGGGGATGAACCCGGCGGCGAAGAGCAGCACCCCGTACAGCGCCACCCGTACCAGGATCCGCACGCTGTCGCGGGCCGAGATCCACAGCTCGCGCCAGAGCGGCAGTCCCGACTCGGGGACCACGCCGCCCTCCGCCCGGTCGACGGCCTCGGACAGCGACTCGTAGAAGGGCTGGCCGACCAGGAGGGTCACCGCCGTGAAGGCGATGACCGCGAGGAAGAGGACCAGTGCGAAGAGGAGCACGACCAGGAAACCGCGGAAGAGGCCCTGCCACGGCGAGGACCAGTCGTCGGCGAAGGGGGTCGCCCAGGCCGTCAGGTCGTCCGCGCCGTAGCTGAGGCCGACGAGGACCGCCGCGTAGAGCAGGAGGGTGACCAGACCGGGCAGGAGCCCGAATCCGAACCACCGGCCGTGGCCCGCGACCCACCGCTGGCCCTTCATCAAGTAGCCGAAGCCCACACCGAGATCGCCCATGACTTCCACCCTACCGGCGCTTCCGCGACCCTCTTGTTGTCCGGGGCCGCAACCGGTAGACCCTGCGTCACCGATCACTTCCGTCCACGCGCGTACGCCTCCGGAGGCCCTCGCATGCGCATACCCAGACCGGCCCTGATCACCACCGCCGCCCTGACCGGCGCCCTGCTGCTCGCCCCGCCCGCCGCGTCCGCCGTCCCGGGCGACGGCGGACGGGCGAACGGCCGCGCCGAGGGGCCGCACCACGTCAGGGAGAGCGGGCGGGAGACCGCCCCGGGCGCCGCTCCCGCCACCCGTACCAGCGGCCTGCCTTCCGCCCTCACCGGCCCTGCGGCCTCGCGCCCGGAGGCCGGGTATCCCCGGCGTACGGTCCTCGACGCGCCGCCCGTGGACCCGGCCGACAAGTCGGTCAAGCTGGGCCTGGCGCCGTACCACTCGCTCGCCCCGCGCCTCAACGCCCTCCAGAAGCTGGGCGATCGGGTCAGCGTCGAGGTCGCGGGACGGTCGGCGGGCGGCCATGAGCTGTATCTCGTCACCGTCACCGCCCCGGAGAGCGCGGGTGAGGCCCGCGAGCAGGAGCGGATGCGGGAGCTGATCGAGAACTCCCCCGCGCGGGCCGCGCAGGACCGCCGTATCAAGTCCTCCTACAAAACACCGCTGTTCATCAACAACAACATCCACGGCAACGAGTGGGAGGGCACGGACGCGGCTCTCAAGCTGATCGAGGAGCTGGCGACGGCGCGGGACGCCCGTACCCGCGCTCTGCTGGCCACGAACCGCATCCACATCAACGTCACCGCCAACCCGGACGGCAGGATCGCCGGGACCCGGGCCAACGCGGACGGCTTTGACCTCAACCGGGACATGATCACGGCGTCACAGCCCGAGACCCGCGCGATCCGGCGGATCGCCGTCGACAAGCAGCCCGCCGTCATGCTCGATCTGCACGGGTACGTCAACGGCACCCTGATCGAGCCGACGACCCCGCCGCACGGCGAGAACTACGAGTACGACCTGTTCCTCAAGAACGCCTACGCCAACGCCCTCGGCATGGAGAAGGCGGTGAAGGACCTCGGCTACACGCCCGCGAAGGACGGCGTGGAGCCGCCCGTCATCCCCTTCCGGGACCAGGAGGAGGGCTGGGACGACTGGCCGCCGGTCTTCACCCCGCAGTACATGCCGTTCCAGGGCGCGGTCGCCTCGCACACGGTCGAGTTCCCGATGACCGTCAACAACCGGTCGTACGACACCCTGCCGGTCGAGGAGTTGCGCCGCCGGGCAGCCATCAACACGGACATCGCGGGCGCCGTGATGCGCGCGACCCTCACCTACACCCTGGACCACCGGACTTCGGTGATCGCGGACCAGATCGAGACGTTCCGGCGGGGCGCGGCGGGCGAGGCGCAGCGGCCCGTGTCGGAGGAGACCGTGCCGGGCGTGCCGGGCATCGGCCCCGAGGACGTGTACACCACCGACTTCCCCCGCGCCTTCGTGATCCCGGCCGGGAGCGGACAGCGCTCGGCGACCGCCGCCGCCCGGCTGGTGGACCACCTGACCGCCAACGACGTACGGGTCGAGCGGGCCACGTCCGGCTTCCGGGTCAACGGCCGTGCGTACCAGGCCGGTTCGTACGTCGTCGACCTGCACCAGCCGAAGCGCGGCATCGCGAACGTGATCCTCGGCGAGGGCCGGGACATCAGCGCGGACGTCTCCACGATGTACGACATCTCGGGGTGGAGCCTCGGGCTGCTGTGGGGCGCGAGCGTGGACACCGTACGGACGGTGGCGGGCGAACTGCGCGTCCCGGGGCGCCCGGTGACGGCCGCCTCCCCCACCGGTTCGGTGGCGCGCCACGGCGATCTGCGGCTGCGCCTGGACGACCCGAAGGAACTGCTCGCCCTCAACTCCCTTCTCGCGCAGGGGGTGAAGGTGCGGCGCGCGGCCGACGGGGCGGCGATCGTGCCGTCGTCGGCCCGCCGCCTCGCGACCGTCCTCGCGGAGCGCCACGGGGTGGTGTTCGCCGCGACGAAGGAGCGGGGGACCACGGTCCTCCACCGCACGCGGGTCGCCGCCTCGGTGACGGCCGGGGAGCAGGCCGCCCTGCGGGAGATGGGCTTCGAGGTGGTGCCGGTGTCGACCGCGATCCTGAACGCGGGCTTCGACTGGTCGTCGGCGGACGTGCTGTACGTCTCCACGGGGTTCCAGTACGGCACGCTCACCCCGGCCGCGCGCACGGCGCTGGACGGCTTCCTCGCCGGGGGCGGCGGGGTCGTCGGCCTCGGTTCCGGGGGTACGGCCCTGAACTCCGCGGCGGGGCTGCTGCCCGTGACGGCGGTCGCCGGGAACGGGGACGCCAACGGGGTGGTGCGGGTGGCCAACGCGGGAGGCGCGATCACCGGCGGCGCTCCGGCGCACACCTTCGTCTACGGGCCGCGCTGGTTCACGGCCCTGGGGGCCGGGGTGCGGACGGAACAGTCGTACAGGACCGGGAAGTTGCTGGTCTCGGGTCACTGGCGGGCGAACGAGAGCGGCGCGGGCGGCCCCGCCGACGCGGCGGGCCGGGCGTCGGTCGTGAGCGGGACGTCGGCGTCGGGCGCGGAGGTGGTGCTCTTCGGCACCGAGCCGCTGTTCCGCGACCACCCCAAGGGGGTGTTCGCGCAGGTGGGCCGGGCGCTGCTCGGCGCGGCCGGCTGACCGGGCCGCCGCCGGGGCCGTACCGGACACGCTGACGGACACGCGGGGCCCGTGTCCCCTGAGGGGATACGGGCCCCGCGCCGTGCCGCCTGCGACTACTGACTGCTGACGGCTGACTGCTGACTGCTGTGCGATCAGGCGACGGCGAGCGTCACGCTGATGTTGCCCCGGGTCGCGTTGGAGTACGGGCACACCTGGTGCGCCTTCTCCAGCAGGTCCTTGGCGGTCGCCTCGTCCACGTTCGGGATGACGGCGACGAGTTCGACCTCAAGGCCGAAGCCGCCGGCCTCGGTCTTGCCGATGCTGACCTTGGCGGTCACGGTCGAACCGGATATGTCGGCCTTCGCCTTGCGGGCGACGACACCGAGCGCACCCTGGAAGCAGGCGCTGTAACCGGCGGCGAAAAGCTGCTCCGGGTTCGTACCGGCGCCGCTGCCACCCATCGCGGTGGGCGGGTTGACGATCACGTCGAGCTGACCGTCGTCGCTGGAGACGCGGCCGTCACGGCCGTTCTCGGCGGTGGCGACGGCGGTGTAGAGAGCGTCGATCTTCTGAATGGTCATGCTGGGAAGGTTCCTTCGCTTGTACGCCGTAGCTCGCGCCCACGGACCACGACGGCCTGGGGTCGAGCATAGGGGGTCGTCAACGAGTAAGTCCGACGATCATCTTTCCAGTGTTCTCGCCGCGCAGGACGCCGAGGAACGCGTCGAAGCCGTTCTCGATCCCCTCCACGACGGTTTCGTGGTGCTTGAGTTGACCCGAGGCGAACAGCGGGCCGACTTCCTGGAGGAACCGGGGCTGGAGCTCCCAGTGGTCGGTGACGATGATCCCTTCGAGGCGCAGCCGCTTGGTGACGACCAGGGCCAGGTTGTTCGGGCCCGGCGTCGGCGCGCTGTTGTTGTACTGGGCGACCGCGCCGCACAGGACCGCCCGGCCGTGGGTCCTCAACGAGTTGATCGCGGCTTCGAGGTGGTCGCCGCCCACGTTGTCGAAGTAGAGGTCGATGCCGTCGGGGGCGGCGGCCTTGAGCTGCTTCCTGACGGAGCCGTTCTTGTAGTTGAAGGCCGCGTCGAAGCCGTACTCCTCCACCAGGAGCCTGACCTTGTCGTCCGTACCGGCCGAACCGACGACCCGCGAGGCGCCCTTGAGCCTGGCGAGCTGGCCGACCTGGCTGCCGACCGCGCCGGCGGCCCCGGAGACGAAGACCGCGTCGCCCTCCTTGAAGGCGCCGACCCCGAAGAGGCCCGCGTAGGCGGTGAAGCCGGTCGCGCCGAGGACGCCGAGGTAGGCGGAGAGCGGGGCGACGGACGCGTCGACCTTGACGGCGCGGCCCGGCTCGAACTCGGCGTACTCCCGCCAGCCCAGGTTGTGCAGCACGTGGTCGCCGACGGCGAACCCGTCGGCGCGGGAGGCGATCACCTCGCCGACCGCCTGGCCGGCCAGCGGCTCGCCCAGCTGGTACGCGGCCACGTACGACTTCGCGTCGTTCATCCGGGGGCGCATGTACGGGTCCACCGAGAAGTACAGGTTCCGGACCAGGATCCGGCCCTCCCCCGGCTCGGACACGGGTATCTCGCGCAGGACGACGTCACTGGGCCTCGGCCAGCCGTCGGGGCGGGCGGCGAGATGCCAGGCGCGGCCTGAGGTGGGAAGTGCGGTCCCTGATACGGGAAGTGCGGTCATGGGGCGGGGCCTCCTCGGTGGGTGCGGGTGGCGGGGAGCCGCAAGAAAAGCTTCACCACGTGAAAGAACCATGCCCGTAGATATTTCATGTTGTCAAGCAAATGGGTACGCTGGTCCCATGGCCACCACCCGCAGAGACCCGCTGACCCTCGAAGTCGTCGAACTCATCGGCACTGTCGTGGCCCGCTACTACGAGGAGTACGAGCACGCCGCGGCCCAGTACTCCCTCACCGGCGCCCAGGCGCGCGTCCTGGGACTCCTGTCCCTGGAGCCCATGCCCATGCGCCGGATCGCGCGGAAGCTGAAGTGCGAGCCGTCCAACGTCACCGGCATCGTGGACCGGCTCGAAGCGCGTGACCTGGTGGAGCGCCGGCCGGACCCGGCCGACCGCCGGGTGAAGCTCGCCGCGCCCACGGAGCAGGGGCTGGAGACGGCGGCGCGGCTGCGGGACTCGCTGACCTTCGCGCGGGAACCGCTGGCGTCGCTGTCCGCGGACGAGCGGCGGGTCCTGCGCGACCTGCTCAAGCGGATGCTGGGCGAGGACGTGGTCTGACCGGCGGGGTCACGCCCCGGGTCCGGCTGCCCGTCGCGCTCCGGCCGTCACACGCAGAACCACAGGAACCGGTCGCAGGTCTCGCTCGGCTCGGGCGTCGGTGACGGGGACGCCGAGGTCGGGGACGCCGTCGTGGGCCCGCCCGTGGGATCCGTCGGCGTGCCGGGACCGGACGCGGAGTCCGAGGGGTCCGGCGAGTCCGGTGCCTCGGTACGGGCCGACTCCGTGTCGCCGGGCGTCGGGGGCTCCGGGGCCGACGCCGAGTCGTCCGGGTCCGGGGACTCCTCGCGGCCCGGCTTCCCGCTGCCGTCCGGGCCGGGCGAGCCGCCCTTCCCCGTACCGCTGGACGCGACGGGACCGGGGTCGTCGGGTGCCACCGGCTTCGCCGTGCCGTCCGGGCGCCCGTCGAACTCGGTGGACGCCTCCTCCTTGACCGCCGAGGCGCCGTCGTCGCCGGGCGGCTCCAGCGCCAGCCGGGCCAGGCTCAGCGCCCCCGCCGCGAGGACCACCCCGAGCACGCCGACGACGACCCTGCGGCCGCGCTTGCCGCGTGCCCTGCGGGGCCCGGTGCGGGCCGGGGCCGAGCGGCGGCGGTCGCGGCGGTCGCGGTCGGGGTGCCGGCCGTCGGGGTGATGGCCCACAAGAGGCTCGATCTCACTCTCCGGCGCGTCCGCGAACTCTTCGTGACCCTGGTCGGCCCTGCCGTCCCGACCCGGGGAGCGATTCTGTCGCGGTGCGGGCGGTACGGGGGCGCTCTGCCGCAGCTCCTCGGCGGGGGTGCCGCATCCGGCGCAGGTCAGTGCGCCGTTGAGGTGCCGACGGCACTGATGGCAGTAGTCCATGGCGCCCGCAGATTATGCGGCGGTGGCGTGCCGTGGAGGACCCCGGCTGTGAAGATCTTGTAAGGGGTCGGCGGTTCCTGGTGTGTCATCCCGATTCGGGCGGGTGGCCGCGCCGGGCCGTGGGAGCGGTACGGGCGGTATGCGCCGCGCGGTGCGGTGGGACGTACCGGGCAGGATGGCCGTATGACGTCTGCCGGGCCGTTCGGGCCGCTCCAGTTCCAGCTCGTCCTGCTGCGCAGGATGGCCGACCACCACCCGGAGCTGGTCGCCGACGCCCGGCGCGAACTCGGCGTGTCCCTGGCCGACATGCGCGAGGCCAACCGCCGCTGGCAGGCGATGGTCCGCTCCCCGCGGGCCCGCGGCACGCTCTCCCGCTACCGCTCGGTGCTCGGACCGCCCGAGCGGACCTTCCCCCGCACGATCGGCGACCTGGAGTGCGAGGCCCTTCAGTGGCCCGTACCGCTCTGGCCCGACCTGCGCTTTGAGGCGATGGCCGGGCCGGGCGGGGCCGTATGGAACGAATGGCTGGTCCGTGCCCCGGGGGTGGCCGGGCCCGAGCCGCGTACGGCGGAGGACCTGCGGCCCTGGTCGTGCACGGTGGACGAGGTCGCGCGGGCCTTCCCGCCGGCCCGGCCGATGGAGGGCACCGCGCCGACCCGCCTGCGGCTGGCGTTCACCCTGCCCGGCGACCCGCCCGACGGCGGGGGCGCGGTCGCCGACTTCACGTGGGGGCTGCTCCAGGGCTGGACGAGGGACTGACCGGCCGCATGACACGGACCTGGCGTCCCGTCAGCTCCGTACCCCCGCCGGTCAACCGCCCGTCAGCCGCCCGTCAGCCGCCTGTTGAACCACCCGTCAGCCGCCCCGCCCGCCGCCCCTCAGCCGTCCGTACTCCTGACGGCTCATCCCAGCGCGCGCCCCGCTCCCCCGGGACGCACGATGCGAACAGGACCGGCGGCCGCCGGTGCATCAGATCAGCGCTCTCGGGAGATCCCGCGGTGACCGTCAGTCTTGAGCAGTTGCGCCGTTGCCACATCGCCGTCGACCTGGGGGCCGCCAGGACCCGGGTCTTCGTGAAGGGAGCCGGGCTCGTCGTGGACGAGCCGAGCGTCGCCGCGGTGAACACCCGCACCGGCGCTCTCATCGCCGTCGGCGCGCTCGCCGAGCAGATGACCGGCCGTACCCCCGGCTACATCCGGGTGATGCGCCCCGTACGGGGCGGCACCGTCGTCGACGTCGAGATGGCCCAGCGCATGCTGCGCCACCTCCTCGGCGACAAGCTCCGCCGCCAGCTGCGCCGCAAGCCCCGGCTGCGCGCCGCCGCGTCCACCCCGCACGACAGCGACCCGCTGGCCCAGCGCGCGGCCGTGGAGACGCTCGTCGGCCTCGGCGCGCGCCGGGTCGAGCTGGTCGACACCCTCATCGCGGCGGCCGTCGGCTGCGGACTGCCCGTGGAGCAGCCCACCGCCACCATGATCATGGTGTGCGGGGCGGCGACCACCCAGATCGCGGTGCTCTCGCTGGGCGCGATCGTCACGGCCCAGCGGATCCCCGTCGGCGGCAACGCCATCGACCACGCCGTGATCCAGCACTTGCGCCACCAGCACGAGCTGATGCTGCCCAGCCAGTCCGTACGCCCCCTCCAGCTGGCGCTCAGCGGCAACGGCCTCACCCCGGACGGACCCACCTCCACCGAGATCCACGGCCGGGACGTCGCCACCGGCATCGCCCGCTCGGTGCTGGTCGACACCGCCGCCGTACGGGACGCGATCTACTCCCCGCTGACCGCCGTGCTCGACGGCATCGGCAAGGTGCTGCGCGACTGCCCGCCCGATCTGGTGGCCGACCTCGCCGACCGCGGGATCATGATGGTGGGCGGCAGCGCGCTGCTCCCCGGCCTGGACGAGATGCTCAGGAACGCCACCGGCATGCCGGTCGCCATCGCCGAGCGCCCCGACATTTGCGCCGTGCTGGGCCTCGGGGCGATGCTGGAGGGCAAGATCCGGCCCATGGTCCTGAATCCGCTGGCCGACGCCCACTGAGGTGGAACGACGTTGCGATGAGTGAGGGTGGCGAGGGCGCGGAGACCCCCAGGCACACCGCCGGGGGCCCCGCCGGGGACACCGTCGGGGACACCGACCCCGCGGAGTCGATGCCCCGGCTGCCCATGCTGCTGGAAGCCGTCCTGGGCATCGGTACGGATCTCGAACTGCGTGCCACCCTCCAGCACATCGTCGCGACCGCCACGGAGCTGATCGGGGCGCGGTACGGGCTCCTGGCGGTGGCGGATCCCGGCGGCGGCACGCTCGCGGACCTCTTCTCGGCCGGCCTGAGCCCGGCGGAGCACGAGAGCGTCCTGCGGATCCCGGGCGGCAGCGCCGGCCTGCTGGGCGTGCTGTTCCGGGATCCGCAACCGCTGCGGCTGGACGACATGGCGACCGATCCGCGCGCGCTCTGGGTGCCGCACTCGGATCCGGAGCATCGCAGGTTCCTCGGGGTCTCCATCCAGGTGGACACCGAGATCTTCGGCAGCCTGTGCCTGACGGCCAAGGAGAGCGGCCCCTTCACCGAGGAGGACCAGGCGCTGCTCCAGGTGCTCGCCGCGCAGGCGGGGATCGCGATCGGCAACGCGCGGCTGTACGGGACGGCCCGGCAGCGCGAACGGTGGATCGAGGGCGCCGCCGCCGTCACCACCGCCCTGCTGACCGGCGAGAGCGCGGCCGACGCCCTGATGACCGTGGCCGAGTCGGCCCGCGCGCTCGCCGACGCCGACGCCGGGGTGGTGCTCCTGCCCACCCCCGAGGGCGGGATGGAGATCGTCACGGCGTCGACGGACAACGACCCGGCGGGCATCCTCGGTACGACCATCGCGCCCGGCGCGCCCGTCCTGGTCCAACTGCTCGGCGGTGAGCCGGTGTTCATAGAGGACTCGGCGACCGATCCCCGGATGACCACGCACGTGCGCTCGCGCTTCGGGCCCAGCATGATGCTGCCGCTCCAGAGCGGCGGGAAGCTGATCGGCACGCTGGCCCTGCCGCGCCGCCGGGGCGGACGCCCGTACACGGCGGAGGACAAGCTGCTGGCGACCCAGTTCGCCTCGCAGGCCGCGCTCGCGCTGGTGCTGGCGGACGCCCAGCACAACCGGGAGCAGCTGGCGGTGTACGAGGACCGCGACCGGATCGCCCGTGACCTGCACGATCTGGTGGTCCAGCGGCTCTTCGCCACGGAGATGATGCTGGAGTCGACGCGGCGGCGGGCGGCCACGACGGAGCTGGACGTGCTGCTCGGGCGGGCCGTGGACGAGCTGGACTCGACGATCCAGGAGGTACGGACCGCGATCTTCGCGCTCCAGCAGCCGCCCGCCGACGCCCCGACCAGCGTCCGGGGCAGCGTGCTGCGCGAGACGGACGGGGCGGCGGTCCTCTTCGGCTTCCGGCCGTCGGTGCGCTTCACGGGCGCGGTGGACACGCTGGTGAACGAGGCGGTGGGCCGGCGGCTCCTGGCGGCGCTGCGGAGCGCGCTGGCGGCGGCGCACCGGCGGGTGGGGATGACGGCGATGGAGGTGGAGGTGGACGCGACGGTCCGGCTGCCGGACGGGCACGGGGGCGTACGGCTGCTGGTGACGGACAACGGGGTGCGGGAGGACGGGGAGAGCGGCGGTACGACGGTGACGTGGCAGGCGGCGCGGACGGACACGCTCTAGGGACCGTCCGTTTCGAACGGTCCCTGGAGCGTGCGCCGGTCAGTTCTTCAGGGGTGCCTCTCCCGCCGCGTACCGGATCCCGCCCAGCAGCAACTGCTGGAAGAGGGGATCGGCGTACGACTCCTGGGTGTGGCCGAGTCCGGTGTAGAAGGACCGGCCCTCGCCCTGCGCGTGGTACCAGGTGATGGGGTGGTCCCCGCTCATCTCCCCACCGCTGTACGTGCTTTCGTCCAGGCTCTGGAGCACCGTGACGTCCGCGCGCGGATTGGTGCGGTAGTTGTACCACTCGTCGGTACGGGACCAGGTGGCGTCGAGGTGCGAGGTCGCGGGGTGCGTCCTGTCCTCGTTCTTGACGGTCGCCTGCTGGATCGCCGGGTGGCTCTTGAACCAGGCGCCGACGAGCTTCCCGTACGCGGGCGACTCGTACTCGGCGTCGGCGGCCGCGTGGACGCCCACATAGCCGCCTCCCCCGTCGACGTACCCCTGGAGCGCGTCCTCCTGCGCGTCGGTGAGCATGTCGCCGGTCGTGGAGAGGAACACCACGGCCTCGTACCCGGCGAGGTTCTCCGGGGTGAAGGCGCCGCCGTCCTCGGTGGCGGTGACGGTGAAGTTGTTGCCCTCACCGAGGGTTTCGATCGCCGCGATCCCCGCCGGGATCGAGTCGTGCCGGAATCCGGCCGTCTTGGAGAAGACGAGCACCTGGTACGGATCGGCTTCGGTGGTCGCCGTCGTGGTGAACGTGAAGGCGTCCACGTCGAAGAGGTTCCCCTGGCCCGTCGGGCCCTTGAAGACGAGGAACAACTCCGTCGATCCGGAAGGCGCGTTGCTGAGCTCCGCCGTCACGTCGGCGAAGTTGTCCCAGCCGCCGGTCGGTGCGACGGTCGCCGTGCCCAGCAGGGTGCCGGTGGCCGACCCGGCCCGTACCTCGATCGTCCCGCCGACCCCGCCGGAGGAGACCCGGGCGGTGAAGGCGGAGGCGTTGTCGAGCGCGTACGGCTTGAAGGAGATCCAGTCGCCGTTGTCGGTGAAGCCGACGGTGTTGCCGCCCTCGGCGCCGCCGTGGGCCGCGACCTCAAGGCCGTTCTGCGCCGAGAAGTGCTCCGCCTGCCGGTGCCGGGGCTGGAGGATGCTCTGGCTGTGCGCGGTCAGGCCGCCCGCGTCCGTGTACTCGGCGTCGAAGACCCCGTAGAGGTTTGCGGCGCTGTCGTGCTCGCCGTCGGCCGGGACGACGAGGGAGCCGGTGCAGCCGTCGGCGGCGGTGATCTGGTGCTGGTGGCTGTCGTGCCCCAGCAGGTAGGTCACCTTGACCTTGGCGCAGTCGATCGGGCCGTCCTCGGGGTCACTGCCCTCGACGGAGAACGGCACGGTGTCGCCGAACGAGAACAGCTCGCCGTTGGCGGGCGTGACGAGCTTGACGGTGGGGGCGGTGTTGCCGACCGTCACCACGAGGCTCGCGGTGCCGGTGAGTCCTTCCGGGTCCCTGACGGTGAGCGTGGGCCGGTAGGTGCCTGTCTCCGTGTACGTGTGGCTGGGGTTCGCGTCCGTGGACGTGGCGCCGTCGCCGAAGTCCCAGGCGTAGGTGAGCGCGCCGCTCTCGGGGTCGGAGCTGCCCGCCGAGGAGAAGGCGACGGCGAGCGGCGCCTGCCCGGAGGTCTTGTCGGCGGCGGCCTTGGCGACCGGGTTGCGGTTGCTGCCGGCGAGGTATTCGACGCGGTAGAGCGCCTGGTTGCCGGAGCCGGTGCCGTAGTCGAGGACGTACAGCGCGCCGTCCGGGCCGAAGGCCTGGTCCATGACCTGCGTACCGGTCCAGGGGAAGGTGTCGATGGTTCCCGGGGAGCCGTCCGCCTTGACCTCGATCGGCTTGATCCACTTGCGGCCGTACTCGGCGGCGAAGAAGCGGCCGTCGAGGGACTCGGGGAACTTCACGTTCGAGTCGAGACCGGCGTCGAAGTTGTATACGGGCCCGCCCATCGGGGACTCGGAGCCGCCGCCGAACTCGGGCGGGGAGCCCGCGTCACCGCCGTACTTGATCCAGGCGGCCTTGGGGGCGGGCAGCTTGTCGAGGCCGGTGTTGTGGGGGGAGTTGTTGGTGGGGCCGCCCGCGCAGTCGTACTTCGCGCCCGAGGGGCCGCTGGGGAAGGTGTACTCGCTGTACGTCTCCGCGGCGGTGTTGGTCCCCGTGCAGTACGGCCACCCGAAGTTGCCGGGGCCGGTCAGGCGGTCGAACTCGACCTGGCCGCTGGGTCCGCGCTCCGCGTCGGTGACGCCGGCGTCGGGGCCGTAGTCGCCGACGTAGACCGTGCCGGTGGGCTTGTCGACGGATATCCGGAAGGGGTTGCGGAAGCCCATCGCGTAGATCTCGGGGCGGGTGTTCGCGGTGCCCGGCGCGAAGAGGTTGCCGTCGGGCACGGTGTAGCCGCCGTCGGCGGTGGGCTTGATCCGCAGGACCTTGCCGCGCAGGTCGTTGGTGTTCCCGGAGGAGCGCTGGGCGTCGAACTGCGGGTTGCGGTCGGCCCGTTCGTCCAGCGGCGCGTACCCCTGCGACTCGAAGGGGTTGGTGTCGTCGCCGGTCGAGAGGTACAGGTTGCCCTGCGCGTCGAAGTCGATGTCACCGCCGACGTGGCAGCACTGGCCCCGGTCGTTGGCGACTTCGAGGACGACCTTCTCGCTGGCGAGGTCGAGGGTGCCGTCGGCCTTGAGGGTGAACCGCGAGAGGTTCAAGTGCCCTTTGAACGGGGCGAAGTCGGCGGCGGTGCCGGTCACCGGGGCGTCCCCGGCGGGGGTGTCCAGCTTGGGCGAGTAGTAGAGGTAGAGGAAGCGGTTGTCCGCGAACCCGGGGTCGGCCGCGACGCCCTGGAGACCTTCCTCGTCGTGCGTGTACGTGTCGAGCTTGCCCGCGACCTTGGTGTTGCCCTCGGCGTCGGTGAGCCGGACCGTACCGTCCCTGGCGGTGTGGACGACCGACCGGTCCGGCAGCACGGCGAGCGACATCGCCTCGCCCAACTCGGCCGCTCCGGTGGCGAGTTGGACTTGCTGGTAGTCGGAGGCGGGGATGTCGGCGGGAGCGGGGGCGTCGGCGTGTTCGTGGGCCGGGTGGGCGGTCGCGGTGGCGCTCATGGCGACCGAGCCGCCGAGCGCGAGGGTGAGGGCGACGAGGAGTCTGGACCACACGGGGGGCCGTACTGGCATCGTGTTCCTTCCTGACCTGCTGACTTGCGGTGGGGGGAATGCGTCAGGCAAGGCGCGCGCCGTCGCGCCGTGCTACGGGTGGGGCAGGGGTCCGTTCGTGGGGGTGTCGGGAGCCCTGGTTCCGCGGTAGGCGTTTTGCATGCTGGCAACGTGGAATTAATTTGTCAAGGACGTATCAAAATCCCGGACCGGCCACCGAACGACCCCTGAATCCGGCCAAGTTGGCCCCCCCGGGGGCCCGGACCTGCGAACACGCTCAGGGGGTGCGGCCCCGCAGGAGATCGTGCAGGGAGGCGGTCATCCGCGCGACGAACGCGTCCTGGGTGCCGCTGTCCACCGACTCCAGGGAGAGATACGGGTTGAGATCCTCCAACTCGACCAGCAGCAGCTCCCCATCGGGCGCGCGGCAGGCGTCGACCCGCTGGATCCCGTGCTCCAGGGCGTTCCACTCGACGAAGCGGCGCGCGAAGGCGAGATCGTCCGGAGTGGCGTCGTACGGCACCAGCTCCCAGCGCCGCGCGGGGTCCGGTGCGTGGAGCGCGTACTGGAAGTCGTGGTCCACGAAGTAGAACGAGACCTCGTACCGGAACGGGATCAGGGGCTGCACCAGTACGCCGCCGAAGGCGATCTCCGCGAGCCGCTCCGCCGGGACGGTCTCCATCCCTATCGAGTCCGCGCCCGCCTCGGGCTTGACCACGTAGGCGGGGGCGTCGGGCAGCCGGTCAAGGTCCTCGGCGCGGTCGACGGTCGGGATGACGGGGTACCCGGCGGCGCTCAGCTCCACGAGGTACCGCTTGCCGATCATGTCGGCGCGCCCGGTCAGCGGGTTGTACACCAGGACCCCGTCGGCCGCCGCGCGCTCGCGGAAGTGGTCGTACTGCGCCTGGTAGTGCAGCACGGGTCCGCTGTTGCGGACGACGACCGCGTCGAAGGACCCCATGAGGCGTACGGCGTCGAGGGGGTGGCAGAGCGCGAGGTCGAAGTCGCTCCGCAGCCGGGACGACAGCCGGATGTCCTCGTCGCAGTAGCGGCGCCCCTTGGCCTCGTAGGCGAGGTCGGTGACGTAGAGGAGGCGGGGCGGGTTTTCGGGGCGCATGGGCGGGTCCGGTCTCGGGGGTGACGGCCGGCCCCTTCCGTACGGGCCGGAGAGGGGCCGCTTGCTTCCGCCAGACCTTACGGCGCGGGGCCCGCGCGGCCCACAGGTGCGGTGCCGGTGCCAGTGCCGGCCGGGGTCAGGACCAGCCGGGGTCAGGGCCAGCCGACGGTGTCAGCGCCAGCCGAGGGCGGGGGCGGGCGCGACGTGGGTGAGGACGTTCTCCAGGACGTGGCTGTTGTAGTCGACGCCGAGCTGGTTGGGCACGGTCAGCAGCAGCGTGTCGGCCTCGGCGATCGCCTCGTCCTCGGCGAGCTGCTTCACCAGGACGTCGGGCTCGGCGGCATACGAGCGGCCGAAGATCGCGCGCGTGGTCGCGTCGATGTTGCCGATCTGGTCGGCGCTGTCCCCGTCGCCGCCGAAGTACGCGCGGTCCTGGTCCGTGGTGAGCGTGAAGATGCTGCGCGACACGGAGACACGCGGCTCACGCTCCCAGCCGGCCTCGGCCCACGCCTCGCGGTAGGCACGGATCTGCGCGGCCTGCTGTACGTGGAAGGGCGCGCCGCCCTCGTCGTTCTTGAGGGTCGAGCTCATCAGGTTCATGCCGAGCTTGGCCGCCCACACCGCGGTGGCGTTGGACGCGGCACCCCACCAGAGGCGATCCCGCAGGCCCTCGGAGTGCGGCTCGACGCGCAGGAGCCCCGGCGGATTGGCGAACATGGGCCGCGGGTTGGGCTTGGCGAACCCCTTGCCCTCCAGCACGGACAGCAGCACCTCGGTGTGCTTGCGCGCCATGTCGGCCTCGGTGTCGTCGCCGCTGGGCGCGTACCCGAAGTAGCGCCAGCCGTCGATGACCTGCTCCGGGGATCCCCGGCTGATGCCGAGCTGGAGTCTGCCCCCGGAGATGAGGTCGGCGGCCCCGGCGTCCTCGGCCATGTAGAGGGGGTTCTCGTACCGCATGTCGATCACCCCGGTACCGATCTCGATCCGCGACGTCCTGGCCCCGATCGCGGCGAGCAACGGAAACGGCGAGGCGAGCTGCCGCGCGAAGTGATGAACCCGGAAGTAGGCCCCATCGGCCCCCAGCTCCTCCGCCGCGACGGCGAGGTCGATCCCTTGCAACAGCGAGTCCGCGGCCGTCCTGACCTGGGAGTACCTGGTGTCGGACCAGTGCCCGAAAGACAGAAATCCAATGCGCTTCATGCCCGTACGAACAACACCCACTTTTAGTTGATTCCTCAATCAACCCCCTGATCCACCCCGACGCACCCCGGCCCGCCCGTACGGCATACCGACGCTGCCGGGGTTGGCGACGAGACGGCCGTGCGCGAGGCGTACGAAGGGCATGTGGGTGTGGCCGCAGTTGAGGCCATGAGGCAGGCAGCCGAGGGGGTAGACCCCGAGTCGAGCGATCCGGTCCCGATGCGAGGGTTCATCGTCCCGCCGAAGGACTGAGCGACAGCGGAGCCCCGTCCATCGGACGCCGGTGGGCGCGGCTCTGGCGTGTCATCAGTTCGATTGGGGGGCAGGGCGGGGCCGTCGCGGGCGTCGGGCGCCTGGGCCGGTGGGGGGTGCGGGGGAGAGCTTCGGCGTGTCTGCCGGGGATGAACGGGGGGTGTGTGCATCCTGGTAGTGCCTGGTCGAAACGATCCTGCGCGCAGGGTGCGGGGTGGGGCGGGTGGGACTCGAACCCACGGCCGACGGATTATGAGTCCGCTGCTCTAACCGGCTGAGCTACCGCCCCTTACGGCGCGTCGCGCACATTTGTGCGCGCCCGTCAGCCGCAGCATAGCCGCTCATACGATCTCCTGCCTCGGATGGTCGGCAACGCCTGACCTTGAGGACCGCGTTCGGCGCCGAGCGGTTCCGGGGAAACGAAAAAGGACCCCAAAGGGTCCTTTTTCTTCGCTGCTCCCCCGGCTGGACTCGAACCAGCAACCCTCCGGTTAACAGCCGAATGCTCTGCCAATTGAGCTACAGGGGATCGCGCTCCCCCGACTGGACTCGAACCAGTAACCTGCCGGTTAACAGCCGGCTGCTCTGCCAATTGAGCTACAGGGGATTGCTGTGTTTGCACCGAACGCACCTACCCCGGGCGTCCCGGGCGGCGCACGCTCGCTGCGACACATACATTAGCGCAAGCAGGGGGGTGCTCCGCCAATCGGTATCCCCGGGGTCACGTCGGGTGATGCCAGGTCCTGGCGGGGTACGCGGTAGACAGGGCCCGACGGTCCGACGCTGGGGACTTTGACGCTAGGGAAGGGTGGCAGCCATGCGGTACCGCCTCACGTTCATCGCTGGAGTGGCTTTCGGGTACGTGATCGGCACGCGGGCCGGGCGCGAGCGCTACGAGCAGCTCAAGAAGTCGGCACGTCAGGTGTCGCAGAACCCGGCCGTACGCAACGCCGCCGAGACCGCGAGCACGGTCGGGCGGGAGTACGCGGGCAAGGCGTACCACTCGGTCAGCGCCGTCGTCGGCGACAAGGTCGGGGACAGGATGCCCGGCTCCGTCGCCTCGCGCGTGCGCTCGCTCCGGGAGCGCAGCCAGAACGGCCGCGCGAACGGGACCGGTCAGGACGACTGGGGCAGCAGCGCCACCTGAGGGGAGGGTGGAGTGAGGGGTGGCCCCTGCCGGTGAGGCCTGTCGGCGGGGACGGGCGGGGCCGCCCTCGGCCGCCCCCTCATACCCGGCGCGTCCCGGGATCGTCCCCGGCGGTGCTCGTGGGGCAGAATCGGGTGCCATGGGAATAGTCGCCGGGTTGGACAGTTCGTCCGGGTTCACACGCATCGTCGTCTGTGACGCGGACACGGGCGCCGTGCTGCGCCAGGGTTTCGCCGCGCACCCCGTCGAACCCAAGGCCACCGAGGTCGATCCGCAGGCCTGGCTGCTGTCGCTCGGCGAGGCCGCGTCCGGCGGGTTGCTGGAGGGGGTCCAGGCCATCGGCGTGGCCGCGCAGCAGCACGGCATGGTCGCGCTGGACCGGCAGGGCAATCTCGTACGGCCCGCCCTCCTCAGCAAGGACAAGCGCGCTCAGGTCGCCGCCGCCGATCTGGTCGACGCCCTCGGCGGCCGGCAGGCGTGGGCCGAGGCCGTCGGCTCCGTACCGCAGCACGCGCAGCTGATCTCCAAGCTCCGCTGGATGGCGCGGGCCGAGCCCGAGGCGGCGCAGCGCACCGCGCTCGTCCTCCAGCCGCACGACTGGCTCGTCTGGCAGCTCCTGGGCCGGCCCGCCCGCAGGACCACCGACCGGGGCGCGGCCTCCGGCACCGGCTACTGGTCGGCGCGGACCGGCTCGTACCGTCCCGATCTGGTCGAGCTGGCGCTGGGCCACCAGGCCGCCCTGCCCGAGGTGCTCGGCCCCGCCGACTCCGCCGGCACCACCCCGGAGGGGCTGCTGATCTCCGCCGGCACCGGCGAGACCATGGCCGCCGCCTTCGGCCTGGGCGTCGGGGTCGGGGACGCTGTCGTGTCGCTGGGCGCGTCGGGGTCGGTGATGGCCGTCCACCACGAGGCGCTGGCCGATCCGTCCGGGATGATCACGTCGTTCGCGGACGCCACGGGGATGCACCTCCCGGTCGTGCACACGCTCAACGCGGTACGGGCCCTGCGGGGCACGGCGGAGATGGTGGGCGCCGGCGACCTCGCCGAGCTGTCCGCCCTGGCGCTCAAGTCCACGCCCGGCGCCTCCGGGCTGGTGATGCTCCCGTACCTGGAAGGCGAGCGGACCCCCCAGCTGCCGCACACCGCGGGCACGCTGACCGGGCTGCGCCGCGAGTCGATGAAGCCGGAACACCTGGCGCGGGCCGCCTTCGAGGGCATGCTCTGCTCGCTCGCCGACGCGATGGACGTACTGCGCGGGCGCGGGGTGGAGGTCCGGCGGGTGTTCCTGCTGGGGGCGGCCGCCGAGCTGCCCGCCGTACAGGCCGCGGCTCCGGCGATCTTCGGCGCGCAGGTCGTCGTACCGCAGCCCGCCGACTACACCGCGCTCGGCGCGGCCCGTCAGGCGGCCTGGGCGCTGGGGGTCTCGCGGGGGACGCTGGACCCGCGCACCCCGCCACTCTGGCAGGGCGCGGCGGCGCAGGTCTTCGAGCCGGGCGAGGACGCGGCGGTCGGGACGGCCGTACGGCAGCAGTACGCGGCGACGCGCGAGCAGATCCACCCGGGCGCGTTCGGCCCGGGAATGTGACGGGCGTACGAAAGGCGCGGGACCGACGTACGAAGGGCGGGACCGACGTACGGAAGGCGCGGGACCGACGTACGGAAAGCGCGGGACCGACCCGTTCGTGCGGGACCCTTCTGGTACGGGGTGACCCCGCCGCTCCCGTACGGGACCGGCGCCCGGCGCCTCCCGGTGTGAGACAGCGCACACTTGGCGCCTCCCCGTACGCCACATGCCCAGTACAGCGCGCTTCTTGACCCGGCCTTGGACGTAAATCCATACGGTTCCGCCGCCCGGGTGTCGCAAGATGGGTCCGACCCCCGATCTTGCCGACTCCGAGAGACTCCGCGTGCTGCTACGACTTCTGCGTACCCATCTCGCCCCGTACAGAAAAGCGATAGGTCTGCTGATCGCGCTCCAGCTGCTCCAGACCGTCGCCACCCTCTACCTGCCCACGCTCAACGCGGACATCATCGACAACGGTGTCGTGAAGGGGGACACGGGCTACATCCTGCGCTTCGGCGGGATCATGATCGCCGTCAGCATCGGCCAGGTGATTTGCAACATCGGCGCGGTCTACTACGGCTCCCGTACCGCCTCCGCCCTCGGCCGGGACGTCAGGGCCGCCATATTCGGGCGGGTGCAGAGCTTCTCCGCCCGCGAGGTCGGGCAGTTCGGGGCCCCGTCGCTGATCACCCGTACCACCAATGACGTCCAGCAGGTCCAGATGCTGACGCTGATGTCGTTCACGCTGATGGTGTCGGCGCCCATCATGTGTGTCGGGGGCATCATCATGGCGCTCGGCCAGGACGTGCCGCTGTCGTCCGTCCTGCTGGCCGTCGTGCCGGTGCTCGGGATCTCGGTGAGCCTCATCGTCAAGAGGATGCGGCCGCTCTTCCGTACCATGCAGACCCGGCTGGACTCGGTGAACCGGATCCTGCGCGAGCAGATCACCGGCAACCGTGTGATCAGGGCGTTCGTCCGGGACGACTACGAGAAGAAGCGCTTCGGAGAGGCCAACACCGAGCTGACCGACGTCGCGCTGTCGACCGGCCGGCTGATGGCGCTGATGTTCCCGACCGTGATGACGGTCGTCAACGTCTCGTCGATCGCGGTCGTCTGGTTCGGGGCGCACCGCATCGAGAGCGGCGGGATGCAGATCGGCGCGCTGACCGCGTTCCTCGCCTACCTGATGCAGATCGTGATGGCCGTGATGATGGCCACCTTCATGTTCATGATGGTGCCGCGCGCCGAGGTGTGCGCAGAGCGCATCGAGGAGGTGCTGGACACGCGGTCCAGCGTCGTACCGCCGGAGGCTCCCGTGACGGAGCTGCGGCGGCACGGTCATCTGGAGGTACGGAGCGGCGAGTTCCGGTTCCCCGGGGCCGAGGAGCCGGTGCTCAAGGACGTCTCCCTGGTGGCACGCCCGGGTGAGACGACCGCCGTCATCGGGTCGACGGGCAGCGGCAAGTCGACGCTGCTGAGCCTGGTCCCGAGGCTGATCGACACCACCGGCGGGGAGGTGCTCGTGGACGGCCAGGACGTACGCGGCCTCGATCCGGCGCTGTTGGCGAAGACCGTGAGCCTGGTCCCGCAGAAGCCGTACCTCTTCTCGGGGACGGTGGCGACCAATCTGCGGTACGGCAAGCCGGACGCGACCGACGAGGAGCTGTGGCACGCGCTGGAGGTGGCGCAGGCCAAGGACTTCGTCTCCGCGCTGGACGGCGGCCTGAACGCCGCGATATCCCAGGGCGGTACGGACGTCTCCGGCGGACAGCGCCAGCGCCTGGCCATCGCCAGGACGCTGGTGCAGCGCCCGGAGATATACCTGTTCGACGACTCGTTCTCGGCGCTGGACTACGCGACGGACGCGGCGCTGCGGCGCGCGCTCGCGCGGGAGACCGCGGAGGCGACGGTGGTGATCGTCGCCCAGCGGGTGTCCACCATCCGTGACGCGGACCGGATCATCGTCCTGGACGAGGGCCGGGTGGTCGGCAGCGGCCGGCACCACGAGCTGATGGCGGGCAACGAGACATACCGGGAGATCGTTCTCTCCCAGCTGACCGAGGCGGAGGCTGCCTGATGAGCGGTCCTGGCGGACGCATGATGATGGCCGCGGGCCCCACGCAGCGGTCCATGGACTTCAAGGGATCGAGCAAGCGGCTGCTGAGGCTCCTCGCCGTGGAGAGGACCACCCTCTGGTGGATGCTCGGCGCCGGTGTGCTGAGCGTCGCCTTCTCCGTGACGGGCCCGAAGATCCTGGGCCGGGCCACCGACCTGATCTTCGCGGGGGTGGTCGGCGGGCAGATGCGGGAGGGCACCACCAAGGCGCAGGCCGTCGACTCGCTGCGGGACAAGGGCGACAACGGTCTTGCCGACGTGCTCTCGGGGGTGGACTTCACCCCGGGCCACGGCATCGACTTCGACGCGATCGGCGAAGTGCTGCTCGTGACGCTGCTGATCTACCTGGGCGCCGGGCTGCTCATGCTGGTGTCCACGCGCCTCTCGATCCGGGTCATCAACGGCACGGTCTTCCGGATGCGCGAGGCCGTGCAGGCGAAGATGTCGCGGCTGCCGCTCTCGTACTTCGACCAGCAGCCGCGCGGTGAGGTGCTCAGCCGGGCGACGAACGACGTCGACAACATCTCGCAGACCATGCAGCAGACGATGGGGCAGCTGATCAACTCGCTGCTGACGATCGTCGGCGTGCTGGGGATGATGTTCTGGATCTCGCCGCTGCTGGCCCTGGTGGCGCTGGTGACCGTACCGGTGTCGATCTTCGTGGCGACGCGGATCGGCAAGCGGTCGCAGCCGCACTTCGTGCAGCAGTGGAAGGTCACGGGCACGCTGAACGCGCACATCGAGGAGATGTACACCGGGCACGCGCTGGTGAAGGTCTTCGGGCGCGCCGAGCAGTCCGCGGAGGCGTTCCGCGAGGAGAACGACAAGCTGTACGAAGCCGGGTTCAAGGCGCAGTTCAACAGCGGGATCATGCAGCCGCTGATGCTCTTCATCTCGAACCTGAACTATGTGCTGATCGCGGTCGTCGGCGGGCTGCGGGTCGCCTCGGGCACCCTGTCGATCGGGGACGTACAGGCGTTCATCCAGTACTCGCGGCAGTTCTCGATGCCGCTGACGCAGGTCGCCTCGATGGCGAACCTGGTGCAGTCCGGGGTCGCCTCGGCCGAGCGGATCTTCGACCTGCTGGACGCGCCGGAGCAGGAGCCCGACACCCCGGCGGTGGAGCGGCTGCGCAAGGAGTCGCTGGGCCGGGTGGCGCTGGAGCACGTGTCCTTCCGGTACGACCCCGAGAAGCCGCTGATCGAGGATCTGTCGCTGTCGGTGGAGCCGGGTCAGACGGTGGCGATCGTGGGACCGACGGGCGCGGGCAAGACCACGCTGGTGAACCTGCTCATGCGGTTCTACGAGGTCACCGGCGGGCGGATCACGCTCGACGGGGTGGATGTGGCGCGGATGTCCCGGGAGCAGCTGCGCTCCGGGATAGGCATGGTCCTCCAGGACACCTGGCTGTTCGGCGGGAGCATCGCCGACAACATCGCGTACGGATCGTCCCGTGAGGTCACGCGCGAGGAGGTCGAGGAGGCCGCGCGGGCCGCGCACGCGGACCGGTTCGTCCGGACCCTGCCCGACGGGTACGACACCGTCATCGACGACGACGGTACGGGCGTCAGCGCCGGCGAGAAGCAACTGATCACCATCGCGCGGGCGTTCCTGTCCGACCCGGTGATCCTGGTGCTGGACGAGGCGACCAGCTCGGTCGACACCCGCACCGAAGTCCTCATCCAGCGGGCGATGGCGCGCCTGGCCCACGGCCGTACGAGCTTCGTCATCGCGCACCGGCTCTCCACGATCCGGGACGCCGACGTCATCCTCGTCATGGAGAACGGCTCGATCGTGGAACAGGGCACGCACGACGAGCTGCTGGCGGCGGAGGGGGCGTACGCGCGGCTGTACGCGTCGCAGTTCGCCCAGGCGGTCGCCGAGGTCGACTGAGGCCGACGTCTCCATCGACGCGGCGCCGCACCCGGGTTGACGGGGTGCGGCGCCGCTGTCAGTCCAGATAGCCGCGCAGCTGGTCCGCGTAGGTGTGGTTGCGCAGTTTGCCGAGGGTCTTCGCCTCTATCTGGCGTATGCGCTCCCGCGTGACGCCGAAGAGGCTGCCGATCTCCTCCAGGGTGCGGGGCCGCCCGTCGTCCAGCCCGTACCGCAGCTGTACGACCTTGCGTTCGCGCTCGCCGAGGGTGGAGAGGACCGCGTTCAGGTGCTCGCGCAGCAGCAGGAAGGCGGCGGACTCGACGGGGGACGCGGCGTCGCCGTCCTCGATCAGGTCGCCGAGCGCCACCTCGTCCTCCTCGCCCACCGGGGTGTGCAGGGAGATGGGCTCCTGGGCGAGGCGCAGCACTTCGCCGACGCGCTCGGGCGAGACGTCCAGCTGGGCGGCGACCTCCTCGGCGGTGGGCTCGTACCCCCGCTCCTGGAGCAGCCGCCGCTGGACGCGGACGACCCGGTTGATCAGCTCGACCACGTGGACGGGGACCCGGATGGTACGGGCCTGGTCGGCCAGCGCCCGGGACATGGCCTGGCGGATCCACCAGGTCGCGTACGTCGAGAACTTGAAGCCGCGGGCGTAGTCGAACTTCTCGACAGCCCTGATCAGTCCGAGGTTGCCCTCCTGGACGAGGTCGAGCATGGTCAGGCCGCGGCCGATGTAGCGCTTGGCGACCGAGACGACGAGGCGCAGGTTGGCCTCGATCAGCCGGCGCTTGGCCATCCGGCCCATGACCACGAGGCGGTCGAGGTCGTGGGCGAGGCGGGAGTCCAGGTCGGTGGCGGTGCCGAGCTTCTCCTCGGCGAAGAGGCCGGCCTCGACGCGGCGGGCCAGCTCGACCTCCTCGGCGGCGGTGAGGAGCGGGATGCGGCCGATCTCGCGGAGGTACTGGCGGAACAGGTCGGAGGTGGGGCCGCTGTCGGCGCGGCTGCCCCGGCGGGGCTCGGGCACGTCGTCCACGGGGTCCTCGGTGAGGGTCTCCACGACGGTCACCCGGCCCTCGGCGTCGGACTTCCCTCTGGTGAGGTGGAGGCTGTCGGGGTGGAGGGTGCGGACCACCTCGGGGTGGTGCGCGACGCGGTTCTGGGGCGGGACGGCCGGGGAGAGGGGGACCGGCGGTGACAAGGGCGGGACCGCCGCGGACAGGGGCGGGACGGCCGGTGACAGGGGCGATTGGTCGGTCAGGTACGCCGTGAGGTCTGTGGTCAGCGTCAAGGCCGGGCTCACGGACTGGGTCTGGGTCTGCACGGGGGGCGACCTCCAGGGTGATCACTGCCGGTTCGGGGGCGTGCGGCAGCGGGACGCAAACGGCCGGGCCGCATCCGTCCCGTACACGATGAGCGGATCCCGCGGGGGGTGCGGCGCCCGGCGCGCGTGGCCGGGCCGCGCCCCGGGGACTCAGGCACCGCAACCAGTGTGGGGTACGACACATCGCCGCCACGAGGGGCGTGCGGTGTTTTTCTGAGTCCCGTGCGTGACCGGGCCGTTACGGAAGGGTGTCGTCCGGGATGACGGCGGGCGGGCCGGGTCAGGGCCGCCGGGTCGTCAGAGCGCGGCCGCGCCCTGGTTGCGCAGGGACTGGCCGTACTGCTGGAGCACCCACAACTCGTTCTGTACGGCGGCGTAGTGCTCCGGGTCGGAGTGGGTGCCGAGGCGGGTCAGGGTGCCCGTGACGTCGCGGATCCGCAGGTCGACCGCGCGCAGCCGGACCTGGACGAGCTGCTCCCCCGCGTAGGTCTCGTCGATCGTCTTGCCGTGGAAGACCTCGACCGCCAGCTCCGTGACCATCGCGCGCACCGCGTCGTTGGGCGCGGCGTCGCGGACCCGGGCCAGGTACTCGAAGGGGGCCCCCACGCCCTGTTCGGCGCCGCCCGCGTCCTCGATGGCGCGGCGCACGGCCGCGTACGGCTGGGCGGTGAACTCGTCGCCGCCGTACGCGTCGAAGGCCGGGGAGACCAGTTCCGGCCGCTGGAGGGCGAGTTTGAGCAGCTCGCGCTCGGTGCGGTGGGCGGGGCTGCGGAGGTTCAGCGCGGGTCCTGAGGGGCCTCGGCCGACCGCGCCCTGGCCGTCGTGGGACCCCTGCGCTCCCCGGGGACCCTGCGGGCCGTTGCGCCGGGCGCCGCGCTCGGGGGGCGCCGCCGGGCCGCGTCCGCCCCGGTCGCGCGCCCAACGCGCCACCTGCGCCACCCGCTTGACCACGAACTGGGTGTCCAGGATGCCGAGGATCCCGGCGAGCTGGACGGCGACCTCGTGCTGCGACGCGCCGTTCTTGATCCGGGCCACGATCGGCGCCGCCTCGTCCAGGGCGGCGGCGCGCCCCGCCGGGGTCTCCAGCGCGTACCGCGAGACGATCTGGCGGATCGCGAACTCGAAGAGCGGTGTGCGCGGTTCGACCAGGTCCTGGACCGCTTCGTCGCCCTTGGCGAGGCGCAGGTCGCAGGGGTCCATGTTGTCGGGGGCGATGGCGATGTACGTCTCGGCGGCGAACTTCTGGTCGTCCTCGAAGGCGCGCAGCGCGGCCTTCTGGCCCGCCGCGTCCCCGTCGAAGGTGAAGATCACGCGCGCGCTGCCGTTGTCCATCAGCAGCCGTCTGAGGATCTTGATGTGGTCGGCCCCGAAGGCGGTGCCGCAGGTGGCGATGGCGGTGGTGACGCCGGCCAGGTGGCAGGCCATCACGTCCGTGTACCCCTCCACCACCACGGCCCTGCTCGCCTTGGCGATGTCCTTCTTGGCCAGGTCGACGCCGTACAGCACCTGGGACTTCTTGTAGATCGCGGTCTCGGGGGTGTTGAGGTACTTCGGGCCGTTGTCGTCGTCGCGCAGCTTGCGCGCGCCGAAGCCGACCACCTCGCCGGAGATGTCCCTGATGGGCCACATCAGCCGGCCGCGGAAGCGGTCGATCGGGCCGCGGCGGCCGTCCTGGGAGAGACCGGAGAGCAGCAACTCCTTGTCGGTGAAGCCCTTGCCGCGCAGATGGCTCGTGAGGTGGTCCCAGCCGGCCGGGCTGTACCCCACGCCGAAGTGCTCGGCCGCCGCCTGGTCGAAGCCGCGCTCGGCGAGGAACGTGCGGCCGATCTCGGCCTCGGCGCCCGACAGCTGCTCGGCGTAGAACAGCGCGGCGGCCTTGTGGGCCTCCACCAGGCGGGTGCGCTCGCCGCGCTGGCCCGCCGGGTTGTAGCCGCCTTCCTCGTACCGCAGCGTGATGCCCGCCTGGGCGGCGAGGCGCTCGACCGTCTCGGAGAAGGAGAGGTGGTCGAGCTTCATCACGAAGGCGATGGTGTCCCCGCCCTCCTGGCAGCCGAAGCAGTGGAAGAGGCCCTTGCTCGGACTGACCTGGAAGGAGGGGGACTTCTCGTCGTGGAAGGGGCAGAGCCCTTTCAGGTTTCCGCCGCCCGCGCTGCGCAACTGGAGGTATTCGGACACGACGGCGTCGATCGGGACCGCGTCCCGAACCGCCTTCACGTCGTCATCGTTGATCCTGCCGGCCACGCGTGGATTCTACGGTGGCGCTACGACACCGGCGGACAGGGCGGTCCGGGGGCCGGTCGGGGGCAGGACCTTCGCGGGCGTCAGGTGCCGTCGGCGGCCAGCGAGGCGAGCGGCACCGACGGGTCGGCGAGCGCCTCCGGGTCCAGCCGGGCGCCGGAGCGGATCAGGCGCTGGATGTCCTCGGTGACGTCCCACACGTTGACGTTCATCCCGGCGAGCACCCGGCCGTCCTTGGTCCAGAAGGCGATGAACTCGCGCTTCCCCGCGTCGCCCCTGACCACCACCTGGTCGTACGAGCCGGGCGGCGCCCAGCCCGAGTACTCCAGGCCCAGGTCGTACTGGTCGGAGAAGAAGTACGGGATCCGGTCGTACGTGACCTCCTGGCCGAGCATCGCCCGCGCGGCGGCGGGCCCGCCGTTCAGGGCGTTGGCCCAGTGCTCGACGCGCACCCGGTCGACGGGCAGGCCCTCGCCCCAGCCGGAGACCGGGAACGCGGCCACGTCCCCGGCCGCGAAGATGTCCGGGTCCGAGGTGCGCAGCGAGGCGTCCACGGCGATGCCGCCGCCGGTGGCGCGGTCGGCGAGCGTGAGGCCGGCCGCCTCGGCGAGGGCGACCCGCGGGGCGGCGCCGATCGCGGCGAGCACGTCGTGGGCGGGGTGCTCCTCCCCGTCGTCCGTACGGGCCGCCAGGACCATGCCGTCCTGGCCGACGATCTCGGTGAGCCGTACCCCGAAGTGGAAGCGGACTCCGTGCTCGCGGTGCAGGTCGGTGAAGAGCTGGCCCAGCTCGGGGCCGATGACCTGGTGCAGCGGGGTGGCCGCGGACTCGACGACGGTGACCTCGGCGCCGTACTCCCGGGCCGCCGCGGCGACCTCCAGGCCGATCCAGCCGGCCCCGGCGATGACGAGGTGGCCGTTGTCCCGGCCGAGGGCGGAGAGCACCTGGCGCAGCCGGTCGGAGTGGGCGAGGCGGCGCAGGTGGTGGACGCCCGCCAGATCCGTACCGGGGACGTCGAGGCGGCGCGGTTCCGAGCCGGTGGCCAGCAGCAGCTTGTCGTAGGGGACGGACGTACCGTCGCCGAGGTGCACGCAGCGGGTGCTGCGGTCGATCGAGGTGACCGTC
This sequence comes from Streptomyces sp. NPDC088261, assembly GCF_044740805.1. Lineage (NCBI taxonomy): Bacteria > Bacillati > Actinomycetota > Actinomycetes > Kitasatosporales > Streptomycetaceae > Streptomyces > Streptomyces sp. NPDC088261. Next base: position 132,996 of record NZ_JBIURL010000012.1, read on the forward strand.
TGGCCCAGGTGCAGCTCGACCTGGGACCGCGCGTACCAGGCGGGCTCGTGCACGAAGACGCTGTCCCGCTCGTCCTTGCCGGACAGATAGCCCTTGGAGAGGGGTGGGCGCTCGTAGGGATGGTCGCGCTCGTCGCCGATCAGGATCACCCGGCCGGTGAAGCCCTCCGCCCGGAGGGTCTCCGCGGCCTTCGCCGCGGCGAGCCCGCCGCCGACGATGACAAATGTCCGATGTGCGTCGACCACTTGAAGCCTCCTTTTTGCTCAGCCGCCATCTGCGAGCGTCCCGTACGGAGCGTAATGGGGGAAGAGGGGGCGCGCCGGTGCTGTGCGGCGGGCGGGGGGTACGGGGCCCCGTCCGCCGCGCTCCTCCGCCGTCAGCGCCCTCTTCTGTGGAGGCCGCTGTACAGGCCGCTGTGCAGGGAGCGCGCCGCCGCGTCCGTGAGGGAGGCGATCTGGTCGACGATCACCCGCTTGCGGGCCCGGTCGTCCCCGGCCGTGTCGAAGAGCGCGCGGAACTGCGGGTCCAGCCCCTCCGGCGCGCCGGCCGTGAGCGCCTCGGCCAGCTCGGCCAGGACGATCCGCTGGTCGGCGCGGAGGGTCTCCTGCTCGGCCCGCTGCATGACGTAACGGTCGGCGACGGCCTTGAGGACCGCGCACTCGTGGCGCGCCTCGCGCGGGACGACCAGCTCGGCGCCGTACCGGGTGAGCGGGCCCGTACCGTACGCCTCGCGGGTGGCGCCCTCCGCGGCCAGGCAGAAGCGGCCGATGAGCTGGCTGGTGGCGTCCTTGAGGCGGCCCTGGGCGACGGCGGAGCCGTCGTAGCCGTGCGGCCACCAGCGCTGTCCCATGAGGCGGTCCAGCGCGGCGGACAGCTCGGCCGGGTCGGTGTCGGCGGGGACGTACCGGCCTATCGCGACCGCCCAGATCGAGTCGCGCTCGGTCGCGGAGGAGAGTGCGGCCGGGTCCACATGGCCGGCGTGCAGCCCGTCCTCGAAGTCGTGGACCGAGTAGGCGACGTCGTCGGACCAGTCCATGACCTGCGCCTCGAAGCACGTACGGCCCGCCGGGGCGCCCTCCCTGGCCCAGGCGAAGACCGGCAGGTCGTCCTCGTACACGCCGAACTTCGCGGAGGCGGGCTCGGTGGGGTGGGCGCCGCGCGGCCAGGGGTACTTCGTCGCGGCGTCCAGGGCGGCCCTGGTCAGGTTGAGGCCGACGCTGACCGGCTCGCCCGTCTCCTCGGACACGACGAACCGCTTGGGCTCGATGCGGGTCAGCAGGCGCAGCGACTGCGCGTTCCCCTCGAAGCCGCCGCAGTCCTCGGCGAAGTCGTTGAGGGCCTGCTCGCCGTTGTGGCCGAACGGCGGGTGGCCCATGTCGTGCGACAGGCAGGCGGTCTCGACCAGATCCGGGTCGCAGCCGAGGGCCGCGCCCAGCTCGCGGCCCACCTGGGCGCACTCCAGGGAGTGCGTGAGGCGGGTGCGGGCGCTGGCGTCCCAGTCCTGGTTACGGGTGCCCGGGGTGACCACCTGCGTCTTGCCCGCCAGGCGGCGCAGCGCCGCGGAGTGCAGCACGCGGGCGCGGTCGCGCTGGAACGCGGTCCTGCCGGGCCGTTTGTCGGGCTCCGCGGCCCAGCGCTCGGTGGCGGCGCTGTCGTAGGGGGTCGAAGGGGTGGAGGGGACGGAAGAGGTCGAGGGGGTCGAGGGGGCCGGGGAGTGGGACGAGGTCGTACCGGTGGTGCCTGCCATGTATCGAAGGTAACCGGAGGGACCGACAGCGGGTCCCCCCGGGCCACGGCATATCGCCCGGACGGCCCGATCGGGGTGGAAATGGAATAGTGAGTGGATTTCCCCAATGCGGCGGTGTGCATTGTGCGCACATTGTGGGCGAGTTGCGATTCTTAATTTGCGAAAAGATTCCGTAAGGGCTCGAACACGCCGTGTAGTGTGCAATGGACCGCGGTGGGGGCTGCTTCATGGAAAGCCTCACGCTTCACGGGAAAGTCCCGTGGAGGAAGGGGGATCTGTGGAGACGATGTTCGCTGCCGCGTTACAGGCCCGCCCGGCACGTCCCGCGGGCCGTGCGCCCCGTACCACCGCTGTGTCCGCGGCTCCCGTCCGCGGCACCGGCGTCGCGAGGGGCTGAGCGTGGCGGACGGCGACTGGCGCCCGGTGATGCATCCGGCGGGCGCCGACACCGAGTTGAGGGTGGCCCTGGAGGAAGTCGCGCTGGGCCGGTGGATGTCCATGCGGACGCTGCTCGCGCGTACGGACACCTCGCGCTCCTGGGCGACCTGGACGTACCGCAGTCAGGTCCTCGCGGCCTCCGCCGCCGGCACCGACGTCGTCGAGGCGTGGGCGGACGACGAACCCGACGCCACCGCCACGGTGATGCTCGCGCGCGTCGCGTCCGAGCGGGCGCTCCGGGCGTTCCGGGGCGGGTATCCGAACGCGGACGGCCTGTGGCACACGGCCCTCGGCGCCTGCCGTACCGCCGTACACGCGGCGATGGACAACCCCGTGCCCTGGACCTGCTTCCTGGCCCTCGCCGTCATCGACGAGGACCAACAGGCGGGCGAGCACCGGGTGAAGGCCGCCGACCCCATGCTGCCGGCCGGACCCTGGGGGCTGTTGCGGCGGGCGGACGCCCTGGACCCGTACAACCGCGAGGCGTACCACCGGATGCTCCAGTACTGGCTCAGCCGGCCCGACGCCGCCGCGGTCAGCCACGCGGACGGCTACGCGCGGTGGGTGCTCAGCCGGGCGGAGCAGCCCGCGGCGGCGGCGCTGCTGATGCTGCCGGTGTACGTACGGGTCGAGCGGTGGCTGCGGCTTCCCAGGGAAGCGCTCGACATGCACTGGCTGAACAGTTACGCGATCCAGGACGCGCTGTCCGCCTTCCACGGATGGTTCGCCCTCCGTACGGAGGGCGAGCGTTCCGTACAGGACCTCAACTACCTGGCGCACGCTTTGTGGGCCGGACAGCAGTACGAGGAAGCGGGAAGGGTGTTCCGGGCGATGGGGCGTCACGTCACGCCGCGTCCCTGGCAGTTCCGGCTGGCCGACCCGGGGGACAAGGACGCGCTCCTCGATCACATCACGCGCTGCCGCAGCCAGTGCCTGGGTGTCGCCGGGTCGTCCGCGCGGACGGGACCGGCGCGGTTCGGCAGACACCGGCACCGGCCGGCCACCTGACCGGGGCCGTCCGCCCCCGTTCTTCCTCGCCCCCCTCCGTTCCCGGCACCCCCCGACCCCCCACCACCACGGCAGAAGGACGACCGTTGTCTTCCTCGACAGGCACCTCACCGACCGGTTCGCCCGCCGGCACCTCCCGGACCTCCGCCCTCGGCGACCGGGGCGACCGGGGCGACACTCCGGACGCGCAACGCCTCAAGGAGTTGGGCTACCAGCCCGTTCTGGCCCGGCGCATGGGCCCGTTCGGGAACTTCGCCATCAGTTTCAGTGTCATCTCCGTGTTGACGGGTTGCATGACCCTCTACGGATACGGCATGGGCCACGGCGGCCCCGCCGTCATGATGTGGGGCTGGGTGGGCGCCGGGGCCATGGTCCTGGTCATCGGGATGGCGCTGGCGGAGGTGACCAGCGCGTACCCCACCTCGGGGGCCATGTATTACATGGCCCGCATCCTCGGCGGACCGCGCTGGGGGTACTACACCGGGTGGATCAACCTGCTCGGCATGCTGGGCGGTCTGGCCGGCAGCGGCTACGGCGCCGCGGCCTTCCTCGGCGCGCTGCTGAGTCTCCAGACGGGCTACGAACCCACACCCGGCTCGACGCTGCTGATCCTCGCGGTCATCCTGATCGCCGTCGCGGCGATCAACCTGTGCGGGGTGCGGATCGCCGCCTTCTTCAACGACCTGAGCGTGTGGTGGCACCTGGTGGGCATCGTGACCATCGTCGGCACGCTCTGGATCCTGCCCGACAGCCACCAGTCGCCCAGCTTTGTCTTCGGTGAGTTCGTCAACGACACGGGCTTCTCGAATCCGCTGTACGTGTGCGCTCTGGGCCTGCTGCTCACCATGTACACCTTCACCGGGTACGACGCCTCCGCGCACCTGTCGGAGGAGACCACCCGGGCCGCCGTCTCGGCGCCGCGCGGCATCATCAAGTCGATTGTGTGGTCGTGGATCGGCGGATTCGTCCTGCTGGCCGGCCTCACGTTCGCCGTCCAGGACTACGCCGCCACCCAGGCGACCGAGACCGGGGTGCCGCCGGCCCAGATCCTCATCGACGCGCTCGGCACCGACGGCGCGACGCTGATGCTGCTCCTGGTGATCGGCGCGATGTTCTTCTGCACGATCGCCGTGACCACGTCGGGTTCGCGGATGGTCTTCGCCGTCAGCCGCGACGGCGAACTCCCCTTCTCGCACCTCTGGCGCCGCGTCAGCCGCCGCACCCTGGTGCCGTACTGGGCGGTGTGCATGACGGTCGTCGCGGCCTTCGCGCTGACCCTGCCGTCGCTGTGGTCGGCCACCGCGTACGGCGCGATCACGGCGATCAGCGTCGTCGGGATCACGCCGGTGTACATCATCCCGGTCTTCCTCAAGCTCGTGCGCCCCGAGCGGTTCACCCCCGGGCCGTGGCACCTGGGCCGCTGGAGCAAGCCGGTGGGCTGGACGGCGGTGGTCTGGGTGGCCTTCTGCACGGTGCTGTTCTGCCTGCCGCAGAGCTACCCCGTCACCGTCGACACGATGAACTACGCGGTGGCCGCGCTGGCCGGGGCGCTGCTGCTGGCGACGGTGTACTGGCCGTTCGCGCGCCGCGTCCAGGAAACCCGTACCCACACCCACTCGCCCCGGGACATCCAGCAGATGGAGGACATCGTCTGACGCGGGGACACCTCGGAATTCCCCCAGCTCACCGGCTCGATCGGGCCGTTGTCAGACCCCCCGCCTAACGTGGTGATCAGTTCGAGAACCAGAAGGTCGGGGAGGGGTCCTGCCATGGGTTGGATCGAAACGGCGGGCGGGTACGCCGTCTCGCTGGAGGGCACGCGGGTGCTGTGCCGCAATGCCGCCGGCAGGGCGCTGAAGCAGGTGCCGCCGAAGCTCAAGGACGACGTCGAGGTGGTCCGGCTGCGGCAGTTGGCCGAGTGGCTGGCACGGCACGAGAGCGAGTGCCGGGAGCAGGTGGACGCCTGGCTGGTGCGGTCGCTGCCGGTGCCGGTCGCGCTGCTGGCGCGGGTGTGGCCGGACGCGGCGTGGCAGGCGGCGCTGCGCGATCTGGTGGTGGCGCCGGTGGGCGGGGACGGGGCGGCGGACACCGCGCGCGCCGGGTTCCTGCGGGACGCGGACCCGGTGAAGGGGCTCGGGATCGTGGATCTCGACGGGGACTCGGTGTGGCTGGACCCGGCGGAGGTGACGTCGGTGCTGATCCCCCATCCGGTGCTGCTCGAAGACCTGGCGGAGCTGCGGGAGTTCGCGGCGGAGCTGAAGGTCGAGCAGGGCGTGGAGCAGCTGTTCCGCGAGGTGTGGCAGCGGCCGGCGGGGGCCGGCGGGGCGACCAGCGCGGACACGGCGTGGAGCGCGTACGCGAACGGAAAGTTCGCCCAGTTGCGGCACGCCACCGGGCGGGCGTTGACGCTCGGTTACCGGGTGCGGGGCGGCCAGGCGCTGTGCCGGCTGGTGGAGGACGGGCGGCAGTTGGAGGCGGCGTACTGGCTGGGGGGCGACTACCCGGACGCGGAGGCGCGGACGGGGGCGCTGGAGTGGCGGGACGGGACGGGGCGGCGGCTGCCGCTCGGTGACGTGGGGCCGGTCGCCTGGTCGGAGGGGGAGCGGATGGCCGCGCTGGTGTTCGCGGGGCGTGTGGTGGAGAGCGAAGAGGAGGGGGCGCTGTGAACGGGGGCGCTGGGAGCGGGGCGTTGGTGAGCGGGGACGTGGTGCGTGAGGGCGTGGCGAGCGGGGGCGTGATGACTGACGGGCGGGTGCTGGAGGCGGGTCCGGTGGAGGCGGGTCTGGCGGCCGCCGATCTGCTGGACGCCGGGGCGGTGCTGCCGCTCGGGGCGGAGGGCGGGGCCGCGCCGGGCGATGTGCTGACGGCGCGGGCGTACGGCCATCCGGTGCTCGACGGGCGCACGGTGGTACGGCTGGTGCCCGGCGCGATCGGGGCCGCCGAGGATCTCTCCGTCGAGTATCTGGGCTTCTCCGCCGCGGAGGTGGCCGAGGTCGGCCGGGTGAAGCGGCAGTCCCTCGGCTTCCCCGCGTGGGCGCTGGTGAACGACCCGGGCAACGGGCATCACGCGCTCGCCGTGGTCAAGGAGATGGAGCGGCTGGCGCGGCTCGTGGCCACCAAGCCGGGGCTGGCCAAGGAGGGGTTCGACGAGATCGGGGAGCGGCTCGACCGTTCCGTACCGCACTTTCTGCCGACCTTCTACGAACAGGTGGCACGGCTCTTCCTGGCCGTGGAGTCCACGGCGCAGGCGGCGACGTTCTTCGGCAAGGCCAGGACGGCCGAGCAGCGGTACGCGCTGGCGGTGGACGAGGAGCGGCTGCGGGAGGTCTTCCTGGAGTTCGCCGCGGCGGGCGCGCTCAGCGGGAAGGCGCTGCGTGAGCATGCCAGGGGGCTGGCGGTACGGCTGTCTCCCGAGGAGGCGCACGCGCAGTTCAGGACCCTGTCCGTGGAACGGTGCGCGGCCGGGCTCGCCCCGTACGCGGGGATGCTGGAGGATCTGCGCCGGCTGTCGAAGGGCGCGGGGCTCGACGCGCGCGCCGAAGAGCGGTCCCTGCTCGCGGAGATCATCCACACGGGCGCGATGAACCGCGCGGCGGTGAGTTTCTGGCAGGCCGCCCTGCCGGCCCTGTCGGAGGTGGCGACCGGGGACCGGGCCGTGCGGGAGCGGCTGTTGACGCTGATGCCCGCTCCGGGCGGCGACGCGGCGGCGTTCGACGAGTCGTGGCTGGCGCTGCTGGAGCGGTGCGGCGCGGTGGACCTGCTGCTGGACGGCTCGGTCCCGGCGGCCGGCTGGGTGTCGTCCTGGGCGGCCCACCGGCAGCGTGGCTGGGGGCAGACCCCGCGGCTCGCCGCCGAACTGACCCTGGTGGAGCGGCTGGTGGACCGGCTGGTCGCGGACGCGGTGCCGGTACGGCTGGGCAGCGGGAGCGGCTGGCGGACCGGAGTGGACCTGGATCTGCTGGACGCCTGTCTGTCCTGGGGCGTGCCGGTCGAAAATCTCTCCGACGAGGGGAGGGAGGTGCACCTGGGCAGTTGGGTGTCCGACGAGCGGGAGGGCCGCAGGGATCTGCTGGCGGTGACCTCGGAGGCGCGGTTCACCGGGGCGCTGCGTGCCGCCGTGGAGCAGGAGGCCGGCCGGGGCGGCGGGCCCGACGTGCTCGAATCGATGGCCCGTCACCCCGCGCTGCGTACGGTGCTCGCGGGTTGGCTGGAGGAGCGGGCCGACGACCTGGGCCGGCCGTTCGGGCTGCCCGAGCTGAACGACAGGCTGCACCGGTTGTCGCGCTTCTCGTCGCCGTCAGTGCTGGCCACCGCGCCGGCGGCGGTCCGGCGGATCGCGGCGGTGTCCCCCGCCCCTGCCCTGGCCAGGACCCTGCGCGCCGGGATCCTCGACGAGCTGGGCCACCGGGGGTTGGAGGAGGCGCTGCCCCATCTGGGGAAGGTCACGAAGAACGCGGCACCGGGCGGCAGGGTCAGGGCGGGCGCGGACGCGCCGTACCGGCTGACGGACGCCTGGCCCGCCCTGCTCGTCCGGGTCGGCCTCCAGGTGGCGGCCGTCGGTCCCGACGAGGTGCTCGACCGGCGGACGCTCACGCTGCCCGCCGTCTCGAAGACCACGTGGGACACGACGCAGCTCGCGTACGTGGACGGTCAGTGGCTCGTCGTCAACGGATGGGGTGACGACCGGCGCGGGGTGTGGTCGGGCCGTCCCACCGAGATCTTCAAGCCCCAGGGCCCGATCCACGGCCAGGGCAACGGGGGCGGCACGCCCTCGCTCCCCCTGGCCGACGGCAGCCGGTGCTACGGCGGCCGGCCGGTCCGTCCGGGCGACATCTCGTTCGCGGACGAGTGCAGGCCGGTCGCCTCGGACGGCATCTCCGTCTGGGTCCTGCACGAGGACCACTGGTGGGAGTACGACCCCGTGTCGGCCCGCCGGGGCCGCGTCTCCGTGCCGGCCTTCTTCGCGACGGCCCTGACCGGCGACGCGATCCGGCTGCGGGAGAGCGCCTGCCACCTGCTTCCCGTACGCCCCGGCCTGGAGTCCTCCCCGTTCGGGACGAAGGACGGGCTGCTGGGCTGGTACGTGACGTACGACCCGGACGGGCGGACGCTGACGGCCTGTTCGGTGGACGGCAGCCGCGGCCCGGACGTCCCGGAGCACGCCGGAATCCCACTGCCGCCGCTGCGGCTGCCGGGCGGAGCCGTCCTGCACCCCCGGGAGAAGGCGGCATACGGCGGGGCGCAGATCGAGCTGTACGACAGCGAGGGGATCTGCCTGGCGCACCACACGACGGGCGGCACGGAGGGGCCGTACGGCGCGGGCACCCCGCTCGTCCCGCCGACGTCGCACTGGCACGCGCTGCGGCCCCGCGACGAGCGGGGATCGGCCGCGCTGCGCGCGGTGACGGACGCGGACGCGGAGGCGCTGCTGTCGGCCGTCGCCGATGGTTCGGAGCCGGAGGCGGCGGTGCGCGCGCTGCTGCCTGAGGTCACCCACCCCGGGCTGGTGGCGGGGGTGGCCGGCGTGGTGAGGGAGGCGGCCCGGCACGCGGAACGCCTGGCGAAGCTCGGGGAGCGGGCGGAGCGGGGTCCCGGGGCGCTGGCGGCGGACGGGCCGACGGTGCGTCATGCGTACGACAAGGTGCTGGAGCCGGCGTTCGAGGGCCTGGCGCCCGACGGGTACTACTTCGGCTACCGGAACAATGCCCAGAACTCGACGGCGATCTTCGACCAGATCGGGCGGGTGTCGGCGCTGCTCGCGGCGGACGGCGTCCCGGGGCGGCGGACCGAGACCACCGCCGAGAGCGGCGGCTGGGTGCCCGTGTACGGATCCACGCTGGTGGCGCTCGCGGTCCGGGCGGCCGTACCGGTGACGCCGGAGCCGCATCGGGAGGCGCTGTTGGAGCTCCTGGACGCGGCGCTGGCCGTACGGGTGGGCGGGGAGGACGCCGGATCCGGCAAGGGCTCTCCCGGCGGGGACGTTCCAGGCGAGAACGATGGCGCCGCGATCATGGTCGATCCGCGGGGGCGGCTGCGGATCGTGGAGCTGCGGATGCCGGTCGGCCCCGAGGAGGACGCGGACGAGGCCGACGACAACGGCGACGACCGCGACCGGCTGCGCGGCGAGGTGCGGCACGCGGGCGCGCGGCGGCTGCTGATCATGGGGTGTTCGCGGGCCGACGTGAAGGAGCAGTTCTGGCAGTGCCTGGAGTACGACCCGGCCGGCGTCTTCGGGGCCTGGGAGGGCACCACCGTCACCCGGTCGCAGGTGCTGGGGGCGGCGGACGACCCGGTGCGGGCGCCGGCGGTGCGCCGTCTGGTGGAGGCGGTGCGTGAGCGTGGACCGCTGCCGTACCGCCCCGAGCAGGGAGTGGAGTTCGCGGAGCGGGTGGGGATCACCCCGTCGGCGGGCGTGCTGTTCCAGCTCGGCTGCCCGGCGCTGAACCGCTACCGGATGGACCAGGTGCCCGCCGAGTACCTGGAGCCGCTGGAGGTGAAGAAGCCCGAGGTGGAGTGGGCGGTGTCCCTGCTGAGCGCGCTGGGCAGCGAGCGGCGGCGGTCGTTCACCGCGCTGCTGCTGCCGGCCGACCCGGAGCGGGTGGCCGATCTGTGGACGACCGGGTTCCCGGTGGAGCCGCTGGTGGGCGAGTGGATCGCGGCACGCGGCAAGCGGCGGGTCCTGCCTCCCGCCGTGATCCGTGCGGTGGCCGCCGAGTTGCACGCGAGCCAGGCGGTGGACGCGGTGCTCAACCCGGCGTGGCAGAGCGAGCTGACGGGCCGTACGGAACAGCGCCTGGTGGAGGGCGAGCTGGCACCGGTCGACGCGGCGCGGCTGCTCACCGGGGACACGCTGGGCAGCTGGGTCGAGGCGCTGCGCTGGCTCGCGTACCGGCTTCCGTTCGGCGATCCGCTGCGGGCGGTGCTGCCGGAGACGGTGCTGAGGCTGCGCGAGCGGCTCGCCGACCCGGGTCTGCTGATGGACCTGGGGGTGGACCGGGACTCCGCCTACGACCCGGTGTCGCCGCGTCTGCGGGAGGCGTACGGACTCGCGCCGAAGAGGGCCGCCGACGACCCCGAGCTGTTCGAGCTGTCGGCGGCGCTGGTCCTCAAGCCGACCCGGTGGGGCACGGGTGAGGAGATATGGGTACGGCCTTCGGCCGTCCTGCCCGAGCCGGGGACCGGTGGCGGGGGCGCCGACCACCCGGACCTCAAGCTGCTGGTGGCCACGGCGGGGAGGGCGTCGGCACTGGAGGCGCTGCTGGCTGTCCTGAGCGACGAGTTGCTGGCGCTGGTCTCGGCGGACGGCCCGGCAGGACCGGCACAGAACCCGCAGCTGAGCGCGGAGGGCCTGGTGGCCGAGGTCGCGCTCCGGTCCGGGATCTCGGAGGACGCGTCGGCCCTCTACCTGATGCTGCTGGCGCTGCCCGATCCGACGGACCGGAACCAGGCGGCGTGGACGGGGTGGAAGCCGGCCCGGCTGAAGAGGGCGCGGGCCGAACTGGCGGCCACGGACCTGGTGGTGGAGGGCAAGCGGGCACGCGCGGGACGCACGCTGTTCCTGCCCGGCGGCTGGCTGGAGGAGAAGGACGCGCCCCGGCTGCCCGTGGAGAGCTGGAAGACGGCGCTGCTGCCGTGGGACAGGCCGGGCTTCGTGGTGCCCGACCTGCCGGTGCCCGCGCTGTTCGAGGCCGCGTGGCGGCGGGTGGGCGACGGCGACGTGCCGGCGTTCGAGGAGTTCAAGGGCCGTGGCGGCCGGGGAGGCAGACGATGAGGGAGCAGACCGTACCGGCGGCGAGGGCGGGCGGCGCCCGGCAGGTGGAGCTGCCGGAGGACCGCTTCGCGGCGGAGCTGGCGTTCCTGGCGTCGTACGACAACGGCCCGCGGCCGCCCGGCTGGCGGCTCACCCCCCGCGCGGTGGTGCTGTTCGTGTGCGGCACGGACGGCGAACAGCTCAGGGCGCCGGACGGCGGGAAGCTCGCGGTGTCCCGGAAGTTCGTGGGCGAGCGCTCGCTCGTGGAGCGGTGTGTGGTGACGCTCGCGGGCGAGCGCGGGCTGCTGCTCGTGGGCGAGCCCGGTACGGCCAAGTCGATGCTCTCCGAGCTGCTGTCGGCCGCCGTGTGCGGTACGAGCACGCTCACGGTGCAGGGCACCGCGGGCACCACGGAGGACCAGCTGCGTTACGGCTGGAACTACGCGATGCTGCTGGCCAAGGGCCCGAGCCGGGACGCGCTGGTCCCCTCCCCCGTCCTGCGGGCCATGACCCGGGGCGCGGTGGCACGGATCGAGGAGGTCACGCGCTGTCTGCCCGAGGTGCAGGACGCGCTGGTCTCGCTGCTCTCCGAACGCCGGATGTCCGTGCCCGAACTGGCGGGCGGGGAGGACGGCGACAGCACGGTGCACGCGGCGCCCGGTTTCACGCTGATCGCCACGGCCAACTTGCGCGACAAGGGCGTCTCCGAGATGTCCGCCGCGCTGAAACGGCGCTTCAACTTCGAGACCGTGGGCCCGATCGACGACCTGGACGCGGAGACGGCGCTGGTACGCAGCCAGGCGACGGCGGCGCTGGTGCGGGGCGGGGCGGAGTTCTCGGTGGACGACACCGTGCTGGAGGCCCTGATCACCGCGTTCCGGGACCTGCGGACGGGGCGGAGCGCGGAGGGCTGGGAGGTGGAGCGCCCCTCGACGGTCATGTCGACGGCGGAGGCGGTCCAGGTGGCCACGGCGATGGGCCTGGGAGCGGCCTACCTCGGCGACGGCCGCGACGTGCTGCGCATGCTGCCCGGCCACTTGCTGGGCACGGTCCAGAAGGACGACCCGGCCGACCACGCGAGGCTGCTCGGCTACTGGGACGGCCCGATCCGCCGCCGCGCGGAGGCGGGGGCGCCGCTGTGGAGGACGTTGTGGGAGCTGCGCGATGAACTGGGGTGAGGGGGCGGGACCCGGGGAGGCGGCCGGGGCGTTCGGCGGGCTTGAGGAAGCGGCCGCGCCGCCCGGCGAGGCGTTGGAGCGGCTGGCCGACTGTACGGAGCCGTACCTGATCGGGGTACGGCACCACTCCCCCGCGCTGGCCGCGGCCGTACCGGCGATGCTGACGCAGGCGGCGCCGGAGGTGCTGTTCGTCGAACTGCCGGAGGAGTTCGCACCCTGGCTGCCGCACCTCGCCGACCCGGCGACGGTCCCGCCGGTGGCCCTGGCGGGCGGCCGGAGCGACGGAACGGGCGGCGGGCTGGTGTTCCTCCCGTTCGCGGAGTTCTCCCCGGAACTGGCGGCGATCCGCTGGGCGCGGGAGGCGGGGGTGGAGGTGGTCGCCTTCGACCTGCCACTGGGCGCACGGGAGGAACGGGTCCGGGGCGGCGGCGCGGAGGGGGACGGCCAGGGCGGGGCGGGGGTCCCGGGTGGCGGTAGCGCGGACGGGGGCAGCCATGGCGGGGCGGGGGTCCCGGGCAGCCGTGGCGGGCGCGCCGAGGACGGCAACACCCGGGTCCCGGCCGACGGCGGCGGGGCGCGGGTCCCTGGCATCGGTGCGGAGAAGGGCGACCGCGGCGGGGCGCGTACGCCGGTCGTCGGCGCGGACGGAGATCGGCAGGTCAGGACGCGGGCTCCGGCCGGTAGCGGGACGGAGAGGGACAGCCCCGGTGCCACGGAGGCGCCCGGCGGCGGTGACGGGGAGGGAGACGGTCCGACGCCGACCCCGGCCAACGGGGGCGCGGACGGGGGCGGTCGCGGGGCGTTGAGTGCCGCGTTGCGGGCGCGGGTCGGGGGGCGGGGCGGGGACGACCTGTGGGATCGGCTGGTCGAGACCATGGCCCCGGGCTCGGGGCCGGAGGCTCTGCGGCGGGCCGCGCTGTTGGTGGGCTGGGCACTGCGGTCGGACGCGGGTGCGGTCGACCCGTACGACCTCCGCCGGGAGGCGAACATGCGCCGCCACCTGGCCGAACGGGCGGGCCGTCGTACCGCTGCGGTGATCGGGGCCTTCCACGCGCCCGCGCTGGTGCGGGGAGGGGCGGAGGAGGCGGCGGCCCAGGCGGGCCGGTCGGTGGGGGCCGACGTGGTCCCGCCCGTGGAGGCCGACGTTCCGGTACCGGCAGGCGTCGACGTGGCGTGTTCCGCCGAGGACGACCTGGCCCAGGCCGAAGGGGCCGACACCTCACGACCTGCGGGTGCCGGCGCGGCGCGGCCCGCGGGGGGCGGCGCGGCGCGGGCCGGCGGGGGCGGCGTGGGGCGGGTTGTGGGGGGTGGCGCGTCCGCGTCCACCACGCGTGGGGGCGTGGTCACCTCGCTCGTGCCGTACTCGTACGCCCTGTTGGACGAGCGGTCCGGGTATCCGGCCGGGATCAGGGATCCGGAGTGGCAGCGTGGCGTGCATCTCGCGGCGGGCGATCCGGTGCTGCTGGACGACCTGTTGACGGCGACCGCCGTACGGATCTGTGCGGCCGTACGGGACGGCGGTCACCCCAGCGGGCCCGCCGATGCCCGTGAGGTGGTCCGGGTCGCCCGGGACCTCGCGGCGCTGCGCGGGCTTCCGGCGGCCGGGCGGGGCGAGTTGGTGGAGGCGGCGCAGACCGTCCTCACTCAGGGGCAGTTGTACGGGCGCGGCCGCGTCGTGGCCGCCGCCATGGAGAAGGTCCTGGTCGGGACCCGGCAGGGACGACTCGCGCCCGGGACACCGCGTTCGGGGCTCGGACCGTCCGTCGAGACGCTCCTCGGCGGGCTGTCGCTGCCCACGCCGACCGCACCGGCCCGCCGGGAGTTGCGCCTGGACGCGCACCGCAGCGACCTCGACCGGCGCCGGGAGCTGACCCTGCGCCGGCTCGCCGCCTGCCGCGTCCCGTACGGGGAGGAGGGCGGGGTCGCGGGAGTGGGCGACGCCGCCCCGCTGACGACACGGTGGACGGTGGCCTGGTCTCCGTCGACGACCGCGATGCTCGATGTCACCGGTGTGCGCGGAGTGACGCTGGAGCAGGCCACGGAGGGAACACTGCGGCAGCGGCGGGCGAGGGAGCGCCTGCTCGGCGGCCCGACGGCCCCGGAGGTGCTGGCCGGGCTGGAGGAGGCGGCGCGTTGCGGACTCCCCGACCTGGCCGGGGAACGCCTCTCGGAGACCGCCGAGTTGCTGCCCGCCTCCGGGACGCTGCCCGAACTGCTGTCCGGGCTGGCCCTGTTGGACCGGATCAGGTCCGGTCATCTGCCGGGCCTGCCCGACGGTTGGGAACGGGCCGGGCTCACCGAGGCGTACGACGACCTCACCGCCGCGGGGGTGCGCGCGCTGGACGGGCTGGCGGGTTCCACCGACGCGGAGGACGCGCGGGCGCTGGTCTCCCTGGCGGGCCGGGCCGCGGCGGCGCTCGGTGGCGGTCTGCGGCTCGATGCCGCGCTGGTCCGGCTGGAGGCCGACGCAACGGCGTTGATCAGGGGCGCGGCGGGGGTGGCCCGGGTGCTGCTGGGGAGCGGGGACGCGACGGAGTTCGGGGTCCGGCTGGCGTCCCGCGTGGACGGCGCGACGACGTCCGCACTCCGGACGGACCTGGGGGGATTCCTGCGCGGGGCGCTGCTCGCGGCGGGTTCGCTGATGGAGACCGGTCCCGCTCTGGACCCCCTGATGGAGCGGGTCGAGGCCCTCCCCGACCGGGACTTCCTGGACCGGCTGCCCGCCCTGCGGGCAGGTTTCGACACGCTCTCCCCGGCGGCGAGAAGCCGCCTCCTGGCCACGGTGGAAGACCGCACGGGCCTGGCGGCGGGCACCTTGCCGGGCCCGATGACGGATCCGACGCTGCTGGCGCTTCTGGCGTCGGCAGACCTGGCGGGCCGGGAGGCCCTGACAGCAAGGGGGTTGGTCCCGGACCTGGCGACCGTCCTGAGGGCCGACGTGCGGACCCCGTCGGAGACGGACCTGGCGACGGGCCTGACGACGAGCGCGGAGACGGGCCCGCCTGGGGACGCACCACCGGCCGCGCCGAGCGGCGCCGTTGGCGCGACGGGCGGTGGGGCGACGGCGGCGGAAGGACGAACGCGGCTGCCCGGCCGTGCGGGCGATGGCGACGGCGGCGAGGCGCAACTGGTCGCGTCCGAGCCGCCCACGGCAGAGCGGACCGGGGAGGAGCCGACGGCAGCAGGTCCGATCACGGTCGTCGCGACAGCTGTGGCCCCGAGCGCCGGGGCCGGGCCCGTGGGGGGCGAACCCATCGGGACCAGGGCTCCTGCGGGCGGGGACATCAGTCGCGTGGTCGCTGTCGGCGGGGGCGGCGTCGCTGGGCGGGGGGTTGGTGGCCGGAGTGGTGTGGGGCGGGATGTGGGGGTGGGGGTGGGTGTGGTCGCTCTCTCCGCCGGGGAGCGGTGGCGGTTGTTGCTCGGGCGGGGGCGGGAGTTGCGGGGTGGGGCCGGGCGGGTCGGCGCCGCGTTGGACGAGTTGTACGGCTTTGGGCGGGGTGAGGGGGCCCGGGGCGAGGACGGGCGGGGTGGTTCGCGGGGCGGGGACGGGGCGCCGTACCCCGATGTGCGGTCCTGGTCCGAGGAGTTGACCGCGCTGTTCGGGCCCGGCGTCCGCGAGGAAGTGCTCGCCGCCGCGGCCGACGCCGGGCGGATCGACGCCGCCATGGAGCTGGACCCCGCCGCGGCCCGCCCCTCCGTGGAACTGCTGCGGACCGTCCTGTCGTACGCGGGCGGCCTCCCCGAGCTCCAACTCGCCCGGCTCCGCCCCCTGGTGGCGAAGCTGGTGGCCGAGTTGACCGAGGCGCTCGCCAACCGGCTGCGCCCCGCGCTCACCGGCCTCTCCCATCCGCGCCCCACCCGCCGCCCGGGCGGCCCGCTGGACCTGGCCCGGACCATCCGCGCCAACCTGGCGACCGCCCGCCGGGACCCGGACACCGGCGCGTTGACCGTGCTGCCCGAGCGGCCCGTGTTCCGTACCCGCGCCCGCAAGACGGCCGACTGGCGGCTCGTCCTCGTCGTGGACGTGTCCGGCTCGATGGAGGCCTCGACGGTCTGGGCCGCGCTCACCGCCGCCGTGCTGGCGGGGGTGCCCGCGGTGAGTACGCACTTCGTGGCGTTCTCCACCGAGGTCGTCGATCTCACCGACCAGGTCGACGACCCCCTGAGCCTGCTGCTGGAAGTCAGCGTCGGCGGCGGGACGAACATCGCGCTGGGGCTGCGCCACGCCCGGCAGCTGGTGTCGGTGCCGTCCCGCACGCTCGTGGTCCTGATCAGCGACTTCGAGGAGGGCGGCCCGGTCTCGCCGCTGCTCGCGGAGGTACGGGCCCTGGTCGACGCCGGGTGCCACGTGCTCGGCTGCGCCTCGCTGGACGACGAGGGCAGGCCGCGTTATTCGACCGGGATCGCGGGCCAGTTGGTCGGGGCCGGCATGCCGGTCGCGGCGCTGAGCCCACTGGAGCTGGCCCGCTGGGTCGGCGAACGCGTAGGAGGTGCGCACCGATGACCCCATCCGCTCCGGTACTGCCACCGGTTGCCGCCGACGTGGCGGCCGCCGCGCTCGATCTGCTGCCCGTACGGCTGCGCAAACGCGTGGACGGGGCGGTGGCGAAGGCGGCCGGCTGGCCGGTGGAGGCGACGGAGGACGGCGTCCTGGTCCGGGTCGCCGAGGACACGGTGGTGACGCTCCGGGTCACGGCGGGGATCGTCGCCGAAGCGGCGGACGCCGTGTGCGGCTGCCTGTTGGCGCCCGCCTGCCTGCATCGCGCGGCCGTCCTGTCGAGCGCGCCCCTCGCGGTGGAGGCGGAGGCCGCGAACGGGACGGTGGGCGAGCCGCCCAGGACGCGGCCGGGGCCGGTCGCGGGTCCGGGTGCGGGTGCGGAGACGGGGACGGGTCCGGGTCCGGGTCCGGAAACTGGGACGGGTGCGCGTCAGGGGGACGCCGTATCGGGCGCGCCCGGCCCCGGTCCCGCCGCCAACGCCGCCCCCGTGGCGCTCACCCCCGTACAGTCGACAGCCCTCGACTCGCTGCGGGAGGCCGCGACGGCCCTGCTGGTCGCCGGTGTCACCGGATCCGGTGCGGTGCACCGGGCCGAGTTGCTCCACGCCGCGCACTCCGCGCGGCTCGCGGGGTTGCACCGTCCTGCCGCCACCGCCGTGCGCGTCGCGCGGCGGCTGGGTGAGGCCCGTTCGGACGACCCGGCGTTCCGGCTGTCCGATCTCTCCGCCGATCTGGTGGAGTTGCTGGATCTGGTACGCGGACCGGCGGCGGCCCTCGCCCCGGCGCGCCGGAGTTATCAGCCCGAGGGCCCGCTCCGGCTGCACGGGCTCTTCACCGAAGCGGTGGTGACCGCGTCCGGCTACGCGGGCGCCACGGTCTACGCCCTGGCCCCCGACGGCAGGCTCAGGACGCTCTCCGACGTGGCTCCGGGCGGTCCGGAGCGGGCGCTCCAGGCGTCGGGGTCGCCCGTGCCCGGCGGCTGCGCGCTGGGGCTGCGTGACCTGGGCGACGGCGGTGGGGTCATCCTCACCTCGCCGACGGTGTCGCCGGACGGCCGGATCGGTGGCGGCGGACAGGTACGTTCGGTACGGGCGACGGGCGCGGGGTGGCACGAAGCGCCCCTGGCCGCGCTCTGGGAACGGTCGCCCGCCGCGCAACTCGCTGCGGCCCTGCGCTGGTCGGCCGAGCCGGCCGACGCCCGGGCGGCGGGCGGTGATCTGCTGTTCCTGGACGGTACGGTCACGGACGCGGGCTTCGTCGTGTCGGGCGGCCCGACCCTCCGCCTGGCCGCCCCGGACGAACGCCCCGACCTCCCGTACGCCGACAACCTCCGGCTGCTGTCCTCCCGTCCGGGCCTCACGCTCCGATTGATCGCCCGCGCGGTACCCGACCGCCCCGACCGGGTGCACGTCCTGGCGGCGGCCTGGCGGGGCCACGGCGACGGAACCGTACGCACGGATCTGGGCCTGCGCCTACTGAACCGTTCACACCTCGGGGCGGTGGAGCCGGCGCCGGTTGCGGTGGCCGCGCCGGTTGATGGGGGTGGGCCGGTTGGTGAGGGTGTGCCCAGGCCCGGGAGGGGGGCGGTTGGCGAGGGGGGACCAGGCGTGGCGACGCCGGGTGGAGTGGGTACGCCCGCTCTGGTGCGCGTCGTTGATGCGGTGCCTGTTGGGCGTCCGCTTCCCGCGTTGCCGGTTGAACTCGACCTGTTGCGGCGGGCGGTGGAGCGTGTGGTCGCGGGTGGGCGGGCGGTGGCCGCGGCGGCGGGGGACGGGGACCTGACACGGCGGCTGCGGGCCGTTGGGCTCACCACCGGTGCGCAGCGCGTCCAGGCGCTCGCCGAAGCGGCGGCGGACCGGCGCCACGACGTGCTGGGGCGGTTGCTGCCCGCCGATCCCGCGAACTTCGCGCTGGCGTGGCTGGCCGCCGCCGTCTACGCGTCGGCGGCGGCCGAGTCCCTGCTGCTCGCCGCCTGGGCACCACCGGAACCGGCCGCGAACTGATCGGCGCCGCCGATCGTCCTCCAGGAAGGGGAACGCGCAGACGAACGACCGCACAGCACCGCACGATCCAGTCAGGGAGACCCATGCCACTGCCGAAGCTGCCGCGCACCCGCCGCGGCCAACGTCTCGCCGTGCAGGCCATGATGGCGGCATGCGTGCTCGCGCTGGCACCGGTGACCTGGATGTACACGGCCGCCGACAGCCACATCCGTACGGTCGCTGACGTCCCGGCCACGGACGTCGCCGTCGTGTTCGGCGCCGGGCTGCGGGAGGGCCGGCCGTCGCCGTATCTGGCCCACCGCCTCGACACGGCGGCCGAGTTGTACCGTACCGGCAAGGTACGGGTCGTACTGGTCACCGGCGACAACAGCCGGGTGGAGTACGACGAGCCCGACGCGATGCGCACGTACCTGACCGGGCACGGCGTGCCGGACGGGCACATCGTCAGCGACTACGCGGGGTTCGACACCTGGGACTCCTGCGCCCGGGCGAAGAAGATATTCGGGGTCGACCGGGCGGTGCTGGTCACCCAGGGCTTCCATGTCCGGCGGGCCGTGGCCCTCTGCCGTTCCGCCGGGGTCGACTCGTACGGAGTCGGGGTCGACGAACGGCACGACGTGACCTGGTACTACGGCGGCGTACGCGAGGTGTTCGCGGCGGGCAAGGCGGCCCTGGACGCCGCGCTGCGGCCGGACCCCCACTTCCTCGGGCCGACGGAACCGGGGGTGGCCGAGGCACTGGCGTCGGCATCGGCGTCGGCGTCGGCGAAGTGAGGTCAGCGCCGGTGGAGGGAGGTGACGTGAACCCTCAGGTGGGCTTGCGCCACACGGAGATGTGCTTGCCGGAGTCCTCGGTGAACGGCGCCCCGTCCCAGTCCGCGACACGACGCTCCAGTTCGAGCCCGGCGATCCGTGCCATCAGGTCGAGCTCCGCCGGCCAGGCGTACCGGTGCCGGGAGTTGTCGCGGCGGTAGCGGACGTCGTCGCCCTCACCGTCGCCCTCGCGGGAGAAGTGGTGCGAGACGAGGATCTGCTCGACCAGGTCGAAGGTGTCGAAGCCGAGATGCCGTTCGGAGACGTCGAACGGCACCGCGACCTGTCCGGGCGGCAGGAACCGCAGCGGCGGCACCCCCAGCTCGATGACAAACCGGCCGCCGGGCTCCAGATGACGTGCGGCGTTGCGGAAGCACTCGACCTGCTCGTCCTGCGTGAGCAGGTTCGAGATGGTGTTGTAGACGAGGTAGACCAGGGTGAACCCGCCGGGGACGACGGTGGTCGCCATGTCCCCGATGGTCACCGGGAGCGTGTCCTCGTCCACCTTGCGCCGCAGCACCGCCGCCATGTGCTCGGACAGTTCGATGCCCACGACCGGTACGCCGCGTTCCCGGAGCGGGACACCCACGCGGCCGGTCCCGATCGCGAACTCCAGTGCCCGGCCGTCCCCGGCCAGCTCGGCCAGGAAGGCGACGGTCGGTCCGAGAACGGCGGGCGAGGACGTTTCGGTCTCCCCGGCGTCGTAGCGGTCGGCGGTCTCGCGGCTCCACAGTTCACTACTCGTCACGGGCGATCACTCTGCCGGGTGCCGAGGGGCGCTGTCGACACCATTATCGGCCGCGCCGATCACAGGGGCCGGGCGCGTTCTCACGGTCCGGGCGGACTGTGGGTGACATGCGCGATCCAGTCACCGCCCGGGATCGGACGGCCCGCCGCTCTCAGCTCACGGGCCACGCGCGGCGCGGCGAAGTACACCCACGCCCGGACCGTGGTGCCGTCCGCGCACCGCACGTCGCGGGGCACGCGCTCGTACAGGTTGCGGGAATCGCCCGGCGCCACGTACTCCTCCAACTCGTCCAGGACGGCGAGCAGTTCGCGGTACGCCCCCGGCCCCGCGCCCGGTCCCGGCTCCGGCAGCGCCGAGACGATCTCCCCGACGATCGCCGCTCCCGGAGTCTCGATCGCGTACGGGTAGCCGGGGCCGTCGTACAGCGCCGCGTTCTCCAGCCGGGCCGGCTCCTCGCCGGTGGTACGGCCGCGAAGGAAGAGTGCGTAGTTGCCCTCGCCCGGCCGCAGGGTGCCGTACACGAAGAAGGGCAGTTCTTTGCCCCGGCGGTGGTCGGGCGGTGACACGGGGGGCGGCTCCTTCGAGGCGGGCGAGGAGGGGAAGGGACGAGGGACGGGACAGGTCGATTGCACGGCACCGACCCACCGGCGTACCGGTGGTTCTACCGCATCCGGCCGCCCCGGCCCTCCCCGCCCCCAGCGGGCAGCAGCCGATCAGCGCGTCATTTCCCGTACGGACGGGCGGACTTGGCGTCCCGGAGGGCGAGGCCCCACCAGGCGAGCTGGTCGAGCATCGCGGTGGCGGCGCTCTCGGCGGCGGACGGGTCCTTGTGCCGGCCCTCGTCGTCGAAGTGGGCGCCCGCGTTGTGGAAGGAGACCGTGTCCCGGACGGTCACGGCGTGCATCTCGGCGAAGATCTGGCGCAGTTGCTCGACGGCCCGCAGACCGCCGGAGATTCCCCCGTACGAGACGAACCCGACCGGCTTCGCCTGCCACTCGCCGTAGTGCCAGTCGATCAGGGACTTGAGGGCGGCGGGGAAGGAGTGGTTGTACTCGGGGGTGATGACGACGAAGGCGTCGGCGTCGGCCAACCGGGGGCTGACCTTGGCGAGTTGGGTCTGTACGGCGGAGCCGGGGCGGTAGGAGAGCGCGGTCGGCAGGTCGATGTCGGCGAGGTCGACCAGATCGGCGGAGAAGCCGGTGTGCCGGTCGGTCCGGCTCAGGAACCAGTCGGCGACGACCGGGCCGAAGCGGCCTTCGCGGGTGCTGCCGAGAATGACGGCGAGCTTGAGAGGGGCGGTCGGGGTCGATTCGGAAGCGGCGGAAGTGGTCGGATCGGAAGTGGTGAGTTGCGCCGTGGCCTGCGCTGAGGGCTGCGCTGTGTCGAGGTTCATGGGACGAGCCTCGTCCCTGAACCTTGGTTGAGGTCAAGCGGACTCACGCGGTCGTACGGTGCGGGCATGACGTTCCCGGCATCTCGTCCGCTCGTCGAGATCGACGGCCGGCCCGCCACCGCCCCAGCACGCCCTGGGTGACGGACGCGCACAAAGGGGTGGAGGGCGAACCCATCCGGCCGCCACCACGGCCGGATCACGACACGTGCAGCCAGATGCGGAGTGGGCCCAGCGCGTCGAAGCCGGTGGCGAGCGCGGGGGCGAGATCGTCGCCCTGTTCGTAGCCGACCAGAGCCAGGCCCGGGTGATAGTCGGCGGCGGCCGTGACCACCGAGGACCAGACGGCGCCCACCACCGCGCTGTCGGCGGCGAAGAGGTTGGAGACGCCGACCACCCCCGCCCCCTCGTTCAGGACCACGCCCCCGGCCAGGTCGTCCCCGTCGCGGAAGGCCAGCACCAGCACGGTCGGATCGTCCAGCAGGACGGGCCGGAACACGTCCGGGGTGTCCTCGCCGCCCGCCCACGCCGCCTGCCACTCACGCAGCCGCTCCGCCGTCAGCACACGTTCGGCGGGCAGGCCCGGCCACTCGGGTACGGGCCGATCGGCCGGACGGTGGATCCACCGCGCGTCCACGATCCCCGAGAAGCCGTCCGAGGCCAGGTCCAGCACGGCGAAACTGTCCTTGACCGAACACCCGGTCGACCCCCGGTCCACCGACGGGAGGAAGTCGGCGGGCGCCGCGTCGGGGCGCAGCGTGACGGCGTCCGGGTAGTACGGCGGCGTCCGGCGCGGGCTCCACCACGCCCGCTCGCCGAACACCCCGGCGATCCCGTGGGACCGCGCGACGGACGCGCACCAGTCGGCGTTGTTCCGGGCGGCGATGGCGCTGAGCGAGGTCATGTCGGTCGTGTTCATCGAGCACAGCGTGACAGCCTCCGGGATCCTCCGCACGTGAGTAAGGCCGCGTGGCGTCACCCGTTCGGCGCGGGCGGGCGGCCGGGCCGGCGACGTGGCCGCCGCTCCCGTATGACCTGCGACAACACCCTCCCGCGGTGGACGGAAGCGGTCCGGGTACGGCGAATCTGATCGGCCATCAGCAGGCGTGCGCGCCGGGCTGCGCCTTACCTCGGAGAAGAAGACCGTCCCGCGCCGCTCCGGAGGACCGCCATGCGCACCACCGCCCGCCTGCTCACCGGCACCGCGCTGGCGGCCGCCGCGACCGTACTGTCGGCGGGAGGAGCGGCCGCCGCGTTCGCGAGCGGTGGTACGGCTCCGGCCGCGCTCGCGGCGCCCTGCGAAACCGTGGACACACGGCTCGGTACGGAGGAAGCGCGTACGGAGGACACGGGTACGGGCGCCATAGGCGCGGCGGACGCAGACGCGAACGTAGACGAAGACGAAGACGCAGACACAGCCGAGCCGCTCGGAACGTACGGCGTCCCCATGAAGTGCGAGACCGGCGCGGCGGCCACCGGGGACACCCCCGCCGACCGGAACGAGTCGGCCGACCTGGACCGCGATCTCGACCTCGGCCTGGACCTCGACCTCCACGAAGACCTCGGCGAGCCCGACGGCCCGGCCGGCGCGGACCCGGCCGGCGACGACCCGGACGGCCAGGACCGGGGCGGCCACGAGCAGGGCGGCCATGAGCAGGGCGGCCACGACCCCGGCCGCCACGAGCCGGACGGCCACCAGCCGGAATGGGAGCACGGGCGCGACGACCCGGGCCGGGAGGGCCACGAGCCGGACGGCCGTACGCCCCGGGGCCACGTGAACACCGGTGCCGGCGGCAGCGTCGCCCCCGACACCACCCAGATCGCGGCGGGCGCGGCCGTTCTGGCCGTGGCCGCCGTCGGCGGGGTCACGCTCCTGCGCCGCCGGGCGAGCGGCGCGCAGGGCAGCTGACAGGGCCGGTCTCCACCGCCCCGTACCCCCGCCCCCGTCCCCGCCCCCGTCACGCTCATCGCTGACGGGGGCGGGGGCACCTTCATCCGGAGCAGCCTCGAGACGTCGGAAGAACGAGCCGGAGGACCGGAGGACCCGTTCCATGAACGCGCAGGTCAAGGGCCAGTTCTGGCTGTTGGTGGTCGCCGTCTTCGCCGGGGTCTGGCTCATCAGGAACGGCTCCGAGCCGGTCACCCCACCCGCGCCCCCGCCCTCCGAGGCCTTCGCGGCCGGCCCGGGCCCGGGCTCGTCCCCACCCCCACCCCCACACCAGAGTCAGCGACCACCGGGGCCCGACCGGACCACCCCAACATCCCCCCTCCCGCCCTCCGCCCCCGAACGGCTGCGCATCCCCGCCCTCCGCGTCGACACCCCCCTGACCGACCTCGCCCTGACCCCGGACGGCAGCCTGGAGGTCCCTCCGGCCGACCACGCGAACCTCGCCGGCTGGTATCGCGACGGCCCCTCCCCCGGCGCCCAGGGCACCGCAATCGTCGCGGGCCACGTCGACAACGCGCGCGGCCCCGCCGTCTTCTACGCCCTGGGCTCGCTCAGGAAGGGCCACCGGATCGAGGTCACCCGGCAGGACGGCCGTACGGCGGAGTTCACGGTCGACGCCGTCGAGGTCTACCGGAACGAGGACTTCCCCGACCGCAAGGTGTACGGAGCCGCCGACCGGCCCGAGCTACGCCTGATCACCTGCGGCGGCGGCTTCTCGAAGCGAACGGGCTACCAGGGCAACGTGGTGGCGTACGCGCACCTCACGAACACCCACTGACCTCACGAGCACCCACGAGCACCCACCAGCACCCCCCGCACCCCGGGCCCCGTCCCCCCTCACGCCGTCCACTGGTCGAACGCCAACTTCGCCACCAGCGAGAACACCACCACCAGCAGCACCCCCCGCACGAACTCGCTGCCCTTCCTGAGCGCCATCCGCGCCCCGAACATCCCGCCCGCCAGGTTGAACACCGCCATCAGCCCGGCCAGCTGCCACATCACCGTGCCCTGGTACGCGAACATCGCGAGCGCCCCGGCGTTGGTGCAGACGTTCACGATCTTCGCGGTCGCCGACGCGGTCACCAGGTCCAGGTGGAGGACGGCGGTCAGCGCCAGCACCAGGAACGTTCCCGTACCGGGCCCGAAGAGCCCGTCGTAGAACCCGATCCCCCCGCCGACCAGCACGATCGCCGTGACGGTACGCCTCCGGGTGACCGGTCCCCCCGCCTCCGCGCGGCCGAAGGAGGGCCGCAGCATCACAAAGGCCGCCACCCCCAGCAGCACCACCATGATCACGGGCCGCAGTACGTCACTGCTGATCCCGGCCGCGAAGAACGCCCCGGTCATGGAGCCCACCAGCGCCGCGCCCCCGATCCTGACGGCGGTCCGCACGTCGACCGGCGCCTTCCGGAGGTACGTCACCGCCGCCCCCGAGGTGCCGACGATCGCGACGGCCTTGTTGGTCCCGAGGATGTGCGCGGCCGGGACGTGCGGCAGCCCGAGCAGCATCGCGGGCAGAAGCAGCAGCCCTCCCCCGCCCACCACGGCATCGATCCACCCGGCCCCGGCGGCGGCGAGGCAGAGCAGAAGCAGCGTGGTCACGGATATGTCAGGCACGCCCGCGACCTTACGACGCGGACGGAAGCGCGACACCGCCCGGGTGCGCCCGCCCCCATCAGAACACGGGTCGAAGGCGCGTCGAAAGCCGGTGGGAGGCCGACAGGAAACTGATCGAACGCCGGTCGAAGACCGGACGGGCACCGACCACTGCACCTCAACTCCCGTTCAGCGCAAGGTCATTCAGAGCACCTAGAATCCGTCGGCGTGCGACCCCGCGTCGCCGGCCGGCGTCACGGGGCGGTACGACACCCCCATGGAGCGACCAGTGGAACGTCGCAGTTTCCTGCGCGGAGCCGTCATCGGCACGTCGGCCGCCGCTCTCGGCGGCACCTTGTGGCGCGGGGCCGCCTTCGCCGCGCCCGCCCAGCCCGGCGCCGGGCCCTACGGAGCCCTCGGCGCGGCGGACGGCAACAACATCCGGCTGCCCGCCGGGTTCACCAGCCGCGTGATCGCGCGGTCCGGGCAGCAGGTGTCCGGTACGTCGTACACCTGGCACAACGCGCCCGACGGCGGGGCCTGCTACGCGGACGGCACCGGCTGGATCTACGTCTCGAACTCGGAGATCGACCCCTCCGGCGGCGCGGGCGCGGTCCGTTTCTCCTCGACCGGGGCGATCACCGGCGCGTACCGCATCCTCTCCGGAACGCACCAGAACTGCGCGGGCGGCAAGACGCCGTGGAACACCTGGCTCTCCTGCGAGGAGGTCGACCGCGGTTATGTGTACGAGACGGATCCGTGGGGGGTGAAGGCGGCGGTACGGCGGGACGCGATGGGCCGGTTCAAGCACGAGGCCGCCGCCGCCGACCCCGTACGCCGGACGATCTACCTCACCGAGGACACCACCGACGGCTGCTTCTACCGCTTCACGCCCACGACCTGGGGCGACCTGTCGGCGGGCCGCCTGGAGGTGCTCGTCGCGGGTACGGCCACCAGCGGGCCCGTCACGTGGCGGACCGTCCCCGACCCGAGCGGCGCCACCGCGACCCGTAACCAGGTGTCGGGCGCCAAGCGGTTCAACGGCGGCGAGGGCTGCTACTACGCGAACGACACCTGCTGGTTCACCACCAAGGGCGACAACCGCGTCTGGCAGTATAACGCGGCCGCCTCCACCCTCGAACTCGCCTACGACGACTCGCTCGTGTCCGGTACGGCGCCGCTCACCGGCGTCGACAACGTCACCGGGTCGGCGTCCGGGGACCTGTTCGTGGCGGAGGACGGCGGGAATCTGGAGATCTGCGTGATCACCCCGGACGACGTCGTCGCGCCGTTCCTGCGGGTCGGCGGACAGTCCGCCTCGGAGATCACCGGGCCCGCCTTCTCCCCCGACGGCAAGCGGCTGTATTTCTCCAGCCAGCGCGGTACGAGCGGGAGTTCGTCGGGCGGCATCACCTATGAGGTGACGGGTCCGTTCCGGGCGTAGCACCCGTCGGCGGAGGCGCCGCCCCGCAGGAGGGCGGCGCCCAGGGGGGTCAGCGTGTGCAGTACGGAGCTGCCGTGCCGCAGCGTGACGACCAGGCCGGCCTCCCGCAGGACGGAGGCGTGCTGGCTCGCGGAGGCGAGGGACACCGCGGTTCTGCGGGCCAGTTCGCTGGTGGTGCATCCGTGTTCGATGGCTTCGAGGACGGCGGAGCGGGTGTGGCCGACGAGCCGGCCCAACGAGAGGCGTGCGTCCGGCCGTTCGTGGGGCACCGGTACGTCGGAGTGCGTGACGGGATAGACGAGGACGGGCGGCAGCGCCGGGTCGTGGAGGACCACCGGGGTACTGCGGCAGAAGAAGGACGGTTGGAGTCTTAACCCCCTTCCGTTTAAATGCAGTTCGCGGTCGACCGGGTAGTCCGCCTCCAGGACCGGGGCGCGCCAGCGCAGCATCGGCGGGAGCGTGGCGAGCAGTTCGTCCGCGCCCCCGTCGAGCAGGGCCCGGCCGCGCAGCGCCCGGTCGGCGTCGGCCCTGGCCCTGATGTGCGGCCAGTACGGCTCGACGGCGGCCCGGTGGTAGGCGCGCAGCACCTCCACGAGGCGGGCCAGCGGGGCCGGTTCGCCGTCGGCGAGGTCGGCGAGGCGGGTGGAGTCGGTACGCCGTGCGGGATCCTTGCGCGCCGGGCGGGCCTTGCGCGCGCCCCGGCCCGTGGCGAGCAGGGCCAGTTCGGCGCGGATGCGCTCGGGGGTGGTGGCGCGCAGGGCCTCCAGGCCGGCGTCGAGGCCGTACCGGGCCTCGGACGGGGTCAGGAAATCGGGGAAATAGCCCCGCTGGGGAACGAGCGCGGAGAGCAGCCGTGTTTCACCATTCAACCGGCTGCGGGTTTCCGTTCGCCATTCTCCGAAGACGAGCGGGCCGCGCCGATCCCGTATTCGGTGAAAGCTGAGAATCGTTTCCCACAGGGGGTCGGGTCCTCCGGCCATCCGGACGCCGCCGAGATCTTTCCCTGTGAAATGAATACGCAGCACTCAAATCCCACCCGTTCACCGCTGGTTGCATCCGCAATTATCCCCATCACCGAGTATGCACGCCATCACAGGCGGTCACCACGGAGTTTCAGCCACAGTTGAAACCTATCGCGGAGGTGCGGTCCCAAGCGAAAAGCTATACCCCGTCGGGCATGAAACCTGAACGAGCGTAAAGCGCAGTGAAGGCCGTGGGGGGCTTTCTGCGCTCGGCGGCGGTCGTTCGCGGTTGCGGCTCCATGTCCGGCCCGGGTAATGGAGCGCGGTCTGTGGGTGGGGATCCGCAGGCCGCGCTCCGCCCGCTGTTGATTTCCATGGTTCCTCGATAATTCTCCGCGGCGGCGAAGAAAGATGACGCGGCCATGACGAGAGTATGGCCGCCGGCCGTACGCGGGGCCGGGGCGCACGACGAAGGGGCGGGCGTCTCCGCACGGGACGCCCGCCCCTTCTCTGTGCCCCGGAACCGCCCCCCGGGTCGGCGAGGGTGGGTGAACCGACGGGCGGTTCCGGTGTCCTGGGGTGTGCCTGAGGGTCTGGGAAGATGTCGGAAAGCAGTCCGTTACCGGGAGTCACTCCCGGCCGAGGCCGCCGCCGCGCGCCCCGCTTCGAGACGGGCGACAGGGATACGGAACGGCGAGCAGGACACGTAGTCCAGGCCCACCTCGTGGAAGAAGTGCACCGACTCAGGGTCGCCGCCGTGCTCGCCGCACACCCCCAGCTTGAGGCCGGGACGCGTGGCGCGGCCGGCCTCGCACGCGCTGCGGACGAGCGCGCCGACCCCGTCGCGGTCGATCGTCTCGAACGGGGAGACCCCGAAGATGCCCTTCTCCAGGTACGCGGTGAAGAAGCTCGCCTCGACGTCGTCGCGGGAGAAGCCCCAGACGGTCTGGGTGAGGTCGTTCGTACCGAACGAGAAGAACTCCGCCGCCTCCGCGATCTGCCCCGCCGTCAGCGCGGCGCGCGGCAGCTCGATCATCGTGCCCAGCGCCAGGCGCAGTTCGACCCCCGTGGCCCGCTCGACCTCCGCGATGACCAGCAGCGCCTCGTCCCGGACGATCTCCAGCTCCTGGACCGTACCGACGAGCGGGATCATGATCTCGGCGCGCGGGTCGCCCTTGGCGAGGGTCCGCGCGGCCGCCGCCTCGGCGATGGCCCGTACCTGCATGGCGAACAGTCCCGGGATGACCAGCCCGAGCCGTACCCCGCGCAGCCCGAGCATCGGGTTCTGCTCGTGCAGCTTGTGGACGGCCTGGAGCAGCCGCAGGTCGTTCTCGTTGTGGTCCTGGCGGGCCTCGGCGAGCGCGACCCGTACCGACAACTCCGTGATGTCCGGCAGGAATTCGTGCAGCGGCGGGTCCAGCAGCCGTACGGTGACCGGCAGTCCGTCCATCGCCTCGAACAGCTCGACGAAGTCCTTCTTCTGGAGCGGCAGCAACGCCCCCAGCGCGGCGTCCCGTTCGTCGTCCGTGTCGGCCAGGATCAGCTTCTCGACCATCGTCCTGCGCTCGCCGAGGAACATGTGTTCCGTACGGCACAGGCCGATGCCCTGGGCGCCGAAGCGGCGCGCGCGCAGGGCGTCCTCGGCGTTGTCGGCGTTGGCGCGCACCCGCAGCCGGCGGCGCCGGTCCGCGTACGCCATCATCCGGTGGACGGCCTCGACCAGTTCGTCGGCCTCGTCGGCGCCCGCGTGCATGCGGCCCTCGAAGTACTCGACCACGGGCGAGGGGACGACGGGCACCTCGCCCCGGTAGACCTTGCCGGTCGAGCCGTCGATGGAGACGACGTCGCCCTCCTCGATGACGAGCGAACCGGCCGCCATCCGGCGGCGTTTGGTGTCGACCTCCAGCTCCTCGGCCCCGCACACACACGTCTTGCCCATGCCCCGGGCCACCACCGCCGCGTGCGAGGTCTTGCCGCCCCGCGAGGTCAGGATGCCCTCGGCGGCGATCATGCCCTCCAGGTCGTCGGGGTTGGTCTCGCGGCGGATCAGGATGACCTTCTCGCCGGAGCGGGACCACTTGATCGCGGTGTACGAGTCGAAGACGGCCTTGCCGACGGCCGCGCCGGGCGAGGCGGCGATCCCGCGCCCGAGCAGCTCTCCGTGCGAGTCCTCGGCGAAGCGCGGGAACATCAGCTGCGCCAACTGGGCGCCGTTGACGCGCTGGAGGGCCTCGGCCTCGTCGATCAGTCCCTGGTCGACGAGCTGGGTGGCGATCCGGAAGGCGGCGCCCGCCGTGCGCTTGCCGACGCGGGTCTGGAGCATCCACAACTGCCCGCGTTCGATGGTGAATTCGATGTCGCACAGGTCCCGGTAGTGGGTCTCCAGGGTCTCCATGATCGCCATCAGCCGGTCGTACGACTTCTTGTCGATGGTCTCCAGCTCGGCGAGGGGGACGGTGTTGCGGATGCCCGCGACCACGTCCTCGCCCTGCGCGTTCTGGAGGTAGTCGCCGTACACCCCCTGGTGCCCGCTGGCCGGGTCCCGGGTGAAGGCCACGCCCGTACCCGAGTCGGGGCCGAGGTTGCCGAAGACCATCGAGCAGATGGTGACGGCGGTGCCGAGGTCGCCGGGGATGCGCTCCTGGCGCCGGTAGAGCTTGGCGCGGTCGGTGTTCCAGGACTCGAAGACCGAGCGGATCGCGAGGTCCAGCTGCTCGCGCGGCTCCTGCGGGAAGTCCCGCCCCGCCTCGCGCGAGACGATCTTCTTGAACCGGCCGACGAGCGCCTTGAGGTCCCCGGCGTCCAGATCCACGTCGGTGGCGGCCTTCTTGGCGTGTTTGACCTCTTCGAGCGCCTCCTCGAAGAGGTGCCCGTCCACGCCGAGCACGGTGGCGCCGAACATCTGGATCAGGCGGCGGTACGAGTCCCACGCGAAGCGTTCGTCCCCGGACTGGGTGGCGAGGCCGGCGACCGAGTCGTCGGAGAGCCCGACGTTCAGGACGGTGTCCATCATGCCGGGCATGGAGAACTTGGCGCCGGAGCGCACGGAGACGAGCAGCGGGTCGTCGGACTGGCCGAGCTTCTTCGCCATCCGCCGCTCCAGGGCGTCGAGATGGGCGCTGACCTCGTCGCGCAGGGCGGCCGGTTCCGTACCGCACCCGAGGTAGACGTTGCACGCCTCCGTGGTGATGGTGAAGCCCGGAGGGACGGGCAGCCCGAGGTTGGTCATCTCCGCGAGGTTGGCACCCTTGCCGCCGAGGAGGCCCTTCATGTCCTTGTTGCCCTCGGTGAAGTCGTAGACGTACTTCTCCGTGCGCTCGCCCTGCTCGGGAAGAGCTTCGTGATCTTCGTTTTCCGACACGGGTCTCGACTCCTCGACGACGCGGTGGCTGCCTTGACGTGGAGGGAACATACCCAGATCGAAGGTGTGGGGGTACGTCCACCTGAGCGTCGTACGGCTTTAACCACCCGTCCGCCAGCAGATCGAAAGCGATCCGCGGAACGCGCCCCCTCCCGCGCCCCTTCACCCTCCGAAGCGGGCATGACCCGCCCATGACCTGTTGCGCTCATACGAGCGATGCTCGGATCGTTTGAGTTCGGGAAGTGAACACGGAAGGGGTGGCACGGGGTGCCACCCCTTCCGGAAGTACAGCCACCTGCGGCGATCTTGATTTCGCTCTTCTGAGCGAGCGCCGCATCAAACGTGGCAAGAATCACTCTGTCCGAGAGCCGTGCGAACCCCCGTCGGGGGCGTTTCCGGCCGCGCAGCCACGCAGCACCTCCAGATCCACGTCCTCCAGGCTCCGCGCGAAGTACCGCCCGGCCGCCGGGGGCACCGGCAGCAGCGACGGCACCACCAGGACCGCGCACCCGGCCGCCTGGGCGGAGGCGCTGCCGTCGGGCGAGTCCTCCACCGCCACGCACGCCCCGGTCGGCACGCCGAGGCGGTCGGCCGCCTCCTGGTACGGGTCGGGGTGCGGCTTGGTCCGTACGGTGTCGTCGGCCGACAGCGTGAAGGCGAACCGCACGTCGGCGAGGGCCCCGCCGACCACGGAGTCCACGACCGCCCGCGGTGACGCGCTCACCAGGGCGAACGGCACCCCGGCGCGCTCCAGCTCGGCCAGCAGCCGCCGGGCGCCGGGGCGCAGCGGGGCGCCCTCCTCGACGCGCCGGAAGAAGGACCCGGCCAGTTCGTCCGCGACGCGTCCGGCGTGGCCGGTGCCCGCCACCCGTACGAGATGGGCGGCGGTGTCCTGGACGGCCCGCCCCACGACCTCGGGCGCGTCGGCGTCACCGAGGCGGTGGCCGAGCCCGGAGGCGACCTCGGCGGCCGTCTCCCACCAGAGCACCTCGGTGTCGACGAGGGTGCCGTCCATGTCGAAGAGGACGGCGGCGGGTGACGACACGGGGGAAGGGGCGGGCGAGGTGGTGGCCGGAAAGGCGGCCGGGGGAACGGCCCGTGGTGGTGGGCCCGGCGTGCTCACGCCGCCTTCCCGGCGGCCGGGGTGGCCGACGCCGCCACGACCAGGACCGGCCGGTCGGCCGGGCGGACGGACGCCCGCACCCCCGGCACCAGCTCGCCCGCGTCACGCGATGCCACGTCGGCCTTGACCGTGCCGCCGCCGGGCAGGTCGAGCAGGACCCGGGTCACCGAGCCGAAGAAGGACGCGGAGACGACCGTTGCCGTACCGTCCGGGTCCACCGTCGCCGTGACGTTCTCGGGGCGCAGCAGGACCTCCACCTCGCGCCCGGCCGGAATCTCGCCGTCCACGGGCAGGACGCTGCCCGCGACCTCGACCCGGCCCCCGTCGGTGAGCCGCCCGGGCAGCCGGTTCATCGTGCCGACGAACTCCGCGACGAACGCCGTCGCGGGCCGCTCGTACAGCTCGGAGGGTGCCGCGCACTGCTCCAGCTTCCCCGCGTTGAGCACGGCCACCCGGTCGGCCATGGACAGCGCCTCCTCCTGGTCGTGCGTGACGAAGATGGTGGTGATGCCCAGCGACAGCTGGAGCCGGCGGATCTCCTCGCGCAGCGAGAGCCGGACCTTCGCGTCGAGCGCCGACAGCGGCTCGTCCAGCAACAGGACACGCGGGCGCAGGGCCAGCGCGCGGGCGAGCGCCACGCGCTGCTGCTGGCCGCCGGACATCTGGTGCGGGAAGCGGCCGGCGTGGGTGGGGAGGCCGACCAGTTCGAGGAGTTCGTCCGCGCGCCGGTGGCGCTCGGCCGTCGACACCTTCCGTACCCGCAGGCCGAAGGCCACGTTGTCGCGGGCGTTGAGGTGCGGGAAAAGGCTGTACGACTGGAACACCATGCCCGCGTCACGGCGGTTGGCCGGCACCCCGGTGATGTCCTTGCCGTCCACGAGCACCTCGCCCGCGTCCGGGTGTTCGAAGCCGGCGAGGACGCGCAGGGCGGTGGTCTTGCCGCAGCCCGACGGGCCCAGCAGGGCGAGGAGTTCGCCCGGCCTGGCCGTCAGGTCGAGCCCGTCGAGGGCGACGGTGGGGCCGAACTCCCGGCGCAGGCCCCGGAATTCGACCAGGGCGCCGGGAGCGGCCGGCTCCTCGGGCCGCTCGGCGGTCGCGGTGGACGTGGAAGACATGACTACTCCTTGGCGGCGGACGAGGCAGGCGAGGCGGACGGGGCGGTGGGCGAGCTGCCGGTCCCGGGCACGGAACCGCCGGCGGGCGCGGACCCCGCGGCGGCGGCGACACCGGCGCCGGCCCCCGAGCGGGACCCCACGCGGGACAGCACCAGCAGCAGGAGCCAGGTGATCAGCAGGCTGAGCAGGGACACCGCGACCGAAGTCTGCGCCTCGGAGCCGGAGATCGAGACGATCCACACCGCGAAGGGCCGGAATCCGAGCAGCGCGGCGATGGTGTACTCGCCGAGCACCAGCGCGAGAGTCAGGAAGGACGCGCTGGCGAGCGCGGAGCGCAGGTTGGGCAGGATGACCCGCAGGACGGTGTACGGGATGCGCGCCCCGCAGTTGCGGGCGGCCTCCACGAGCGTCGTCACGTTGATCGCGCTGAGCCCGGCGTCCAGCGAGCGGTAGACGAACGGCAGCGCCAGCACGGTGTACGCGAAGACGAGCACCAGCGGGAACGACTCGTCCTGCACGGCGATGAACGTCTGGTAGAGCGGCGTGGTGGACAGGTGGTCCGGGCCCCAGCGCAGCACGGTCGTGATCCCGCTGACCAGCGCGATCGGCGGCACCACCAGGGGCAGCATGCAGACGACCTCGACGACGGACCGCAGCCGGGGCGCGCCGAGCCGTACCGCGATCAGCGCGGGCACCGTCAGCAGCAGGACGAGGGCGATGGTCGCGGCGGCCAGGCCCAGGGAGAGGAACAGGCTCTGGGTGAAGCCGTCGGCGGACAGGATGCCGGTGTACGCGTCGAACGACACGCCCTGTCCCGGGGTGTGGACGGTGAAGACGAACGAGGCGAGCAGCGGGACGACGAAGTAGACGCCCGCGACGGCCAGGACCACACCCCGCCAGATACGGCGGCGGGGGCGCCGGGCCCGTACCGTACCGCCCCCGTCGGACGGCGTGTCGTCGCGCGGGGCGGCGGTCGCGGTGGGGGTCAGTGCAGCCATCGGGTGCTCCGTCGCTGGAGGGGCAGATAGACCGCCATGACCAGGCCGGCGATCACGATCATGTCGAGGCTCAGCGCGAGCGCCACGTTCTCCTGACCGACCTGGACGTTGCCGGACAGCGCGTCCGCGATCTTGAGGGTGACGAGCGGGACGGATCCGCCGACGAGCGCGGCGGCGGTGGCGTACGCCGCGAAGGCACTGCCGAAGAGCAGCACGAACCCGCCGAGCAGGGTGGGCGCGAGGACCGGCAGGCCGACGTGACGCCAGAACTGCCCGTCGGTCGCGCCGGCGTTCTGCGCGGCCTCGCGCCACTGCGGGCGCAGCCCGTCCAGCGCCGGGACGCTGATCAGGACCATCAGCGGGACCAGGAAGTAGAGGTAGATCACGGACAGGCCGGTGAAGGAGTAGAGGTTCCAGCCGAGCGAGTCGAGGTGCACCAGCTCGGTGACCACACCGGAGATGCCGAGGGTGGCGACGAAGGCGAAGGCGAGCGGGATGCCGCCGAAGTTGGCGAGCACCCCGGACGCGGTGAGGACGGACTCGCGCAGCGCGCCGCCGCGCGAGGTGACGACGGCCTGGGCGATCAGCATGCCGAGGACGGTGCCGACGAGGGCCGTGAGGGCGGACAACTCCACACTCCCCGTGAGGGAGTTGAGGTACGGCCCTTGCAGGGTCGTGCTGATGTTCTCGCCGGTCAGCGAGGTGGCCTTGCCCGGCTCCTGGTGCGTGACGGCCCCGTACAGCAGGGCGCCGACGGGAAGCCCGAAGCACAGTCCGGCGAAGACGAGCAGCGGCAGCGTACCGAGCCAGGCGCGCGGCGCCCGCCGCCGACGGCGTGTGCCGTCGGCGGCGCCCGGTGCGGGCAGGGTCTGGGTGGGCATCAGGAGACGGCCTTGTCCCAGTTCTTGGCGAGGACGGCCTTGACGGCGTCGAGGTCGGCGGACTTGGGGAACGTCGGCGTGCCGGCGACCTGGGGGAGGTTGGCGACGAGGGTCTTGTCGACCGTACCGTCGGCGGTCATCGAGGGCAGCAGGACCGGCCGGGCGAAGCCCTTGAGCCACAGGTTCTGGCCCTCGGCGCTGTACAGGTACTCCATCCACAGGCGGGCGGCGGCCGGGTGCGGCGCGTCCTTGTTGATGGCCTGGGAGTAGTACTGGGCGTAGACGCCGTCCGTGGGGACGGAGACCTTCCAGTCGAGGCCCTTGGACTTGAACTCGCCCGAGTAGCTGGCGTTCAGGTAGTCCCAGTCGATGGAGATGGGCGTCTCGCCCTTCTCGACGGTCGCCGGGGTGGACTCGACGGGGATGAAGTTGCCGTTCTTCTTCAGCTTGCCGAAGAAGTCGATGCCGGGCTGGATGTCGGTGAAGGAGCCACCGTTGGCGAGGGCGGCCGCGTACACGCCGCCGAAGGCCGAGCCGGACTTGTTCGGGTTGCCGTTGAGGGCGACCTTGCCCTTGTATTCGGGCTTGAGGAGGTCGGCGAAGGTCGTGGGGCAGACCTTGATGCGCGAGGCGTCGCAGCCGATGGAGATGTAGCCGCCGTAGTCGTTGTACCAACGGGCCTGCGCGTCCTTCTGCTCGGCCGGGATCTTGTCGTACGAAGCGACCTTGTACGGCGCGAAGAGGCCTTCGGCGGCGCCGCTCTGGTTGAACGGGACACCCAGGTCGACGACGTCGGGGGCGCGGTCCTGGCCCTTGCGGGACTTGACGGCGTTGATCTCGTCGGCGCTGGCGGCGTCCGGGGTCTCGTTCTTGATCTTGATCTTGTACTTGGCTTCGAAGGCCTTGATGATCTCGCCGTAGTTCGCCCAGTCCGGCGGGAGCGCGATCGTGTTGAGCGTCCCCTCCTTCTCGGCGGCGGCGACGAGGTCGTCCATGCTGCCGAAGTCGGCCACGGAGGTGGCGGCCCCGGCCTTGACGCCGCCGGCCGTGGTGGCGTCGGCGGTGTCGGACTTGGCGCCACAGGCGGTGAGGGCGGTGAGCGCGGCGGTGCTGAGCGCCACGGCGGCTATCAGCCTGCCGTGGGGACGGACGCGGAGTCGGGTCACGCTGGGTCTCCCGGGGAGCGAGGGTGGGTCTCACTTGTTCATACAAGCTGGCATCAGTTCGCACGCTTCAGATGTCCCGTGAGTGAACGTCCGGTGGCCGCGGCCACACGACCCGAGGAAGAGACAAATACCCATAACGACCTGATCACGGTCGCGAGGGAGACACTTTTCGGGACCTAACGAGCCATCTCCTCCCTGGACACGCGGGTTTCACGTGCGGTTAGAGTGAAGAGCGGGTGCGCGACGGGTGGGCGCACCTGCGCACAGTTCGTAGAGCCCAGCTCACTGGGTACAGCTCATCGACCGAGGGGGCAGTCGTGCCGGGTTCGCGCTATCTGGAGATCGCGGAGGCGCTGAGGCAGGCGATCCTGGCGGGTGAGCATCCCGTGGGGGCCCGGCTGCCGTCGGAGAGCGACCTGGCGGCCCGCTGGTCGGTGTCGCGCGGGACGGTACGGCAGGCCGTGGGCCTGCTCGCCTCGGAGGGCCTCATCGGCTCCCGGCAGGGCGCGAGACGTGTCGTACTGCGGCAGGAACTGCGCCACAGCTTCCAGCAGTTGAACAGCTTCGCGCAGTGGGCCCACGCGATGGGCCGCGAACCGTCCAGCCTGATCCTCAGCCGCGACACCCGCCCCGCGAACCCCGAGGAGGCGGCGCGGCTCGGGACCACGCCGGGGGCCGAGGTCCTGTACGTGCTCCGCCTGCGGCGCCTGGACGGCGAACCGGTCCTGGTGGAGCGGACGGCGTACACGGACTGGGTGGCCCCGGCCGTACGGGAGTTGCCCGACGACTGCGTCTCGATCATGAACAGCATCGCGGAGAACGCGGGCATCGTGGCGCACTACGGCGAGCACCTGATAGACGCGGTGGCGGCGGGCAGCGAGGACGCCCGCCTCCTCCGCGTCCGCCGCGGCAGCCCCCTCCTGCGTCAGCGCTACCTGACCTACACGGCGGCGGGCCGCACGATCGAGTGGACGGACGACCGCTACCGCGCGGGCACGGTGGCCTTCAGCGTCTCCAACTCGGCGGCTGCGGCCCCGCTCGCCCGGACGGCGGGGCCGGACATGCCGTTGGCTACAGAGTCCTGACCTGCGGTGCGTCGCCGCCGGTGGTCACGGAGATGACTCCGTCGACCTGGAGGTCGCCGTGGACGCTCAGGCCCTTGGACGCCTTGCTGATCCAGACGGAGCCCGTCTTGCTGTAGGTGACCTCCAGGCCGTCGGCGAAGGTCACCCACTTCTCGAAGTTGTTCATCCCCTGGAACACCATGCGGTCGGGAAGAGTGACGAACAGCGGCCGGCCTTCGTGGCTCAGCTTCATCCCTCCCGCCACGGTGAAGTGCCCCCGCACCTTCCCCTCGCCGGTGACCAGGTCGTCCAGATCGGCCTTGCCGGCCTTGAGGGTGCCCCATTCGTTCTGGCCGTCGGCGAAGACCCGTACCCCCGACTTCGGGAAGTCGATCCAGCCGTCGGTGCTGTCACGCCCCTGCACCCACTTGGTGTTGACACCGTTCACGTCGGCCTTGTCGGCGTGGAGGTTCCCCCAGTCCCGCCCGGACCCGTGGAAGACGTTCAGCCCGGTGTCCGGGAACTCGATCCACCCGTCGTCGGCGTCACGCCCCTGCACCCACTTGGTGTTGACGCCGTTGACGTCCGCCTTGTCGGCGTGAACGGTCCCCCATTCCTTCTGCTGCCCGTGGAAGACGTTCAGCCCGGTGCCGGGGAACTCGATCCAGCCGTCGCCGTCACCACGCCCCCGCACCCACTCGGTCCTGACCCCGTCCACGTCGGCCTTGTCGGCGTGAAGCGTTCCCCACCCCCCGCTGCCGTTACGGACCTCCGCGCCGTCCGCGGAGAAGGTGACGCGGCCCTGGTCGACCGTGCCCTCGACCCACGGCGTACGGGTCCCGCTCGCGAACTCGGGGACGAGCGCGTGAACGGTGGTGGTGAGGAAGTACCCCTGCTCGGGCTGCCCCGTACCCCGTACCCCGGCCACCAGGGTGTACGTGGTGCCCCGCTTCGGGGGGACGATCGGCGACCACATGTAGGGCTGTTGCGTCACCGGAGACCCCGCGGCCGCCGCCGTCCCGACCAGCGTCTCGTTGCCTTCCGGATCGCGGATCCAGTAGTCGAGGTGGTCGGGCCCGTCCCATTTCAGAACGACGTTGCCGCCCGCGTCCACATCGGCCAGCGAATTCTTCTCCGGACGGAAATTGCGCGGAATCCTCGGGGCGGCCTGCTTCACCACCCCGAGCGTGGTGGTGAAATGATCCCGCCGCATCGGTACGTTGTCGTCACCGCCGCCGGACTTCTCCAGTATCCGTAACCGGATCAGCCCCTCCGTACCGGAAACCGGTATGCCGTCCAGTTTCAGCACCAACGACTGGTCGTACGGCAGGGTCAACCGGCCGCCGCCCCCTTGGGGGTGGTGGGCCCGAAAGCGCCCCAGGGCGGCGTCCCAGCTGAAATCGGGCGCGGGCTCCAGCCACGCCGTGTAGTCCGGGTCGGCAGTCGCAGTGATCACCGTGGGATCGTCCGTCAGGTCTGACGGACCGGTGCCGACCGGTATCTCCACATCGATGTACTCCCACCACACGTCGGACTGGTGGGTGTTGGAGACGATCACGTACACCGTCCCCACGGACGGCGCGCCGGGCTGCGAGGCGGGTAGCGAGGTCGGATCGGTGACGACGGCGTAGTGCAACAAGGACGGCACGGACAGGACTCCCTTGCTCGGCGTTCGATGACGGCGGGTCCGGGCCCGAAGCCGGCAGACCCGGCAACAGCACTGTCCCGCCCCCCACCCACCGAATCGCCTTTCAGGGACATCTGACGCAAAGCTCTGCCCCGCTGTCCGGATCGCCGACGCCCCGCCCAATCCGGACGAACACGTTCAGTCCACCCCGGCCACTCAGTCCCCTCGCGGCTCGTCGAGCACCAACCTGACGTGCTCGAACCCGTCGTACCAGACCGTGTCGGTACGGCGGAAGCCGAGCCCCTCCAGCAGCCGCACCGAGCCGGTGTTCCCGACGAACGAATCCGCGTACAGGGGGCGGGTCTTCTCCTGCTCCAGGAACAACGCCACCGCCCGCGACCCGATCCCACGCCCCCAGTACCGCCTGCCCAGCCAGTACCCGAGGGAGCGAGCCCCCTCGTCCCACCAGGCCAGCACGTTGCCCGCCAGCTCCCCGTCCACGGTGACGGCCTGCACGAAGCCCGTGGGATTCCCCAGGACGTTCGTCGTCCAGTGGGCCATGAAGACGTCCCGTTCCCGGGGCGGAAACTTGGACCGCCGCAGAGCCTCAGGATCGTGCTGCTGCACGAAGAACTCCTCCAGATCGCCCGGCCCGACGTCCCTCAAACGCACCTGCTCAGTCATACCGGCGGAGTATGGCACCAGCCACTGACACCCCGGCGGGCCTGCGGCTTTTCTCGGATGCCACCCCCGCGTGCCCGACGGCCACGCGGGCGCCGAGCTCACCGACCCAACTCCAGCTCCCCGACGCGCTCGTCACCGCTCGTCTCCCCGGTCGGCCGAAAGCCGAGCCCCAGGTAGAAGCCCTCAGGGCCGTCGTCTCCGGGATGCCAGGTGACCGTCAGACGGTCCCCACCCCGGCGGCGGATCTCGGCGCCCACAGCCTCCACCGCGAAGCGGCCGTAACCCCGCCCCTGTTCGCCGGCGGCGATGTTGAGGCGCCACAGCCCCGAGCGGATGTCCTTCCCGGTGCCGTCCCCGGCGAAGTCGATGTCGAAGAACGCCATCAGGAACCCGACAATCCGGTCCCCGTCCAGAATCAGTCGCGGCCACGCGACGCCCGGGTGGACGTACGCCTCGGCCAACGACTTCACCACCGGCGCGACCAGATGCTCCTGATCGGGCCGGACCTTCACTGCGATCGCGTCCTCGAAGTTCGCGGCGGTCACCTCGGCGAGGCGGAGAATGGTCGTCATACGGAAACCGTAAGCACGTGCTTCAAGTGGTTTTCCGGGCGGCGAACAGGCCCTTGGAACCGGCGCGTTCGCCGCTCAGCGGCGAGTCCCACGAGGGGTCGTGCCACGATCTGTCCGTCGGGCGGACGAGCAGATACTCCGCGACACCGAGGGCTGAGGCCGGGGGGACCCCCACCGCCGTGAGCGCCGCGCTGATCCTCGCCGGTGCGCCCTCCGGAACGTCCGGGTCGTTGAGAAGGGGCAGGATCAGCAGGAGGCGGGCGTCGGTCCTCGTACCCCTCGATCAGCATGCTGTAAGCCTGACACCTGCTACTGACAACGCCCGGTGAGATGTCAGGGGGCCTCTCCACTCTCCTCCCATGGACGTGGACGATCTTGCGTGGCAGGCGGGCAACTGTCGCGGTATCGCCAAGCCGAGGCCCGCCCCTCTCGGTGAGAACGGGTACTCCCTGGAGCCGCCCTTTTAGGAGTTGCCCCGCGCGGACGGCTCCTTGTAGTCGGGGCAGAGGGAATTTCCGCATTCGCAGGGGGGCCAGCGGAGGGCGGAGCCCGGGATTAGGTCCGCGCCTTCCGCGCCTTCGGCGGTGGGGTCGGACTTTGGGACGATCAGGACGCCGTCCTTGCCGAATTCCTCTGTCAGCCGCGCGAGAACTCGTCGTGCGTTGCTCTTGTCGTTCATTCCGCCAACCGCCTCAGTCCATGGAGCACTCGCTCCAACAGTTCGTCCGTCACCGGGGCGTAGGCCGCCCCGCCGTCCGGTACGAGGCGATGGAAACCCCGGCCGTCCACGGTGGCCTCAAGCTGGGCCGATCCGTCGGGGGCCGGGGGTTCCAGGGCTCGGTCACACATGGGGGTTGGGCCCTCCGTCATCGCTTCATCACCGTCTGTGCAACAAGAATCGGTGTCTGCGGCTAGGCTCAACAGGGGGTAGCCCTTGACGGTCCGAGCGTAAAGAGCGGTGATTTCTGATGCCTGGCAAAGAGTTGGACCCGTACACCAGTCCGGAGGCGTTCCTGGGTGCGGAGTTACGTCTCCGTAGGGAGGCGCGGGGATGGAGCCAGACGAAATTGGCGTCGGTGGCGCATATGACGGGGAGTCGTATCGCTCAGATCGAACTCTGTTTGGTTCCGGCGACCTTGGCCAATGCGACGGCGCTTGACGTCGCGTTGGAGACTGGTGGGTTGTTCGAGCGGCTGCACCGGTTCGCTATCACGTCCTACGTGTTCCCGGACTGGGTGCAGCGGTACGTGGACCTGGAGAGGACTGCCACCTCCATCAGCGTCTATGCGCCAACGGTCGTACCCGGCTTGTTACAGACGGAGGGATACATGCGGGCCCTCATGCGCGAGGGTCGCCCTCGGGACCGCGAGGACGAGGTGGAGAGCCGCTTCCAGGCGCGCCTCCAGCGACAGGAGATCATCCGGCGAGCGAAGCCTCCGGCTCTCTGGTTCATCCTCGAGGAGGAAGTGCTCCGGCGCCCTGTCGGCGGAACCGAGGCCATGGTCGAGCAGCTCAAGTACCTCGCTGAACTGGCCGAGAACCCGGCGGTGGTCATTCAGATCATCAGGACGGGCGTGGGCGCGCACTCGCTGCTGGGTGGGGAACTTTATCTGCTGGACCACGCGGACAAGCCACGAGTAGCGTACGTCGAGGCAACGTTCACTGGGCAACTCCTAGAGGATCCCGACCGGGTCACGGAGTACGCCGTAGCCTACGATCTGTGCCGGACCAGAGCGTGCGACCGCTCGGAGTCTGCCCTTCTGATCCGTGCCGCGATGGAGGATTTGCAGCAATGACCACCACGCGCCGCGACCTGTCGACCGCACATTGGCGAAAGAGCAGTTACAGCAACGCCTCCGGCGGGGCGTGCCTGGAAGTGGCCGATGGCTTCGCCGGGGTCGTGCCTGTCCGCGACAGCAAGAACACCGATGGCCCCGCGCTCACGCTCTCCGCAACCGCCTGGGCCAAGTTCGTGACCCACGTCGCCCGCTGACACGCGAGAGGAGACGCAGCTCATGAGCAACGTCCGACCCGATCTCAGCACCGCCCAGTGGCGCAAGAGCAGCTACAGCAGCGGCGACGGCGGGGAGTGCCTCGAAGTGGCCGATGGGTTCGCCGGGGGCGTGCCTGTCCGTGACAGCAAGAACCCCGGCGGGCCCGCCCTCACGGTCAGCGAAAACGCCTGGGCCACGTTCGTGGCCCACGTCGCCCGCTGAGGCGCACGCCAACCACCGCGTCAGCCGCCGGACGTGTCCACTTCCGCGTCCGCGCTCACGCCCGAGCAGTCGTACGGGTCCTTGAGCCAGCCGTCCGGCAGGACCACCCGGTTGTTGCCCGACGTGCGGCCCCGGGGGCCATCCGCGCCGTCCGGCCACGGCTGGTCCAGGTCCAACTCGGAGAGCAGCGCGTCCAGTTCGGCCAGGGACGAGGTGATCGCCAGGCGGCGGCGCATCTCGGAGCCGACCGCGAAGCCCTTCAAGTACCAGGCCACGTGCTTGCGGAAGTCGATCACGCCGCGTGCCTCGTCGCCGATCCACTCCCCCAGCAGCTCCGCGTGACGGAGCATCACGACCGACACCTCGCGCAGCCCGGGGCGCGCCGGGGCCCCCGTACCCTCGAAGGCGGCCACCAGGTCGCCGAACAGCCACGGCCGGCCCAGGCAGCCACGGCCGACGACCACGCCGTCGCAACCGGTCTCGCGCATCATCCGCAGCGCGTCGTCCGCCGACCAGATGTCGCCGTTGCCGAGGACCGGGATCTCCGGCACGTGCTCCTTGAGGCGCGCGATCGCGTCCCAGTCCGCCGTACCGCCGTAGTGCTGCGCCGCCGTCCTGCCGTGCAGGGCGATCGCCGTGACGCCCTCCTCGACCGCGATCCGCCCCGCGTCGAGGTAGGTGATGTGGTCGTCGTCGATGCCCTTGCGCATCTTCATCGTGACGGGGAGGCCGCCGGCGTTCGAGACCGCCTCGTGGAGGATCGCGCGCAGCAGGGGCCGCTTGTACGGGAGCGCCGAGCCGCCGCCCTTGCGGGTGACCTTGGGGACCGGGCAGCCGAAGTTCAGGTCGATGTGGTCGGCCAGGCCCTCGTCCACGATCATGCGGACCGCCTTGCCGACGGTGACCGGGTCGACTCCGTACAACTGGATCGAGCGCGGCGTCTCCGACGCGTCGAAACGGATCAGCTGCATCGTCTTCTCGTTGCGTTCGACGAGCGCGCGTGTGGTGATCATCTCACTGACGAACAGCCCCTTGCCCCCGCTGAACTCACGGCACAGCGTCCGGAAGGGCGCGTTGGTGATCCCGGCCATGGGCGCGAGCACCACCGGCGGACGCACTCCGTACGGGCCGATGACCAGCGGAGACAGCGTCGCGGACGCCGGGGCGGAGGGAGACGCGGACGGGGACAGTGCTGCGGTCATTCCACCATTGTGGCCCACGCCCCCCTCCCCGCGAGAATGGTTAGTTAGACGTACTATCGTGCGCATGCCCGAGCTCAGCCGCCGGCGGCGGACGCTGGTGCTGGTGATCTGCTGCATGAGCCTGCTGATCGTCAGCCTCGACAACACCATCCTGAACGTCGCGCTGCCCACGTTGCA
Source organism: Streptomyces sp. NPDC088261 (assembly GCF_044740805.1). Lineage (NCBI taxonomy): Bacteria > Bacillati > Actinomycetota > Actinomycetes > Kitasatosporales > Streptomycetaceae > Streptomyces > Streptomyces sp. NPDC088261. The sequence goes on from NZ_JBIURL010000012.1 coordinate 176,704, forward strand.
GAAGGAACTGCACGCGTCGGTCGCGGGGCTCCAGTGGACCATCGACGCGTACACGCTCGTCCTGGCCTCGCTGTTGATGCTCGCGGGTTCCACCGCCGACCGGATCGGGCGGCGCAAGGTCTTCATGACCGGGCTGGTGATCTTCACGGTCGGCTCGGCGCTCTGTTCCGCCGCGCCGAACCTGGAATCGCTCGTGGCGTTCCGGATCCTCCAGGCGGTCGGCGGCTCGATGCTCAACCCGGTCGCGGTGTCGATCATCACCAACACCTTCACCGAGCGGCGGGAGCGCGCCCGGGCCATCGGGGCGTGGGGCGCGGTGGTCGGGATCTCCCTGGCGCTGGGGCCGATCATCGGCGGGCTGCTGGTGGACACCATCAGCTGGCGGGCGATCTTCTGGCTGAACATCCCGATCGGGATCACCGCGCTGATCCTGACCTGGCGGTACGTCCCCGAGTCCCGCGCGCCCAAGGCCCGCAGGCCCGATCCGGTGGGCCAGCTGCTGGTCATCGGGGTGCTCGCGACCCTCACGTACGCGATCATCGAGGCGCCCAAGGCCGGCTGGACCTCGCCGGAGATCCTGTCCTTCGTGGGCTTCTCGATACTGTCGCTGATCGCGCTGATCCTGTACGAGCCGAGGCGCGACGAACCCCTGATCGACCTGCGGTTCTTCAGCAGCGCGCCGTTCAGCGGGGCGACGCTGATCGCCGTGTGCTCGTTCGCCGCGCTGAGCGGGTTCCTCTTCCTGAACACGCTCTATCTCCAGGACGTACGGGGACTGTCGGCGCTCAAGGCCGGGCTGTACATCCTGCCGATGGCGGCCATGACATTCGTGTGTGCGCCGGTGTCGGGGCGGCTGGTGGGCAACCGGGGGCCCCGGCTGTCGCTGCTGGTCGCCGGGATCGCGATGACGGCGAGCGGGGTGCTGTTCGCCGTGTTCGAGGCGGAGCAGCACACGCCGCTGCTCTTCACCGGGTACGTGATCTTCGGCATCGGCTTCGGCATGGTGAACGCGCCGATCACCAACACCGCCGTCTCCGGCATGCCCAACGCGCAGGCGGGGGTGGCCGCGGCCGTCGCCTCGACCAGCCGTCAGATCGGGCAGACGCTGGGAGTCGCGGTGATCGGGGCCGTACTGGCGGCGGGGGTGTCGCTGTCGGTCACGGGCCGGATGGCCTCGGCGGCGGAGAAGCACAACTTCGCGGACGCGAGCCGGCCGGCGTGGTGGATCATCACGGGGTGCGGAATCGCCGTGCTGCTGGTGGGGATGCTGAGCAGCGGGCGGTGGGCACGGGGGACGGCAGCGCGCACGGCGCAACGGCTGGACCCGGCGGGGGCCCAGGCGGCGGAGGCGGGCGGGATGTCGTCCCCGCCGGCTCGGTCCTGACGACGGGGCGGCACGAGGGCGGCATCCGGACCGACGAGGGCTTCGCCCTCCGGACGGCCTGTCAGTCTCCCGACGCCCCGAAGAAACCGACGTGGGAGGGCTCGTCGCCACGGTTCTTGTCGTCACGGTTCTTATCGCCACAGTGCTCGTCGTCACGGTGCAGGAGCACGTAGAAGCCGGTCCAGCGCACCGTGTGCTCGCCGAGCAGACTCGTGTTCCGGTCGCCCGGGCGCCGAGCCCGTATGAGCGCGTCGGACCGGTCGATCGCGTCCTCGTACTGCTGGACCGTGGGCCGATCCGTACCGAAGTGGGTCAAGAGCCGAGCGAGAGCCAGCGGCCGTACGGTGAAGCGGTCCGCCGCGCGGGACTCCCTGGGCGGCTTCGTGGATTCCACGACGCTGCGAACGTCCAGAATCGAGTGTGTTCCCTCTTCCTCCATGAACTCGTCGTCGGCGTACAGCTCCTCGATCGTGCTGTACTCCTCGCCGTCGCCGTACTCCTGCGCGAAGACCTCTTCCTGGAGAGCCGCCAGGCTCGCGCCCACGCTCCCACGGTACGGAGTCACGTAACTCCATCCGCTGGCACCCATCCGTCGAACCCCCTCCGCCGCTTTATCGAGTCACCACGCTCAACCTAGCCGTGGGCACTGACAACGGAGGTGTCAGAAGCACGTCCGGAAGCGGCTTCTCAGATCGCCGCCGGCTGCCGCGCCTCAAGTGTCTTCAGCAGGAGCAGCTTCTCCAGGCGGGCCTGCGACTCGTCGTCCTCGGGGACGTAACTCACCAGCCGGGGGCCGGACGTCGGGCCGAGCCAGAGGTTCGTGTGGACCACGTTGAGCCTGCCGACCTGGGCGTTCACGAAGCGCTTGCTCCGGCCCGTGTTGCCGATCACCTCGTGCCGCTCCCAGATCTCGCAGAACTCCGGCGAGGCGTTCCGCAGCCGCGCGAGCAGGGCCTTCCAGGGCGGCTCGGCGAGGTGCTCGGCCATGTCGGAGCGGAAGCGGGCCACCAGGGTCTGCTTGGTCTCACGGGGGCTGGTGAGGGCGGCCTGCCACTGCGCGTTGGTGAAGGCGAGCCAGAGGCAGTTGCGGTCCTCGGGCGGCAGGGCGTCCAGGTCGCACATCATCACGGAGTACGTGCGGTTGTACGCGAGGATGTCGTACCGGCTGTTCTGCACACAGGCCGGGAACGGCTCCAGGCGCTCCAGCATCCGCCGTACCGACGGGGTGATGGTGGGGCTCGGCGCGCCGGGCGCGGGGTCCACGGCGCCGGCCAGGGCGAAGAGGTGGGAGCGCTCGCTGGGGTCGAGGAGCAGGGCGCGGGCGAGGGCGTCGAGCACCTGGGCGGAGACCTGGATGGGCCTGGCCTGTTCGAGCCACGTGTACCACGTGACGCCCACGGCGGAGAGCTGGGCGACCTCTTCACGGCGCAGTCCTGGCGTACGGCGGCGGACGCCGCGCGGCAGGCCGACCTGTTCGGGCATGATGCGCTCGCGGCGGCTGCGCAGGAAGCCGGCCAGTTCGTGACGGCGGATGTCGGGCTCCCGGAGGGCGGGGCCGGCGGGGGCGGATCCGCCCGGTACCGCTGCCTGGGGGGTCACTGTGCCGGGTTCCTGCACCATCGTTGCCATTCCTCCAGGTTGCAGGAGGGCTCAGCCCATTGCCAGGTACTCCTTGTACCAGGATAAAGACACTCTGGTACCAGGCTTCGTCCGGGGTGACTCTGGCTCTCGTGAGTACCGCATCCCGTCCTCAGTCCGGCGTTCCGGCCCCGGCTCCTTCCGTTTCCTCTCTCCCCGCTTCTTCCTCCCTCCCCGCTTCGGGACCCGCTCCGGCCGTCCATGACCACGGTCCGGTCCTCGGCACCCTCGGTCTCTTCACCGTGCTCCTCGGAGCGGCCCTTCCCCTGATCGACTTCTTCATCGTCAACGTCGCCCTGCCGACCATCGACAAGGACCTGTCGGCGGGCCCCGCCCTGCTCGAACTGGTCGTGGCCGGTTACGGAGTCGCGTACGCCGTCCTCCTCGTCCTCGGCGGACGGCTCGGCGACACGGTCGGCCGCAGGCGCCTGTTCATGGCCGGCATCGCGGCCTTCGGCATCACCTCGCTGGCCTGCGGCCTGGCGCCCAACGCCTGGACGCTGGTGGGCGCGCGGGTCGCCCAGGGCGCGGCGGCCGCGCTGATGCTGCCGCAGGTGCTGGCCACCATCCACGCGACGACGGCCGGGGAGCGGCGGGCGAAGGCGATCAGCCTGTACGGCGCGACCGCGGGGCTCTCCATGGTGGCGGGCCAGATCCTGGGCGGCGTGCTGGTGGCGGCGGACATCGCGGGCAGCGGCTGGCGGGCGATCTTCCTGGTGAACGTACCGGTCGCGCTGGTCGGGCTGTTCCTGGCGTTCCGTACGGTGCCCGAGACGAAGTCGCAGAAGCCCGCGCCGATCGACGTACCGGGCACGCTGCTGCTGACCACCGCGCTGGTGACGCTGCTGGTGCCGCTGACCGAGGGGCGGGCGGCGGGGTGGCCGCTGTGGACGTGGATCACGCTGGGGGTCTTCCCGGTGGCCACGGCCGCGTTCCTGTGGGTGGAGCGGCGGGAGGACCGGCAGGGGCGGATACCGCTGCTGCCGCCGAGCCTGTTCCGGCTGGTGTCGCTGCGGCGCGGGGTGGGACTGACCGTGCCCTTCGCGATCTGCTTCGGCGGGTTCATGTTCGTGCTGGCGATCGCCCTCCAGCAGGGCCTGCGCATGAGCGCCATCGGGTCGGGGCTGGCGCTGGTGCCGCTGGCGGTGACGTTCTTCGCGGCGTCGCTGGCGGGTCCGCGGCTGCTCGGGCGCTTCGGGACGCGGGTGCTGACGGTCGGCGCGGCGATCCAGTTCACCGGGCTGGGGCTGCTGGCCCTGCTCGTCTGGCGGGACTGGCCGTCGGTCGGGGCGCTGGACCTGCTGCCGGGGGTGGCCGTGGCCGGTCTGGGCGGCGGCCTCCAGCTGCCGAACCTCTTCCGGATCGTGCTCTCGGACGTGCCGCCCGAGCGGGCGGGGGTGGGCAGCGGCGTGATGGTCACGGCGCAGCAGGCGTCGCTGGCGCTGGGGGTGGCCACGCTGGGGACGCTGTTCCTGAGCCTGACGGACTCCGACGGCATGGGGGACGCGCTGACGGTGACGCTGGTGGCGATGATGGGGCTGATCCTGCTGACGGGGCTGCTGAGCTTGCGGCTGCCGCGGACGGTGAGCTGAGGGCTTGGGGTTGGGGGCTGAGGGCTCGGGGCTGAGGGCTCGGGGTTGCGGACCAGCCGCGGCTGCTGGAGGGCATGTCGCCGTTCACGTACATGCTGATCCGCCTGAGCAAACTCCCCGCGCTCACCGTGAGCGCGATTCGCGGACGGGTACGGGGAGCGGGCAGCGAGTTCGTCCTCGCCACCGACATCCGGTTCGCGAGCCTGGAGCGGGCCGTGCTGGGCCAGTTCGAGATCACGGGCGGCGGTCATCCCGGGCGGTGGCGCCGTCGCGCGGCTGCCGCGCCCGGTGGGGCGGGGGCGGGCGCTGGAACTCGCCACCCGGCCCGGCCTGTTCTCCGCCGCGCCGGCCACTCCCGAGGTGCAGGAGTGGGCGAGGCAGGCGTTTGAGAACGGTCTCCAGAAGGACGGGCCTTTCGGGGCGAACCTCGCGGAGTACTCGGCGAGGTTCGCCCGGAAGCGCTGAACCGGCGGGACTCCGGATCATGGAGCGGTGGCGGCGGCCGGGAGGTCACGGGTCGCCGCCGCCGTCTCGTCTCAGACTGCGGTCTTGGGGTCCGTCGGCTGGGCGGTGCGCCGGTACTCGGCGTTGATGCGCCGGGCTTCTTCCAACTGGTCTTCGAGGATGACGATGCGGCAGGCGGCCTCGATGGGGGTGCCCTGGTCGACGAGCTCCCGGGCACGGGCGGCGATGCGCAGTTGGTAGCGGGAGTAGCGGCGGTGTCCGCCCGCGGAACGGAGCGGGGTGATGAGGCGGGCTTCGCCGATGGCGCGGAGGAAGCCCTGGGTGGTGCCGAGCATCTCGGCGGCCCGGCCCATGGTGTAGGCGGGGTAGTCGTCGTCATCAAGACGGCCGAACGAGTCGTCCGCTGTCATTGCACCTCTCTCATGGCACGCGTGGAGGGGCCTTGGTGCCAATGGCACCAAGGCCCCGAAGGAACTGCTACACCATCTGCCGGCCTCAGTCGTGCGCCGGCCTTCTGTGTCCGCACACCCACCCGGGAGAGGATGGGAACTGCGGGGATCGCGGTTGCTTGACCGGAGACCACCTCACTATCGATGTCCTGCGGTACCCGGGCCCTGTGAATCCGCCCGGGCGATCCTGATGGCGCTCGGCCCCTCCGTTCTTCCCTCTGGGATCAGTTACTTGCCTACTGCTACTTGCACTTGCCTACTGCTGTCGAACCTCCCGGTGCGCGCGCCCGCAGCCGACGCCTTCACCGAGGTACTGCTCATCCACTCTCACTGCTGGGGTACTGCTCACGGCGGCCCCTGATCACCTCGGGCCACCCGGTCCGGTCGTCAGCCTCGTCACCGTCCTGCGAACGCTGGCTTCGCGACTCCACCACCGAACCGTCGTGCGTACCGCAACTGCTGTACCGCTGACCGGCAGTTCGTGTCTGCCAGGCCTTGCTGTCCTTCTGGCTACGAGAGAAACCATAACCACACCAGCACCCAATGTCTACTCCAGCCGACATAGATTTCCGCGTGTCCGGCCATGAGACAACCAGGGGCCGCCGGGCCGGGAACGACGAAGCCGACCTGCCCTGTCGTGCCGGGCAGGTCGGCGTCATCACCGGACGCTGGATCAGGACGCGGGCGTACCCGTCGTCCCGTCCGCCGCGCCGGCCTCGCTGTCGGCGGCGGCACTGATGGTGCCGGGGGTGCCTTCGGTGCCTTCGGTGTCTTCGGTGTCGGTCTGCTGGTCGTCGTCGCCGCCGGCGCGCTCGCGCATCTTGCGCAGCAGCTCCTGCTTCTGGTCGGCGGCGATCGCGCGGTCGGCGTTACGGGCGGGGCCGTTGCCCTGCTGGTCGGCGCGGGACAGCTTCTTGCGCTGTCCGCCGACGCCGAGAAGGTTGTTGCGGCTCTTTGCCACGGGGTTCTCCCGAAGTGATGTGAGGTGATCTGCGGAATCGTCGGTGGGGGGCGGGCCGTGGCCGCCGCGCTCTCACTCGTAGATCTGGAAGAACATGCCCGTGACGCTACCACCGGGTGGGGGGCGGTCGTCACGCGGTTATTCACCCACATCGGCCGAAACCCCCGAGGGGATCCCTCGAAGTAGTGAATGACAGTTATTGAAATCTGTCATCGGTCATGCCAAGCTTGAAGCATGACATCTTCCGAGAAGGTCCCCACGACCAGCACTCCCGTCCCCACCCGCGCGCTCGGTTCGACCGGCCCCCGGGTCTCCGCGCTCGGCCTGGGCGCGATGGGCATGTCCGCGGTGTACGAAGGGGGTGACCGCGCCGAATCCATCGCCACGCTGCATGCCGCGCTGGACGCCGGGATCACCTTGATCGACACGGGCGACTTCTACGGCATGGGCAGCAACGAGATGCTGATCAACGAAGCGCTGCGCACCGCCCCCGCCGGCGCCCGTGAGCGCGCGGTGATCAGCGTGAAGTTCGGCGGCATGCGCGACCCCGACAACGGCTGGGGGCCCATCGACGGCCGCCCGGCCGCGGTGAAGAACTTCGCGGCGTATTCGTTGCAGCGCCTCGGCACGGACCACATCGACGTCTACCGGATCGCGCGCGTCGACCCCGCCGTGCCCATCGAGGAGACGGTCGGCGCCATCGCCGAGCTGGTCCAGGCGGGCCATGTGCGACACGTCGGCCTCTCGGAGGCGGGCGCGGACACGATCCGCCGGGCGGCGTCCGTCACCTCGATAGCCGACCTCCAGATCGAGTACTCGCTGATATCGCGCGGCATCGAGGACACGATCCTCCCGGCCGTCCGGGAGCTGGGCATAGGCATCACGGCGTACGGCGTGCTGTCGCGCGGCCTCATCAGCGGCCACTTCACCCCGGACCGCGAGCTGGCGGCGACCGACTTCCGGGCGATCAGCCCCCGCTTCCAGGGCGACAACCTCCGCCACAACCTCGATCTGGTCGAGTCCCTGCGCAAGGTCGCCGAACAGAAGGGAGTCACGGTCGCGCAGATCGCCATCGCCTGGGTGCTGTCGCGCGGGGAGGACATCGTGCCGCTGATCGGTGCCCGCCACCGCGACCGGCTGGCGGAGTCCCTCGGCGCGCTGGACGTGACGCTCGACGCCGCCGACCTGGCCGCGATCGAGCGGGCCGTCCCGGTGGGCGCGGCCCGGGGCGACCGGTACCCGAGCGCCCAGATGGCGCATCTGGACAGCGAACGCTGAGCGGCGGGCGGGGCACGGACCGGACACCGGCCCGGCGGGGTGGGTGACGGGTAATGTCCATGGGTAAGGGCCGCCGCACCAGCCAGAAAGGTCGCTCCCGATGACCACCGAGACCCTGACCGCCGAGCGCATCCTCGAAGCGACCGAAGAGGTCCTGCGCCGTTACGGTCCGGCGAAGGCCACGGTCGTCGACGTGGCCCGGCTGCTCGGGGTGAGCCACGGCAGCGTGTACCGCCATTTCCGTACGAAGGCGGCGCTGCGCGAGGCTGTCACCCAGCGCTGGCTGGAGCGCACGGAGATCACGCTGGAGGGCATCACCGACGCCACGACCCCCGGGGGCGCGGAGAAGCTGCGCGGCTGGCTGCTGGCGCTGTTCGAGGCCAAGCGGCACAAGGCTGGCGACGACCCGGAGCTGTTCGCCACGTACAACACGCTGGCCCGGGAGAACAGCGGGGTGACGGAGACGCACCTGTCGATACTGACCGGCCAGCTCACCCGGATCGTCGAAGAGGGCGTGCGCGCGGGCGAGTTCACCGCCCCGGACCCGCAGCGGGTGGCCGTCGCGGTCTTCGCGGCGACGGCCCGGTTCCACGACCCGACGTACGCCCCGGAGTGGCAGAAGCCGTCCATGGACGACGAGTTCAGCGCGGTGTGCGACCTGGTGGTCCGGGGCCTGCGGACCTGATCGGGTCCGCTGGGCAAGGGGTACGGGGTGCTTCGTGCTGGGCTCAGTGTGGCGTGAGTCGGGCGACCTTTCCGGTCTCCAGGGCCGTCCAGATCGCACCGTCCGGTCCTTCTGCGATGCCGTGTGGTTCGGAGGAGGGGCTGGGGAGGTCGTACTCGTCGATCCGGCCGTCGGGGGTGATCCGGCCGACGCGGTTGGCGCCCCATTCGGTGAACCAGCAGTCCCCGCCGGCGTCGGTGGTGATCGCGTGGGGACGGGCGCCGCGATCGGGCAGGGCGAACTCGTCGGTCTTCCCGTCCGGGGTGATCCGTCCGATCCGGCCCGCGCCGATCTCCACGAACCACAGGGCGCCGTCGGCCCCCGCGGTGATCCCCACCGGGGCGGCGTCGGGGGCGGGGAGCGGATGGACGGAGATGTCGCCGCCGAGGTCGATCGCGCCGATCGCGTTGGCCTGGTTCATCGTGAACCACAGCCTGTCGTCCGGGCCCGCGGCGATGGCCGAGGCAAAGGCCCCCGACACCGGGAGGGGGAACTCGGTCACCTCACCGCTGGTCGTGATGCGGCCTATGCGGTCGGCACCGGCCTCGGTGAACCAGAGCGCGCCGTCCGCCCCGGCCGTGATCCCGAACGGGCCGGCGTCCGGGGTCGGCAGGGGGAACGACGCGATGTCCCCGGTCGTGGTGACGCGGCCGATCCGATGGCCGCGGAACTCCGTGAACCACAGGGCGTCATCGGGTCCGGCGGTGATGATCGACGGTCCGGAGGAGGCGGGTTCGAGGGGGTGGGTGGTGACGTCACCGCCGGGGGTGATCCTGCCGATCGCTCCCTGGTGGACCATCGTGAACCACAGCGCGCCGTCGGTGCCGCAGGTGATTCCGTAGGGCCCGGCGTCCTTGCCGGACACGGGGAATTCCGTGATCGACACGGCGGGAGGACGTGGCATGGGCGGGCTCCTTCGCAGCGCGTCCGGGGAGATCGGCGACTGCGGATGCTACCCAGCCCGCTCCGGTCACCGCCTCTGGTTAATCCCGTCGCAAGCGGCCTGAGCCGGTGTCAGTCCTTCGCCGGTGTCAGTCCTTCGCCGGGTTCACCGTGGCCTGGTGAGCCTCCGTCAGGTGTTCCTCGGCCTTGAGCCAGGGCAGGAACTGCGCGTTGATGCGCCAGTCGCAGGTGTCGCATATCAGCGAGCGCTGGACACCTGACTTCTGGACACGTACGACATGCTCGCGTCCGTGCTGGTCCCATCGGCGGACGGTGCTGGTGGTCGTGGACGGCATCCGAGCCTCCTGTTGTGACGCGTGGGGCGTGGGGCATGGGGCGTTGGCGTACCGCCAGTGTGCGACGAAGCCCCCGGCTCCGTAACGGAACCGGGGGCTTCGAGCCGGGAACGTGATGCGTCAGCAGCCGAGGAGACGGCCGCCGAGGTACGCCTGGATCTGGTCCAGGGAGACGCGCTCCTGCTGCATGGTGTCGCGCTCGCGCACGGTCACCGCGTTGTCGTCCAGGGTGTCGAAGTCGACGGTGACGCAGAACGGCGTACCGATCTCGTCCTGGCGGCGGTAACGGCGGCCGATGGCGCCCGCGTCGTCGAACTCGATGTTCCAGTTGCGCCGCAGGTCCTCGGCGAGGCCCTTGGCCTTCGGCGAGAGCTGCGGGTTGCGGGACAGCGGGAGGATCGCGACCTTGACCGGCGCGAGGCGCGGGTCGAGGCGGAGCACGGTGCGCTTCTCCAGCACGCCCTTCGCGTTGGGCGCCTCGTCCTCGTTGTACGCGTCGAGGAGGAAGGCGAGCATCGCGCGGCCGACGCCGGCGGCCGGCTCGATGACATAGGGGGTCCAGCGCTCGCCGGCCTCCTGGTCGAAGTAGAGCAGGTCGTGGCCGGAGGCCTTGGAGTGCACGGTGAGGTCGTAGTCGGTGCGGTTGGCCACGCCCTCCAGCTCACCCCACTCGCTGCCGCCGAAGGAGAAGCGGTACTCGATGTCCACGGTGCGCTTCGCGTAGTGGGCGAGCTTCTCCTGGGCGTGCTCGAACCAGCGCATGTTCTCCTCGCGCAGGCCGAGGTCGCGGTACCAGTTCCAGCGCTGCTCCATCCAGTACTCGTGCCACTTCTCGTCCTCGCCCGGCTTGACGAAGAACTCCATCTCCATCTGCTCGAACTCACGGGTGCGGAAGATGAAGTTGCCCGGAGTGATCTCGTTCCGGAAGGACTTGCCCATCTGCGCGATGCCGAAGGGCGGCTTCTTGCGCGACGTCTGGAGGACCTGGCCGAAGTTGGTGAAAATGCCCTGCGCCGTCTCGGGGCGCAGGTAGGCGACCGAGCCGGTGTCCTGGGTCGGGCCGAGGTGGGTGGAGAGAAGGCCCGAGAACGACTTGGGCTCGGTGAAGGTGCCCTTGTTGCCGCAGTTGGGGCAGTTGATGTCGGCGAGGCCGTTCACCGGCGGCTTGCCGTGCTTCTCCTCGTACCCCTCCTCCAGGTGGTCCGCGCGGTAGCGCTTGTGGCAGGAGGTGCATTCGGTCAGCGGGTCCGTGAAGGTCGCGACGTGGCCGGACGCCTCCCAGACCTCAGTGGCAAGGATCACCGACGAGTCGATACCGACGACGTCCTCGCGCGAAGTGACCATGGAGCGCCACCACTGGCGCTTGAGGTTTTCCTTCAGCTCGACTCCGAGCGGCCCGTAGTCCCAGGCGGCCCGCTGACCACCGTAGATCTCACTGGACGGGTAGACGAAGCCACGGCGCTTGCTCAGGTTGACGATGGTGTCGATCTTGTCGGCGGCCACGGTGCTCTCTTCATTACGACGGCGACGAACGGCGAATGCCCCAGATTAGCGGCGGCCGCACCCCCTGTATCAAATCGGTGTGCGGGAACGGCCGGGAGCGCACCTTGTTGACAATCGTTTCCACTTTTGTTGAAAATGACTGTCATGAACGTGCGACGCCTGATACCCACCGCCGCCACGGCCGGAGCGGTCACGCTCGGCCTGCTGGCGCTCTCCGCCTGCTCCTCCTCCGACACGGCCGGGAGGAAGGGCGACGGCAGGCTGGCGGTGACCGCGTCGTTCTACCCCATGCAGTTCCTGGCCCAGCAGATAGGCGGCGATCATGTCTCCGTCACGACGCTGACCAAGCCGGGCACCGAGCCGCACGACCTGGAACTGAGCCCCCGGGAGACCGCCCGGCTCAGCCAGGCCGACGTCATCCTGTACCTCAAGGGCATCGCCCCCGCCGTGGACGACGCCATCGGCCAGTCCGGCGCGCGGCAGATCGTCGACGCGACGTCGCTCACGGAGATGGAACACCACGGCACCGAGACCGGCCACGCCCACGAAGGGGACGAGGGCCACGGGGACGAGGACCATGAGGAGGAGTCCGCGGACGGCAACGACCCGCACATCTGGCTGGATCCGGTGAAGTACGCCGAGGTCGCGAAGGGCGTCGGCGCCGCCCTGGAGAAGGCGGACCCGGACCACGCCGCCACGTACCGTACGAACACCGGCACCCTCGTCGGAAAGCTCGGCGCCCTCGACACCGCCTTCGAGCAGGGCCTCGCCCACACCGCCACCAGGACGTTCATCACCACCCACGCCGCCTTCGGCTACCTCGCCGAGCGGTACGGCCTGGAGCAGGAGGCCATCGCCGGGGTCGACCCCGAGGCGGAGCCGAGCCCCGCGCGCGTGAAGGAGCTGGGGACCATCGCCCGGCAGGACAAGGTCAGCACCGTGTTCTTCGAGACGCTCGCCAGCGACAGGACCGCCAAGACCATCGCCGGGGACACCGGCCTGCGGACCGACGTCCTGGACCCGCTCGAAGGCATCACGGCGAAGTCCAAGGGATCGGACTACCTCCAGGTCATGAAGGCCAACCTGACCGCGCTCCAGAACGCGCTGGGCGCCAAGTGAGCGCCCCCGGCACGTCCGACAGCCCCGGCACCCCCGCCGCCCCCGTCATCGCGCTCCGGGGCGCGACAGCCACCCTCGGCGCCCGCCCCGTGCTGCGCGGCATCGACCTCACCGTGCACCACGGCGAGGTGGTCGCCCTGCTCGGCGCCAACGGCTCCGGCAAGTCCACGGCCGTCCGCGCGGTGATCGGCCAGGTCCCGCTCACGAGCGGCGAGGTCTCGCTCTTCTCGACGCCCCTGCGCCGCTTCCGCGACTGGTCGCGCGTCGGATACGTACCGCAGCGCACCACGGCGGAGGGCGGCGTGCCCGCGACGGTCCGCGAGATCGTCGCCGCCGGCCGCCTGTCCCGTACGAAGCTGAAATGGCCCGGCCGGGCCGACCGGGCGGCCGTCGAGCGCGTCATCGAGCTGGTGGGCCTCGCGGACCGCGCCAAGGACTCCGTGAACGCGCTGTCCGGCGGCCAGTACCAGCGCGTGCTGATCGCCAGGGCGCTCGCCTCCGAACCCGAACTCCTGATCATGGACGAGCCGATGGCCGGCGTCGACCTCGCCAGCCAGGAGATCCTCGCGGCGACCCTGCGCGAACAGGTCGCGGCCGGTACGACAGTGCTGCTCGTCCTGCACGAACTGGGCCCGCTGGAGCCCCTGATCGACCGCGCGGTGGTGCTGCGCGAGGGCTGCGTCCTGCACGACGGCCCGCCGCCCCCGGCCCTCGGCCAGCACGCCCTCCCGGGCCACGACCACGTCCACCCCCACGCGGCCGGCGAGCCGCTCCGTACAGGACTGCTGAGCTGACCATGGAAATGCTCCAGGCCCCCTTCATGCAGCGCGCGCTGATCGCCGCCGTGCTGATCGGCGTCACCGCCCCCGCCATCGGCATCTACCTCGTACAGCGCCGCCAGGCGCTCATGGGCGACGGCATCGGCCACGTGGCCCTCACCGGCGTCGGTCTCGGCTTCCTGCTGTCCTGGAGCCCCGTCTGGACGGCGACGCTGGTCTCGGTGGCCGGCGCGATCACGATGGAACTGATCCGGGCGTACGGCCGCACCCGCGGCGACATCGCGCTCGCCATGCTCTTCTACGGCGGGATGTCCGGCGGGGTCCTGCTGATCAACCTCGCGCCGAACGGCTCCAACGCCAATCTGCTCTCGTTCCTCTTCGGCTCGCTGTCGACGGTCTCGTCCCAGGACGTGGTCTCGATCTCCGTCCTCGCCGCCTTCGTGGTGCTGGTGACGGTGGGGCTGCGGCGCCAGCTCTTCGCGGTCAGCCAGGACGAGGAGTTCGCCCGGGTGACGGGGCTGCCGGTACGGACCCTGAACCTGCTGGTGGCCGTCACGGCGGCGGTGACCGTGACCGTCGCGATGCGGGTCGTGGGGCTGCTGCTGGTGAGCGCGCTGATGGTGGTGCCGGTGGCGGCGGCCCAGCAGGTCACGCGGTCGTTCGCGGTCACGTTCGTGCTCGCCGTGGTGATCGGGACGACGGTCTCGGTGGGCGGCACGGTCACGTCGTACTACCAGGACGTGCCGCCGGGAGCGACAATCGTATTGCTGGCCATCGGGCTGTTCGTGGTCCTGACCGTCCTGGCCACTCCGCTGGCGAGACGGCGGGCGCGGGCCGTGAGTGGTGGTCCCGGCGGTGAACAGCCCGAACCGGCCACCGAACCGTCCGTACCGGCCACGGAACCGTCCGTACCGGGTCTCCCCGCCGCCCGGCGGGCCGGTGATGACCTCGCGGTGTGAGCGCGAGCTGGCAGAATGGCCCGACGTAAGCGGGCGACGCCCGGCGGTACGGGCAGAGGCAAGGAGGCACCTGTGACGACTGCGACCGGCGATGGAGCGGGCACGGCCCCCGTGCGCGGCCGATCCACCCGCCAGCGGGCCGCGGTGGCGGCGGCGCTGGACCAGGTGGACGAGTTCCGCAGCGCGCAGGAGCTCCACGACATGCTCAAGCACCGCGGTGACTCGGTCGGCCTGACGACCGTCTACCGCACCCTCCAGTCCCTCGCCGACGCCGGCGAGGTGGACGTCCTGCGGACGAACGACGGGGAGTCGGTCTACCGGCGCTGCTCGACCGGCGACCACCACCACCACCTGGTGTGCCGGGTCTGCGGCAAGGCCGTGGAGGTCGAGGGGCCCGCCGTCGAGCAGTGGGCGGAGACGGTCGCCGCGCAGCACGGCTACGTGGCGGTGGCGCACACGGTGGAGATCTTCGGCACCTGCGCGGAGTGCGCGGCGGCGGCGGTCAAGAACTAGACGCCTCTCACGACCGGAACAGAGCCCGGGGACGCCGTACAGGCCCAGGTCCATGGGCCCGTACGGCGTCCCCGCGCCGGTCCGCCGCTCAGTTGTCCCGCGGCTCCTCGATCTCGTCGTCCTCGCCCGTCGACAGGTTGGGCAGCGCGCCGCCGAACCGCCGGTCCCGGGAGGCGAATTCCAGACAGGCCCGCCACAGGTCCCGCCGGTCGAAATCGGGCCACAGCACGTCCTGGAAGACCATCTCGGCGTAACTGCTCTGCCAGATCAGGTAGTTGGACGTACGCTGCTCACCGCTCGGGCGGAGGAAGAGATCCACGTCCGGCATGTCGGGGTAGTAGAGGTACTTGGCGAAGGTCTTCTCGTTGACCTTCGACGGTTCGAGCTTGCCCGACGCGACGTCGGCGGCGAGCGCCCGCGCCGCGTCCGCGATCTCCGCCCGTCCGCCGTAGTTGACGCAGAAGTACAGCGTCATGGCGTCGTTGTCCTTGGTCTGCTCCTGCGCGACCTGGAGCTCCTGGACGACCGACTTCCACATCTTCGGCATCCGGCCGACCCAGCGGATCCTGATGCCCAGCTCGTCCATCTCGTCGCGGCGGCGGCGGATGACGTCGCGGTTGAAGTTCATCAGGAACCGCACCTCGTCGGGGGTGCGCTTCCAGTTCTCGGTGGAGAACGCGTACAGCGAGAGGTTTTTGACGCCCATCTCCAGGCAGCCCTTGAGGACGTCGAGCACCACCCCCTCGCCGACCTTGTGCCCCTCGGTGCGCGGCAGGCCGCGCTCCTTGGCCCAGCGCCCGTTCCCGTCCATCACGCACGCCACGTGCTTCGGCACCAGCTCGCTCTGGATCTGCGGCGGTACCGCGCCGGAGGGGTGCGGCTCCGGCGTCTTGTACTCGCGGCGGGTACGTCCCAGGATTCCGCGTCGTGCCATGCGCTCTTGTCTCCTCGTGCTGCCGTGCTCTTCGGTCTTCTCTACGCACTCGTCACACTGTTCGTACGCTGCGTACTGTTCAGTTCTTCTCCACGTACCGGAGCGAGCGCAGACCGCGCTCCAGATGCCAGTGCAGATAGGCGGACACCAGCCCGCTGCCCTCCCTGACATGGCGTGCCTCGCACGCGTCGGCCGTCTCCCAGTCGCCGGTCAGCAGCGCGCTGAGCAGGAGGACGGCCTCCGCAGAGGGTACGACGCTGCCCGGCACCCGGCAGTCGCCGCATATCACTCCGCCCGCCGCGACCGAGAAGAAACGGTTCGGCCCGCCCAGCCCGCACTTCGCGCAGTCGTCGAAACTCGGCGCGTAGCCGTTGACCGCGAGGGAGCGCAGCAGGAAGGCGTCCAGGATCAGGTGCGGGGCGTGCTCCCCTCGGGCGAGCGTGCGCAGCCCGCCGACGAGCAGCAGGTACTGCTGGACGGCCGGCTCGCCCTCGTGGTCCGTGAACCGCTCCGCGGTCTCCAGCATGGCCGTGCCGGCGGTGTAGCGCGCGTAGTCGGTGACGATGCCGCCCCCGTACGGAGCGATGGTCTCGCTCTGCGTGCAGAGCGGCAGCCCGCGCCCTACCAGCTCGCCGCCGCGCGCGAAGAACTGCACGTCGACGTGGGAGAACGGCTCCAGCCGGGCCCCGAACTTCGACTTCGTGCGCCGTACCCCCCGGGCGACGGCCCGGACCCGTCCGTGGCCGCGGGTCAGAAGCGTGATGATGCGGTCGGCCTCACCGAGCTTCTGGGTGCGCAGCACGACGCCGTCGTCCCGGAACAGACTCATGCGCCCCATTGTCCCGCATGGCCGGCGCGCTCCCCCACGCCCGCCGTCAGGACGGCGTGCGGGCCGCCGCCAGCAGCAGTCTCTCCGTGTCCGCCACGCACAGCCGCAGCGCGCGGCCGACCGTGGACAGCACCTCGCGCTCCGCGGGGATGTACGGCCCGTCGGCGAGGGCGATCCTGGCGCCCTGGACGAGGATCGACTCCCGGCCCGCCGGGGCCAGGTGCGGGGCCAGCGGCTCCAGCGCCTCGTGCAGCTCGATGGCGAGCGCGGCGCCGCACGGTCCCGGGTCGATGACGAACCGGCCGGTGTCGGCGGCCAGCGCCTCCACCAGCTCCGTCAGCCGCTCCTCCGTACAGTCGTCGAAGCCCGCCGCGCGGACCGCGTGGACGGCCGTCTCGCGCACGGTGGAGGAGGAGGTGCCGCCGGCCACCAGGACGGCGAGCGCGACGGTGTGGACGGCGTCGCGCAGCATCGCCGAGAAGCGGACCGTGGTGGGGTGGTCGAGCGTGTCCGTACCGAAGTGGCCGTGGCAGGCGGCGCATTCGACGACGGGACCGGCGGTCCCCCGGTTCAGGAGCGGCACGCCGACGACCGTGAAGCGGCGACGGCCGGTACGGCGGCGGTAGTTGCGGTCGCCTCCGCAGCCGGGGCAGAAGAACTCGCCGTCGCCCACCGTGTTCCAGGACGTACGAATGCCACAGATGCGCACTTTTCGGCCACTTGATCCCTGAGCTGGCAGCACGTCGCGCACCTCCGTAACGCTCCGGCAACATTGCCGCGTTGACGTGATGTTAGCCACATCTGGGAAGCGGCGTCAGCACCCCGGCGCGAGATCGCCGTGAATGGCTGAACCCCGCCCACCGGTTCGGGCGGGCGGGGTCCGCGAAACCTCAGGTCAGCGGGGTCCGGAGGACGGATCAGCGGGTGGCGCGGTTCACCGCGGAAATGACCGCCTTGAGTGACGCGCGGGTGGTGTTCGCGTCGATCCCGATGCCCCACAGCACCTTTCCGTCGATCGCGCACTCGATGTACGAGGCGGCCTGCGCGCTCGCGCCCTCGCTCATGGTGTGTTCCTGGTAGTCCAGCACCCGGGCGTCGATGCCGATGCCCGCCAGCGCGTCGACGAAGGCGGAGATCGGGCCGTTGCCGGTGCCGCTCAGGACCGTTTCCGTACCGTCCACGGCGGCCCGCACGGTCAGCGTGTCCTGTCCGTCGGTGCCGGTCGTGGTCTGGCCGGAAGTGAGCTGGATCCGGCCCCAGGGGTCGTCGGCGTTGGGCAGGTACTCGTCCTGGAAGACCGACCAGATCTGGCCCGGCGTGATCTCGCCGCCCTCGGCGTCGGTCTTGGTCTGGATGATCCGGGAGAACTCGATCTGCATCCGGCGCGGCAGGTCCAGCTTGTGCCCGTTCTTGAGGACGTACGCGACACCGCCCTTGCCCGACTGCGAGTTGACCCGGATGACGGCTTCGTACGAACGCCCCACGTCCTTCGGGTCGATCGGCAGGTACGGCACCGCCCACTCGATCTCGTCCACCGTGACGCCGCGCGCCGCCGCGTCCGCCGCCATGGCGTCGAAGCCCTTCTTGATGGCGTCCTGGTGGGAGCCGGAGAAGGAGGTGTAGACCAGGTCGCCGACGTACGGGTGGCGCGGGTGGATCTCCATCTGGTTGCAGTACTCGCTGGTGCGGCGGATGTCGTCGATCTGCGAGAAGTCGATCTGCGGGTCGACGCCCTGCGAGAAGAGGTTCATGCCGAGGGTCACCAGGTCGACGTTGCCGGTGCGCTCGCCCTGGCCGAACAGGCAGCCCTCGATCCGGTCGGCGCCCGCCATCAGCGCCAGTTCCGCGGCGGCCACGGCCGTACCCCGGTCGTTGTGCGGGTGTACGGACAGGCAGACGAACTCGCGGCGGGACAGGTTCCGTGACATCCACTCGAAGCGGTCCGCGTGTGTGGACGGCGTCGAACGCTCCACCGTGGCCGGCAGGTTGAGGATGATCTCGCGGCCGGCCTCCGGCTGCCAGACGTCCATGACCGCCTCGCAGACCTCCAGGGCGAAGTCCAGCTCGGTGTCGGTGAAGATCTCCGGCGAGTACTGGTAGCCGAAGATCGTCTCGGGGCCGAGGATCTTCTCCGCGTACTCCATCACCAGCCGCGTCCCGTCCACGGCGATCTGCTTGACCTGCTCCTTCGTCCCCCGGAAGACCACCCGGCGGAAGGTCGGCGCGGTCGCGTTGTAGAGGTGCACCGTCGCCCGGTGGGCGCCGCGCAGGGACTCCACCGTGCGCTCGATCAGCTCCTCGCGCGCCTGCGTCAGTACGGAGATCGTCACGTCCTCCGGGATCGCGCCCTCTTCGATGATCGACCGTACGAACGCGAAATCGGTCGCACCGGACGCCGGGAAGCCGACCTCGATCTCCTTGTAGCCCATGCGGACCAGCAGGTCGAACATCTCACGCTTGCGCGCCGGCGACATGGGGTCGATCAGGGCCTGGTTGCCGTCCCGCAGGTCCGTGGAGAGCCAGCGCGGCGCGGTGGTGACCCGCTTCTCGGGCCAGGTGCGGTCCGGGATGGCCACGGCCTCGTACGGGCCGTACTTGTGGACCGGCATTCCGGAGGGCTTCTGGGTGTGGGTCGCGTTGGTCAGGGGCGTGGGGCGACCGACAGAAGTGACGGAGGGGTCAGACATGGCGCAGGGGCTCCTCGTGTGTCCGCTGGGACGGCCGACGGGGCGGGAAAACCGCAACACCAGACTCCGCGGGGAGGGGGTCGGCCTGCGACTACAGACCCTCGCCGCGGCAGCTAAGGAGAAGCAGCCCGAAACGCATGATGCGTGGCACTGTAGCCGAGCCCGGGCGCCCGGGACCGTCCGTATCAGTATGCGGGACCGAATACCGGCAGATCGCTGCATTTCAGCCATCATGGTGACTTTGAGTGACAGAGCCGCTACGCGGTGCCACATTCGTCTTATGGATGCCACCGGCTCAGCCGCCCCCCACGCCGTCCCCCACCCCGTCTTCTGCACGATCGTGCCGCCGCACGTCCTCGACAAGCTCGCCAGGTCCGACGACCCGGCCCTCTCCGGACCCGCCCGGCGCACGCTGGAGGCGGACTCCGCGCGCCGTACGCGCCGCGCGCTCACGACCACCCTGGGGGCGCCCGCGGCCTCCGACGCGCCGACCGGCCGGCCCGCGCGCACGATCCACGACTGCGGACACCGTACGGCCCTGCCGGGCAGGAAGGTCAGGTCCGAGGGCGACGAGCCCGGCACGGACGCCACCGTCAACCGCGCGTACAACGGGCTCGGCGCCACGTTCGAGCTGCTGCTGTCGGCGTACGGACGGGACTCGCTGGACGGCGCCGGGCTGCCGCTCGTCGCGAGCGTCCACTACGACCGGGAGTACGGCAACGCGTTCTGGGACGGCGAGCAGATGGTGTTCGGCGACGGGGACGGGGAGATCTTCCTCGACTTCACGCTGCCGGTCGACGTGATCGCGCACGAACTGGCCCACGGCCTGACGCAGTACACCGCCAACCTCAGCTACTACGGCCAGCCGGGCGCCCTCAACGAGTCCGTGTCGGACGTCTTCGGCTCCCTGGTCAAGCAGTACACCCTGGACCAGACCGCCACCGACGCCGACTGGCTCATCGGCGCCGGGCTGCTCGCCCCGCGCGTCACCGGGGTCGCCCTGCGCTCGATGAAGGAGCCGGGCAGCGCGTACGACGACGACGTCCTCGGCAAGGACCCGCAGCCGGGGTCGATGGACGACTACGTCCGTACGGGCCGCGACAACGGCGGCGTGCACATCAACTCCGGCATCCCCAACCGGGCGTTCTGCCTCCTCGCCACGCAGCTCGGCGGGAAGTCCTGGGAGCGGGCGGGGCAGATCTGGTTCGACGTGCTGACCGGCGGCGACCTGGAGGTCGACGCGAACTTCACCGACTTCGCCCGGCTCACGGTCGCGGCGGCCGGCGCCCGCTACGGGGACGGCACGGCGGAGCACGAGGCCGTGGTCAAGGCGTGGGCGGAGGTGGGGGTCCCGACGGCGTGAGCCGGAATCCGTACGGCGTGAGCCCGCCTCCCACGAGCCGGCGTCCGCGCGCTCGTGCGTCGCCCTCCCGCGAACGGCCGGGGTGCGTTAGACAGGACCCATGTGGATCGACGTACGGCGCACAGGCGGCTTCGCGGGCATCGAACGCAGGGCCGGGATCGACATCTCGGCCCTGCCCGACGCGGCCGATTGGCGGGCCCTGGCGGAACAGGCGGCCGCGGACGCCCGGGAGGCGCCGGGGCCGGTGGTGCCCGACGGTTTCAGCTATACGGTCACAGTCGACGGCCGGGTCTTCCACTGCGCGGACCCGCACCTGTCCGAGGCGCAGCGCACGCTCGTCTCACGCGTCCTCAAGGAAGGCGCCTGAGGCGGTCGCCGCCTCGAAGGTGTCGCCCGCGCCGACCGCGAAGTCCCGTACGGCCGCGTCCAGGAAGGCCCGGTGGCCGTAGCGCCCCGGCAGGTAGCCGGTCCGCTCCAGCTCGGCCATGCCGTGCAGCAGGCACCACAGGCGGCGGACGAGCAGCCCCTCGTCGGCCGGCCGGAACCGGCCCGCCGCCACGGCCCGCTGGATCGCGCCGTTCGGCACGCGGAGCACGTACAGACCCATCTCCCGGTGCGCGACGCCCGGTTGGAAGCCGGACAGTCCGGAGCCACCGAACAGGACGGCGTAGACGTCGGGTTCGGCGAGGGCGAACTCCCGGTACGCGCGGCAGAGCGCGAACAGCTCGGCGACCGGATCCTCCTCGTCCTCACCGACCTCTCGGAGCCGTTCCAGGAAACGTGCGAACCCCTCACGCAGGACACCGGTGTGATCAGTGGTCGACACGACAAGAAGAATAACTGCGTGACGGGGCCATCACGGAGTGTCGGCCGGACCGAAGAGGCGTCGGGCCGGACCGAAGTGGCGTCGGCCCGACCTCAGAAGCCCAGCTTGCGCAGCTGCTTCGGGTCGCGCTGCCAGTCCTTGGCGACCTTCACGTGCAGGTCGAGGAAGACCGGCGTACCGAGCAGCGCCTCGATGTGCTTGCGCGACTTGGTCCCGACCTCCTTGAGCCGCTTGCCCTTCGGGCCGATGATGATGCCCTTCTGGCTGGGCCGCTCGATGTAGACGTTGGCGTGGATGTCGAGCAGCGGCTTGTCCGCCGGGCGGTCCTCGCGCGGCAGCATCTCCTCGACGACCACCGCGATCGAGTGCGGCAGCTCGTCCCGTACGCCTTCCAGCGCGGCCTCCCGGATCAGCTCGGCGACCATCACCATCTCCGGCTCGTCCGTGAGGTCGCCCTCGGGGTAGAGCGGCGGGCTCACGGGGAGCAGCGGGACGAGGAGGTCGGCGAGCAGGCCGACCTGCTGGTCGCCGACCGCCGACACGGGGACGATCTCGGCCCACTCCAGGCCGATCTCCTTGCCCAGCTGGTCGATGGCGATGAGCTGCTCGGCGAGCGTCCTGGACTCGACCAGGTCCGTCTTGGTGACGACGGCGACCTTCGGCGTCTTCTTGATCCCCGCCAGTTCCTTGGCGATGAACCGGTCACCGGGGCCGAGCTTCTGGTCGGCGGGCAGGCAGAAGCCGATCACGTCGACCTCGGACCACGTCGCGCGCACGATGTCGTTGAGGCGTTCGCCGAGGAGCGTGCGCGGCTTGTGGAGGCCGGGGGTGTCGACCAGGATCAGCTGCGCCTCGGGGCGGTGGACGATGCCCCGGACGGTGTGACGCGTGGTCTGCGGCCGGTTCGAGGTGATGGCCACCTTCTGACCGACCAGAGCGTTCGTGAGGGTGGACTTGCCCGCGTTGGGGCGGCCGACGAAGCAGGCGAAGCCGGCCCGGTGGGGGGCTTCCGCTGCTCCGGCTGCCTCGGACGGAGAGGGGGTACGAGCGCTCATGGCGCCCATTCTCCCCGATCGTTCACGCCCCGCCGACCAGATCCACGCCGATCCGGCCGGGGACGGCCCGGGCGGCGGCCCGCCGGGCCCCCGTCAGCCCGCCTGGACGGTCGCGCGCGGGACCCCGTCGGGGCCCGCCAGCAGCACGGGGGTCAGGTCCCCGCCGAGGTCCCGTACGGCGGCGCGATCGTCGTCCGCGACGGCGGCGGCCTCGGAGACGACCGCCGCGGCCTCCAGGGAGCCTGCCCCGCTGGCGACGGCCATCGCGACGGCCGTCCTGAGGGCGCTGAGCTTGAGGGAGGGCAGGTCGACCGTCCCGGCGACGTACGTCCTGCCGGTGTCGTCCCGTACGGCCGCGCCCTCGGCGACTCCGTTGCGGGCGCGGGCGCTGCGGGCCAGCGTGATGATCTTGCGGTCCTCGGGGTCGAGTGCGGGACCGGGGCCGGTGCTCTGCGTCATGGGGTGAGCATAGGAGCCGTACGGCGGCGCCCGCGACGGCCCCCGGCCGGTCAGACCGCCAGCGGGTACAGCGAGCCGCGCCGGCCCTCCGGGCTCGCCAGCCACTCCAGCTTCGCCGCCGTGTCCGTCTCGGGCAGCGGGGTCTGGAGGACGATCGCGAGGTCGGGCCTGGCGGGCACCCTGAGGTGCGTGGACTCCACGTACAGCGTGCCGACCACCGGGTGCTGCAACTCCTTGCGGACCTGCCCGGCGGGCGCGATGTCCCGCTGGTTCCAGAGCACCGCGAACTCCTCGCTGGACGCCATGACCTCCTCGACCACCGCCTGGAACCCCTCGTCGTCGGGGCACTCCGAGCAGGCCGCCCGGAACTGCGCCACGACGAGCGGCGCGATCCTCTCCCACTGCTTGTTCCGTGCGCGGTAGATCGGGTCGGTGAAGAACGTGATCAGGCAGTTCCGGGGACTCCCCGCCCGCATCCCGAGCACCGCGCCGGCCGCCTCGTTGAACATCACCGTGTTCCAGTAGCAGTCCATGATGTGCGCGGGGTACGGCATCCACGCGTCGATCATCCGCCGCAGCCCGTCGCACATGTCGGCGGCCGCCGGATGCACCTGCGGCGCGGGCGGGTTGAGCCCCGCCAGGACGTACAGGTGACGGCGCTCGATGGCGGTCAGCCGCAGCACCCGGGCCACCGAGTCGAGGACCTGCGGCGAGACGGTGATGTCCCTGCCCTGTTCGAGCCACTGGTACCACGAGACCCCGACGCCCGCGAGGACGGCGACCTCCTCGCGCCGCAGTCCCGGCGTACGGCGCCGGGCCCCGCCGTCCGGCAGCCCCGCCTCGCCCGGGGTGACCCGGGCACGCCTGCTCATCAGGAACTCGCGCAGCTCGCCGAGGCGACGCGTCCTGCCGGTCTCCGTGGTCACGAAGAACTCCCCCCGCCCTGCTGCCTGGTGGTCCCGCCAACAGGATAAGTACCCGCTCCCCACGGCTATTCCGGCGACCGCAGGCTGGGGCCCATGCCGACCGAGACCTCCGCCCCGACCCCGCCGGACAGCCCGGGCACCTCTGCCCGGGCCGCCGCCACCGCTCCCGGCCGGGCCGCCGCCCCGCCCGCCGTCCCCGCCTTCGACCACCCCCCGGCGCCCGCGCCCGCGCGGCTCACCGGCCGCGCCAGGCTGATCCTCTTCGTGCTCTGCGCCGCGCAATTCATGGTGGCGCTCGACTTCTCCGTACTGAACGTGGCCCTGCCGGTCCTCGGCGAGGACCTGGGCATGAGCCGGTCCGCGCTCCAGTGGGGCGTCACCGCGTTCGCCCTGCCGTCCGGCGGCTTCCTGCTGCTCTTCGGGCGGATCGCCGACCTGTACGGCCGCCGCAGGCTCTTCCTCACCGGCCTCGCCGTCTTCGGCTCCGCCTCGCTGCTCGCCACCCTCGCCTGGAGCCCGGAAGTGTTCCTGGCGGGCCGGGCGCTCCAGGGGCTCGGCGCCGCCGTCATCGTGCCGACCGGGATGTCGCTCCTCACCACGACGTTCCCCGAAGGCCCGCAGCGCGACCGGGCGCTGGGCATCAGCGGGACGCTGCTCTCGCTGGGCTTCACCGTCGGGATGGTGCTCGGCGGGGTGATGACGGACACGCTGGGCTGGCGGTCCACCATGGGGCTGCTGGCGGTCGCCGCGGTGCTCGTGCTCGCCCTGGCGCCGGGGCTGCTGCCCGAGTCCCGTACCCCCGAGCGGCCCCGCCTCGACGTCCCCGGCGCGGTGACCGTCACCGGCGGTCTGCTCGCGCTGATCTACGCCCTGTCGACCGCCGCCGAGCGCGGCTTCGGCGGCGCCGACGTCCTGGCGGCGCTCGGCGCGGGCGTGGCGCTGCTGGTGGCGTTCGCGGTGGTCGAGTCCCGCAGCGCCGCTCCCCTGGTCTCGCTGCCGATGCTGCGGCGGCGGACCGTGGCGTGGGGCAATCTGGGCGGCCTGGTCACCTTCTCGATGATGAGCACGGTGGTGTTCGTCCTCACCCTCTACTTCCAGGAGACCCTGGGCCTCAGCTCGTTCGAGACGGGTCTGGTCTTCGGGTTCCAGGGGGTGATGTCGGTGGTAGCGGGCATGCTGGCCCCCCGCGTGATCGGCCGCCTCGGCGCCCGCCGGACGCTGGTGGGATCCCTGCTCGGCCAGGGGGTGTTCACCGCCGCGCTGCTGGGCATCGGCGCCGCCTCGGGGGTCCTCCTGGCCACGGTGGCGGTCTCGCTGGCGAGCATGTGCCATCTGGGCGCGATCATCTCGTACGGTCTGACCGTGACGTCCGGCGTCCCGGACGGGGAACAGGGCCTCGCCACGGGCCTGGTGACCACGACCCAGCAGGTCGGCCTCACCATCGGGATCCCGCTGCTGGGCGTCCTCGCCACCACGCACGGCGGGTTGTACGACGGGGTCAGGCTGGTCCTCGCGGCGGACGCGGCGATCGTGGTCGCGGTGGCGCTCCTGGTGGCGGCGGGCCTGCGCGGACGCCGTGCGGCGTGACCGCCCGGCCGTCCCGAGGATCGGCTGTAAAGGAGCGCGAAGGGCTCTACCCAAAGCACTCCATAACGTGAAATATTCTGGCCTTCCCTTGTTTGACCTGGGGTATCGTCCCGTTCACCCCCTGTTCAAGGTTTCCTTGACCGGCGCCGCGAGCAGCGTTCGCTCTCCCCCCTCCGCCGGTGAGCCGAGCAAGAGAGACAAGGCCCATGAAGCGCATACTCATCCGCTCCGGCAAGAGCCCGTTCCGTGTCGCGTCGCGCGAGGAGTTCCTGCACCAGGATCTGATCGGCACGAACTCGGGCAACCTGCTGTTCAGCGACGCCACCCACAAGATCCTGCTCACGGAGCACACCGAGATCACGTCCAACGGTCTGCCGACCGACACGAGCGCCGCGCGGGCGAAGGAGATCAACGAGCGGTACGACGTCTTTGTCGTCCCGCTCGCCAACGCCTTCCGCCCCTCCTTCAAGACCTCCCTGGACCGGCTGTCCACCCTCATCGAGCAACTCACCATCCCGGTGGTGGTCCTGGGCGTCGGGGCCCAGGCCAACGAGAAGTTCGACGTCAAGCGGCTGGGCCCCATCGAGGCGTCCGTGAAACGGTTCTGCCGGGCGGTGCTGGAGAGATCGGCGTCCATCGGCGTCCGGGGTGAGCTGACCGCCTCGTACCTCCACAACCTGGGCTTCTCCGAGGACGAGGTCGACATCATCGGCTGTCCCTCGATGTTCCTGTACGGGGAGACGTTCCCGGCCCTGAGCCGTCCCGGCACGATCGACGCGGCGTCCCGGATAGCGATCAACCTGTCGCCCGGGGCCGTCTCGGTGGGCGACGTGGCCGGGCTCGCCGACCACGCGTACCGGCGCTTCCCCCACCTCACGTACTTCGCGCAGAACATGACCGACGCCCAGCTGCTCTTCTGGGGCGACACCTCGGAGGCCTCGGGGAACGACGACGCGCTGCCGCGCCGGCTGTCGCACCCGCTGTTCCAGGAGAACAAGGTCAGGGTCCCGCTGGACCCGAGGACGTGGCTGGAGGAGCTGTCCACGTTCGACTTCGCGTACGGGACCCGCATCCACGGCAACATCGCGGCGCTCCTGTCCGGCACCCCCGCCGTCGTTCTGGTCCACGACTCACGGACCCTGGAGCTCTGCCGGTACTTCGGCATACCGCACCGGATGCTCCGGGGGCTGCCCGGCGACATCCACCCGGCGGACCTGTACGAACAGGCCGACTACCGGCCGCTGGTGGACGGGCACCCGGAGCGCTTCCGCCGCTTCCGGGAGTTCCTCGACCGGAACAACCTCCAGAACACCTTCACCCACGGGGACGGCGGCGCGGCCTACGAGACCCGTCTCGCCGCGCTGAAACTGCCGTCGCCGATCGGCGTGTGGGACGGCTCCGACGACGGGGCGTTCCAGTACCGCATCAGCCGGCTGCACGAGCGGGCGGAGCGGAGCGAGCGCGCCGTGACCTCGCTCACCAAGCAGAACAAGGAACTCCAGAAGCTGGTCGCCGACCTGGAGAAGCGGCTGTCGGGCGTCGAGCGGCGGGCGGCGGTACGGATCGGCCCGGCGATACGGCGCCGCGTCCGCCGCGCCAAGACCGACAACGCGTAGCGGGGGGCGGCCGTTCCAAAGCGGCCTCTCAGGGGCGGTCGAGCCGGAGCCGGTCCGCCCTGGGCAGGCCGGCCACCACCAGGTCGTACGAGTCCTCGATCAGTTCGCAGACCATCCGGGCGGGCAGGCCGGCGACCGTCACCGTGTTCCAGTGGCGCTTGTTGAGGTGCCAGCCCGGGACGATCTGCGGATGGGCCGCCCGCAGCCGGACCGCCTCCTCCGGATCGCACTTGAGCGAGACCTTGAGCGGGCTCTCCTCCGGCGCGCAGAACGCGAAGATGCGGCCCCCGACCCGGAACACCGTCAGGCCGGGGCTGCCCGGGAACGGGACGTCGTGCGACGTCCCGTTCAACTCCAGGCAGCAGGCCCTCACGTCGGCCGCCGTCATGTCCCCGGCCGCCGCACCGGCGGCCACGGGCTCCCCCGGTGCCGTCACGGATGCGGCTGCCGCGCGGGCTCCGGCTCCGCCAGGACCGTCACGATCTTGTTGCGGCGGCCCGCCGGGGACTCCGCCGTCAGCCGCAGCGTCCGGCCGTCCGGCAGGTCGACCTCGGCGCTCGCCCCGGCGATCGGCACGCGGCCCAGCGCCTTCGCGAGCAGCCCGCCGACCGTCTCCACGTCCTCGTCGTCGAACGCGTCGAGCCCGAACAGCTCCCCGAGGTCCCCGATGTCGAGCCGGGCCGTGACCCGGTAGGAGCCGTCGCCGATCTCCTCGACCGGCGGCAGCTCACGGTCGTACTCGTCGGTGATCTCGCCGACGATCTCCTCCAGGATGTCCTCGATCGTGACGATGCCCGCCGTACCGCCGTACTCGTCGATGACGACGGCGACATGGCTGCGCTCCTGCTGCATCTCGCGCAGCAGGTCGCCCGCGTTCTTCGTGTCCGGGACGAAGGCCGCCGGGCGCATCGCCGTGGAGACCAGGTCGGCCTCCGAGTCCCGGTTGATGTGGGTCTTCCGCACCAGGTCCTTGAGGTAGACGATGCCGACGATGTCGTCCTCGTTCTCCCCCGTCACCGGGATGCGGGAGAAACCGGAGCGCAGCGCCAGGGTCAGCGCCTGACGGATCGTCTTGGACCGCTCGATGGCCACCAGGTCCGTACGCGGCACCATCACCTCGCGCACGAGCGTGTCGCCCAGCTCGAAGACGGAGTGCACCATCCGGCGCTCGTCGTCCTCGATCAGGGACTCCTGCTCGGCGAGGTCGACCATCGCGCGCAGCTCCGCCTCGCTGGCGAACGGCCCCTTGCGGAAGCCCTTGCCGGGGGTGAGCGCGTTGCCGAGGAGGATCAGCAGTTGCGGAACCGGGCCCATGATCCTGGCGAGCGGCAGCAGGACGTACGCGGACGCCGTCGCCACGTTCAGCGGATGCTGGCGGCCGATCGTGCGCGGCGAGACGCCCACCGCGACGTACGACACCAGGACCATGACGCCGATGGCGACGACCAGCGCCACCCACGTGTCGTCGAACCCGTTGAGGCAGACGTACGTGACCAGCACCCCGGCGGCCATCTCGCAGGCGACCCGCACCAGCAGGGCCACGTTCAGGTAGCGCGTGGGGTCGGCGGCGATCTGGGCGAGCTTCGCCGCGCCCCGCCGCCCGGACCTGACGGCCTCGGCCGCCCGGAAGCTGGAGACCCGGGCCAGGCCCGCCTCGGCCGACGCCGCCAGCCAGGCGACGACGACCAGGGCGACGGCCCCGACGATCAGTTGCGCGGTCACGAGACGGTCGGGGCGGGCGAGGGCCCTTCGAGCCCGTGCTCGGCCCGCCAGCCGTCGACGATCGCGGCCTGGAGGCCGAACATCTCGGCCTTCTCGTCCGGCACCTCGTGGTCGTACCCGAGGAGATGCAGCACCCCGTGGACGGTGAGGAGTTGCAGCTCCTCGTCCATGGAGTGCCGCGTCGGCGCCTCCTCGCCCTGCCTCTTGGCGACCTCGGGGCAGAGCACGATGTCACCGAGGAGCCCCTGCGGGGGCTCCTCGTCGTCCTTGACCGGCGGACGCAGCTCGTCCATCGGGAAGGACATGACATCGGTCGGACCCGGCAGGTCCATCCACTGGAGGTGCAGCTGCTCCATGGCGGCCTCGTCCACCACGATCACCGACAGCTCGGAGAGGGGGTGGATTCGCATCCGGGTGAGCGCGTAGCGGGCGACGTCGAGAATCGCCTGCTCGTCGACCTCGGTGCCTGACTCGTTGTTGACGTCGATCGACATGGTGCGGTGAGACTCTCCCGATTAGTGCCGCGCACGCTTCGTTCAGCGGTGCTGTTCGTTGCCGTTGCGGCTGTCGTACTGCTCGTAGGCGTCGACGATACGGCCGACGAGCTTGTGCCGTACGACATCCTCCGACGTCAGCCGGGAGAAGTGCACGTCCTCGACGCCTTCCAGGATCTCCTGGACCTGCCGCAGACCGCTCTTCGTGCCGCCCGGGAGGTCGACCTGGGTCACGTCACCGGTGATGACGATCTTCGATTCGAAGCCGAGGCGGGTGAGGAACATCTTCATCTGCTCGGGGCTGGTGTTCTGCGCCTCGTCCAGGATGATGAACGCGTCGTTGAGCGTACGGCCCCGCATGTACGCCAGCGGCGCGACCTCGATCGTGCCCGCCGCCATCAGGCGGGGGATCGACTCGGGGTCGAGCATGTCGTGCAGCGCGTCGTAGAGCGGGCGCAGGTACGGGTCGATCTTCTCGTAGAGCGTGCCCGGCAGGAAGCCGAGCCGCTCCCCCGCCTCGACGGCGGGCCTGGTCAGGATGATGCGGCTGACCTGCTTGGACTGGAGGGCCTGCACCGCCTTGGCCATGGCGAGGTAGGTCTTGCCGGTACCGGCGGGGCCGATGCCGAAGACGATCGTGTTCTTGTCGATCGCGTCGACGTACCGCTTCTGGTTGAGGGTCTTCGGGCGGATCGTGCGTCCACGGCTGGACACGATGTTCTGCGTGAGCACCTCGGCGGGGGTCTCCTCGCCGTCAGCCCCGCCGCTCTCGCTCGCTCTGAGCATGGCGATGGAACGTTCCACTGCGTCCTCCGTCATCGGCTGACCGGTGCGGAGCACCAGCATCATCTCGTCGAGCAGGCGCTGGACGAGCGCGACGTCCGCCGCGCTGCCTGTCGCACTGATCTCGTTTCCCCGGACATGGATGTCTGCGGCCGGGAACGCCTTCTCGATCACACGCAGCAGGGAATCCCTCGAACCCAGGACCATCACCATCGGGTGGCTGTCGGGGACGGTGAACTGGGCACGCGCCTGCGCCGGTGCGGGGGTCGGGTCTGTAGGTGTCTGAGTCATGGGCCGGCACTGTGGCCTGCGCATACCTCCCGTTGCAGGGTTCTCGCCACTCGACAACCTCTGGACCACCAGCCTACGACTCCGCACCGACAACACCGTAGGACTTTTCCGCGCGCCTTCCCGCGCCCTTGCGGCGCGCCCCCGCCGCGCCCCCCGGGGGCCCGCACCGGCCCGCCCGCCGGCCGGATCAGCCGACGCGGCCGAATCCGATGGTCGGTACGGCCCTGCGCAGCGGCCACGGCCTGCTCGGCGCGGGCAGCAGGCCCTCCAGGAAGCCGTACCGCCGCAGCGCCGCCGGATCCTGGTCGGGGACCCGCTGCACCGACCGCCACCAGGTCGCCACCTCCGACCAGCCGGGCGCGGAGAGCGACCCGCCGAACTCCTGCACCGACAGCGCGGCGGTCAGCCCGGCGAAGGCCAGCCGGTCCGCGAGCGGCCAGCCGGCGAGCGTACCGGTGACGAACCCGGCCACGAAGACGTCCCCCGCGCCCGTCGGGTCCAGGGCCTCCACCGCGATGGCCGGGACCTGGGCGCTCTCGCCGGTGCGCCCGTCCACGGCGTACGCGCCCTCCGCACCGAGCGTGACGACGGCGAGCGGCACCTTCTCGGCCAGCTTCCAGGCGGCCTTCCTGGGGTCGTCGGTGCGTGTGTAGCGCATCGCCTCCTGGGCGTTGGGCAGGAACGCCTCACAGTGCTCCAGGTCCACGAGCCCGGCGAGGTCCCAGCGGCCGGAGTCGTCCCAGCCGACGTCGGCGAAGATCAGCGACCCGTGGGAGGCGGCCCGGCCGATCCAGGGGTCGCCCCGGCCCGGCAGCAGGGCGGCGATGGCGGCCCGGGCGCGCGGCGGGCACTCGGGCAGGGCGCCTTCGGGCGGCGGGGCCTCGTGGCCGTGCGAGACCATCGTCCGCTCGCCCTCGTACGCCATGGAGACGGTCACCGGCGAGTGCCAGCCGGGGACCTTGCGGGAGCCGGACAGGTCGATGCCCTCGCCCTGCTCCAGCGCGTCCCAGCAGTACTCCCCGTAGTGGTCGTCGCCGAAGGCGGCGGCGAGCGAGGTGCGCAGTCCGAGGCGGGCCAGGGCGGTGGCCATGTTGGCGATCCCGCCGGGGCTGGAGCCCATCCCCCGCGCCCAGGACTCGGTGCCGCGCACGGGGGCGGCGGCCAGGCCGGTGAAGATGATGTCGAGGAAGACCGTGCCCGTGAGGTAGACGTCGCACCGCGGATCGTCCGGGGCGCGCAGTCCGCCCAGCGGGTCGACGGCGGCGGTCCGGTCCTGCGGCTCTCCGTCGGGTGGGGTGAATGTGGTCACGGCGGGCTCCCCGATCGCGTGCGGATCAAGACAGTCTGCCCGATGCGCGGCGTGGTGGCAGGTCGGCAGGTCGGGGGGCCCTTCCGTGTCCCGGGCGGCCGGACGAACCGTACGTTTCAGGCCGTCCGGATCGGGTCGGCCGGCATCTTCGCCCGTCCGTCCTGACCGGGTCGGGCGGCGTCCTCGCCCGTCCGTCCTGACCGGGTCCGGCGCCGCCTTCGCCCGTCCGCCGCCCGGGTCAGGCGCGGCGCGGGGGCAGCGGCACCCGCACCAGGTCGGCGGCCACGGTCACTTCGCCCGTGAAGCCCGCCGCCCGCGCCTGCCGTTCGAACGCCTCCGGGTCCCCGTACCGCTGCGAGAAGTGGGTGAGCACCAGGTGCCGTACCCCCGCGTCCCGCGCCACCCGCCCCGCCTGGCCCGCCGTGAGGTGGCCGTGGTCGGTGGCGAGCGTCTCGTCCTCGTCCAGGAACGTCGACTCGATCACCAGCAGGTCGCACCCCTCGGCGAGCGTGTGCACGCCGTCGCAGAGCCGGGTGTCCATGACGAAGGCGAACCGCTGTCCGGTACGGATCTCACTGACCTCGTCCAGCGTGACCCCGCCCAGGACCCCCTCCCGCGCGAGGCGGCCGACGTCCGGGCCCGCGATGCCGTGGGCGGCCAGCCGCTCCGGCAGCATGCGGCGCCCGTCGGGCTCGGTGAGGCGGTAGCCGTACGACTCGACGGGGTGCGAGAGGAGTCGCGCCTCCAGCGTGTACGCGTCGGTCCGCGCGAGGACTCCGTCGCCGGTGACCGGCGCCTCGGTCAGCCGGACGGTCTCGCGGTAGGCCGTCGCGTACCGCAGCCGCTCGAAGAAGTGCTGTCCGCTCGCCGGGTAGTGCGCGGTGACCGGGTGCGGCACCCGGTCGAGGTTGATCCGCTGGATCACCCCGGCCAGCCCGAGCGCGTGGTCGCCGTGGAAGTGCGTGACGCAGAGGCGGTTGATGTCGTGCGCCGCGACCCCGGCCCGGAGCATCTGCCGCTGGGTGCCCTCGCCCGGGTCGAAGAGCAGGCCCTCGCCGTCCCAGCGCAGCAGATATCCGTTGTGGTTGCGGTGGCGCGTGGGCACCTGGCTGGCGGTGCCCAGGACGACCAGTTCTCGTACGGACAAGGCGCTTATCCAGGAGGCCAGTTGAGGCCCCGGCCGCCCAGCAGGTGGGCGTGCGCGTGGAAGACGGTCTGGCCGGCGCCGCTGCCGGTGTTGAAGACGATCCGGTAGCCGGTGGAGTCGGCGCCCTCCTCGGCCGCGACGGTCCCGGCCTCGGTCAGCAGGTCCGCGGCGATCCCCGGCTCGGCGGCGGCCAGCGAGGCCGCGTCGGGGTAGTGCACGCGGGGGATGACGAGGATGTGGGTGGGGGCCTGCGGGTGGATGTCCCGGAAGGCGACGGTGGTCGCCGTCTCACGGACGACGGTGGCCGGCACGTCCCCCGCCACGATCTTGCAGAACAGGCAGTCGGCCTGTGGTTCTCCGGCCATGGTCCTGGCCCTCCTCGAATGCGGCGACGACGGTGGTGACGGTGATCACACGATCACGATCGGTCCATGTTAGGGGGTGTCAGGACCAGCGGCCGGTGCGGGCCATCACCACGGCCACGGCCGCCGTCCCCGCCGTGGACGTACGGAGCACGCTGTGGCCCAGCCGGTACGGCTCCGCACCCACCGCCGCGAAGGCCGCCAACTCCTCGGGGGACACGCCCCCTTCGGGCCCGACGACCAGCACGACGGAACCCTCGCGGGGCAGTTCGGCCGCGGCGAGCGCGGCGCTCGCCGCGTCCCGGTCCTCGTGCAGGACGGCCGCGAAGTCGGCCGTCGCCAGCAGCGCGGCGACCTGCTTCGTACTCATCGCGTCCGCCACCTCGGGGAACCGCACCCGCCGCGACTGCTTCCCCGACTCCCGCGCCGTGGAACGCCACTTGGCGAGCGCCTTCGCGCCCCGCTCCCCGTTCCACCGCGTGACGCACCGGGAGGCCGCCCACGGGACGACGGCGTCCACGCCGGTCTCCGTCATGGTCTCGACGGCGACCTCGCCCCGGTCGCCCTTGGGCAGGGCCTGTACGACGGTGATGTGCGGGGTCTCCGGCGGTTCGTCGGTGTACGAGTCGAGCTGGACGATCAGCCGGTCCTTGCCCTCCGTCCCGAGGACCACGGCGTCCGCCCAGCGGCCCCTGCCGTCGGTCAGGACGACGTCCTCGCCGGCGTGCAGCCGCTTCACGGACACGGCGTGCCGCCCCTCGGAGCCGTCCAGGACGAACCGCCCGGCCGGTCCCGCGCCGAAGCCGTCGACCACGAACACCGGGGCGGTCACGAGGCGTTGCCCGGCCGGCCGAGTCTCGCGCCGGCCACCTCGAACTCGGTGACGAGGACGTTGACCAGCGTCGCGGCCGGCAGGTCGCGGGCCAGCCGGTGGCCCTGCCCGGCCCACAGCGCCATGCCCTGCGCGTCACCGGCCTTCGCGGCGGCCTTGCGCAGCCCGGCGGTGACGTGGTGCACCTCCGGGTAGGCGGCCGGGGCGTACTTGCCGTGCTCGCTCATGAAGCGGTTGACGAGGCCCCGGGCGGGGCGGCCGGAGAACGCGCGCGTCAACTGGGTCCGCGCGAACAGGGGGTTGGTCATGGCGTCCTTGTGCAGCGCGCTCGCCCCGGACTCCGGGCACACCAGGAACGCGGTGCCGAGCTGCGCCGCCTCCGCGCCCGCCGCCAGCACCCCGGCGACCTGGCCGCCGCGCATGATGCCGCCGGTCGCGATGACCGGGAGGTCGACGGTCTCCTTGACCAGCGCGAGCAGGGCGAGCAGCCCGAGGCCCACGCCGTCGTTCTCCGGGTCGTCGCGGTGGGTGCCCTGGTGGCCGCCGGCCTCGATGCCCTGGACGCAGACGGCGCCGGCGCCGGACCACTGGGCGGTCTGGGCCTCTTCGGGCGTGGTGACGGTGACGACGGTGAGCGTGCCGACCTTGGCGAAGGCGTCGAGGGTCGTACGGGTGGGGCAGCCGAAGGTGAACGAGACGACCGGGACCGGGTCGTCCAGCAGGATCGCCAGCTTGGCCTCGTACCCGTCGTCCCGGCCGCTCTCGGGGTCGCCGAGCGGGGTCTCGTACCAGGTGGCCTCACCGGCGAGCTGGTTGCGGTAGACCTCGACGGCCGCGGCGTCCGCGTAGTGCGGCTGGGGCATGAAGAGGTTGACGCCGAAGGGGCGCGAGGTGAGACCACGCAGGTGCTTGATCTCCTCGTACATGACATCGACCGATTTGTACCCGGCGGCGAGGAACCCGAGCCCGCCGGCGTCGGAGACGGCCGCGGCGAGCTGCGGGCAGGAGGCACCGCCCGCCATGGGGGCCTGCACGATGGGGTACCGGCAGAGATCGGTCAGTGCGGAGGACATGCGAAGCATGGTGCCATGCCGCTCGCCGCCCGGGAGATCCGGGGGCGCGGCCCGCGGCCGCGGTGTGTCCTCGATCGCCGGACGGGCTCGATTTCAGCCCGCCCGGCGATCAAGGACAGCATCAACGCTGATCAAGGACGTCCGTCAACGACCGTTGAACGCGTCCTTCAGGCGGGAGAAGAGGCCCTGCTGGCCCGGCTGGAACTGGCCCAGGGGCCGTTCCTCGCCGCGCAGCACCGCCAGCTCCCGCAGCAGCCGTTCCTGCTCCGCGTCCAGCTTCGACGGGGTCGTGACCTCGACGTGCACGATGAGGTCGCCGCGCCCGCCGCCGCGCAGGTGCGTGATGCCCCGCCCGTGCAGCGGGATCGACTGCCCCGACTGCGTGCCGGGCCGTACGTCGATGTCCTCCACCCCGTCCAGCGTCTCCAGCGGGCACTTGGTGCCCAGGGACGCCGCCGTCATGGGGACGGTCACCGTGCAGTGCAGGTCGTCGCCGCGCCGCTGGAACACCGCGTGCGGCAGCTCGTGGATCTCCACGTACAGGTCACCGGCGGGGCCGCCGCCGGGGCCGACCTCGCCCTCTCCCGCGAGCTGGATCCGCGTGCCGTTGTCGACGCCCGCCGGGATCTTGACCGTGAGCGTGCGGCGCGAACGGATCCGCCCGTCACCGGCGCACTCGGGGCACGGCGTCGGCACGACCGTACCGAAGCCCTGGCACTGCGGGCACGGCCGCGAGGTCATGACCTGGCCCAGGAAGGACCGCGTGACCTGCGAGACCTCGCCGCGACCGCGGCACATGTCGCAGGTCTGCGCCGAGGTGCCCGGCGCCGCCCCCTCGCCCGAGCAGGTCGTGCAGACCACGGCCGTGTCGACCTGGATGTCCTTGGTGGTGCCGAAGGCCGACTCGTTGAGGTCGATCTCCAGCCGGATCATCGCGTCCTGGCCCCGCCGCGTCCGCGAGCGCGGCCCGCGCTGCTGCGACGTACCGAAGAACGCGTCCATGATGTCCGAGAAGTTGCCGAAGCCACCGGCTCCGAAACCGCCCGCGCCACCGGCGCCGCCGCTCGCCGACAGCGGGTCCCCGCCGAGGTCGTAGACCTGCTTCTTCTGCGGGTCCGACAGCACCTCGTACGCGGCGTTGATCTCCTTGAAGCGCTCCTGCGTCTTGGGATCGGGATTGACATCCGGGTGCAGCTCGCGGGCGAGCCGCCGGAATGCCTTCTTGATCTCGTCCTGAGACGCGTCGCGGCGCACGCCGAGAACGGCGTAGTAGTCCGTGGCCACTTACGACTCCGCCAGGATCTGTCCGACGTAACGTGCCACTGCGCGTACCGCTCCCATCGTTCCGGGGTAGTCCATGCGGGTCGGTCCGACCACGCCGAGTTTGGCGACTGCCTCGTCGCCCGAACCGTAGCCGACCGCGACGACGGACGTGGAGTTGAGGCCCTCATGGGCGTTCTCGTGCCCGATACGTACGGTCATGCCCGGGTGCTCCGCCTCACCCAGCAGCTTGAGGAGCACGACCTGCTCCTCCAGCGCCTCCAGCACCGGCCGGATGGTGAGCGGGAAATCGTGCCCGAAGCGGGTGAGATTGGCCGTACCGCCGATCACCAGCCGCTCCTCGGTCTCCTCGACCAGCGTTTCGAGCAGGGTCGCGAGCACCGTCGTGACGACCCCGCGGTCCTCCTGCTCGAACGAGTCGGGAAGATCCTGCACGAGCTGCGGGACGTCCGAGAAACGGCGTCCGACGACCCGGCTGTTGAGCCGGGCCCGCAGGTCCGCGAGGGCGGTCTCCCCGAAGGGCGCGGGGCAGTCGATCATGCGTTGTTCGACCCGGCCGGTGTCCGTGATCAACACGAGCATCAGCCGGGCGGGGGCCAGGCCGAGCAGCTCCACGTGCCGCACCGTCGAGCGGGTCAGCGAGGGGTACTGCACCACGGCGACCTGCCGGGTCAGCTGCGCGAGCAGCCGTACCGTACGGCCCACGACGTCGTCGAGGTCGACCGCGCTGTCCAGGAAGTTCTGGATGGCCCGGCGCTCCGGCGACGACAGGGGCTTGACCCCCGCCAGCCGGTCCACGAAGAGCCGGTAGCCCTTGTCGGTCGGGATGCGGCCGGCGCTGGTGTGCGGCTGGGCGATGAAGCCCTCGTCCTCCAGCACCGCCATGTCGTTGCGGACCGTCGCCGGAGACACGCCGAGCTTGTGCCGCTCGGTCAGCGCCTTGGAGCCGACCGGCTCCTCCGTGCCGACGTAGTCCTGGACGATCGCGCGGAGCACTTCGAGTCTGCGTTCACTGAGCATCGCGCACACCTCCCGCTGTCGTCCGTCGGATCCGGCTTGGCACTCACCCGGAGGGAGTGCCAGCATTCCCCCCGACAGTGTACGGCTGTGGGGTACGCCCCTAGCAAGGGTGACCGACCACGCTACCGCGCGGGGCGGCGCGCCGTGAGCCCGGCCGGCGCCCGGTATCGGCGCTAGCGTCGTCGTATGGACATCCCCTGGGAAGAGCGCGGGTGGGAGCGGCTGTCGCCGCGGGCGGGCCGGTGCCGGCTGCCCGGGTGGGACGCGACCGCCGGACTCGTGGCCGGTGACACCGGCGTCCTGCTGTACGACACGGGCTCGACGCCCCGGGAGGGCGCGGCGCTGCGGGCGGACGTGGCCGCGCTGCTGGGCCCCGGGCGACCCGTCACGCACGTCGCGCTGAGCCATCCGCACTTCGACCACGTGCTGGGGACGGCGGCGTTCGCGGAGGCGGAGGTGTACGGGGCGGTGGGCGTCGCGGAACTGCTGGCCAGGAGCGGTGGCGCGCTGTACGAGGACGCGGTGCGGGAGGGCGTGGACGCGGCGGAGGCGGCGGAGGCACGTGACGCGCTGGTCCTGCCGGGGCACGGGGTGTCGGGCGAGCTGACCCTGGACCTCGGCGACGCGCGGGTGCTGCTGGCGAACGTGGGGCCCGGCCACACGGCCCACGACCTGGCCCTGCTGGTCCCGGCCGGGGAGGGCGCCGCGCCGGTGCTCTTCTGCGGGGACCTGGTGGAGGAGTCGGGGGAGCCGCAGGCGGGTCCTGACGCGATCACGGCCCGGTGGCCGGCCTCCCTGGACCGGCTGCTGGCGCTGGGCGGGGAGGACGCGGTGTACGTGCCGGGGCACGGCGCTGTGGTGGACGCGGCGTTCGTACGGGCCCAGCGGGACGCGCTGGCGGTACGTTTCGGCGTGTCGCTGTAGCGGGCCTCCCGTCCGTTTATCGTCTTGGCCATGCGCAGCTACAGCCCCGACCTCACCCCTCCGTGGAAGAAGCCGACCCCGGCGCCGGAGGTGCCGGCCGAACCGGATCTGGTGGTCGAGGAGGTGGTGACCGGCTTCTGCGGCGCGGTGATCCGCTGCGAGAAGACGGCGGAGGGGCCGACGGTGACCCTGGAGGACCGCTTCGGCAAGCAGCGGGTGTTCCCGCTGGCGGTCCGGGGCTTCCTGCTGGAGGGCCGGGTGGTCACGCTGGTCCGCCCGACGGCCGGGGGTCCGGTACGGCCGTCCCGTACGGCCTCCGGTTCGATCGCGGTCCCCGGGGCGCGCGCCCGGGTGGCCCGGGCCGGGCGGATCTATGTGGAGGGCCGGCACGACGCGGAGCTGGTGGAGCGCGTGTGGGGCGACGATCTGCGGATCGAGGGGGTGGTCGTGGAGTACCTGGAGGGCGTGGACGATCTCCCGGCGGTGGTCGGGGAGTTCGCCCCGGCGCCGGACGCGCGGCTGGGCGTCCTGGTCGACCATCTGGTGCCGGGTTCGAAGGAGTCCCGGATCGCGGCGGCGGTGACGGGCGCGGACGTCCTGGTGGTGGGCCACCCGTACATCGACGTGTGGGAGGCCGTGAAGCCGTCCTCGGTGGGCATCGCGGCGTGGCCCCGGGTGCCGAGGGGCGAGGACTGGAAGACGGGCGTGTGCCGGGCGCTGGGCTGGCCGGAGAACACCGGGGCGGCCTGGCAGCACATCCTGTCCAGGGTGCACTCGTACCGCGATCTGGAGCCGGCGCTGCTGGGGTCGGTGGAGCGCCT
The DNA here is from genome assembly GCF_044740805.1 of Streptomyces sp. NPDC088261. NCBI lineage: Bacteria > Bacillati > Actinomycetota > Actinomycetes > Kitasatosporales > Streptomycetaceae > Streptomyces > Streptomyces sp. NPDC088261. Next base: position 215,647 of record NZ_JBIURL010000012.1, read on the forward strand.
GATCGACTTCGTGACGGAACCGGCGGCCTGAGCGCCGGGCGTCCGCGAACTCAGGCCCCCGCCGCCGCGTACCGCCAGAAGTCGCGCATCAGGGCGGGCGGGGTCGGACCGGACATCGCCCGCTGGGTGAGCAGGATGCTCACCGCGCCGGTCGACGGGACGACGTGCGCGGCGGTGCCCGTACCGCCGACCCAGCCGTACCGCCCCGGTACGTTCCACGGGTCGACGGACTTCACGTCGACCGAGCCGCCGTAGCCCCAGCCCTGCCCTTCCAGGAAGAGCTCACCGGCGGCGCGCTGGTCAGGGGTCAGGTGGTCGGTGGTCATCAGCCGCACCGACTCGGTGGACAGCAGCCGCTTGCCGTCCGCCGTGCTTCCGCCGCCGAGGAGCAGCCGGGCGAAGGCGTACCAGTCGTCGGCGGTCGAGACGAGCCCGCCCGCGCCGGAGGGGAACGTCGGCGGCTCGTCCCACTGGCCGCCGGGGGCGTCGATCAGGGTGAGGTCGTCGCGGTAGTAGCTGGTGAACCGGTCGCTTCCGCCGGGCGGCAGGGAGAAGCCGGTGTCGTGCATGGCGAGGGGCTCGAACAGCCGCTCGGCCAGGAACTCGCCCAGGGGCCGTCCGGCGACGCGGGCGATCAGGACGCCCTGGAGGTCGGAGCAGATGTTGTAGAGCCACGCCTCGCCCGGCTGGCGCAGCATCGGGACGCGGCCGAGCCTGGCCATCCACTCGTCCGGCTCCGGGACGGCCTGCGGCTGGGGCGGCCCTTGCAGCATCTCGCTGAAGAGCAGCGCGACGGCGGGCAGCGAGAAGTCGTCGGGGAAGCCGTATCCGGCGCGGGAGGAGAGCAGGTCGGCGACGGTGATCGGCCGGTCGGCGGGCACGACGTCGTCGACGGGACTGTGGGGCGTACGGACGACCACGGGCTCGGCCAGCTCGGGCAGCCAGCGCCGGACCGGGTCGCCGAGGGCGATGAGTCCGTCGTCGACCAGCATCATGACCGCGGCGGCGGTGATCGGCTTGGTGATCGAGGCGATACGGAAGATCGAGTCGGGGGCCATCGGAGCGGTGCCCTCGATGTCGACGGCCCCGGCGACGGCCACCTCGACGTCTCCGTCCCGGGCCACCAGACCTACGGCGCCGGGTACGGTGCCGTCCTGGACGCGGGCGAGCAGCAGGTCGTGCAGCGTGGTCATGGGCTCCACCTCTCCGGAATCACGGTTCGGCAGGGGGGACTGCCCCCGTACCGAAAACTCATCGGACCCGCTGTCCAGCCCCCCGGCTGGTCCACCGGGTCCAACCGGTCCAACCGGCCCACCGGGTCCACCGGGTCCACCCGGCCCACCGGGTCCGCCCGATCCACCCGGCCCACCCGGCCCACCCGCTAGTCCACCAGATCCCGTACCACCGCGTCGGCCAGCAGCCGGCCCCGCAGGGTCAGCACGCCCCGGCCCTCGTCGTACGGCCCCGGCTCCAGCAGGCCGTCGGCGACCGCGCGGGCGGCGGCGGCGCGGCCGGCTTCCGCCAGCAGCGAGAGCGGCACTCCGTCGGACAGCCGCAGTTCCAGCAGGATCCGCTCGACCCGGCGGTCCTCCGCCGTCAGGATCTCCCGGCCCGCGCCGGGCGAGCGGCCCTCGGCGAGCGCGGCGGCGTACGCGCCCGGATGCTTCACGTTCCACCAGCGGACCCCGCCGACGTGGCTGTGGGCGCCGGGCCCGGCGCCCCACCAGTCGGCGCCGCGCCAGTACAGCTCGTTGTGCAGGCAGCGGCCCGCCTCGGTCGTGGCCCAGTTCGACACCTCGTACCAGGAGAACCCGGCCTTCGCGAGCACCTCGTCCGCGATCAGGTACCGGTCCGCGTGCTCGTCGTCGTCGGTCATCGGGACCTCGCCGCGGCGGATGCGGCGGGCGAGCCGGGTGCCCTCCTCCACGATGAGCGCGTAGGCGCTGATGTGGTCGGGGCCCGCGCCCACGGCGGCGTCGAGCGAGGCGCGCCAGTCGTCGTCGCTCTCGCCGGGGGTGCCGTAGATCAGGTCGAGGTTGACGTGCGCGAACCCGGCGGCGCGCGCCTCGGCGACGCACGCCTCGGGGCGGCCGGGGGTGTGCGTGCGGTCCAGGACCTTGAGGACGTGCTGCCGGGCGCTCTGCATGCCGAAGGAGATCCGGTTGAACCCGCCGGCGCGCAGGGCCGCGAGGTATTCCGGGTCCACGGATTCCGGGTTCGCCTCGGTGGTGACCTCGGCGTCGTCGGCGAGCCCGAACTCGTCGCGCACGGCGTCGAGCATCCGTACGAGGTCGCCGGCGTCCAGGAGGGTGGGCGTACCGCCCCCGACGAAGACGGTGCGGACGGGGCGGGGGTCGTCGCCCAGGACCTTCCTGGCCAGCCGTATCTCGTCGACGAGGGTGTCGGCGTAGTTGTCCCGGGACGCCAGCACCCCGCCGGTGCCGCGGAGCTCGGTGGCGGTGTAGGTGTTGAAGTCGCAGTATCCGCAGCGGGTGGCGCAGTAGGGGACGTGCAGGTAGAACCCGAGGGGGCGCGTGGCCGCGCCGTCGAGGGCGTGCGGGGGGAGGGCGCCGGTCTCGGGCACGGGTTCGCCGTCGGGCAGTACGGAGGGCATGCCCCCAGTGTCGCGTACCTCGGGCGGCGCCCGCGTTGCGGCCGACATTGTCCTACGCCCCGGTGGGCGGCGCGGCTTCCTCGCTTGTCCTCCGTCGCCGGACGGGCGTCTGCGCCCATGTGGTGGGCGCGGCTTACTGATGTCCTCAATCGCCGGACGGGCTTGATGGTGCCCGCTGCGGGCCGGTGGGCGAGGTGCGGGTTGTCGCCGGGGGCCGGTCAGGGGTCGTGTCCTGCACTGCATGTTTTACGTCGCGTGCGCGCCCTTGTTTTGTTTGACGGTAGCCATGCGACACA
>NZ_JBIURL010000013.1:0-59560 GCF_044740805.1 Streptomyces sp. NPDC088261
GTACGGGGTGGGTCCTCCGCCTTGCGATCGCACGCACCAGACGCCGCGAGCCCCGCCCTCCGGGCGGACGACCCCACTTCGCGGACACGCCCTAGCCTGTGTCGCATGATGACCGCAGAAGACGTGTTGTCCGTCCTGGCCCTGCTGCGCCGGGCCGACGTGGATGTCTGGGTCGGCGGAGGCTGGGGGATCGACGCCCTGATCGGCGAACAGACCCGGGACCACGACGACTTGGACCTGATGCACCGCCAGGAGCAAGAGCCCGCCGTCATGTCCGCCCTCTCCGGAGCGGGTTTCGCCGAGACCCTGAACTGGAGACCCGTCCGATTCGTCGTCACGGCCCCGGACGGCCGGGAGATCGACCTCCACCCCCTCGTCTTCGCCGACGACGGCTCGGCGATACAGGCGTCCCCCGACCCGGAGCGCCCCTTCCTCTACCCGTCCGCGTGCTTCGTGACCGGCACGATCAAGGGCACCCCCGTCCCCTGCCTCTCCGCCGAGCAACAGGTCCACTTCCACCAGGGATACGAACCTAGAGATCGCGACCGCCACGACATGACCCACCTCCACCGAGCCTTCGGAATCACCACACACTTCTGACCCCCACCGCCCATCCGGCGCGGAACGGCGTGAAGCCCCAGGTCCGGGCCCCATGCCGAAGCTGAGCGCGATGTTTTCCCTACGGCCGCTGGCCCGGTAGGCGCGGAAGCGCTGTAGGGCCTCAGAACTTCTGGCCAAATCTCAGGCAGGATGCCCGCTGTCCGGCCACTGAGACACACACGTCAGCGGCGCTTCCCGTGGAGAGCTGAGGGCTGTCCCGTAAGTAATCTTGCTCTGCGATGATCTTGACCGTGTCAGGTGTGATCACGGCGTCCGAGCCGTCCTGGACAGCCCCGTTCACCGGCCTGAGCCCGCGCGCCTTCGGCAAGGTGGTGACCGCGTTGCGCCGTGGGGGCGCCGGCTCCCGGGCCAGGGCCGGCCGTGGGGACTGCCGCTGGAGGACCGGGTGCTGTTGTCGTCGCTTACCGGTGGCCGACGGCGGCTATCCGGGCACCGGTCTCCTGATGCGCCACCGCCGCACCCCGGGCGAGGAGCTGCCAGGCTGGAAGCAGGAGCGGAATCGCTCGTACAAACAGGTCCGCGCCCGCGTCGAGCACGTCTTCGCCCGCATGAAGACCTGGAAGATCCTCCGTGACTGCCGTCTCAAGGGCGACGGCGTCCACCACGCCACGCTCGGCTGCACAACCTCGCTCTCGCGGGATGACTCCCGCCGCATACGAGACCAGCGAGGTCCAAGGGAGACTGCCCCCTACCTCGTCGGCTCGGAGGTCCTCAGTCGAGACAGAATTCGTTGCCTTCAATATCCTGCATCACGATGCAGGACTCGTTCTCGCCGTCGGCACGCATCGTTCGCACATGTACCGCGCCAAGCGCGACCAGCCGTGCGCATTCGGCTTCAAGCGTGGCCAGGCGCTCCTCACCCACGAGCCCGATACCGGCCCGCACGTCAAGATGTAGCCGGTTCTTGACGACCTTCCCTTCGGGAACGCGCTGGAAGAGCACACGCGGACCCACACCCGAGGGATCACTGCACGCAAAGTAGATCACCTGATCCTCAGGCGGCAGCGAGCGGTGGTAGTCCTCCCAAGTGGCGAACCCCGTCGGGACCGGAGGTACGACATACCCCAGCACCTCGCACCAGAAGCCGGCGAGACGCGCAGGGTCCGCGCAGTCGAAGGTCACTTGGAACTGCTTGATCGTGGACATCGGCGCACGATAACAGGGGCTCTGCCCTCTCCCCGGGTGGGTGGATCCGCACCTTGCCGGGGGGACCCCCCTGCCATCCGCTGCTGTGTCGTGCGGTTGCAGGGGTGAACCGGGAGACCCAGGATTCACTCCCGGCCAAAGATCACTTACGGGACAGCCCTTAGCGGCTGGCCGCCCGGGGTGGCCGTGAGAGCTCCTTGGCAGGGTTGGCTGCTTCGGACGTAGAGGTACTGGTCCCACCCGACGTGCACTGCGAAAACGTCGTCCACCTCCAGCCGGCACCAGGCGCCGCTGTCGCGCAGCATGAGTCGAATCAGCTCCAGCCCGACGTCCAGCGGCATCTCTGTTCCGTCGTGGAAGTCGGCAGGACCGCCGGGAAGGAGCCTGTCGAGACCGAAGCAGTCCAGAGATCTCTCAAGGCCGAAGTGAGCAAGAGACGAGACCTCCGGCTCGCGGACAGACAGATGGTCGATGCTGGTGTCCGCGGCGAACGCCTCGACCACCTGAAGATAGGCCGCCTCGATCTCGCCGTGACGGTGTCCGCGGTGCCGGTGTAGTTCCCGTGATCGTCACGGTCGGCGGGGTCGTACTTGCCGACGCGATAGACGTAGGGGAGCGGCACATCGCCATCTTCCAGCGCTTGCCGAGGAAGTGCCACGGAATTCGAGACAAGGGCATCGGTGCGCCCCTCTGAGACCCATCCGAATCTTGCTGGTCAGCACGCTGCGTCATGACACGAGCCGCGAGACCCTACAAGTGCGAGGGAATCAGGCCGAGGCTTCAGGGATGTCGACAGACAGGCGATGCCACGCGTGGCCGCAACCGTCGGAGCAGAAGCGCTCTCGTCGGCGTTCGCCGGCGACGGCCAGCACCGCGATCAGTAGCCGGAATGACTTGAGGCGCTCGTCGTTGATTCGGGCGGAGAAATCAGCGGTGGCGCCTGGTCGACCAGTGAGATCATCACTGACATGACCCTTCCTCGACTCACTCAGCCGCAGTTGGAGCGCGTCGTGGATTCGCTTCGAGGCCTGCGCATCATGAGTGTCGAGTATGCGCTGATGACCGGAAGCGACGAGGGCGGGCGCGAGCCACTGACCTGGGACTACGGAATGTCGCACGAACCGACTCATGGCTGCCGGCTGACCATGGACATCGGAGTCGTGTTCACCTTCACCTGGGGCAGCACCTTCGGCTCCTACGGCCTGGAGGTCTTCGATCGTCCCGTTGAGGAGTTCCTCGTCAACGTCGGAGAGCCATGGGGCCCGGCCGTCCTGCCGGTCGGCACCCATCCTCGCTGGCGGCGACTGCTGGGGCGGCAGATCATCGGCACCGAGATGGCCTGGGTCGACTGGATTTCAGGAGAGGCGACACCGTGCTGGGTGCGCTTGGACCTCGACTCAAACGAGTTGCCGGGAAGCCCATTGGAATCCGTCTGGATCGCCGCTGGACGCTGGGAAGGCGACCGGTTCCTATTCGCCTCCGACGACGTGACAGTCATCTTCGACCGAGCCGAGGCCACCCGCGCGAAGATCATGAAGTGAACGCGGCAGTGAGGCGGCCCCAGAACGGGCGTTGCTGATCCGGGTGGCCATCCGGCGTAGTTCGCGGTGGAACCAGGGGCGTGCTGTCGTCCGGAGGGGGCTCTCGGCTGGGAGCCGGCGGGCGAACGCGGCTTTGAAGGCGTCAAACTCTCCTGCCGAAGGCCGGAACACCCCACCACTTGCCCACACATGACCGGGACTGCACCGCCCATGCCCACAGAAGACCGGGACTGCCTACGCATCAAAGGGACCGGACACTTCGATCGCGCCCAGGTGGACGACGACCTCGCCTGAGGGGGGACACTTTTGCAAGCGTTGTGCTTGCAAAAGTTAGCGGGGGTGGTGCAGCATGAAGGCATGGCATCACTCAACGTCGGCAATCTCGGTGAGTACCTGCGCGAGCAGCGGCGCACGGCGCGGCTTTCGTTGCGGCAGCTCGCCGATGCCGCCGGGGTGTCCAATCCGTACCTCAGCCAGATCGAACGGGGTCTGCGCAAGCCCAGCGCGGACATCCTCCAGCAGCTCGCCAAGGCGCTGCGGATCTCCGCGGAGACGCTGTACGTGCAGGCGGGGATGTTGGACGAGCGAGAGCGGCAGGAGCTGGAGACGCGTGCCGTCCTCCTCGCCGATCCGTCCATAAACGAGCGGCAGAAGCAGGTGCTGCTCCAGATCTACGAGTCCTTCCGCAAGGAGAACGGATTCGAGTCGACGGTCGAGGCGACGTTGGGCGCGAAGCTCGGGGCCGACGCGGAGAGTGTCGCCGCCGCCCTCGCCGTCGAGGACGCCGACGGCGCCGGAGGCGCTGACGCCGAGGACGCCGGGCGCGCCGAGGATGCCGGAGACGTCGAAGGCACCGCCGACGGTGGTGCCCCCAAGCCACCCACCACCCCCTGATCCGGAGGATCACTGTCATGGCCCTCGCCGATGACCTGCGCAAGACGTTCACCGACCCGACCCCCCTCTACTTCGCCGCCGGCACCGCCGACCTCGCCGTCGAGCAGGCCAGGAAGGTGCCCGGCCTGATCGAGCAGCTGCGGTCCGAGGCCCCGGCCCGGATCGACGCCATGCGGAACACCGACCCCAAGGTCGTCCAGGACCGCGTCGCCGACCAGGCCAAGGAGGCCCAGGCCAGGGTCACCGAGGTGTTCGGGGCGTTCGACCCGGCCGACCTGAAGAAGCTCGGCGAGACCGCCCAGGACCTGGCGCTGCGCAGTGTGGGCGTGGCCGCCGAGTACGCGGTCCGGGCGCGTGAGACGTACGAGAAGGTCGCCGAGCGCGGCGAGCAGACCGTACGGGCCTGGCGTGGTGAGGCCGCGGAGGAGATCACCGAGATCGCCGTCGCCGTCGAGCCCGAGACCGCCCCCAAGCCGGCCGCCAAGCCCGCTCCCGCCAAGCCCGGCCCCGCGAAGGCCGCCGACGCGAAGGCCGCGCCCAAGACGGACGGGACGGCCGAGAGCAAGCCGGCTCCCGCCAAGCCCGCCGCCAGGCCGGCCGCCAAGTCGGCCGCGGCCCGCAAGACCACCCCGCGCAGGACCACCCCCCGCAAGACGACCCCGCCGTCCGGCACGACCGGCCCGTCCGGCGCATCCGGTACGTCCGACCCGTCCGGCAAGTGACCCCGGCGCCGTGCGTCGCGGTCGCGGCCCCGGAGCGATAGCGGTTACGGAGAGAGCGGGCCGGGCACCTCACCCGTGTCCGGCTCGTTCTCCCGGTACCTTCGGTACCTTGGCGTGACAGGGCGTTCCTGGCGCTTCACCACTCATCGGGTCATTAGGCGGTGCTCAGCGTGTTGATCTCAGGGTTCAACAATATTTTCGTGCTTCTCAGCCTCGCGATGCTCGTGTTCGCCGTCGTCGCGCTGATCTTCGCCGCGACGGCCCGCAAGGACGCCTACCCGGCGGCCGACAAGAAGACCAAGAGCTTCTGGCTGATCATCCTCGGTGTGGTGGTGGCCGTGGACTTCTTCCTGTCCAGCGTCCTCTTCCTCCAGATCGCCGGACTCGTCGCCACGATCGTCTTCATGGTCGACGTACGGCCCGCCCTCCGCCAGGTCTCCGGCGGCGGACGCCGCAGCGGCGGGTCGAGCAGCGACGGCCCTTACGGGCCCTACAACGGCGGTCGGTGACGGCGGTCACCCGCCCCCCCGGCGGTCACGCGCCCCCCGGCGGTCACCCCCCCCGGCAACCCGCCCCCCGGCGTGAGCAATCACTCGCCCCGGTCCAGCACCAGCACCGCCACGTCGTCCGTCAGCTCCCCGCCGTTCAGCTCCCGCGCCTCCGCCACCGCCGCCTCCAGCAGCTCGTCGCCCCGGAGCCCCGCCGCCAGCTGCCGGTTGATCATCTCCACCATGCCGTCCTGACCCAGCCGCTGCTTCTCCCCGGGGCCCACGCGCCCCTCGATCAGCCCGTCCGTGTACATCATCAGACTCCACGCCCCGCCCAGCTCGACCTGGAGCCGGGGCCAGCGGGCGCGCGGCAGCAGCCCCAGGGCCGGCCCGCCGTCCTCGTACGGGAGCAGCCGCGCCGCCGCCCCCGCCCGCCGCACCAGCGGTGACGGGTGCCCGGCCAGGCACAGCCCGGCCCGCCGGCCGTCCGGCGCGATGTCCACCGTGCAGAGCGTCGCGAAGATCTCCTCGCTCTCCCGCTCGTGCTCCAGCACCTGCTGGAGCGTCGAGAGCAGCCGGTCCCCGCTGAGCCCCGCCAGCGTCAGCGCCCGCCACGCGATCCGCAGCTCCACACCCAGCGCCGCCTCGTCCGGGCCGTGCCCGCACACGTCGCCGATCATCGCGTGGACGGTGCCGTCCGGCGTACGGACCGTGTCGTAGAAGTCCCCGCCCAGCAGCGCCCGCGATCTGCCGGGCCGGTAGTGGGCCGCGAAGCGCAGGTCGGAGCCCTGGAGCAGGGGAGTGGGGAGCAGCCCGCGCTCCAGCCGGGCGTTCTCCTGCGCGCGCAGCCGCGACTCGGTGAGCTGGCGCTGCGCGATGTCGGCGCGCTTGCGTTCGACCGCGTACCGGATCGCCCGGCTCAGCAGCCGCCCGTCCAGTTCGTCGCGGAAGAGGAAGTCCTGCGCCCCGACCCGTACGGCCGCCGCCGCCCGCTCGCCGTCGCCCTCCGCCGCCAGCGCGAGGACGGCGTGGCGGGGAGCCAGCCGCAGGACGTGCTTGAGCAGGGCCAGGTCGTCACCGTCGTCGGAACCGGGCAGGGCGAGGTCCACGAGGATGCAGTGGATGTCGTCCGTGAGCAGCCGCTCGGCCTCGGTGAGGTTGCGGGCGGTACGGACCCGGACCCGGACACCCGCGCCCTCGGGGTGCTCGGGGGCGGTGAAGGTACGCCGCGGGTCGTCCTCGATCACCAGCAGCACCAGGTCGCCGTTCTTGGCGGTCTCGGTGGCCGGATACCGACGCTCCTCGGGGAGCGCGGAGGGGGGCGTGGAAGGGAGCGCGGAGGGGAGCGCCGAAGGGAGAGCCGCCGCTGTGGTGGCGGTCGCCGGCACGGTCGGCGAACTCGTGCGCTGCCTCGGCACGGGAGCGGGTACGGACATCGTTCTTGGTTCCTTCCCTCCCCCCGAGGGCGGCGGAGGACGATCTGCGCCCCGCCAGACGGGGACCATAGCGGTAGCGGGCCCCGGAACGGAATGGCGGGCGAAGGAAGAGCCACCGTCATATGCCGCCGGCGGTAACACATCAGGCGGGTTTCGGCATATCCGGTCATGACAAACATCACGTGGGGGTGAGAGGTTCGCCGCCCCGGCCGTGGCTCGTGTCACATACAAGCCACTCGCTTCGGCCCCCCTGGCGCTGCCCGCACGCGTGGTGCGGGTCCCGCGCTACTTGTCCGGCCGTACGACCCCGAGGATCCGCATCGTGCCCGCCCCCGCCAGCGTCACGTTCCGCCCCGGCCGCGGCGCGTGCACGATCGTGCCGTCGCCCACGTACATCCCCACGTGGCTCGCGTCCTCGAAGTAGATGATCAGATCGCCGGGCCGCAGGTCCGTGACCGGGACCCTCGGCAGCAGCCGCCACTGCTCCTGGGACGTACGGGGGATGGTCCGCCCGGCCGCCGACCACGCCTCCGAGGTCAGCCCCGAGCAGTCGTACGAGGACGGCCCCTCGGCCCCCCACACGTACGGCTTGCCGATCTGCGCCGTCGCGAACGCGATCGCCTGCTTGCCCTGGGCGCTCGCCCCGCGGTTGATGTCCTTGAGCGCCCCGGACCCGAGCCACGCCGACTGCGCCCTGAGCGCCGCTTCGTCCTGGAGCCGCGCCAGCCGCGCGAGGTCTTCCTTCTCCAGACCGGCCTCTATCTTCTCGGCCGCGGCGATCTGCTTCGTGATCTCCTCCTTGGCCTTCTCCTTCTTGGCCCGGCTGACCTCCAGCTTCGCCCACTCCGTACCGGCGTCCTGCGCGTACGTCTTCAAGTCCTCCTGCGCCCGCGTCAGTTCGGCGATCAGGCGGTGGGTGGCGCGCTGGCTCTCCTGGAACCGCCCCACCCCGTCCAGGAAGAGGCCGGGGTCGTCGGTGAGCACCAACTGCGCCTCGGGCGGCAGCCCGCCGCCCCGGTACTGCGCCCGCGCGGCGGCCCCCGCGGACTTGTTCAGCTCGTCGATACGGGCCTGGCCCCGGACGAGATCCCGCGTCAGCGCCGACACCTCCGCCGACAGCCTCTGGTACTGCTCGTCGGCGAGGTTGTACGCGTCGGTCGCGGACGCGGCCTTCTCGTAGAGGGCGTCCAGCTCGATCCGTACGTCGTCCAGCGACTTCTTGCCGGGGGTGCCCGACCGCCCGGCGCCCGGGGGGAGTTCGACGGGCGGCGGCGGTACGGCCGACGGGGAAAGCGAGGGAGCGGGCGGCGCGGGAGCCGCGTACGCGCCGCTCATCGCCCGGGGCGACGCCAGCGCGGCGAGAGCGCAGACCAGCGTGATCGCGGCGGCGGCACTGCGTCGTCGGCCCACGAACTCCCCCACATCAACGGCGAACGGCATCTGTGAACATCATCGGCGATCAGCACGGGCGAACGGCGTCCGCGAGATGTCGTCCGGCTGAACACCCGAACCGACGTGCCTCGCGCAGCACTTCACGTACCGTCGGGAATCGTGCCACGCCCTCGGTCAAAGCGACAGGGGCGACGGGGCCGTTGACTCCTCACCGGCCCTCACCGGGCCTCACCGCGTCCCGCCCGGCGCCAGCGCCGCCCACTCCACCGTCACCTCTCCCTGCCGCCACCGCCGCGCGTCGGACCCCACCGGCCAGTCGGCCGACAGATCCCGTACGGCCCTGACCCACCGCTGCCGCGCGCCGAACGAGGCGTACGGCGCCGCCGCCGCCCACGCCCGGTCGAAGTCCCGCAGGAACGCGTGGACCGGTTCGCCAGGGACGTTGCGGTGGATCAGCGCCTTCGGCAGCCGTTCCGCCAGGTCGGAGGGGCGGCCCAGCGAGCCGAGCCGCGTCGCGAAGGTGACCGTACGCGGCCCCTCGGGCCCGAGCGCGACCCACACGTGCCGCCGCCCGATCTCGTCGCACGTCCCCTCCACCAGCAGCCCGTCCGGCGCGAGGCGCGCGCACAGCCGCGCCCAGACCGCGGCGACCTCGCCCTCCTCGTACTGCCGCAGCACATTGGCGGCCCGGACGAGCACCGGCCGCCGGTCCGCCGGCCGTCCGTCCCCCGGCAGCGGTATCTCGAAGCCGCCGTGCCGGAAGCGCAGCCCGTCCTCCTCGTACGGCAGCGCCGCCGCGACCCGCACCGGGTCGATCTCGATCCCGACGACCTCGGTACGCGGCTCCGCCGCCCGCAGCCGCCGCAGCAGCTCGACGGCCGTCCAGGGCGCCGCCCCGTACCCCAGGTCCACCACCACGGGATCGGCCGAGCGCCGCAGGGCCGGCCCGTGCACGGCGGCGATCCAGCGGTCCATCCGGCGCAGCCGGTTCTGGTGGGTGGTGCCGCGTGTGACCGTGCCCACAGGGCGGGGAACGGAGGGGGAGGAAGGGGTGGAGCGCGCGGCCATGGAAAGGAGCGTAACGAAGGCCGGACGCACCCCGGGATTCCTCCCGGCGCCCCAGATCCGCCCCGGGATCCGTCCGAGGGTTCAGCGTCCCCCGGCAACGATTTGGCAAAGAGGGAAATGCAAGGACGCATTCCGCTGTTGTGCCGGGTCGGAGGGTGCCGCACGCCCTCTCTTCGCCGTGCCCGAGCGAGTGACCTGAGCGAGTGCCCTGAGCGAGAGGACCGCAGACGTGAGCCAGTCCGTCTCCCGCATCGCCGGCGTGATGGCGTCGCCGCCCAGACCGCGCGTTCCCGGCCAGTCGCGCAGGCCCCGGCGGATCGCCATGCTGAGCGTCCACACCTCCCCGCTGCATCAGCCGGGGACGGGCGACGCGGGCGGGATGAACGTCTACATCGTCGAGCTGGCGAAGCGCCTGGCCACCCTCGACATCGAGGTGGAGATCTTCACGCGCGCCACCACCGGCGCCCTGCCGCCCGCCGTGGAGCTGGCGCCCGGCGTGCTCGTACGGCACGTGGACGCGGGCCCCTACGAGGGCCTGGCCAAGGAGGAACTGCCCGCGCAGCTCTGCGCCTTCACCCACGGCGTGATGCAGGCCTGGGCCGGCCAGCGCCCCGGCTACTACGACCTGGTGCACTCCCACTACTGGCTGTCGGGACACGTCGGCTGGCTCGCCTCCGAACGCTGGGGCGTCCCCCTCGTCCACGCCATGCACACCATGGCCAAGGTCAAGAACGCCGCGCTCGCCGAGGGCGACACACCCGAGCCCGCGGCCCGGGTGATCGGCGAGACGCAGATCGTGCGCGCCGCCGACCGGCTGATCGCCAACACGCAGGAGGAGGCCGACGACCTCGTCCGCTTCTACGACGCGGACCCCGCGAAGGCCGCCGTCGTGCACCCCGGCGTGAATCTCGACTGTTTCTCGCCCGCCGACGGCAGGGCCGCCGCCCGCGCCCGCCTCGGGCTGCCGCAGGACGCGTTCATCCCGCTCTTCGCCGGCCGGATCCAGCCGCTCAAGGCCCCCGACGTGCTGTTGCGCGCCGTCGCCGTCCTCCTGGACCAGGACCCCTCCCTCCGTACGCGACTGGTCGTACCGGTCGTCGGCGGACCCAGCGGTACGGGCCTGGCCAAGCCGGAGGGCCTCCAGAAGCTCGCCGCGCGCCTCGGGATCGCCGATGTGGTGCGGTTCCGGCCGCCGGTCGGGCAGGAGCAGCTCGCCGACTGGTTCCGCGCGGCGTCCGTGCTGGTCATGCCCTCGTACAGCGAGTCCTTCGGCCTCGTCGCCATAGAGGCCCAGGCGGCGGGCACCCCCGTGGTGGCGGCGGCCGTGGGTGGTCTTCCGGTGGCGGTACGGGACGGGTCGACCGGCTTCCTCGTACCGGGGCACGATCCGGCGGCGTACGCGCGCGTGCTGCGCGACTTCCTGGACCACCCGCGGCTGGTGGACCGGATGGGCGCGGCGGCGACCCGGCACGCGCAGTGCTTCGGCTGGGACACGGCGGCGTCGGCGACGGCGGAGGTCTACACGGCGGCGGTGGCGAGCCACCGGCGGCGGGGGCACGCGCATCACGGGTGAATCCCTTCCGGGGGTCCGGGGGTCCGGGGGTCCGGGGGCCGGGGTCCGGGGGTCGCCCGCGTCCGGGGTCCGGGGTCCGGGGGTCGCCCGCGCCCACGCTCGTGCCCACGCCCGCCGTCGCACCCGCTGACGTACATTCGCACCATGGCTGACGCACCGCGGACCCCGTCCGAGACCCACGCCTCCCAGGTCATCGAGCAGCTGCTCGGCGGCGCGGACCTGGCGTGGGAGAGCCCCGAGCCGGGGACGTACGTCGTCACCCTCCCCGGCACCCGCAAGCTCTCCACCACCTGCTCCCTGCGCGTCGGCCGGCACGCCCTGTCCGTGAACGCCTTCGTGATCCGGCACCCCGACGAGAACGACGAGGCGGTCCACCGCTGGCTGCTGGAGCGCAATCTCAAGCTGTACGGGGTGAGTTACGCGATCGACAGCCTCGGCGACATCTACCTGGCCGGGAAGATCCCGCTCGCGGCGGTCACCGAGGAGGAGATCGACCGGCTGCTCGGGTCGGTGCTGGAGGCGGCGGACGGTTCGTTCAACACCCTGCTGGAGCTGGGTTTCGCGAGCGCGATCCGCAAGGAGTACGCGTGGCGGGTGTCGCGGGGGGAGTCCACGCGGAACCTGGACGCGTTCACCCACCTGACCGAGCGGTCAACGCAAGCGTAGGCAACCGCCTTCCGGACCCGTCCTGCCCCTTCCCGTGCCACCTGGCGCCATGTCATGCTCACAACTCCATGTGTACACCTGAACATTGTTCACGTATGTGGAGGCGGATCCCATGAAGGACGGTCAGGCCGGTCACGTCGGTCAGGGCAGTCAGGACAGTCACGTCGGCCAGGCCCGTCAAAGCGCCCTCGCCAGAAGGACGCTGCTCAGGAGCGCCGTCGTCGTAGCCGCCGGAGTGACGGCGGCCGGCGCCGCCCCCGGCACCGCGACGGCCGGTGCGCGCAGGCCGCCCGCGCCCCGGATCTCCCCGCTCTGGCGGGAGTTCACCAGGTCGCCGTACACCCACCCGCAGATCCCGTACGTCGGGAAGGCCGGCCGCCGCGCGGGCGCCACCCGCTTCCCCCGCCTCCCCGTCGTCGCCGACGTGAAGAAGTACGGCGCCCGGGGCGACGGCTCCGCGGACGACGCCCCCGCGATCAACCGTGCCCTCGCCGCCGCCGGAGCGCGCGGCGGGGGCACGGTCACCGTCCCGCCCGGCACGTACCGCATCGACGACGTCATCCGGATCGGCCACAGCGACGTGGTCCTGCGCGGCGCGGGCAGCGGCCGTACGACACTCCTCGCGACCCGGAACCTCACCGAGATCATCGGCAGGTACGGCAGCCGCTACGGCGGCGACAAGTCCAGCTGGTCCTGGGCCGGCGGCCTCATCTGGCTCTGCCCGCAGGAGCGTTGGGCCTCTCTCACCGCCGCCATCAAGGCGCAGGCGTGGCCCTTCGAGGGCTGGACCGGCAACAAACGCGACGAGTGGCGCACCCTCACCGCCGTCGCTCCCGCCCGGCGCGGCGACCGTACGGTGACCGTCGAGGACCCCTCGGCCGTCGAGCGCGGGCAGCTGGTCCTGCTCCAACTCGCCGACGACACCGACCACTCGCTCCTCCAGCAAATGGCGGGCGGCGGAGCGGGACCGGCGGCCTACGACTGGCCCGCGATGACGAAGCTGACGTCGTACGTGCCGTACGAGTGGCCGGTGCGGATCGTCTCCGTACGGGGCCACCGGCTCACCCTGGAAAGGCCGTTGCCGCTCGACGTACGGCCCGAGTGGGACCCGAGGCTCACCACGCTCGTCGCCCCGCTCACCAACTCCGGTGTGGAGGGCCTGACGTTGGAAGCGGTGGAGACGCCGCAGTCCCCGCACCTGCTCGACAAGGGGTACAACGGCGTCGCGTTCCAGTGCGCTTATGACTGCTGGGCCGACGACATCGTCGTACGCCACGTCGACAACGGCTTCGGCCTGGTCGCCGCGTCCGCCTGCACCCTGCGCCGTACACGCGTGGCGGGGCGCGGCTCCCACCACCCGTACTTCTGCCGCGAGGGTTCGCACGACAACCTCGTCGAGGACTTCGTGATCGAGCAGCGTACGGTCCCGGCGCCCGCGGGCACGCAGCTGCACGGCATCAACACCGAGGGCCTGTCCAGCCACAACGTCTGGTCGCGCGGCCGGATGGAGATGGGCACGTTCGACACGCACCGGGGGATGCCCTTCGCGAGCGTACGGACCGAGATCACGGTCGAGAACAACGGCCGGCACGGCGGCGACGCGATCGCGGGCCCGCTGTACGGGGCGCGCTTCGCGCACTGGAACGTCACCGTCACCAACGGGCGCGCGGGCCTCGTCAAGATCGACGAGATCGCGCCGTACAGCGTGACGGCGGGGATCAGCGAGGTGCGGGAGTTCGACCAGATCGACGTACCGGACTTCACGGGCGAACTGCACGCGCGGCTGGAGGCGTACGGGACACCGGAGGAGCTGAGGCCGCGCAACCTGTACGAGGCGCAGCGGGACCTGGGGTAGTCGACGCGCTCTCGGGGCGCGGGCGAAGACCCGGGACGCGCCGGGCGGCCCGTACGCGCACGCGGGACGGGCCGCCCCGGGCAAGATTCTCGCATGAGCGACAAAGAGGACATCTCCCCGCGTGGTGCGGGCGCCGCCCCCGGGACCCCCCGCCAGACCCTCGCCCTGGCGGCGATGCTCTTCGCCGTCTCGATGACGTTCATCGACCAGACCATCGTGGCCATCGCCGCGCCCGACATCATCCACGAACTGGGGCTCACCGCCTCCGGCATGCAGTGGGTGATCAACGCCTATCTGCTCACGCTCGCCGCGTTCTTCGCCCTCGGCGGGCGGCTCGCCGACATCTTCGGCCACCGCCGGATCATGGTGATCGGCACCCTCGTCTTCGTGATCTCGTCCATCCTCTGCGGCGCGGTCCCGAAGGGGGACTTCGCGGAGGAGTGGCTGATCATCTTCCGCGCCACCCAGGGCACGGGCGCGGCGCTGCTCTTCCCCGCCGCCCTCGCCGTGGTCATCACGGTGTTCCCGGTGGAGCGGCGGGGCCGCGCCCTCGCGGTGTTCTTCGGCCTGTCGGGCGGCCTGACCGCCATCGGCCCGATCCTCGGAGGCGCGCTCACCGACTGGACGTGGCGGGCGATCTTCTGGATCAACGTGCCGGTCGCCGTGATCGCCCTCGCGCTGGCGGCGCGCGCCCGCATCCCCCGTACGGGCCACCGCGAACCCCTGGACGTACCGGGCGCGGTCCTGGTCGCGGCCGGGATGGGGCTGAGCGTGGCGGGTCTCCAGCAGGCGGCCACGTGGGGGTGGGGTTCCGGCGCGACGTGGGGCTGCGTCGTGGGCGGGCTGGCGATCCTGGCGGTGTTCTGCCTCTACCAGCTGCGGATCCCCGACCCGCTCGTCAAGCTCCGGGTCTTCGAGGACCGGGCGTTCACCGTCGACGCGCTGGTGCTGTTCTTCGCGATGATCGCGTTCGTCCCGGTCTTCTTCTTCGCTTCTGTGTACGCGCAGGTCTCGCTGAGCGCCTCCCCGAACCAGGCCGGCCTCTACCTCCTCTACTTCTTCATCGGCTTCGCCCTCGCCTCCCAGTGGGGCGGGCGGATCCTGGACCACCGGGGCGCGCGCCCGACGATCAGGATCGGGACGCTGCTGGGGACGGTCGGATTCGCTCTGTGGGCCAGCAAGTTGACCGACCTGTCGATGCACGACCAGTGGCCGTACGTGGCCCTCGCCGGCGCGGGCGTCGGCTTCCTGCTCTCCCCGGCGTCGACCGACGCGGTGAACCGCTCGATCGGCGCGTCGTACGGCGAGGTCACCGGCGTACTCCAGACCCTGCGCAACTACGCGGCCAGCGTGGGCCTGGCGGTGTTCGGCACGATCCTCACGCACGTCACGACGGACCGCGTGGCGGACACCCCCCAGGCGCGGGGCGTACCGCACAACGCCGCCCACACCGCGGGCCACACCCTCGCGGAATCCGTCACGGGCGCCGCCGACTCCCGCACCCCGGCGGGCACGGGCCCGGCGGCCCAGGCGGCGCGGGACGCGATCGGCGCGATCAGACTGGACTTCGCGGAAGCGAACAGGGTGGTGTTCTACGGCATGGCGGGCGCGCTGGCGGTGGCGTTCGTGTGCGCACAGTTCCACCCGGGGACACGGGTGATGGGGGAGGGGGTGCCGGGGTCCGAGGACAAGCATCACTGAGCCCACTTCCCCAAAGAAATTCTGCAAAAATACTTTTGCAGAATGGTCGTACCGCTCTACGCTCGCGGGCATGGTCAGTGACGAGCAGCGACGGGTCCTCGACCCCGAGCAGGACGCGGCGGCCCTCAAGGCCCTCACCCACCCCCTCCGGATCCGGCTCCTCGGCCTGCTGCGGCAGGACGGGCCGGCCACCGCGAGCGAACTCGCCGTGAAGACAGGGGAGTCGTCCGCCTCCACCAGCTACCACCTGCGGGTCCTCGCGAAGTACGACTTCGTCACGGAGGCCGCGCACCGCGACGGGCGGGAGCGGCGCTGGCAGGCGGTGCATTCCGTGACCTCGTGGAACAACAAGGCGATGACGGCGTCCCCGGACAGCCGCGCCTTCGTCAACTTCTCGCGCAGGCGGCAGATCGAGCACCTGGCCGCCTCCGTCGACCGGCACGAGGCGGACCTCGCGGAGGGGCGGCTGGGCGAGGAGTGGCTGGAGCCGTCGGGCCTCGTCGATCTGATGCCCCGTCTGACCCCTGAATCGGCGGGCGAGTTGTGGGCGGTGTTCCACCGCACGCTGGACGAGCTGGCCGCCCGCGACGCGGGGGACCCGCGCTCCGAACAGGTCGTCGTGGTCATGGCGGCGCTGCCGCAGGCGGCGAAGGGCGAGGGAGAAGAGCGGTGACGACGCCCCGTACACCTGCACCCGCACCCGCACCCGCCCCCGCGCCCGTCACGCCCTCCCTCTCACCCCACACCGCCCGCCGCCGCTTCGTCACCGTCTCGGTGCTCTACTGGCTGCCGGTGGGCCTGACCATCGCCCCGCTGATCCTCCTCTTCACCGAGCGCGGCATGGCCCTCACCGCCATCGCGGGCTTCTTCGCCGCGCACTCCCTCACCGCCGCCGCCCTCGAACTGCCCACCGGCGGACTGTCGGACGTCATCGGCCGCCGTACGGTCCTCGCCGCCGCCGGCCTGCTGGGCCTGGCCGCCTTCACCCTGCAAGGGCTGGGCACCACCGCGTGGGTGCTCGCGCTCGGCATGGCGCTGATGGGCGCGGGCCGCGCGTTGTCGAGCGGACCGGCCGAGGCCTGGTACGTCGACACCGTCCAGGCACACGCGGGCCCCGACGCCGAACTCCGTACCGGCCTGGCCCGCGCCGGTACGGCGACCTCCGCCGCACTCGCCGCCGGCACCCTCCTCGGCGGGGGCCTGCCATGGCTGCTCGGCCTGGGACCCGGCCAGGGCCCCGACCTCGGTACGAGGCTGAGCGACGCCACCTCGGGCCTCGTACTCCCGCTCTCCGTACCGTCGTTGCTGGCCGGCGTCCTGGAGATCGTCTTCGTGCTGTACGTCCTGACGGCCCTGCCGGAACCACCCCGGCCACGCGTCACCCTCCGCGCCGTCCTGCGCGGCATACCCGTCACGGTCGCGGAGGGGCTGCGGCTGGGCGGCAGGGACTCCCTGGTCCGGCGGATCCTGCTGAGCGCGGGGGCGGCGGGCGCCGCGCTGGCCGTACTCGAACTGCTCACCCCCGGCCGGGCCGCCGGCCTCACCGGCGCGGCGGAGTCGGGCGCGGTGGTCTTCGCGGGCCTGGCCTGCGCGGGCTTCGTCTGCTCGGCCGTGGGCAACCACCTCGCCCCGCTCGCGGCCCGCGTGGCGGGCGGCGGCGAACGCGCGGTCCTGCTGAGCCTCGGCTCCGGCGCGGCGGGGCTGCTCCTGCTGGGGGTCACGGCGACGGGCGGCGGGCCGGTGGCGCTGGTGGGCGGGGCGATGGGCTTCGGCCTGGTCTACCTGGGGCTGGGCGCGGCGGGCCCGAACGAGAACGACCTGCTGCACCGCCGCGTCACGGGCGCGGGCCGCGCGACCGCGCTGTCGGTCCAGTCACTGGCGCTGCAACTGGTGGCGGCGCTGGCGGGTTTGGCGATCAGCACCCTGCCGACGGGCCCGGCGCCGTGGCTGGTGGGGGGTGGGGTGCTGCTGGGGGGAGGGCTGCTGTGGGCGGGCGGCCCGAGCCGGGCGCCGGAGATGCGGAGGGTCCCGGAGGCGGCGAAGTGAGCCGGGGGACCCGACAGGCCCGAAAGCCCCGAAAGCCCCGAGAGACCCGAGAGGCCCGACACCCGGTGAATCGGCCACCGGGCGCCGGGCCTGTCGGGCCTTTCGGCCCCCGCCGGGCGGGGGAGCGCCCGGCGGGGGAGGACGGTCGGTCAGCTGTGGGAGACGGTCAGCCCGTAGAAGGCGACGCGGGCACCCTTCGTGGTGCTGTCGGAGGACGACTGGTTGTACGAACCGGCCTTGAAGTACTGCTTGTACGGCTTGAAGGACGACGGGATCGGGTAGTGCGTCGTGCTGCCGTTGACCGTCAGGTCGATCGTGTTGCCGCCGGAGACGGCGATCGTGTACGTCCAGGTCTTGCCGATCGAGACGTGGCCCACGGTGTGGGGGGTCTGGCCGCCGTCCGGGGAGTTCTCGATACCGGCGACGATGTCGCCGCTCGACCGGTAGTACAGCTCGACGAGCGGCTTGGTGGACGTACCGCCGGAGCCGAGGTGGATCTGCCCGACGCAGACGTTCGAGGTGACCGACACGACGCGCAGGGTCGCGCTCAGCTTGTGGCTGCCGCTGAGGGACCAGTCGGCGGCGCTGCCGTTGGAGTTCATCTCGCGCAGCTCGGAGCGGGCGTAGTTGGAGTTGGGCGTGGTGACGCCCTTCTCCGGCGCCCAGAACGTCATCGCGCCGTCGCGGGTGTCGGTGTAGAAGTACGAGTCCTGGTACCCGTTGGCGCCCTGGAGCCGCGACGACGAGATGGTGGTCGGCGACCCGGGCGAACCCACCGGCTCCTGGAGCTGCCACACCGACAGATTGAAGTTGCCACCGGGCGCGACGGCCGGATCGGCGGCGCTGGCACTGCCACTGCCCAGAACGCTGAGCGTGAGGGCGACACCGCCGGCGGTGGCGAGCGCGAGGAGTCGGGAACGTAGCTTCATGGGGGATCGATCCTTCAGCACTCGGAGTGGTGGGGGAGTGAAGGCGAGTGAAGGCATCGCGGTGGGCAGCAGGTCTAGTCCAATGCGCGACCAGATGTAAGTAACACGACCCGGTGGGTCGGTCAATGGTCTTCTGAAGGCAAAGAGTTCATCCCCGCAGGTGAGGGACGGGGGGAGGCAGCCGAAGCAAAACCCAATCATGGAAGAGCGCGGGGGCGGGGGAGTTGAGCAGTGGGGGGAGGGCGCGGGTCAGGACCAAGGGGTAGTCGGGGGCACCGGTCTTGCATTGCTCGACGTGGGGCCGCCCCGGTTGTTGATTGTCGCGGGTCCGGGGCGGGCGTCAAGGGCGCTCCTGCGGAGCGTCGGCTGCGCCGATTCCACTGCGTTCCACCCTTGACCCCCACCCCGGCCCCGCAAGTGCAGCTGAGGGGGGCGGCCCGGGGAAAGGTCCCCCGGGGGGCTTGTCTGTTCCTGGGGTTTCGTCGCGGTCCTCGGCTCTCGGCGGGGTTTGCGCACGACTTGAATGGGGCGGTGGCGACTCGGCTTAGCGGCTGGAAGGCCGTCTGTTGGCCGGTGCGCAAGCACCGTGTCTGAGGTGAGTGGGTGGTGGGGCGCAGGCGGCCGGGCGGGATGGTTGTCGGGCCTGTTTCGGTGGGTTGTGTGCTCTGAGAGCCCGTTAACGAAACACAGGACACAAGACCGGGTGGGAAGAGCCCTCAGGAGCGCTGAAAGCTAGGGCAAATGGGGCATATTTCCTTGCTGGGGTGGGGTGATGGGCAGCCCCGGCGGCCGACCGCCACCCACCGGCCCGCACGAGGCCGCCACACCCGAGCTGAGTGGGTGGTGGGGCGGAATGTGATTGCCGGGACGGCCATCCGGCCCCTTCCGGTCGGATGTGGGTCGTCAGAGCCCCTTAACAGAACACAGGACCCAAGACCCGGGGAAGAAGACCCCCGCCAGACTCAAAACCCACCCAAATCAGGCATATTTGCCTCCGGGATGAAAGGAACCCGGTCCGGCCGCCGCAGTTGACCACGGATCTCAGACACGGTGCCTGCACGCCCACCAACAGACGGCCTTCCAGCCGCTAAGCCGACCCGTCACCGCCCCATTCAAGTGGTGCGCAAACCCACGCCGAAAGCCGAGGCCCGCGACGAAACCCCAACAACAAACAAGCCCCCCGGGGGACCTTCCCCCGGTAGACCCTACACCCTGGGAGTTCAAGAAACACCAGGTCAGGGCATGCAGAAGCCCCGCCCGGCGCTTGGCCGAGCGGGGCTTGGGTGAGTCTCAGGGGCGCCTAGCTGGACATCGGCACCCGTACCCCGTGGATCACGTCGGGGCCTAGGTCGAAGCCGTCCAGGGCCGCAGCAACGACCAGGCGTCGCTGCCGTTGGGCCTCTTGTTCCGCGATCTGTGCGCGCTGAGCTTCGAGCGCCCTCTCATAGGCCACGATGAACGGCCGAATCAGTGGGGTGTCCTCCCCCAACAACGGGGTCGGGTCGGCGTTGTACTCCGCGTACGGGCTGCGGGGCAGTGGGCCCGCTACGGGCGTTGTGGATGCCTCAACGGCGGTGGCTATCCGGGGGGCGCGGTGTCGACCGGAACCCGGAGGCGTCCGGCGCTTGCCCCTGGCGGGCAGCACGGGGGCAAGGATGAACCGAAGGCACGCCTCAAGGGCGCGCGCGATAGAGTGGCGCACGGCGACAGAGCTCCCAAGGTGATGTCGTCTAGGCCCCGGGTGGTCGGAGTGTGTCCAGCACTCCGCCGGGGCCGAATTTTTTGTTGTGGGCGGAACGCTAGCACGGGCTACCGATCCGGTGGCAATAGCCCGTAGGTGCCTCGACGGCCTACTCGGTGGCAGGCATGAGGGATTCCGCATACGGCACACTCCACACTGTCGGGTGGGCGATTCCATGCCCGTGGTGGCCGTCCTCCCCGAACGCGTCGCCGTGGTCTGCGCACATCACCACAAGCCACGGACGCGCGCCCGGCATTGCATCTATGAGTCGCCCCAGTTCGGTGTCCGCGTAGGCGAGTGCCGCACACTGGCTTTCCCAGGAGTCTGCTGTTTCGCCCGGCAGATATCCGTAATGGGGGGTGTGCGTGGCGGAAACATTGAGGAACAGAAACAGCGGATTCTCCGGATTCTGTTCTGCGAGCACCTTCAAGGCTATGTCCACTTGATGGCGCGTGGAATCCTGGCAGTCGGTCCCTGTCTCCGGGGTCCAGTGACTTTCCTGGAAGAGTCCCGGGAGCACTCGGCCCAACTTCGTCTGATTCGAAAAGAACCCGACCCCACCGATGCACACCGTGCGGTAGCCCAGACCGGAGAAGCCACTTACGATGTCGGGTGAGTCAAAGACGAATGTTCGTTTCTTGATCGTGGTTCCGCGCATTGCGTGGCACGCAAACAGTCTGGCGGGTCGATCCGGCCCCGAGGGAACCGGGAGAAATCCCGAGAAGAACGCCGTATGCGCGGGGAGGGTGAAAGTCCCCTGAGTACGGCGTTCTTCCCAAAGTCCGTCCGGTAACAAGTTTTCCAGGTTCGGAGTCCGGCCAGCGTGGGTGGTTGCCCGAGCTACGTCGAAACGTAACGAGTCGAACGTGACGAAGAGAACGTTGTGGCTGCCGATGACCTCGTTCGCATTTATCACGGTGATCGCGTCCTTTCGACTCACCGGGCCGACACTGGCCCGATATCTATTTGTTGGGGTTCATGGTGTGAAACTCTCTGGGCAGGACAGCCCCGGAAGATCGGATTTCCTTGGATGCCTCTACTACGTCTTTCACGGTGTCGATGCCCCGCCAATAACCTGACAGCCTGTATCCGACAAGGCGCCCGTCTTTGGCGAGCTGTGGAAAGGTGCTGTCTTCGTGGTCGCCCTTGTCCGGGAGCATGGGCACGACGTCGGGGGCGAAAACGTAGATCCCCGCGTTGATCCAGTACGGCAATTCAGGAGACTGGACAAAGCCCCGAATCCGGTCGCCCTCATCCAGGTCCGCAACACCCCAGTTGGAGCGGTAGGGGGAGAGGGCGACGGTTACGGCCCCGTCGCTTTGCTCGTGGTACTCGGCCATGTCGGCGAGTGAGAATGCCGTGATCACGTCCCCGTTGAGAACGAAGAAAGGTGCGTCCCTGTCGGCAAGCCGGCCCGCTGCATACTTGAGGCCGCCGCCTCGCCCAAGAGGCTCGTCCTCAATCGCGTACCGGATTTCCACACCGAAGCGTGATCCGTTCCCTGCGTATTCGGAAATCATTTCGTGCTTGTACCCGCCGCTGATGGTCACGGACTTCACTCCGTGCTCAGCGAGCCACGCCAGTTGATAGCCAACGATCGGCGCACCGGCCACCGGGACCATAGCTTTGGGTGCGTCGTCGGTGTACGGGCGCATCCGGGTTGCTTGGCCGCCCGCCAGGATCAGAGCTTGCGTCACCAGGGTTGAGGTCATGTCCCGTCGTCCTTCGCCTTGTTGAGTGCCCGTGCGGCACTCGGTGAACGCATCCTCTCAGTGCGGGCCCGGTTAGGGGCGGACTTGCCCAACTGCCGCTGTCCTGATCAGTCGGACGGAGTCCGCCCCTCCGGTTCACCTCGTATGGGGAATCTGAGTTCTCCGAATACGAGGGGCTGATTTGGCCTTGCTATTCCCGCCGCGTCCCCGCAACGTAACGCCAGATTCTATGAGAACTCGGCGAGTGAATCCGTAAGACCTACCTATTTCTTCGGCCAGCGTTCGAATGCCCGCCCCGGACTCGTATTCCTTTTTCAGATCGGCCGCAACTTTTTCGCGCAACTCGCCGGTTACGCGCTTGTTCTTGGCTAACGCCTTCATGTGGCGCGTGTCTCTCGTGTCGAAATTGCAGGAAGTTCGGTCACTCGCTTTGCTCTGGGGGCGGCGCGGGAGTCGCTTTCTTGGCGGCGCGGCGCTGCGCACGGTTTCCGTTAGGGTCAGGCTGGGCCTTCGGCTTCGCCTTGAGCTGATTACCACCCAGTGTGAATTTTGGCTTTCCCATTGTTTCCTTGCTCGTGAAGGAGGGGCTAATCCGGCCGGACCATCCCCGCCGATTGGGGCGGCCGGATTAGCGTCGTACCCGCCCCTGCCGGTTTCGGACCGAAGGCTGGGGAGCCATGGAGTGAATCCGGCAGGGACGGAGTCATTTGATGGCGAGACAGGCCGGACAGTTCACGGCCCGCAACCACTCAGCGGCCTTGACGTTGGCCACGGGACAGACGGGATCCAACGTGAACCGCTGAGCGTCGTTCTTCTCCGGAATCATTCGGAGTTTGTGAACCGTCAGCAGGTCGTCCCCGACCGTTCCCGCCACAACAGTCGTGTGAGTGCTCGAATCCTGCATCAGCGCCAGCCCCGTCCCTGTCGCCGGTTCTCCCGCTGTACCAGGGGCCGGATGCGCTGCATGGTCGAGCTGTACGACCGGTCGTCGGCCTGGTCGTCTCCCTGGTCGATCGCCGGCCCTTGCCTGTCCTCGGCGTACCCCTCTCTCTGCTCCGGGCAGAGGTCTTCCATGTTCGGATTGCGCTGGTCGCCCATCGTCGCTCCGTCTCTGGAGTGATCCCGTTTCGTTCTAGGCAACGTGACGACGGCTCACGGCGCTACTGTTGTTACAGCGCCAGGACTTAAGACCCTTAAGAGCTACCCAGAGGGGGAGTTGGGGCCAGTGAGCACACCCGAGCCGAACACCGGGCTGGAGCGGCTGTACCGCGAGAGCGGGTGGACGCTGCGCCAACTCGCACAAGAGATCAACCGCATCGGTACCGAGCGGGGAACACCCCTCAAGTACCAGGAGCCGTCGGTACACCAGTGGTTGAAAGGCCACATG
The DNA here is from genome assembly GCF_044740805.1 of Streptomyces sp. NPDC088261. Taxonomy (NCBI): domain Bacteria; kingdom Bacillati; phylum Actinomycetota; class Actinomycetes; order Kitasatosporales; family Streptomycetaceae; genus Streptomyces; species Streptomyces sp. NPDC088261. The sequence continues at coordinate 22,919 of NZ_JBIURL010000013.1, forward strand.
CCCAAAGAGAGCGTGCGACCACTAATTCTCGAAGCGTTTGCTCGGAGATTGGCGCGCCCCATCACGCATGCCGAGGCCGGATTCCCTGCACCTCCCAAGGAGTTAATTTCCCATCCGAGCACGGTGGATGGATTACTCGACTTGGGGAGGCAAGATATGGACCCGTCCCGCCGCAGCGTTATGGGTGCTGCTCTGTTCTCTGTCGCTCTCGCCGTTCCCAACTGGCCGGACGTGGTGGGCCGGATGGAAATGGTCGGTTCCGGTAAGCCGCTGCGCATAGGGATGGCCGATGTAGACATGGTCATCGCCATGACGGATCGAATCTCTGAACTCGATGATCAGTTCGGGGGCCGTCATGCCCGTCCAATGGCGGCTGCATTCTTGGTGAATACGGTTGCCCCGTACCTCCGGGCTGACGCTCCCGAACACGTCCGCAAGGCGATGATGTCGGCTGCATCCTTCCTCTCCTACCTGACTGGTTGGATGGCGGTAGATGAAGGTCTGCATGGCCTAGCCCAACGCTACTATCTCAAAGGGCTGGAATTGGCAGGGGCGAGTGCCGATCACTCGACCTACTGCCACATCTTGCGCGGCATGTCGGTGCAAGCGGCGGACCTGGGCCACGGCGCCCCCGCTGTACGTTTCGCCAACGCCTCTTCGGCTACTTCGCCCAAGTCGGGGCCACGCATGAGCGCATTCGTGTCGGGGCAGCAAGCGCACTCTTTTGCGATCGCTGGCGACCGCGTGAACGCGCTTAGAAGTATCCGTGAGACTGAGAGGTCAATGGAAAAGGCAGAGAGCGCAGCGGGCACATTTGGAGGCTACAACCCCGCTACCGTTGCCTATCACACTGCGCAAGTCCGGCATGCATTGGGTGATGTCGCAGGGAGTATTTCCTCTCTGCAACTTCATTTCAAACTGAGAGATGAAACGGATAGCCAAAGGTCGGAATTGCGTTTCAGTTCAATGCTCGCCGAGCGGCAACTAGAAATAGGACATCTAGAAGCCGCTTGCAATACGTGGAATAAGGTGCTCGATCGGCACTCTGCGATGCACTCGGATCGTCTTGACCGACACGTTGCGATGATCCCTTCTTTGCTGAATTCCTATCGCGCCAATTTGACGGCGCGCGAAACCCGCGAGCGCGCAATTCAAGCTCTCGTTTCATGAAAATATCCCGCACTCGCCGACCCGATTCGGGTAGCGAGTGCGGGATAATGGTGAAGTCAGTCCCAGATATCCGGGTCGTCATCATCGATGTCCGGCGCTGTGATCGCGCCGCGTGCGCTCGGCGAAAGCCCCAATTCGCGAATGTATCGGGCAAGCTGAGTCCGGTACTGTGCGGCAATGGTGGCCGCGCCGTTCTTCACTGTGCCTCGTTCGGCGGAAACCAAGAGTCCTCGTTCGGAAAGGTCCCGCTCGGCCTGGTCGATGCGGGCCACGCATACGCAGAGATCCTTAACGGTGGCGTGGTCCACCTCGCCGATACCGGCGGCGACTTCCAGCACGGGAACTACCCGCCGCCATTCTTCCGACGCGACTTCGCGGCATCGCACGTTCGCGGATTCGACTGCCCGATCGGGCGAGAACTTGAAGACTTCAATCCAGTTTGGTTCCGCGAGGACAGCGCGCGGAACTATCACCCCTTCTTTGATCGGCTTCTTTGAAGGGTTCCCTTCACGCATCCGCTTGACAGCGGACATCGGCCGGTAGCGGTCGGCCACATATTCTCCTTTCGAGGTCTGATTAGCACCGCCAAAAATGCCCGCAGCTTCGGCGAGAGTTTTTTGCCTCCCTGCCGTGCAATCTCGGCGGGGGTAGGGGGCCACCCGCCTGGTCAGAACGGCGGACGCTCACCCGATTCACGACGGGAGCGCGCTTCCGCAGCAAATCCACCAGGCTGTTTCCGTGCGGTCTCTCGGTTATGGCACGACGTGCACAGCGGACGGAGATTGCCGAACGCATCCGGATTCGCATCCCCCTGCGCAAGCAACTGCTTTCGTGACAGCGGGAAATGGTCTGCCACCGACGCGCCACGACCACACAACACACACCACGGATTGCGGTACAGGTAGGCGCGACGGACACGCGGCCAGCCCGGCCCGTACGCGCTCGTCCCTGGCGTCACGCGCTGCTTAGTCGCTTCCCGCTCATGAGCCGTGCAGCGGCCCCCCGTGGTCAACTCCGGGCATCCGGGGACAGAGCACGGGGGGCGTGGCTTACGCGGCACGGGGGCCGTTGGGCGGGATAGGAGGGGGATCGACAGGAGTTCCATCAGGAAGTCGGGGCGTGACGTCTATGAGCGTGAGCCGGCCCGGGGCATTCGGATTGCGCATTGACTGTACTCCGCGTGGCATCGGTGCCCCGCCATTCACCACCGGGAGACCAGTGGGGGAATCAGCCCACACGGGGCGCCCCATTTCGTCCCGAGGAAAGTACGGGTAATCCCCGTTCGGTCCGGGATCGAGAGCATCTGTCGCCATGTCATTCCGTCCCCGAAATGTAGGCTTCCCGCTTTTCGTCCAGTTCCCGACTGAACTCGGCGGCGAGTTCAGAGGCTTTCTTATCCGCATGCGAGAGGATGTCATCCAAGAGGCTTGCGTCGTACCAGCGCTGTTCCGGCACTGTCACTACCTCACCCAACGCCCTCTGCGCGCTCTCCGCTTTATCCAGTACGTGCCTGCGCTTGTGGCGTGCCGCACGATACTCGACAAAGGCAGCGAACCACGGTTCGTCGGACAAGACCTCATAGAACCTGGCATGCGCCGCGTCGCCGGAATGTGCCGCTTCATCGGCCCTTTCGCGCCACGTTTTGACAAACCCTCGGTTGTACACCGCAGCACGCTCCGCACGCCGCGCGGTTTCCGCTTCCTGAGCTTCCCTCAACTGCGCTTCGGCATCGGCCAGCGGGGCGGATACCTTTTCTGCCTGTGCGCGCAGCTTCGCGACCCGTTCCGCAGCCTTTTCGATCTCACTAGCCATGTTCACTTACCGCCCTTGCTCACGTCGCGCCCGTGTGCGGCCGCATTTGCCTTGTCGTTCTGGTAGTACCCGAGGCTCAACCGAACCGTCACGCCCATCTTTTCGAAGATTTCAGGGCGGGATTCCGCGAGCGCGGCGAGCTGTTCCATCTGCTCGTCCCGCTTCCACTCGTCGGCGCGGCTCTGTCCCCTGTCTCGCTTGCCGTCCAGGAATTCGGCGCGGCTGAGATATTCGTTCACGATCACTCCATGTGCGTTGTGTTCGGGCATGAAAAATCCCCCGAGACTTGTCAAGGGGGAAGAACTGGTCTTGCTATGCGGTTCGTTGCGCACGGCGCTGCCGGTAGTCGGCCTGTTTGCAGCAAGCGGAGCAGAACCGTCTAGGGCGTCCTCTGCCGGTCCAACCGGCGCTCTCACCGCAGTGGGTGTACCGGGCAGTCTTGCGGCCACCCGGATCGGGTGCGCGGTGCACGGGCAACGCTCGTTCCGGAAGTCGGGCACTCCGTCCGCCTGGTGCCCCCGTGTTGGGCGGGTGCGGGGTAGTCCCGCCCTCAGAGTCCAGTGGAGAGCGGAGGTTTCTCGAAGCGTCGAACCGTGGTGGTGTGCCGAACAGTGGTCCGGTCTCCTTTCTCTCTTATTTTTTCTACGTGTTCTTAAAAAATGGTGGAAACCGTCACTCCACCACTCTTCGTCTCGCTGTTGGTTCGGTTGGCCGAGGGCGAGTCGGCGGAGCCGCGAGGACGGGCAGCGGAGAGCCCTGGCGGTCCACGAGGGGCATGAGAAAGCCCCGGTGGCCGTGGGGCCGTCCGGGGCTGTCTCGGCCCTACAGGAGGCAGCTAGGCCGCTTCGGCGTAATCGTCCGCGTCCCCCTCAGGGGTCGCCCACTCGATCACCACACGCTCATCCCCGATGAAGCGTCCACCCTGCTTGCGCGCTTTGGACACCGAGATGCGGTCGATTCCCAGTGCCAGCAGATCACGGCGCATCGCAGCGTCCGCGGCCTGCCACGCTTCGAGTGCCCTGCCGTCCATCAGGAACGTGATGTCAACTCTGGAGCCACCGGACAGTTCCTTGACACGCTCCTCAGCGGCATCGACGCGCCCCTCCGCGTCGCGCTTCGCGGGAATCCGGTACTTGGCGGAACGCCCCGTGTAGAAACCCGCGTTGTCGTCGGCGTGGAACTTGTCGAGTGCCGCTTGAGCTGCCTTGAGCACCGCTTTGGCTTCCTGCAATTCGGCGGTCTCCTTGGGGCGCGTCAGCTGATGGAACCGCTCGGCGACCGCGATCATCAGTTCTTGATCGTCATCGTCAGCACCCCCAATTCGTTCGGCCCACATCTCGACCACGTACCTTTCCAGCGCGGTGCGTGTGGCCGAAGCGGGTTTGGTGCAAGCCCCGCCACCTGAATGGTTCTGGCAGCCGTACGAGTCGCCCTCAAGCTGCATGGCATAGCCGCAACCCCCGCAGCGGAGGATCCCCGTGAGGGGATGGACGCTGCGCCCGGGGCGGGGTGTGTTGGTGATGATCTGATGCCCGCTGAGCAGTCGACGGGCGAGCGCCGCGCTCTCTGCGGAAATCATCTGCGGCAGATACTTGCTTTCCACGCAGCGGACGCGTTCGCCGGCCTCGTTGAAGTAGGGGCTCGGGATCTTTCCCTGAGTGACCGTGAGCCATCCCTCGTACACCGGGTGGACGATAATGGCGCGGATCGCAGAACCGGTCCAATTCTTGCCGGTGGCAGACGCTATTCCTTCGGTGTTCAGTTTCCGGCTGAGGGCACGTGAACTCACCCCTCTGCCGATCTCGCGGAAGATTCTTACGACCACATCCCACGGGGCGATCTCCGCGCGCTCTTTGACACTGCACAAATACGGGGCAAGGTTCGGCCGCAGTCGGCGTGTGTCCGGATCGGCGACGAGACCGAACGGCGCACGCGCCAGCCAACGCCCCTCGTTCCGCTGCTTGTTCTTGGTCTGGCGAACGTTGTACGAAAGCCGCTGCGAATACTCGCGTGCGTTCTCCGCGCGGTCGATGATCCAACGACGGTCCCGCTCATCCATCGAGTCAAGACGCTCGTAATCAAAGATCACCCGCGCTTTGCCGAGGATCGGCACCACCGCTTCGGCACCCTTGCGGCTGAACCGGTCGAGCGCATAACACCAGAGCGCGGGCACTTCACCATTCAGCACGGCGTCCATGGCAGCGTCGTACTTCGGACGCTTCACATCGGACCACGCCGACAGGTTCTCTTTCCATACCTTGCGGACCCGGTAGCCGTTTTCGTCAGCCCATGCCCGGCCCCTTTCCTCCTGAGCCCGGATCGAGAGGGCCCTTTCCCCCTCGCGGACGATCTTCGACTTCCTGAGCAACAGATCCACACACGGCTTGGTGTCGCTAACACACCCCTCCACATGTGCTGTACGGAGCAAGGAATCCCCGTGACCCGCCCCAACCGGCTCTGCCGTCTGAGCTGTTCCCTCCCCCGCTGTGGAGGGCGAGGGCTTCCCGGCGCGCGTTGTGTTTCCGAGACCCTTCATGGTCTCTAGGGAGAGCGGTGGTTTCCCGGAGTCCGCTCCCAGTGCTCCGCCTGTAACGGTGTTGGCCCTAGTAGAGAGCGAAGGTTTTCCGCAGACCTCTTGAGCGCTCGTCTCTCTACCCTTACGAGAGAGCGTGGGTTTCCCGACGGAGCGATTCAGGGCGGCCGATGCCATGGTGTGTACCCCTTGTGACCTGCGGAAACGGTCCGCACCCGAGTAGGTCCCAGGGTGTTCGACCTACTCCGGGCCGCCCCCCTCAGCTGCACTTGCGGGGCCGGGGTGGGGGTCAAGGGTGAAGCGCAGCGCAGTCGGCGAAGCCGACGCGACGCAGGAGCGCCCTTGACGCCCACCCCGGCCCCGCGACAATCAACAACCAGGGCGGCCCCACCCCGCACACAACAACCCGGCCACCCCCGACTACCCCTCGGTCCTAACCCGCACCGAAAGACCCACCCCCACCCCCCACCTCCCCGAAGAACGCCGCGATGTCCCCCTCCATCAGTTCCGATTCCTCGTGCGCGCGGGAAAATGACCGCCTTTCGGCAGGTGCGTATATCGAGGCAGGTGGTATTTGCGCTCCCCCGCCGCACCCGCCAAGCGGGCTGTAACCCTCCCCGCCCCCACCGCCGGCCGCCCCCGCCCTCAGTCCGCCGTAGCCCGCGCCGGATCGTCCAGTGGCGTGCTCACCCGCAGCCACCGGTAGCCGTACGGTTCCAGCTCGACCCTGACCTTCCCGTCGTCCTCCCCGACCGTGACGTCGTCCTTCCCGAGCAGATCGGTCAGGACCGTCCCGGCCGGCAGGCGCGACGCCTCGGTCACCGCCGTCACCCGGCGGTCCGCGAAGTTGTGCAGGGCCAGGACGGCCCCGTCCCCGGTGGACGAGAGATGTGCCAGTACCGCGTCGTCACCCGCCGGGAGTATCTCGTGGGCACCCCAGGCCAGTTCGGGGCTCTCGCGGTAGCACTCCACCAGCCGCCGCACGCAGGCCAGTTGGGAGCCCGAGTCCTGGCGCTGGTCGTGCACATTGACCTTCGCCGGCCCGAACTCCCCCTCCACCAGCGGGTTGGGATAGTCGGCCGGATCCGCCGTGGAGAAGCCCGCCTTGTCGTCCCCCGTCCACTGCATGGGGGTACGGACCGCCTGCCGGCCCTCGGCGGCCAGGTTCTCGCCCATGCCGATCTCCTCACCGTAGAAGAGGACCGGCGTGCCGGGGAGGGTGAAGAGCAGGCTGTACGCCAGGTCCGTACGGCGGCGGTCGCCGTCGACCATCGGCGGGAGCCTGCGGCGCAGCCCCCGGTCGTACAGCTGCATGTCCTTCTCGGGTCCGAACGCGGCGAAGACCTCGGCCCGTTCGTCGTCGGAGAGCTTGTCGAGGGTCAGTTCGTCGTGGTTGCGGACGAACGTCGCCCAGTGGGCGTCCTTCGGCGGCTCCGGCCGGTCCCGGAGGGCCTGCGCCAGCGGCGTCGCGTCGCCGCGCGCCATCGACAGGTACATCTGCTGCATGCCGATGAAGTCGAAGCACATGGTGAGTTCGTCACCGCGCGAGGTGCCCGGCTCACCGAAGAAGCGCGCGGTGTCCTCGTACGGGAGGTTCACCTCGCCCAGCAGGATCGACTCACCGTCCCGGCGGCCCAGGAAGGCCCGCAGGTCGGCGAGGTACTCGTGCGGGTCGGGCAGTTCGTCGGGCTGTCCGTCGGTCTCCAGCAGGAACGGCACGGCGTCCACCCGGAAGCCGGACAGGCCGAGTTGGGTCCAGAAGCCCATGATGCGGGCTATCTCGTCCCGTACCTCGGGGTTGGCGACGTTGAGGTCCGGCTGCTGCTTGTAGAAGCGGTGCATGTAGTACTGCTCGGTGCCCTCGTCGTACTCCCAGACGCTCGTCTCGGCGTCCGGGAAGACCACGTCGTGCGGGCCGTCCTCGGGCGGCTCGTCGCGCCAGACGTACCAGTCGCGGTACGCGGAGTCCCGGCTCGACCGGGCGTCCTCGAACCAAGGGTGGTGCTCCGACGTGTGGTTGACGACCAGGTCGGCGATGACGCGGATGCCGCGGTCGCGCGCGGTGCGGACGAACTCGGTGAAGTCCCCGAGCGTGCCGAGCCTCGGGTCCACGGCGTAGAAGTCGGTGATGTCGTAGCCGTCGTCGCGCTCGCGCGTCGGATAGAACGGCATGAGCCAGACGCAGGTCACCCCCAGCCGGTCCAAGTGGTCGATGCGCTGGGTGAGTCCGGCGAAGTCGCCGCAGCCGTCGCCGTCGCTGTCCTGGTACGTCTCGACGTCCAGGCAGTAGACGACCGCGTCCTTCCACCACAGGTCGGAGGTACGGGTCAGCCTCATCGCGAAACCTCCTCGGGGGCGGTCTGCGCGACCGGGGCGGTCTCCGCGACGCGGGCGGTCTCCGCCACCGCCGGCGGTGGCTCCGTCACATCCAGCCTCGGCAGCACCTTCGCCCCGAACGCGTCGATGAACGCCTCCTGTTCCTGCCCGACGTGGTGCAGCATCACCGCGTCGAATCCGAGGTCGGCGTACTCCTGGAGCCAGGCGGCGTGTTGGCCGAGGTCCGCGGAGATCCGTACGGAGTCCGCCACCTGTTCGTCGCTCACGTGCTCGCTGACGACGTCGAACAGCTCAGCCGTGTCCAGGTCCCAACTCGCGGGCGGGCCATGGACGTTCGTACGCCACTGGTCGTGGGCGAGCGCGCGGGCCTCGTCGTCGGACGGGGCCCAGCTCAGGTGCGCCTGGAGGTACAGCGGTCCGGTTCCCCCGGCCGAGCGGTACGCGTCGGCGATGCGCCGCAGCTGCTCGTGCGGGGCGTTCACGGTGATCAGGCCGTCGGCCCAGTCCGCGCACCAGGCGGCGGTCGCCTCGCTGCACGCGGCGCCGAACAGCGGCGGGACGCTCTCGGGGCGGGTCCACAGCTTGGCCCGGTCCACGGTCACCAGCCCGTCGTGGCTCACCTCCTCGCCGCGCAGCAGCGCCCGGATGATGTCGACGCACTCGCGCAGCCGCGCGTTGCGCACGTCCTTGCGGGGCCAACGGTCCCCGGTGATGTGCTCGTTGGAGGCTTCGCCGCTGCCCAGCGCGGCCCAGAACCGGCCGGGGAACATCGCGCCGAGACTGCCGATCGCCTGGGCGATGACGGCGGGGTGGTAGCGCTGGCCGGGGGCGTTGACGACGCCGAACGGTACGCGTCCGGTGGCCTGGAGGGCCGCGCCCAACCACGACCAGGCAAAGCCGGATTCGCCCTGCCGGGCGCTCCAGGGGGAGAAGTGGTCCGAGCACATGGCGGCGGTGAAACCCGCCTCCTCCGCGTGCACGACCGCGTTCAACAGGTCGCCGGGAGGCACCTGTTCGTGCGAGGCGTGAAATCCGTAGACGGTCATACGACGCGGGTACCCGCCTCCCGGAGAGTAGTCGAGTGGCGGCGCGATGAGTTTTCCACCGGGCCGTCGTCACTGCCCTCGCTGCGGCCAAAATCGGTCGCGACAGGCTCAGTTGGATCCGAGTATCCGGTGAGTCCGAGTATCAGGCCGCCACCCGGTCGGCGAGAGTACGGCGGCGCAGCGTCGCGGTCTCCAGTGCCGGGGGCACGTACGCCTGGTCCAGCGCCCCGACGTCCGTGCCCGGCGGCACGATGGCGTCGATCCGGTCCAGGATCTCGTCGGAGAGGGTGACGTCCAGGCCGGCCAGCAGATCGTCCAGGTGAGCCATGGTCCGGGGACCGATGATGGCGCTGGTGACGCCGGGGTGGGCGATGGCGAACGCCGTGGCCAGGTGGGTCAGCGGCATGCCCGCTTCCTCGGCCACGGGAATGAGCCGCTCCACGACGTCGATACGGTGTTCGTCGGTGAGGTGCTTGAAGAGGCCCGCGCGGCGCAGCCCGTTCTCCTCGTTCTTGCGGACGCGGCCGGTGAGCAGCCCTTGGGCGAGCGGCCCCCACACCAGCGCGCCCATGCCGTACCGCTGCACCACGGGCAGCACCTCGCGCTCGATGCCGCGGTTGAGGAGGGAGTAGGCCGGCTGCTCGGTGCGGAAGCGCTCCAGGTTCCGGCGTTCGGCCACCCACTGCGCCTCGACGATGTCGGAGGCGGGGGTGTTGGAGGAGCCGATGGCGCGTACCTTTCCGGCGCGGATCAGGTCCGTGAGCGCGGAGAGGGTTTCCTCGACGTCGGTCGAGGGGTCGAGGCGGTGGATCTGGTAGAGGTCGATGTAGTCGGTCCGGAGCCGGCGCAGCGAGTTCTCGACGGCCGTGATGATCCAACGCCGGGACGCGCCCTGCTGGTTGGGGTCCTGGCCCATCGGGCGGCTGACCTTGGTGGTCAGTACGACGCGGTCGCGGCGCCCCTTGAGCGCCTTGCCGACCACGTCCTCGGAGTCGCCGTACGCGTCGGCGGTGTCGACGAAGTTGATGCCCGCGTCCAGCGCCTTGTGGATGACGCGGATCGAGTCGTCGTGATCGGCGTTGCCGATGGTGGAGGCGAACATCAGGGTGCCGAGGGCGTACGGGCTGACCTTGATGCCGGTGCGGCCCAGAGTGCGGTACTGCATGGGGACCCTCCTGGGGGTCGCGGAGAGCACATGTGGTGCTCGCTCTGTACTCTGTAGCTAAACGGAAAGCCTTTCCAGAACAGAACTATACGGAAAGCCTTTCCGGTTACGCAACCGGAGGAAGCAAGGGCCATGAATGCGAAGCCCGCACCCGAAAACCCCGCACCCGATACCCCCGCGCCGCCCCGCCGCATCCGCGCCGACGCGCAGCGCAACGTGGACGCCCTGATCAGCGCCGCGAGGACGGTCTTCGACACGTCCGGCGTCGACGCGCCCGCCAAGGAGATCGGCGATCTGGCCGGCGTCGGCGTCGGGACCCTCTACCGGCACTTCCCGCTGCGGTCGGACCTGGTCAAGGCGGTGGTGGAGACCGGCATCGACGCGTGCGCGGCGGCGGGGCCGCAGCTCAGCGCCGTACACGAGCCGTGGGAGGCGCTTACCGAGTGGCTGCGCCGCTTCACCGAGTTCCTGGGTACGAAACGGGGGCTGGCCCCGGCCCTCCACTCGGGCGATCCGGCCTACGCGGCCCTGCCCGGCTACTTCCTGGAGAAGGTCGGCCCCGCTCTGGCCGCCCTGCTGGACGCGGGGTCGGCGGCCGGAGTCGTACGGAAGGACATCAGTGCTCTCGACCTGATCCACGCCATCGCCAACCTGTGCGTACCGGTCCCCGGCCAGGGTCCGGAGTACAACCAGCGCATGGTCGCGGTCCTCGTAGACGGTCTGCGCCCCCCGCACCAGAACTCAACGCGCTGACGACCGGTCGAGCACGACGGCGCCGGTCTCCTCCGCGGCAGGGAGGCGGCCCGCGGCTCGGGCCGCCCCGGCAGGAGCAGGCACTGGGGGGTGGGGTGCGGGTTAGGGCCGAGGGGTAGCCGGGGGCACCCGGTCTTGTATTGGTCGACGTGGGGCCGCCCCGGTTGTTGATTGTCGCGGGGCCGGGGTGGGCGTCAAGGGCGCTCCTGCGGAGCGTCGGCTTCGCCGATTCCACTGCGTTCCACCCTTGACCCCCACCCCGGCCCCGCAAGTGCAGCTGAGGGGGGCGGCCCGGGGGAAGGTCCCCCGGGGGGCTTGTTTGTTGTTGGTGTTTCGTCGCGGGCCTCGGCTTTCGGCGTGGGTTTGCGCACGACTTGAATGGGGCGGTGGCGACTGGGCTTAGCGGCTGACGGCTGTCTGTTGGTGGGCGTGCAGGCACCGTGTCTGAGATTCGTGGTCAGCTGCGGGGGCCGGGCCGGGTTTCCTCGATCCCGGCGGCCAATATGCCCCATATGGTTGGGTTTTCAGGCCCGGTGGGGGTCTTCTTCCCGGGGTCTTGTGTCCTGTGTTTCGTTAAGGGGCTCTGACGACCCACATCCGGCCGGACGGGGCCGGACGGCCGTCCCGGCAATCACATTCCGCCCCACCGCCCACTCAGCTCGGGCATGGGGCCCGCGTGCGGGCCGGTGGGTGGCAGTCGGCCGCCAAGCAACCTACCCCACCGGGGGTTATGCCCCATTTGCCCTGACTTTGAGGACTCTTGAGAGCTCTTCCCACCCGGTCTTGTGTCCTGTGTTTCGTTAACGGGCTCTCAGAGCACACAACCCACCGAAACAGGCCCGACAACCCTCCCGCCCGGCCACCTGCGCCCCACCACCCACTCAGCCCAGACACGGTGCTTGCGCACCGGCCAACAGACGGCTTTGCAGTCGCCGAACCAAGACCGACTGCCCCATTCAAGTGGTGCGCAAACCCACGCCGAGAGCCGCAGCCCGCGACGAAACCCCAGGAACAGACAAGCCCCCCGGGGGACCTTTCCCCGGGCCGCCCCCCTCTGCCTGCACTTGCGGGTCCGGGCCGGGGGTCAAGGGTGGAACAAAGTGGAATCGGCGAAGCCGACGCTCCGCAGGAGCGCCCTTGACGCCCGGACCGGACCCGCGACAATCAACACCAAGGGGCGGCCCCACCCCGCACCACACAACCCGGCCACCCCCGACTACCCCTCGGTCCTAACCCGCACCCGCCCTCAACGGCAAGCAAGCCTCGGGCTCAACGGCACCAACCGCAGCCGCAGTTCCTCTGCCACGTCGAAGCGTAAGTACGGGTGAACCGTCCACTCGATCCACTGCTCCTGGTAGCTGAGCGAAAAACCGCAGGGCTCGTTACGGTGCAGCGCCGCGATCGCGCCCAGGCACCACCCGTCGTCAATCCAACTCAGCGCGCGGTGACGCTCGATGGGGGGCAAGGCGGACGCGAGGGAACGTACGGTGACCCGGATGTGGCGGATGGCCTCGGCGGGGTTGGTGGCGGAGTGCCGGGAGATCTGGGAAATGTCGTCGCCGTGCAGCGAGTCGTAGGTGGTCTGTTCGCACCAGAACGCGCGGGTGGCGGAGGGGTGGTCGTACATGGCGGGTATCTCCTGGCGTACCAGCGCGGGCCGGAGTTGACCCCTGCCCGCCGCCGGCATGAAGAACGGCGAGCAGAGGTCAACCCTTGTGTCCTCTCCCCAACTTCGCACGGGGGTAGGGAGAGTTGCGCCGGCTTCGAACACGCCCCTGCCGAGGAGCCCGCCGGAAGTGGCGACGCACAGCGACGGTAGCGTTACGCGGTGCCGCATGGCAAGTGTGCACCGGAGCATGTAGGCGCACTGGGATATGCCAAGAGCCCCCCACTCGGCGTGGGGGGCTCTTGTGGCAGGTGAAGGGGCCTACCGGGCGAAGTGGTCGAACTCGCCGGCTTTGACTCCCGCAACGAAGGCCGCAAACTTGCTACGGCTGGTGGTCGTAACAACGTTCGGGTCGTCACTCTCCCGCAGAAGGATTCCGCCGTCGAGTTCCGCTACCTCGACGCACTGTTCTCCCGCGTCGGAGAATGAGGACTTCTGCCAGTTGATCTCTCTGCTCATGCCTGGGTCTCTCACAGTTCTCGTGCGATGTGGTGGATGAAGCTGCGCGACTCAGCAGGCTCCAGGGAAGCCTGCTCGGCAAAGTCGAGCAACGTTCGATTCTTCTCCAACTCGGCTGCGGCATCCAGAAGGCGGCCGTCGTACGGGTTGTCGATGTGGACGGTGTCGAGCTGTGGAACGGCATAGCCCGCATAGAGCACAGTCTGTGTGAGCAGGAAGAAGTCCTCGTTGGCGAAGGGGACGACGCGGAGCATGATGTCCGGGCGTTCGGACATCTCCATGAGGTGTTCGAGCTGCTTGCGTGCGACCTTGCGTCCGCCCACCCGCATCCGGAGGGCCGCCTCGTGCACGATGGCCTCGACGTCCGGAGGATTCTCCCGGTCGAAGATCGACCGCCGTCTCATGCGGTGCTCGACGCGTGCCTCTACTTCCTCGGCGGGGAGTCGGGGGAGTGCGCTGTTGAAGACGGTCCGGGCGTAGTCCTCTGTTTGGAGAATGCCCGGGAAAGTGACCGGTTGCAGGTAACGAAGGTACTGCGCATGGTGTTCGAGCTCCGCGATGTTCAAGAAGCCGGGAGCAAGGACACCGCGATACTCGTCCCACCAATACTGCCCCCGATGCTCGCGCGCAATGCCACACAAAGCTTCGATCAACGCGCTGTCGTCGCAGGCATAGAAGATCGCCAGCGTACGAATGCGCTCTTCGCTGACGCCGATTCGGCCCGCCTCGATGTGGCTGATCTTGGCCTGGTCCGTGGAGAGCAGGCCGGCGGCCTCGCGAGCCGTTTTGCCCGCGCGTTCGCGTAGTTTCCGCAACTCCCCACCAAGGCGGGCCTGTCGGGCGGTCGGGTTGTCCCTTGGCGGCATGTCACCTTCCTCTGTCTGCGCACAGTCTCGCGCCTAACCGTGTCTGGGGTCCACCCGCGTCACCGATACGGGTGACATCCTTGCCTGGGGCATTAATGCCCCCCTACTCTGCCGGTGATGGCGTGCCACACGGACGCCCACCACCCCAAGCGCACCCGCGCACCCGCGCCACCGCGCGTCCCGCCACAACGTTGGGAGACGACAAGATGACCCTCACCGCCACAGCATTAGCTCCCCCACAAGGCGGCGAAACCTACCGCCTGGCCGTGCCCAACACGGCCTCCGCGCCGAAGATCGCCCGCGACTTCGTCGGTTCTGTCCTCCTGATCAGCAGGCACGATGTCCTGCTCGACGACGCGCAGTTGTGTGTGACCGAGGTGGTCACCAACGCACACCGGCACACCTGCACCCAGCTCATCCGGGTCACCGTGACGATCAACCGCAAGCAGGTCACCGTATCCGTCGCGGACGACAAGCCGTGGGCTCTGCCCGTACCTCAGAGGCCGCACCCCACGTGTCCTCCTCACCCCACGTACGAACGGTCCTCGGGCCAGGGGTTGTTGCTCGTGGAGACACTCGCGCACGCGTGGGGAGCGACCATCCACGGCGGCGCCTCGCCCACGACCAAGGCGGTCTGGTTCACCCTCACCAGGTCCGCTTCCGCATGACGGCGGCCGACGGCGGCGGCCCGTACTGGGACTTCCTCTTCATAGCGATCACGCTCGGGGTCACAGCCGCGGGCCTGGTCCTCACACCGAAGCCGGAACGCGAGCAGGACCCAGCCCCAGCCCCGGCCCCGGACGACCGACCGGATCCCCGTACGTGACGACTCGTACCACCAGCGATCGGGCATACAGGAGACCCATACAGAACAGAACACCGCGCCGACCCGGCCCCGAGGGGTCGGGCCGGCGCGATGGGGGCAGACGGTTGGTCAGGCCGTCTACCTCCGATCATCGAAAGAAAAGTCGAGGCGCGCCAGTACTTGGCGACTAGTCGCCAGGCGAAGGGCTGATCGCCGAGGGCACCACCGGCGACACCGGCGACACCGGTTCCACCTCCACGCGCTCCTCCACCCCAGCCACCACCCCGTCCTCCCCCTCCCCCTCCCCCTTCTCCTCGCCCAACCCCCGCATCAGCAACCAGTACCCCACCCCGGCCACCGTCCCCAGCACCGCACACGTCCCCCACAACCACTCCGCACCGAAGCGGTCGATCACGAAGCCGCCCACCAACGGGGCGACGAGGGCGGACGCGGCCCAGGACAGCGTGTACATGCCCTGGTAGCGGCCTCGGCCGTGCACCGGGGAGAGTCGTACCACCAGGCCCGTCTGGGTCGGCGCGTTGACGATCTCGGCCATGCTCCAGACGCAGACGGTCAGGGCGTAGACGGCGATCGAGTCCGCGAAGGCCGTCAGGCCGAAGCCGTACCCCGCGAGCAGCGACGACAGGATCAGCAGGCGGCGTGGGTCGCGGTGTTCGATGAAACGGGTGACCGGGATCTGCATCACGACGATCAGGACGCCGTTGACGGCGATCGCCAGCCCGTAGTCGGCGCTGGTGAACCCGTCCGTGCCCATGGCCACGGGGAGGGCCACGTACCCCTGCATGAAGATGAGCGAGACGAGAAAAGACAGCCCGACGACGCTCATGAACCGCCCGTCGCGCAGCACGGCCCCCATGCCGACATCCGTGACCACGGACGTCTGTACGGCGCTCTTCACCCGTACCGGCCGGGACTCCGGCAGCTTCAGGAAGACGACCACCGCACACGCGAACGTCAGCAGAGCCTCCCCGAGGAATCCGGCGAGATAGCTGTACTCGGCGACGAAGCCGGCCCCGGCGGAGGAGATGGCGAAGCCGAGGTTGATCGCCCAGTAGTTGAGGGAGAAGGCCCGGACGCGATCCTCGGGGCGGACGATGTCCGCCATCATCGCCTGGACCGCCGGCCGGGACGCGTTGGACGTCATCCCGACCAGGAACGCGACCCCCGCGATGGCCAGCGGATCGTGCATGAAGCCCAGCAGCGCGACCGACCCGGCCGTCGACGTCTGCGCGATCAGCATCGTCGGCCGCCGCCCGAGCCGGTCGGTCATCACCCCGGCGACGAGCGAGGAGACCACTCCGCCGAGGCCGTGGAGGGAGACGACGAGACCGGCGTACGAGGCCGAGTAGCCGCGGTCCATCGTGAGGTAGAGGGCCATGAAGGTGGCGACGAAGGCGCCGAGCCGGTTGACGAGGGTGCTCGTCCACAGCCACCAGAACTCCCGGGGCAGCCCCGAGACGGTCTCCCTGGTGGCACGCCGCAGCCCGGACACGATCGCGGTGGGACCGGTGACTGGCATGGACATCCCCCAGGGGCGGCGAAGAGGCAGGTGGTACGGGAGGTACGAGCGCGACCGGCCCCCAACCAGGTAAGCGTCTCATCACCTCCAGGCAACTTACAGACGCCCGCCGACCGAACGCCACCCAATACCCGGCGGCGTCCAAACCGAGACGGTCTCCGAACGCCCCTCCGAGGGGTCGATTAGGCTCTGCCTCATGGCCGACGCACCGTACAAACTGATCCTCCTCCGCCACGGCGAGAGCGAATGGAACGCCAAGAACCTGTTCACCGGCTGGGTGGACGTCAACCTCACGGAGAAGGGCGAGAAGGAGGCGGTGCGCGGCGGTGAGCTGCTCAAGGACGCCGGCCTGCTGCCCGACGTACTGCACACCTCCCTCCAGAAGCGCGCCATCCGCACCGCCCAGCTCGCGCTGGAGTCGGCGGACCGCTCCTGGATCCCCGTACAGCGCTCCTGGCGCCTGAACGAACGCCACTACGGTGCCCTCCAGGGCAAGGACAAGGCGCAGACGCTCGCCGAGTTCGGCGAGGAGCAGTTCATGCTCTGGCGCCGCTCGTACGACACCCCGCCGCCGGCCCTCGAGGACGGCACGGAGTTCTCGCAGAGCGCCGACCCGCGCTACGCGACGATCCCGAGCGAACTGCGCCCGCGGACGGAGTGCCTCAAGGACGTGGTGGAGCGCATGCTCCCATACTGGTACGACGGCATCGTCCCCGACCTCCTCGCAGGCCGCACAGTCCTGGTAGCGGCCCACGGCAACAGCCTCCGCGGCCTGGTCAAGCACCTGGACGGAATCTCGGACGCGGACATCGCGAGCCTGAACATCCCCACAGGCATCCCCCTGGTCTACGACCTGGACGCAGACTTCCACCCGACCAACCCGGGCGGCACGTACCTGGACGCGGACGCGGCGGCGGCAGCGATCGAAGCGGTCAAGAACCAAGGCAAGAAGAAGTAACCAGAGCTGGTCGGACAGGCCCTCTACCTTCGGCTTCTCCGCTGGTAGGGGGCTTGTTGCTGCGTTCATGTGGGTGGGCCGCAGGCAGCGCCGCACCGGGCGCAGCGTGATCGCCCCTGATGCGAGCTGGATGATCCGGAGTGGTTGATCACTGGCGCTGGTCTGCGCGGACAACCCGGGCGCCTTCCTCGGTACGGAGGAAGCACAGGCCGAGGGAGAGCTGGACAGTGCTGACCTTGGTGGGGGCGCTTCTTCGGCCACTTCTGACGTTTCTGCCGGCAGGGTCAGGCCAGCGTCGGGCGGTCGGCCAGCCGGGGGTTCCTTGGCTCAGATGCCCCGGTAGCGTCGCGACGCACTGCTACCGTCCCCGCATGACGCACTCGGGCTCCACTGCCAGCGCTGTTGACCTTCGAGTCGAGCCGGTGGACGAGCTTCTCGAACGTGTCGAGCGCGCCCTTCGGACGCGCTTGGATCCGGACACAGTAGTACGCAAGCGCCGGTCCGTCGGGGCCCGGACCGACCGCGACACCTGGGTACGAGTCGAGCGGCGCCCTCTCGGCAAGATCTCCGAGCAGGGGTGGAACGGTACGGAGAGCGCCGCTCGCCTCGAAGGCGTGGCCCGGCCGGCGTGGCAGGGGTGTGTGGTCTGGCGGGACCCGGACGAGCCGGTGATGTGGCGGGCCGACGAGACCGATCTCCTTCCCGGCAACCCGATCGGGACCGCCGTACTGAGCGAGGAGCCGGTGCTGTCCGAGGAGTGGTGGCGCGCCTTCGGAGCTTCCCTGGACGCCCTCACGCGGAACACGACCAGCAGGGTGGCCACCCCGGACACTGTCACGATCACACAGGCCGTGGTCACCGAGTCGATCCGGAGCGCGTTCCCCGAGGAGATCGACACGACCGTCGAACGGTGGGGACCGGCCCACGCCGACCTGAACTGGGCCAACATGAGCGCGCCGGTCTTCTCCCTCTTCGACTGGGAGGACTGGGGAAACGCCCCCCAGGGCCTCGACGCCGCGACACTCTGGGCCGCCTCGCTCGCCGTCCCCACTCTGGCCGACCGCGTACGGCGCGAGCGGCGCCACGACTTCGAGAGCCGGGACGGCAAGCTGATGACGCTCTTCGTATGCTCGAAAATCCTCGGACCGCACGCGCACCCGGAAGACCCTCGTATCGACCCCGCCCGGCGCATGTCACGGCAGTTCACCGCCGACCTTCAGGCGGGCTGACCGCGCAACCGCTCCCTCAGGAGGCCGCGGTACTCGCGGATCGCCCGCTCATCTGCCTCGGCTGCCAGAGCGTCGACCAGTTCACCCAGATGAGTCGGATCGTTCGTGCCGACAGCCACCGTACCGACACAAGGGAGGCAGTACGAGGCACGAAAGGCCGCCTGGATACGGGAGAACGTGTCACCGCCACGGAGGAAGATCCTGGGATCGATTCGCCCCCACACCGAGGCACCCGTACTTCCGTCGAAGGGACTCATACCCCACACTCGACCGCGGTCGAGGTCCCAGGCCTTGGCGAGGGCTTCCACGGTGTCGAGCGTTCTGATACCGACCAGCAGCCCGGCTCGCCCCATGAGGACCGATGGCTTCGGTGCGGACGGATCGACCAGGTCGACCAGCGGTAGCGGGTCCCAGGTAGCAACGCCCCAAGCACCGCACAACCCCTTCGAGGTGGCGTCGTCCAAGGCGGCGCACGCTTGGGTCAGCGCGTCCCGTCCATGGCCGCCCCCGTCGCGGAGGGACTGTTCAGGGTTGTGGAGAAACACCACGTCAGGCTCTCGCCCCAGGTCCCCGGCGGCTTTTTCCACGGCCTTGTACAGCCGTGCCCCGTCCAGGGAATGCTCCGACTGCTTTGTCCCGGGGAAATAACCCACCTTTGTGGAGACCGTGAGCCTCGGCAGGAGGTCACCGGCCACTCGTGCCAGGACGGTGTGCGAGCGGAAGCCGAGGTAGTTGGTGCTCGTATCGATCGCGGCGACGCCGAGATCCAGCGCGCCCGTCAGGAGATGGCGTTCGTGACGAGACCTGTGTAGCCCGAGGACAACTCGGGGGTAAGCACCGCGCACAGCTCCTCCTTCACCAGGATTTCGGCTACCTCCGCCACTTCGGCCCCGACCACGGAGGCCGCCCCGGCCGGCGAGACGGGCGCTCCGCTCAGCAGGAGCCGCAGGGAGGGCAGCGCCTTGGCCATGAAGGTCAGCTTCTTCCCCGAGCCCAGGACATCGACGGTCTCGCCGTTCTCCTCCATCCGCGGAGGGAAGTGCGTGGTGCACACCACGGTGTCGAGCGATCCGAAGACGTTGAGGAAGGGGACCTGCCGAGGAAGCGGCATCGCCTGCTCGTACGCGGACAGGAAGTCGGCCGGAGGACGCTCGGTGATCAGCTGAGTAGCGGTCTCCATCAGGGCATGGAATGCCGCCCCATCACGACGGTTCAAGTCGTGCCGGAAGATCTCTTTCTCGCGGCACCAGTCGCCCAACCACGCCAGCCAGCTCGCTCCGGTGCGCTTGGTGATTCCGAACGTGACGTGGAGGCTCTTCCCTGACCCGTGGCCGTTGCGGGTCGCCTGGTGCCAGTGACCACGGGGGATGTGCATCACGTCACCAGCCTTCATCACCCCGGACCACAGGATCTCTTCGCTCGGGATGTCGTTGGAATCGGCGTCCCGGTACAGGGGCACGGCCCGGGAGGTATGACGGACCTCCCAGCCCTTCTCGCCCGCCAACTGGACGATCAGCACATCGTGGTCGTCCCAGTGCAGCGGGAAACCCGACGCCTCGTTCGTCGTCAGATAGGAGTTGACCTGAACGCGCTCGTGCGACCACCACTGCAGTGCCCGGCAGGCGACCTCCATCGTCGGGTCGAAGAGATTGGCCTGGTCGAGGATCACTGTGGCCCCCTCTTCCAACAGACGCCCGAGGCTGAGCATGTTCACCATGGGGATGCTCTGCCCCCGAGGGCTGACGCTGTCGGTGAAGTAGACGGCAGGGTGTACTTCCTCGCTCTCCTGGAAGACTCGGAACTGCGGGCGATTCAGGCTTCGGCGCATCACGATGTCGAGCAGGCGGTTCGGGGTGAGTAAGCGAGAGATCAGATCCGGGTCGTTGACGCTTCCCCTTACGAAGCCTTTGCCGAGTTCGCCCGCGCCGTTCCACCCGAGCGCCGTTTCGATGGCGCTGATCAACCGGTGTTCCATCATTTCCTCCTCGTGAGATCGGCTGACAGGGAACGGTGGGGTCCGCAGGCAGAACCACGGACCCCGCCGCTTCCTGCTACTCGCTGTCGTGCAGGTTGCCGTCGCCGCCGGGCCAGGGTGAATCGCCGGAACTACCTGCGTTGTCCGACCGGAGGCTGTCGTACCGGTCGTGAACGGAGGCCAGCTCCTTGACCGCGACCAGGAGGTCGCTGGGGGTTGTCGGTGGTGTCGGGTTCTCTGCCATCTCGTTCTCCTTCTCCTTTTGGGTTCCTCCCGCCGGAATGCCGACAGGAGGCTGCGTGCCGCAGTCACGTTGGGTGGTGTCCAGTCAACGGCCGCCACCCTGGGGCACGGAACGTTT
Organism: Streptomyces sp. NPDC088261; assembly: GCF_044740805.1. Taxonomy (NCBI): domain Bacteria; kingdom Bacillati; phylum Actinomycetota; class Actinomycetes; order Kitasatosporales; family Streptomycetaceae; genus Streptomyces; species Streptomyces sp. NPDC088261. Next base: position 43,594 of record NZ_JBIURL010000013.1, read on the forward strand.
CCAGGGGGTTTCTCCAGGGGACGCCACCCTCGTAGGCGGGGGTGAAAGGCAGCCCTCAACCGCCCTGTTGACACGGCAGGAGTGATGACGTGCCCGGTGCGCCCTTAGCGGTCCATCCTTTGACCTTCGTCCGCCAGACGCGTGGATGGGGGAAGGCCGAGTTCGCCCGCCTCATGCAGGCGCGTGGAAAGCTGCTCGGCATTCCCCTGGCGACGAATCGCACGACCGTCTGGAAGTGGGAGCAGGGGCAGGAACCGGACGCGGACGCCCAGCGCGTGCTCGGCAACCTGCTGTCGGTGCCGTGCGACCGAACGCGTACGGAGGCGTGGCCGCAGTGGCTTCCGGTCTGGGAGGTGACGGGTCTCACCGCACCCTGGACCGAGGCCGGTACCGTCGAGGCGTTGGCCGATCTAGTGGGGAGTGGACGGTTGGATCGACGAGGCTTTCTCACCATCACCGGCGCCACCCTGACCGGGCTCGCGGCAAGTTGGGTCGAGGCCCCCTCAGCGTTCGCCTCGGCGGTCAACGGAGACCGCGTCACCGACGTGATGGTCTCGACGATCGAGCAGCGTGTCAGCACACTCCGCACGCTCGATGACCTATTGGGGGGTGCCCGGCTTCTGGAGCAGGCGCGAGGAGACCTGTCCCTGATCACGGGGCTGCTCAGCGGCGGCCGGTACACGGACGACATCCGTGTTCGCCTGTACGCGCTGGCGGCCCGAACATCGCACCTCACCGGCTGGATGGCCTACGACGCGGGTCTGCGGTCCGCAGGACAGCGGTACTACGTCGGCGCACTGCGCACTGCTCGTACCGGCGGGGACGACTCGTTCGGTGCCTTCATCCTCGCCGAGATGGGCGTCCACGTCTCCGAGGCCGGGCGTACGGCCGAGCGAGTCGACCTCATCTCGACCGCCATCGACAACGCTCCCCGCACCCTGTCGCCCTCCACTCAGTGCTTCCTCTACTTGCACCAGGCCGAGGCACTGTCCCGCGACGGGGATCATCAGAGGGCTGGTACAGCGCTCAATCGTGCCGCTTCCCTCTGGGAACGCCAGACGGTAGGTGATGCCCCCGACTGGCTCGACTGGTTCGGCGAGGCGCAGGTGAAGTCGACCGAGGGTAAGGTTCTGCTCCGCGCGGGGCAGGTGGAGCGAGCGACGCGTTCTCTGGAGATCTCCGTCCAGCGGGCCGCCCCCCGGGACAAGGCCGTTCGTTCCAGCCAGCTGGCTGAGGCCCGGCTGACAGGTGGCGACCTGGACGGAGCGCTGGACGCGGCGAACTACGGTGCCGCGCTCCTGGAGGACAAGGTCAGCTCGGTGCGGGCACTGGACCGGTTGAAGGAGTTCTCCTCGCAGCTCGATCCCCATAAGGCCGTGTGGGCCGTCCGTGAGTTCCGCGAGCGTCTCCAGGCGGTGCTCGTCGGCGTCTGATCCCCGCTGGCTTGGTTCAACTCCCCTTCGGTGCAGGGGCCCTGGGGTGTCAGGATGGGCCGCATGACAGTGATCAACGGTGAGGTCACAGCAGGGTTCGAACCGGTACTTGAGGCATTCGCGGCGAACTTCGCCGAGCGCGGGGACATCGGCGCGGCGGTATGCGTCTACCAGGACGGCCGACCGGTCGTGGACCTGTGGGCCGGAGTCTCTGATGTGGACACTGGCCGCCCGTGGGAACGCAACACCCTTCAACTCGTCTACTCGGCGACCAAGGGGGCTACTGCCACGGCGGCGCATCTACTGGCCCAACGTGGCGCGCTGGACATGGACGCCCCAGTGGCCGAGTACTGGCCGGAGTTCGCCGTGAACGGCAAGGCGGACATCCCGGTGCACTGGCTGCTGTCCCACCGGGCAGGCTTGGTCACGCTAGACCAGCCGGTGCCGCTCGGCGACGCACTGTCCTGGCACCCCATGGCAGCAGCCTTGGCCGCTCAGCGTCCGCAGTGGACTCCGGGGACGGCACACGGATACCACGGACGGACCTGGGGCTGGCTGGTCGGCGAGGTGATCCGCCGGGTGTCCGGTCGCACGCCGGGCCGCTTTTTCGCCGAGGAGATTGCCGCGCCGCTGGCTCTGGACTTCTTCATCGGGCTGCCAGCCGGTGAACAGAGCCGACTCAGCCGCATGGTGTACCGGAAGCCGGACGTCGATCTCACCACCGTGCCCGAGGAGTCGGTCCCCGAGGAACTGCGTGACCTCGTCGTCGCGTGGCGCGACCCGAACTCGCTCAGCAACAGGGCCTTCGCGGTCACCGACCCGGCGGACATCGACTTCGGCTCCCCTCAGGTCCAGGCCGCGGAGCTTCCCTCCTCCAACGGCATCGGCACCGCGCACAGCCTGGCACGCATGTACGCCGCGCTGATCGGCGAGGTAGACGGGGTACGTCTGTTCACCCCCGAAACCCTGGCCGCAGCCACCAAGGAACAAGCCGGGGGCCCGGACCAGGTGATGGTGGTACCCAGCCGGTTCAGCTCCGGATACATGCTGCCGACCGAGGACGTTCCCATGACCGGCCCGGCCGCCTTCGGCCACACAGGACGAGGCGGCTCACTCGGCTTCGCCGACCCGGGGCATGGCATCGCGTTCGGATACGTCATGAACCACATCGTCGGAGGCCCCGACGATGTGCGTGCGACCTTGCTGGCCCAGGCAGTAAGAAGGTCTTTGGTCTGAGTTTTCCGAGCAATCGGGGAGACTCGCAGGGCCTGAGGGAGCGAACTCGCCCTCTCCACGGGACTATCAGACGTTATTGGCTTTGCCGCGCCGTGACCCGTCACCGCCTCACCTGTAGGACCGAGACATCTCAGACGGCACGACCAGCTTCCCACCGCGAAAAGATCTTGTGGGCCGTCAGGCAACTACGACGCACACAAAAAGAAGAGACAGCCCGTAGAGAACGATGGCAAGATGCAGATACACCCAGAGCCGGTGTAGCCGAACACGATGCAACCGCGGAAATCTTCGGTAGTGCTCAGCGCGCGCCCGAATGAGTTCTTCGTCAGAACCCAGCACTCCCTGTTCCACCAAGGTCTTGGTCAAGGCCCGAGCCTGAAGAAGGTGATAGGACGCCCGCTCATAGTATTTGGAGACGGCGACAGCGCCGTATGCACCGGCCAGTATGACGAAGAAGCACAGAGGCATCACGTTCAGCGTGAACTTCTGCTGGACGATCAGTGCGCTCAAGGCGGCCGTGACGACGATCAGAAGATTTGTCAGCGTGGAGCGCTGGGTTTCGCATTGCCGTAACTGCTCCCGATGCTCCTTCCAATAGGAGCGTATCGCCTCTTCTGAGACCTCGGCCATGAAAGAACCCCCTCGTCTCCACCCACTACGCCAGCCGTCCGTTTCGCCCAAGAAACCAACCGCCAGCACTGGAGATACCGTAGCGTGAAAATCTTCATCAGTAGTGCCCGCCGAGGCCTAGAAGAGGAGCGAGACTCCCTAAAAGGCCTGATCAGCGCGCTAGGGCACACCCCTGTGCGCTTCGAGGACTTCTCGGCACAGACCACACCCAGCCGGGAGGCGTGCCTGGAGGCCCTGGCATCTGCGGATGTCTGCCTCTTCCTGCTGGGCCCGAAGTATGGTCACGTCTTTCCCGAGACGGGGCAGTCGGCGACGCACGACGAATGGGTGGCTGCTCAAGTAGCAGGTATGAATAGGCTCGTCTACCGCAAGCTGGAGGTGGAATTTGAGCCCGCTCAGCTCGAATTCACGCGGATCGTGCAGGCCTATGCCACCGGAGTGTTCCGTGACTCGTTCACCACGACCTCTGAGCTTCAGACCAAAGTCGTGCAGAAGATAAAGGAGTTGGAGGTCGGCACATCTCCTCTTGCCTTTACGAAACTGACGGTGCCCCCTGACATAAGCTGGACCCTGGAGACCAAGGGGATCAACCCTTTGGCCGACAACAACGTCACCCTGCTGGAACTGCACGTCTTGCCTCTGGGCTTCGCCGGGCACTCCGATCGCGAGCTGGAGCAGTTCGGTGCATCCTTGGTGGACCGAATCCGCACTACCGGACTGGTCAAGGGTGACGTTGCGCTTTCCCTCTCCAGATCCCGAGACCACGTAGCGGTGGGCGTCCCTTCCGGACGGCCTCGATCATGGGACGCACCCCAGCCGGGCGAACTCGCGGAAGTCCGCCTCTACAAGACAGGTCAGATTTCCGCCCGAGCCACGCTCCCACGGGACGGCCTGGGATCGATCCTGGATCCCGAAGTCCTGCCTCACCAGATTACTGGCCTGCTGAAATTCATAGGCGCGCTGAACATCGTCCAGCCAGGTCAAATCGTCGTCGCGGCCGGCGTCTCGTGCAACTCACAGACCAGCGTCGACAGGTTCAATCCGCATCAGTCGCGACGTAGTGCCCAGATGTCCCACCTTTCGAACCTGACGCTGCGAACCGAGGCCGATGAGTCCGTCACTCTGGCCGCTCTGGGCACCGGGGCCAAGGAAGTCGCCGGACCTCTCTCGCGAGCGCTGGTCAGACAGCACCCTTCCGCGCGCTAGCACCCCAGAGAGATCGTCAACCGATCCGGCTAGGGCTACCGGACCAGTTGGTGTGTACTCATTCGGTTCCTACGAGCTGAGCGGAACGTCGTCTCAGCCTGATCCCGCTACTCAGTGCTGTTTTGGTCCTGTGGAGGAGCGCCAGGAGAGGACCGAGCCTACTGAGCCGATCGACAGGACCGAGTCCTTTGCCCGTCGGACGCGGTGATCGAATGGATGCTCTAGCCTCGGCGGGTGACGCTCTATTTCGACGCCCTCGCCGGCCTCGGCGACGATCGCCTCGCATTCACCGGGCGTTGGGAAGACCGGCTTTGGCTCAACGTTCCCGGACCCTCCTACGGTGGGGAGACCGACACCTGTTGGACGGGGCGGCTTGCGGCGCCCAGCCATGTTCTCTACGGCGGTGAGTACCTCTCCGAGTACGTCTATCGCCAGCCCAAGACGCGTGCGGACACCGCTCTGCTGATCGAGGCGGCAGACCAAGACCCGTTTCTCGGGTACGGCTGTGACGGGGACTCGCGGTGGACCGCGAAAACGGTCCGGGAGTGGTGGAGTGAGCGTCCCGTCGGGTCACGCGCTACCTCACCGACCATCGGAGCACCGCGGCAGTTACTCGCCTGCCTCCCACAGGGCCCTGAAGCGTTGGACTCGTTTGGCTACTCTGTCTGCTCTTAGGTCCATGATTGTTTTGGTGTTGACGCCCCGTAGGTCGAAGCCGATCTCGTACGACAGCGACTCGTCGAAGACGATGAAGTCGTTCGTTTCGTCCATGCGGGCGATCGGGGAGAGTTCTGACAGGGCCAGGACGCGGACCTCGATGCCGAGGCTTTGTTGGTTGTCGCAGAACTGTTGGAGTTCTGGGGTGTTGTGGTCCGGCGTCTCCACTATGAACAGGCGGCGGATGCGGACCTGGCGTTCCTTGACCGCGTCGCGTTGCGCCCGTAGGTAGCGTTGGCCCAGTTCGCTCGGCCAGAAGTCGCGGTCCACCGACGTGCTCGTCGCGTCGATCGTCTGGGCCGCGCAGTGCGTCAGGCTCACGATCCAGTCGTGGTCCTCGCCCTCGTAGTCCACCAGCTTCTGGTTGAGGTTCTCCATCAGCGTCGTCAGGCGGCTGATCTCCTCCCGCGCGAACGCCTGCATGATCGCGGGGGCGCTCGAACCGACCTCCGTCGCGCTGCGGACCAGGCGCGTGACCCCGTCGGGAGGGAGGGCTGAGCGGTCCACCAGGCCGAAGAGTTCGGTGACTTCGTTTATACGGGCGAAGCCACGCGCGACCAGCCGCGTCATCTCCGCGTTGTGCTCGGTGAGCGTGTCCTCCACCCCGCCCAGCCGCCGCTCGAAGTCGATCATGTACTGGATGATCAGCGACGCGCCCCCCAGGAAGATGGAAGCGGTCAGCTTCCACACCTCCGGCTGATCGGTGATGTTCGTGAGTAAGTACGCCGTCCCGCCGATGAACGCCGTGATCAGCGACTTCAGCAGGAACGGCGGGATGCCCAGCGGCCCCGGCGCGGGGGTGCTCCCCGCGCCCTGCCTTCTCGGCGATCCGTCCGTCTGTACGACCATGTGTACGAGTCCCCCCGTTGGGATCGTGCGGCGCGCCCGCGTCCGTCAGCGGATGGTCAGGGCGGGGTCGCGCCGCAACGGAATGGCCTGTAGGGCCAGTTGGTCCCTGATCCGCTGGACCAGGGTCTGCCACTGCCGGGTGAAGCCTGGTTCCCGTTCCAACACCTCCCACAGCGGGCCCAGCGCCCGGTCCGCACGAGCCTTCGGCATCCACAGGTGCAGCAGGTGGTCGACGGCCGGACGCAGTGCCGTGACCGCGTCGCGTCCGTCGGCCGACCCGAGCCGGCTGCGCTCGACCATCCGTACGAGCGTCGTGAGCAGCCAGTCGTGCAGGGCCAGGTCCTCGCAGAGACTCGCGGCGGCGGCGGATCCCGTACCCGCCGGCAGCCGCAGCTCCACGGTGCGCAGCCCGTCCTCGGCAAGGGTGAAGCGTTCGATCGAAGGGCCCTCACCGTCGGGGGCCAGCAGTGCGACCCAGCGCAGCCGAGTGCGCCGGGACTTGAAGGGTGCCCGTTGGTCGAGCAGTTGATGCCTGAGGAGCCTGCTGAGCAACCGTTCCGAGATCGCACCGATATCCACGTCGCCGGGGCGCTGGTGGGGAAGCAGAAAACCCTCCGCCACGGATCGTTCGGAGAGTTTTCCGAACGGCTCTACCACTCCCGGACGCGCCAAGTAGTGCCCCCACGGCTGTCGTTGGTCCGGGCCGGAGGCAGGAGAGCGGAAGACCGCGCCCGCCTGGAGGACGCGGCCGCCGGTGAGTACGGCGCGAGAAGAGACCGTTCCGACGGCCCTGACCTTCGCCCCGGACGAGGTCGGCAGCCGGCAGTCCACGCCCGTGAGCACGTCCGCCGACACGGCGTACGCGTTGGGGCGCTCCGAGACCAGGACCCTTTCGTCGCCGCGCAGTTGGAGCAGGTCCGCGGCCGCCGCGCCCGGCAGCGACTGCGCGTGCTGGAGCAGGGCCGTCCGTACCTCCCCGCACATCACCACCCACTCCGCGCCGTCCCCTGGGGCGGCCACGTCAGGGTCCCGTGTAGAAGACGTAGGAGGCGCGGTCGGCGATCTCGTCCGGGACCGCCAGCCCCTCGCGCGCGGAGCGCTCGGCGACCTGGCTCAGCGCGCCCCGGTCCGCGTCGACCTGGTCGAGGATGACCCGGACGGCGTGCTCGACGGACAGGAACCGCGACGGGAGTACGGAAGCCGTGCGGTACGCGGAGAAGGGCGCCGCCGACGCGTTGAGCTGGACGAGCGGCGGCAGGTCGTCCCACCGGCGCGGGAACGCCTCGCCGTCCGGCCATACCCGGGGACGTAGTACGGCTTCGCCGTGGTGCCGCAGCAGTCCGAGCCGGGCCAGCTGCCAGACCGCGGCGAGGAACGGACACGACCACGTACGGCGGTTGTCGCGGTCGTCCCACATCTCGACGTCCACGAAGACGGAGTGGCGCCGGGCCGCGGTCTCGGTGGGCGGCGTCCACGACGGGACCTGCGCCATGGCCTCCAACGTGCCGGTGTCCGGGCCGCGTTCGCCGTTGGCCAGCCAGCCGCTCTCGCCGGCGGGCGGCCGCGAACCGTCGCTGCCGGCGGGCGGCGACTCCACCAGGCGGTGGGCCACGGCCTCGGCGACCGCGATCCCGTCGGCGACCGCGCACCCCGACTCACGGGCCAGGTAGTCGATCGTCAGCCCGGCGTCCCCGGCCTCCGCGAGGAGGACCGGGACGAGCTCGGCGGGGGAGGAGAAGCGGGTGAAGTAGTCGTCGATGAGGAAGCACGTACTGATCCGGGGCCGCCGGCCGCCCACCGCGGCGGAGGCGCGGACCGCGTCCGCCCAGGGCCGTACCCGCGCGAAGTGCTCACGCAGCCGCCCGGGTCCGGCCTCGAAGTCCTCCATGTACAAGTGGCCCAGTTCCAGGGAGACATGGGCGAGCGGTACGGATTGGGTACGGGGTTCCGCGGCGGTCTCCCGGAAGACGGCCCCCGCCCCGGGAGCCGCCACCCCGCCGTCCCTCACGTCTGGCCCCAGGCGCTCACGTCTGCCCCCACGCGTCGTCGTCCGTCAGCCGCGCCGCCAGTTCCTCCAGCGCCTGCCGCGTCTCCATGTTCGCCACCCGGCTCGCCAGCACGTCCTCGTCCGTGATCAGCTGCTCCCGCCACTGGAGCACCGGCTCCAGCGGCACCGCCCCCAGCACCCGGCTGAACCCGACGTCCAGCTCCGCCGCCAGCTTGTTGAGGTCCTGGTCGCACTTGCGCATCCACGCCGACTGGGCCGGCGGCACCTGCGACCACAGCGCCGACTCGGGATCCGGTACGGCGGCCCGTACGAACCGGATGCTGCCCCGCAGCCGGTCCTCGTCGTGCCCGCGCGCCACCCCGCCCGCCACGATGCCGCGCGCACCGAACACCAGCCCGGCGGCCGCGATCACATGCTGCCGCGTCCAGCGGTGGTAGACGAGCCAGCGGGCGTCGACGCCCCTCAACTCCGGCCGGGAGGTGGCTTCGAGGACCATGTCCGTCGCGTAACTGCGGCCCGCGCTCAGGTCGACCACCACCAGGTCGAACTCGCTGTTGAGCCGCAGGAAGAGGTCCACGCACCGGCCCAACGCGTCCTTGCCGACGGCGAATTCGCCCCCGCTGCGGTCCCCGGGCAGCAGCACCAGACCGCCCGAGCCGGTGGGCCGGTGGCGCAGCACCTCGTGCTCCGTGTCGGCCCACACGTCGATCCGTACCGGCTCGGCGGCCTTGCCCTGGAGGTACGAGTGCAGCCCGCCGTGCTCGATGCCGCGCAGCGCGCCCGGCACGTCGAAGACCGCGGCGGCCGTGGGGGAGCCGAAGTCGAAGTCCAGGTAGCAGACGTCGTCCCCGGCGAGCGCCTTGCGGTAGGCGACGTTGGCGCTGGTGACGGAACGCCCGGTGCCTCCCTTGTCGGAGGCGGCGAAGACGAGCACCGTTCACACTCCCCGGGAGGCGGTGTGCCTGGCCAGGGCCAGGGTGTCCAGTTCGCCCAGCACGTCCAGGGTCAGCGCGACGGCCGTGCCGGGCTGGTCGTCGAGGATGAGCCGGGCTCGGCGGAGTTTGACCTCGACGCTCTTGAGCGCGATGCCGTGGGAGCCGTCGGCGAGCGAGGTCGGTTCCAGCTGTTCGTTGCCGAGCAGGTGGGTCGCCTCGCTGAGCAGGGCGGCCGCCAGGGTGGCCAGTTCGGAGCTGCGGATCGGCGGCTGGGTGTAGAGCTGGCGCGCGGCGACCATGCACTCGGTGACGCGCTCCGTGATGTTCCACGACAACGGCCCCTCGTCGGGCGGCGCTTCGGGATACACGGCCTGGATGTGGTCCCACAGCCCGGCCTCGTCGCCGGTCCTGATCCGCCGGGTCCACACGTGGTCGAAGATCCGCTCGGCGAGCCGCAGCAGCCGGTCGTGCGCCGATATGTTCCGGGACAGCGCGCAGAGTTGGATGCTCCGCTTGAGCAGCTGCGCCGAGAAGTCGCCCATGGTCCACTCCATCGGCGGCCCGACGCGCTGGCTGCCCTGGAGCGGCAGCCGGACACCCGGCCGGTGCAGCCCGATGGCGGAGTCGTTCTGGGTCATGCGGCTGGTGATACGGCCCCGTTCGGCGAGGCGCTCCATGATGCCGACGGTACGGGTGAGGTCGTCGTCCGTCGCGCGCCGGCGCACCAGGTCCTGGACGAGGATGGCGGCGACGGACAGCGAGAAGTACTCGGACTCCAGCCGCTGTCCCGTCGTACGCCAGGGGATGTCCTCCAGCGGCCAACTGCCCTCGCCGAAGCGGGCGATGCCCGACCAGTACTGCTGGGTGACCTCCCAGCGCAGCCGTAACGCCTCGGCCAGCCGCTGCTGTTCGGTGTTGAGCAGACCCAGCGTGAGCGTGCGGTCGGAGAACAGGTCCTGGATGCCGTCGAGGGCGACGACCGTGAAGTAGAGGTACGGGATGGGGTCCGCGACCCCGTCCGGCTGCGGGCCGATCGGCTCGACGGTCTCCACCGGCGGGGCGTCCTTCACCAGGCTCCAGGCCCAGCCGATCTCGAAGAGCTGGTTGTCGTCCTTGAGGCGGTCGGCGACGTCGACCCCGAGGGTGAAGCTCTCGCTGACGGTGGCGCGCAACGCCTTGAAGCGGCGCTGGAACTGCTGGAGGACCACCCGCTCCGAGACCTGCCCCTGGCCGAGGAGCTTGCCGAGCGTACGGCCCTGCGCCTCCTCCGGGTCGAAGACGTTGACGGTGAACGAGCGCAGCAGGCTGACCATCGCCGCGGTGAGCCGTACCTCGGTGGCGGCCTTCAACTCGTCGATCAGGGCCCGTACTTCGGCGCGGCGCGTCCGGGTCTCGTACACCTTGAGGAAGCCGAGGGTGGCGAGGGAGAGGGTGATCGACATCGAGAAGGCGTCCACGACGCCCAGTTCACGCTGCTCCTGGGTGAGGTCCTGCTCGGGATCGCCGGAGATGAAGTAGTAACCCCCGGAGAAACTGGGTCTCTTGTCCTCCGCCGCGTGCGTCCGCATGAACTCGGCGAGGACCGTGACGAGCTTGCCCGGCAGCTCCAGACGCCCGCCGACGCTCTTCAGCGCGGCCTGGACGTCCCGTTCCGTCGTGTCCGGGTCGTCGAGCCGGAACGCCGGGATCTCCGTGGCCGGATACATGAGGCAGAGCAGCCGTTCGGCGTCCGCGACACTGCTTCTCCCGCCCCATTCGCCCCACTCCCATTCGCCGTCCACGAACGAATGGCGCGCGATTGCCTGCCAGATGTCCAGCAGATGCTGGCGTGGCTTGATCTGCATCCCATATCCCTCGTACAGGTCCCCGCACCGTCAATCGGGAAGCGCTCAGGAATTCACTGGACGGAATTACGCCGGCCGCACGCCACGATCATTCCTTCGTACCCGGGCCGCAGCGCCCCGCCCGGCATGCCGATGGGGGTGATCGTGACGTCCTCCTCCGCGTACGGGGCGAGGGCCGCCCGGATCTCCGTACCGGTCACACTGCACGCCGGGAAGAACCGCTCGCCCACCTTGTACCCCTGCGAGCCCTCCATGAAGGCGGCGGCGAAGGGCGCGCCCGGCGCCAGGGCGCGCAGGAAGCGCTCCACGCCGGTCTCGAATTCCCGGTGCGAGGTCGACATCGACTCGGCGACGAAGAACATCGTGCCCAGGGACCACCGCCCCAGGAACCGGTCGAGGGAGAAGAGGTCGCCCTGTGCCACCTCGACGGTCTTGCGGAACACGACCCGCGGGTCGTCGTGCTCCGCCAGCTCGCGGTACGCGTCCCGGCCGCGCAGCACGTCCCAGAACTCGTCCCAGTGCGTGTCGTAGTGCGGCCGCTGGCCCTCCAGATACGCGATGTTGGCGGAGGAGCGCTCGAAGAGGGTGATGGTGTCGCACCACGGGAGCATCGAGAGCGCGGGGTAGAGGTTGGCACCCGCGCCGACGTCGATCCCATGAACAGGACCGCCGGTCCCGGGAACAGGGCCGCCGGATCTCTCGGGAAAGGAGCGGAAGTAATCGCTGAAATGGTCCCGGACGAGGTGCAGAATCCGCGCGTCGTCGGACCGTAGAAAGCGATAATTGTGATCAACGTAGGCGGCGGAGTCGAACAGGTCCCAGGAAGCCTCGGCATTCAGCTCGTGTTCGGCCTCTCGCCGGGCTTCCCGCGCTGCCTCTGCTGATGTCCCGTCCGTGACGTCCGTGACGTCGGGCGACCTCGGATCCATCATTCAATGGTAGGGCCACAGCTCCCTCCGTGTCCCGTGCCGCGGACCCTCCGGGGTGACGGCACGTCAGCGAGGGCGCACGAGGGGCGCGCCGCGGCGTACGCGCATTTCGGTCCTGATCCCGCCTTGAACGGTCAGATCGGGCGGGTGATGCTGGGTCCGGTTGTCACCCGTACGAGTGCCACGAGGGAGCCGCATGACCTCTCTGCCCCGCACCGTCCCCGGTCCTCCCCGCACCGTCCCCGCCGCGACGCGCCTCGCCGGCCCCGACGGCCGGCCCCTGCGGCTGAGAGCGGTCACCGAGGACGACCTGCCCGAACTGCACCGCCTGGACAAGGAGATATTCAAGGCGCAGGCCTACCCGTACTTCGTCCTGCGCCAGTTCTACGACCTCTACCGCGACGACCTGTACGTCCTCGACGACGGCACCGCCTTCCACGGCTACGTCCTCGCGGGCACCAAGCCCGACAAGAGCCGCAGTTGGGTGCTGGGCCTGGCCATCCACCAGCAGTGGCAGGGACTCGGCCTCGGCCGCCGGCTGATGGGCGAGGCGCTGCGCCGGCTGCGCGCGGAGGGCGTCGGCGAGGTCTGGCTCACCGTCGAACCCGCCAACACGCGGGCCATCAAGCTGTACGTGTCCCTGGGCTTCACCCGTATCGCCCACCGCGACGACTACTTCGGCCCCGACGGGGACCGCGTACTGATGGCGCTGCCGCTGACGGCCGAAGGGCCGTACCACCCCGACGAGGTGGTACGGCCCCTGGACGGACCGGACAGACCGGACAGACAAAACGCACCAGACACACCAGACACACGAACGGACCAGTGAAACAGCCTCAGCCGCCGCACTGGCACGGCGCGCCCTGCTGACAGCCGCAGCCGCAGCCCGAGCCGCAGCCGCACGCGCCGAGCAGCGGCAGGTGCACGACCCCTTCGTGGGGGGCCCTGGGAACCGGCGGCGCGTCCTGCTGCGGGTCGGTGGTGGGGGAATCGGCCATGGGATCCTCCTCAAAGGCGTACCGGATGCCGCCTCTTCCCATTGCACGCCCACCCCGGCGGTCGCATCAACGGCGCACCGGCAGCGCATCAGCGCAGGAGCGCTACGCGCCCTCCACCGGCGCCTCCGCCGTCTGGATCTCGTCCGCGTGCTCGCCCGTCACCAGGTAGACGACCCGCTTCGCCACCGACACCGCGTGGTCCGCGAACCGCTCGTAGTACCGGCCCAGCAGCGTCACGTCCACCGCCGTCTCGATGCCGTGCTTCCACCGGTCGTCCATCAGGTGCTGGAACAGCGTCCGGTGCAGCAGGTCCATCTCGTCGTCGTCCTGCTCCAGCTCCAGCGCCAGGTCGACGTCCTTCGTGATGATGACCTCGGCGGCCTTCGCCATCAGCCGCTGCGCCAGCTGCCCCATCTCCAGCAGCGTGGTGTGCAGGTCGTGCGGCACCGGCGACTGCGGGAACCGGAGGCGCGCCTGCTTGGCCACGTGCTGGGCCAGGTCGCCCGCCCGCTCCAGGTCGGCGCTCATGCGCAGCGAGGTCACCACGATGCGCAGGTCCGTCGCGACCGGCTGCTGCCGCGCCAGCAGCGCGATCGCCCTGGCCTCCAGGTCGTGCTGGAGCGTGTCGACCTTCTCGTCCGCGGCGATCACGCTCTCGGCGAGCCGCAGGTCGGCGTCCAGCATGGCCGTGGTGGCCCGCCCTATGGCGGAACCGACCAGCCGGGCCATCTCGACGAGGTCTTCGCCTATCGAGTCCAGTTCCTCGTGGTACGCGTCCCGCATGGGGTAGTCCCTCTCTTGTACGTGCTCTGGCTCTTGTTACGTGCTGGGCTCCGGTACGTGCTCCGGGTCCGTTAGTGCTCGTGCTCCGGGACCGTACGTGCTCACGCACGTGACGCCGGGGGGCCGGGGCCCCACGGTCCCACGTTCTGTCCGTTACGCGTCGGGCGCCTCCCTCACAAGTGAACCGGCACTATCCCCTCGGTGAACTCTGGGCGACGAGTGTTCGAGGAGACACCATGAGCGCTGGGAGAGTGTCCGTACCCGCGCATAACCTGGGTCGCATGGACGTGAACGCGGCAGTCGCCGCATTGGCAGCGATCGCCGGGGTGTGCACCGGCGTGATCGCCATGCTGGCGTTTCGCTGGAGCGAACGCGACCAGGCCAGACCCACCCGCACCTCCCTGCACACGGACGCCGTCCTGCCCCCCGGGGTCGACACGGTCCTGTCCGTGCTCCGCTCCTCCGCCGTGGTCCTCGACGAGAGCGACTCCGTGGTCAAGGCCAGCTCGGCGGCGTACGCGCTGGGTCTGGTCCGGGGCGGCAAGCTCGCGGTCGAGCCGATGCTCCACATGGCCAGGGACACCCGCAGGGACGGGGAGATACGGCAGGTGGAGCTGGATCTCCCCCGGCGCGGTACGGGCCGGGGCGAGGCCCTCGCCGTCTCCGCCCGGGTGGCCCCGCTCGGCTCCCGGCTGGTGCTGCTGCTGGTCGAGGACCTTACGGAGGCCCGCCGTATCGAAGCGGTACGGCGCGATTTCGTCGCCAACGTCAGCCACGAGCTGAAGACCCCGACGGGCGCGCTCTCCCTGCTCTCCGAGGCTGTCATGGACGCTTCGGACGACCCCGAGGCGGTCACCCGCTTCGCCGGGCGGATGCAGATCGAGGCGACCCGGCTCACCAATCTCGTACAGGAACTCATCGACCTCTCCCGGGTGCAGAACGACGACCCGCTGGAGGACGCGGAGCCGGTACGGGTGGACGAACTCGTCGCCGAGGCCATCGACCGGTCCCGGCACGCGGCGTCCACGAAGCAGATCACCATGGCCGCAGGAGGTACTGTCGATCTGCACGTATGGGGCAATCGCGGCCAGCTCGCCGCGGCCCTGGGCAATCTCGTCGAGAACGCCGTCAACTACTCCCCGGCCCGCACCCGCGTCGGCATCGCCGCGCAGAGGGTGAGCGCTCCCGGCGGGGACCTGATCGAGATAGCCGTGACCGACCAGGGCATAGGCATCTCCGAGAAGGATCGCGAGCGGGTCTTCGAGCGGTTCTACCGCGTCGACCCGGCACGCTCCCGCGCCACCGGTGGTACGGGGCTCGGCCTCGCCATCGTCAAACATGTGGCCGCCTCGCACGGCGGAGAGGTCACGGTGTGGAGCTCCGAGGGTCAGGGCTCCACCTTCACCCTGAGGCTGCCCGAGGCGGGCACCGTACGGGACCACAGAAAACCCGCCACGGACGACGATGACGACCAGGCCCCCTACGACACCGACACCGACTCCAGTCTCGCCCTTGACTCACCCACCGTGATTCCTGCCCCGGAGGTCCTTCCGTGACCCGAGTGCTCGTCGTCGAGGATGAGGAATCCTTCAGCGACGCTCTTTCCTACATGCTCCGCAAGGAAGGCTTCGAGGTCGCGATCGCGACCACCGGGCCCGCGGGGCTCGACGAGTTCGAACGCAACGGCGCCGACCTCGTCCTCCTCGACCTGATGCTGCCCGGCCTGCCGGGCACCGAGGTCTGCCGCCAGCTGCGCGGCAGGTCCAACGTCCCGGTGATCATGGTCACCGCCAAGGACAGTGAGATCGACAAGGTCGTCGGCCTGGAAATAGGGGCCGACGACTACGTGACCAAGCCCTTCTCCTCGCGGGAGCTGGTGGCCCGCATCCGCGCGGTGCTGCGCCGCAGGGGAGAGCCGGAGGAGGTCACGCCGGCGGCCCTGGAGGCCGGCCCGGTCCGGATGGACGTGGACCGCCACGTCGTCACCGTCTCCGGCGGCAAGGTCGACCTCCCGCTCAAGGAGTTCGACCTGCTGGAGATGCTCCTGCGGAACGCGGGCCGGGTCCTGACCCGGATGCAGCTGATCGACCGCGTCTGGGGAGCGGACTACGTGGGGGACACCAAGACCCTCGACGTGCACGTCAAGCGCCTGCGCGCCAAGATCGAGCCGGACCCGGGCGCGCCCAGATACCTGGTGACGGTCCGAGGCCTCGGCTATAAGTTCGAGCCGTAGACCGGCCCGGGCCGCGAGGCCCAGCTGTCCGCGGTGAACTGTGGCGGCCCCCCCAGCCCCGGGGGGGGGCCCCACCGGTGCGGTACGTACGGGCCAAGCCCGCCGCGCGGGACGCGGCCGCCCCCGCCCACGGCTGCCCCGACACGGGCGGACCCGCATACCCCGG
>NZ_JBIURL010000013.1:59570-216701 GCF_044740805.1 Streptomyces sp. NPDC088261
CCGCCGGCCCGGGGGCGCCCCCTGACGCGGGGGCCGGGTCGTGGGCCGGGTATTAACTAGCCCGCGGTCCCGCGCCCGGGCCCGCGGGCCCCGGGGGGCGGGGGTCGCGGGGGGCCCCCCCCCCGGCCGGGGGGGGCCGCCACAGCTGTGCGGTACGTACGGGCCTAGCCGGCCGAGCTGGACGCGGACGCCGAGTCCGACGGCTGCCCCGACTCGGGCTGACCGGATTCCGCGGGCGAGCCCGACTCCGTACCGGACGGGGACTCGGACGCGTCGGCGGCCGGTGACTCCGACGCGGACGGCGAGGCGGTCGCGGACGCCTGAGCGCTCGGGCCGATGCCCTCGAAGAAGCTCTTCGCGGGGACGACGAGGGCGCGCAGGCCCACGTCGCCGGTGTCGCTGAACGAGAAGACGACCGGCTGGGCGTTCCCGTCCTGGGCGGCCTCGCGGCCGTCCTCGATCACCGCGGAGGCGTTGCCCTCGCCGCCGAACCGCACCCAGCCGCCGTTGGGCGGCACGGTGACCGGGCCGCTGCCCTTGGCGGGGGAGAGCTTCACCGTCGCGCCGGTGCCCGGCAGCGTGATGGAGTCGAGGGTCTGCGCGGTGCGGCCGTTGTTGAAGACCGTGCCGGTGACGACCGCCGGGCCCTTCGCGTCGAGCTGGGGCTGGGTGACCAGGGTGGCGGCCTGGATGGTGATGTCACCGATCGAGGTGGCGGCGCTGTCCGGCTTGATGCCGAGCGTCTGGGCGTTGTTGCCCGCGCCACACGCGGTGAGCGAGGCAAGCGACAACACGAGGGCGGAAGCGGCGAACGTGCCGCGTCGAAGGCTGCGGCTCACGGCGGCGGCAACTCCTAGGACGTGTTGGGACGGAGGGGCGAGGACGGCTCAAGGTGTATCAGCGCGCTTAGGTTACCGAGGCGCCGACACCGCCCCGCACCCGACCCGCCTCCTGGGGGCACGGGTACGGTTCCGGCCCTCACGGCCGCATTCGATCGGCGTGTCCATGATGGTGTCCATGACGGTGTCCGTGACGGGGCCCGCAGCGCCCCGTTCCCGCCGCCGATCACGTGGTTTCGCGCGCTGTTCACATAACGCGGGTGATCAATTCCGGCCGCGGCCGCTGCACATTCCCCGGAATACCGTCCCGGAGCCGTGGTGATCAAATTCAGATTCCGCCGCACAGGTGATCGGCAGCCGAACGGAGTACCGGAAGTTCACCGTCTTGAATCAGGCAAATCGGGACGTTAGTACCCGCCTGGGGGTGTTGCGCGGTCGGTAACGGGCGCGTTTCCGCACGCCCGCGCAGCCGCTCCGACCTGCGAATACCCCGTTCCGGAAGCCGTCCGCAGCACGTCCCTGGCGCTGTTGTCAAGCCCCGAGATGCGCCCTGACCTGCGAAAACACCATTCAGAAGGAGCCATTCTCGTGTTATCCTGGATAGCCACGGAAGGGGTACCTGTCACATGACGTTCAAGGTAGGCGACACCGTGGTCTATCCCCATCACGGGGCCGCGCTGATCGAGGCCATCGAAACTCGCCAGATCAAAGGCGTGGACAAGACCTACTTGGTGCTCAAGGTCGCCCAGGGCGACTTGACGGTACGTGTCCCGGCGGACAATGCGGAGTTCGTCGGCGTGCGTGACGTGGTCGGTCAGGAAGGACTGGACCGGGTCTTCGAGGTGCTCAGAGCGCCGTACGCGGAAGAGCCCACGAACTGGTCCCGTCGTTACAAGGCAAATCTCGAGAAGCTCGCCTCCGGTGATGTGATCAAGGTCGCCGAGGTCGTTCGCGACCTGTGGCGCCGGGAGCGCGAGCGCGGACTCTCCGCAGGTGAGAAGCGCATGCTCGCCAAGGCGCGGCAGATTCTCGTGAGCGAGCTCGCTCTCGCGGAGAACACGAACGAAGACAAGGCCGAGGCTCTGCTCGACGAGGTCCTCGCGTCCTGAACGTGCGGCTCCAGTTCCACCACAACGTGCTCAGCCGCACCGTGCTCAACAGCAGTCAATGCCGTGGTGCCCGCTGACCAGCTCTGATCCGCTCTGATGGAGAAGCTGCGTCGCCGGGCGCTGCGGCATGTCCGTACACCCGCATCCCGTCCGACTCGGGTACCCGTCCCCCGTACACCCGCACCTGTCCTGGCGCGCGCCTGCCCGCCCCCGCGTGGGGTCGTACACCCACGCGCCGGGTGCGGCTCGCCTCGACCGTGTCACGGAAGGGGCCGGTCAAGGCGTCGCGCCCGGCACGCTCTGGCCATACCCATGTCGGCCGCGGACACAAACCTGCCGGAGTGCAACCGATGTCAGACGAAGCCAGCCCCCACCGCACCGCCGCGGTGATCCCAGCGGCAGGCCGGGGCGTGCGGCTCGGCCCCGGCGCCCCCAAGGCGCTCCGCACGCTGGGCGGCACGCCCATCCTGATCCACGCCGTCCGCGCGATGGCCGCCTCCCGCGCGGTCTCTCTCGTCGTCGTGGTCGCCCCGCCGGACGGCGCCGCCGGGGTCAAGCACCTCCTGGACGAGCACGCGCTGCCCGCCCGTACCGACTACCTCGTGGTGCCGGGCGGCGAGACCCGCCAGGAGTCCGTACGGCTGGGCCTCGACGCCCTGCCCCCGGGCATCACCACCGTCCTCGTCCACGACGCGGCCCGCCCGCTGGTGCCCGTCGACACCGTGGACGCCGTCGTCGAGGCCGTACGGGACGGCGCGCCGGCCGTGGTGCCCGCGCTGCCCCTCGCGGACACCGTCAAGCAGGTCGAACCGCGCGAGAAGGGTGAGCCGGAGCCGGTCGTCGCCACGCCCGAGCGGGCCACCCTGCGCGCCGTACAGACCCCGCAGGGCTTCGATCGCGCCACGCTGGAGCGCGCGCACCACACGGTGGCGGCGGTGGGGGAGGGCGCGACGGACTGCGCCGGTATGGTCGAGCGGCTCGGCACGCCCGTCGTGGTCGTCCCGGGCCACGAGGAGGCGTTCAAGGTGACCAGGCCGCTGGACCTGGTCCTGGCCGAGGCGGTTCTCGCCCGGAGGAGGGCCAACGATGGCTTCTGACGTACCCGTACCGCCGCGTCCCGCCGCGCCCCCGCAGCCGGTGGCGCCCCCGGACCCGCTCCTGCCCCCGCTCCTGCCGCGGGTCGGCGTCGGGACGGACATCCACGCCTTCGAGGAGGGCCGGGAGCTGTGGTGCGCGGGCCTGCTCTGGGAGAACGAGGGGCCCGGGCTGGCCGGCCACTCCGACGCGGACGTGGTCGCCCACGCGGCCTGCAACGCGCTGTTCTCCGCGGCGGGCCTCGGCGACCTCGGCGCGCACTTCGGCACCGGCCGGCCCGAGTGGTCCGGGGCGCCCGGTGTCACGCTCCTCACGGAGGCCGCCAGGATCGTCCGCGCGGAGGGCTTCGCGATCGGGAACGTCGCCGTCCAGGTCGTCGGGTCGCGGCCGAAGATCGGCAAGCGCAGGGAAGAGGCGCAGAAGGTGCTCTCGGCGGCGGTCGGCGCACCCGTGTCGGTCTCCGCGGCGACGTCCGACGGGCTCGGTTTCACCGGCCGCGGCGAGGGCCTGGCGGCGATCGCGACGGCGCTGGTGGTCCGTACGGCCTGATCGCGCGGCTCCCGTCGGCCTGTACGGCCCTGGTCGCGCGGCTCCCGTCCGTCCGTACGGCCTGATCGCGACGGTCCCGAAATACGCCCGCGCTCCCCGGAGTTGAGGGAACGTCGACATGCTCCACCCGTCAGCGGCACCATGCACAACCGAACCGGCACGCACTCACCAGGAGGCTCCCCCGCCATGTCAGCGACTCTCTCGGACGCGCTCAAGAAGGTCCTCGACGGAAACGTCTTCGTCAGCATCGCCACCATCCAGCCCGACGGCAGCCCCCAGGTGTCCCCGGTCTGGGTGAAGCGCGACGGCGACGACATCCTCATATCGACCACGCTGGGCCGCCGCAAGGAGCTGAACCTGCGCCGCGACCCCCGCGTCACCGTCCTGGTGCACCCGGCCGACGCGCCGTACAGCTACGCGGAGATCCGCGGGACCTCGACCCTCACCGAGGAGGGCGGCCAGGAGCTGATCGACGAGTTGTCGGTGAAGTACACGGGGAAGCCGTACGCCGAGCAGAACCCGAACTCCCACCTCGACGCCCCGCGGGTGGTCGTACGGATCACGCCCCGCAAGGTCGTCGGCGGCATCTGACCGGCCCGGCCGGCGGTCGGCCGGCGGTCGACCGACACCCGCGCCGACGCCCGCCCGCCGCGCGGGATTGTCACGCTTCGGTGACCCCGCGGCCCAAAGGGTCGCGGGGCACTACCCCGGGCGCACTACCCTTGTCGCGTGACTATTCGGCTGTACGACACCGGTGCCCGGCAGATCCGTGACTTCACCCCGCTCCGGCCGGGCTGCGTCTCGATCTACCTCTGTGGCGCCACCGTGCAGGCCGCGCCGCACATCGGCCACATCAGGTCGGGGCTGAACTTCGACATCATGCGCCGCTGGTTCGACTACCGCGGCTACGACGTGACCTTCATCAGGAACGTCACGGACATCGACGACAAGATCATCGCGAAGTCGGCCGACCAGGGCCGCCCGTGGTGGGCCAT
This sequence comes from Streptomyces sp. NPDC088261, assembly GCF_044740805.1. Lineage (NCBI taxonomy): Bacteria > Bacillati > Actinomycetota > Actinomycetes > Kitasatosporales > Streptomycetaceae > Streptomyces > Streptomyces sp. NPDC088261. The sequence goes on from NZ_JBIURL010000013.1 coordinate 64,158, forward strand.
CGGGTACGAGAACGAGCGCGCCTTCAACACCGGCTACGACGTCCTCGGCTGCCTGCCCCCCACGTACGAACCGCGCGCGACCGGCCACATCCCCGAGATGATCGAGATGATGCGCGGTCTGATCGAGCGTGGTCACGCGTACGAGTCGGACGGCAACGTCTACTTCGACGTGCGCTCCTTCCCCGGCTACCTCCAGCTCTCCAACCAGGACCTGGACGACCTGCGCCAGCCCTCCGGCGAGGGCGAGACCGGCAAGCGCGACCAGCGCGACTTCGCCATGTGGAAGGCCGCCAAGCCCGGCGAGCCCAGCTGGGAGACGCCCTGGGGGCGCGGCCGGCCCGGCTGGCACCTGGAGTGCTCGGCGATGGCCCACAAGTACCTGGGCCCCGCGTTCGACATCCACGGCGGCGGCCTGGACCTGATCTTCCCGCACCACGAGAACGAGATCGCGCAGGCCAAGGCGTACGGCGACGAGTTCGCCCGGTACTGGGTGCACAACGCCTGGGTCACCATGAGCGGCGAGAAGATGTCGAAGTCGCTCGGCAACTCGGTGCTCGTCTCCGAGATGGTGAAGCACTGGCGCCCGATCGTCCTGCGCTACTACCTCGGGACCCCGCACTACCGCTCGATGATCGAGTACAGCGAGGAGGCCCTGCGCGAGGCGGAGTCCGCGTTCGCGCGGATCGAGGGCTTCGTGCAGCGCGTGGTCGAGAAGGCGGGAGGGGCCGTGGAGCCCGCCGCCGAGGTGCCGCCGGCCTTCGCCGAGGCGATGGACGACGACATGGGCGTTCCGCAGGCCCTCGCGATCGTCCACACGACCGTACGGCAGGGCAATTCCGCCCTCGCCGCCGACGACAAGGAAGCGGCCGTCGCCCGGCTCGCGGAGGTACGGGCCATGCTCGGCGTCCTCGGGCTCGACCCGCTCGACCCGCACTGGTCCGGCGGTGAGGCCGGCCGGGGCGAGGATCTGCACGGCGTGGTCGACACCCTCGTACGCCTGGTCCTGGACCAGCGCGAGGCGGCCCGGGGCCGTAAGGACTGGGCCTCGGCCGACGCCATCAGGGACCAGCTCCAGCAGACCGGCCTGGTCATCGAGGACGGCCCGTCCGGCCCCCGCTGGACGCTGGGGCCACGCTGAACCCCGTCCCCACGAGGGCCATGAGTGTGCCGCCCGGGCCACTGGGCGGCACACTTGGCCGGCCGTTCGGTTGGCCGTTCTTCCGTACGCTGTTACACATATGAATGCCGCGTACGCCGCGTACGCCGTCCGGAGCACGACGAAGCACCACGCAGAGCACCTCTGAAAGCAACGAAACAGGTAGGTCATGGCCGGGAACAGCCAGCGCAGGAACCGCCGCACGTCCAACAAGAAGGGCGCGCAGGTCGGCAGCGGTGGCAAGCGACGCCGCAGCCTGGAAGGCAAGGGACCGACGCCGCCCGCGTCCGCACGCAAGGGCCATGTCCAGAACCGCGGCGCCAACGCCAAGGCCAAGCTGACCGCGCGCCGCCAGGTCGCCCGCCGGGGCGGCAAGGGCACGAGCGAGATGGTCGTCGGCCGCAACCCGGTCTTCGAGGCGCTGCGCGACGGGGTGCCGGCGTCGATGCTGTACGTCCAGCAGTTCATCGACAACGACGAGCGCGTCCGGGACGCGCTCCAGCTCGCGGCGGACCGTGGGGGCATCCACCTGATGGAGGCGCCCAAGCCGGAGCTGGACCGGATGACGAACGGCCTGAACCACCAGGGCATGGTGCTCCAGGTCCCGCCGTACGAGTACGCGCACCCGGACGACCTCGCGACGGCCGCCTTCGACGACCACGAGGACCCGCTGATCGTGGCGCTGGACGGCGTCACCGACCCGCGGAACCTGGGCGCGGTCGTCCGCTCCGTCTCGGCGTTCGGGGGGCACGGGGTGGTCGTTCCGGAGCGGCGCGCCGCGGGGATGACGGCGGGCGCGTGGAAGTCCTCGGCGGGGGCGGCGGCGCGGACGCCGGTGGCCCGCTGCACGAACCTGACGCGCACGCTGGAGGCGTACCGCAAGGCGGGCCTCACGATCGTGGGGCTGGCGGCGGACGGGGAGGCGGAGGTGGGCGACCTCGCGGCGCTCGGGGGCCCCGTGGTCATCGTGGTGGGCAGCGAGGGCAAGGGCCTGTCCCGCCTGGTCGGCGAAACGTGCGATTTCCGTGTCCGGATCCCGATGCCGGGGGGCGCGGAGTCTTTGAACGCGGGGGTGGCGGCGGGGGTGGTCCTGTACGAGGCGTCGCGCCGCCGGGCGTCGCGCTGACGGGCTTGTCTTCACGCCGGACGGGCGTCTGCGCCGCGGTGGGCGGCGCGGCGTCTTGCTTGTCCTCGCGCCGGACGGGCGTCTGCGCCCAAGTGGTGGGCGCGGCTTCCTGCTTGTCCTCAATCGCCGGACGGGCTTGATTGTGCCCGCTGCGGGCCGGTGGCGCTGGTGCGGGTTATTGCCGGGGGCCGGTCAGGGGTCGTGTCCTGCACTGCATGTTTTACGTCGCGTGCGACCGGTCGTTCAGTTAACCGGGGCCATGCGACACAAAACACGCTTTACGTTCCGGACACGACCCCTGCCCGTCCCCCTTCCAGGCCCGCGTCAAGACAACCGACGGCCCGTCGGGCGTGGGCGGGACAGGGGTGTCCCGCACCCGGGGGCAACCCGGGCCCGCAACCCGGAGACGCCTCCAGCCCGTCCCGACGCACCCCCAGCCCGCCCGGACGCCCCTCAAGCCCGTCCGGCGATTGAGGACATCGTTGACCCGCACCCATCACCGGCGCGGAGGCCACCATCCACCCGGCCCCGACGCACCCCCGGCCCGCCCGGACGCCCCCTCCAGCCCGTCCGGCGTTTGAGGACATCCGTAACCCGCGCCCGCGCACCGCGCAGGGGCACCATCCGGCCCATCCAGCCTGTCCGGCGCTTGAGGACAATCAGTGAGCCGCGCTCGCGCCCCGGGCAGCAGGGACCCCGGAGCGGCGGGGCCGTTCAGTTCACCCTCGGCGTGAGGGGGGTGGGGTCGGAGGAGGTGCGTGTGTCCGGACGTAAAGCGTGTTTTGTGGCGCATGGCTACCGTTACGCAAAACAAGACCTTGCACGCGCCGTAAAACATGCAGTCCGGACATACGTGCCTCCGGAGGCCCCGCCCCCCGTCACCACGACACACCCAGCCCGTCCGGCGTTTGAGGACAAGTAGTAAGCCGCGCCCGCGCCCCGGGCAGACGCACAAACAAGCCCGTCCGGCGATTGAGGACAAAGAAGGAAGCCGCGCCCCCACCGGGGCGCAGACGCCCGTCCGGTGCGAGGACAAGCAGAGACGCCGCGCCCACCGCGAAGCGAGGGTCACCGGGCCAACGCCCTCCGCACACGCCGCCGCACCCGCACAAGCAGAGGCGGCCCCGACCGCTCCCGCAACACCGGCGCCGAGCCATCCTCGATCGTCAAGGACAACGAAAGCTCCGTCTCCTTCGTCCACCCACAGCTGACGACCCGCGCCTTCACCTCCCAACGCCCAGCGTTACGCCCCGCGTTGATCGCCTCCGGCGCGAGGCGGGCCACCGTGTGATGGACCACCCGAAAGGCGCCCGACGCGCCCGACGCGCCCGGCCCACCCGGCCCACCCGCAACCAGCGGAACGCGCTCCACCCTCGTCGTCGACGGCAGCACGAACTCCTCGCCCCCGCCACCCCGTCGCCGTACCAACAGATCCATCCGCGCCGACCGCAGCCGCGCGGTCACGTCCAGGACCTCGGCGGACACCCCGGTCACCGGAGGGGACAGCGAGTCCCCGTCCTCCGTATGCAGGAACGTCAACGGACCCTCCGCGCCGAACAGTTCGCCCGTCGCCGTGATCTCCAGCTCCCCGGTCACCCGGGCCGACGCCTTCACCCGTACCGCCGACTCCCAGCGCGCCAGCTCCCGTACCGCGTCGGGCCTGCCCTGCTCGACCAGGGCGACCACCGCCCGCTGCGGCGCCGGCAGCCCCGCCGCGACGCCCGGCGCGAAGCGCTCGGCCAGGGCGGACCGTACCTCCGCGAAGAACTCGTCGCGCCACGCGGCCGGCGCGTCGAGGTAGCGCGGCGCGGTCAGGCGCCCGACCATCTCCACCCGCAGCCAGCGCCGGTGCAACCGGTCCCGCAGCGCGCCCGGCTCGGTGTGCGCGTCCACGATGTCCAGCGCCTCGCGCAGGTTGCGGAAGTACCCGGCCGGATCGAAGGGCCGGAAGCCCGCGTTCGACGCGTCGGGGCGGGCGATGTGGACGTAGCAGACGTAGTCGGAGAGGACCGAGATCCGCTCGGCGAGGAAGTACGCGGCCGTCACGAAGACATGGTCCTCCAGGCGCCGCTTCCCCTCGGGGAAGCGCAGCCCGTGGTCCATCAGGAACGACCTGCGGAACATCTTGTGCGGGGTGAGGCTGTCGATCAGCGGCGCCGTCGCGAGCGTCGCCCGCGGATGGTTGCGCCGGAACAGCTCCTTCGGCACGCCGCGCCCCCGGCCCGCCATCTTGCCGATGACGATGTCCGCGTCGTTCTCCTCGGCGTACGCGTACAGCCGCTGGAGCGCCTCGTCCCCGAACCAGTCGTCGTTGTCGGCGAACTGGACGTACTCGCCGCGCGCCCGTTCGATCCCGATGTTGCGCGGGCGCGACGGCCAGCCCGAGTTGGGGATGTGGACGACGCTGATGTGCGCGTGCGCGGCGGCCAGCGCGTCGAGCCGCTCGCCGGTGCCGTCCGTGGACCCGTCGTCGACGAAGATCACCTCGAACTCACCTGCGGGCATGGTCTGTCGCAGTAAGGAAGCGATCAGTTCCTCGATGTGGACGCCCGGGTCGTAGACGGGGACGACCACACTCACCTTGGGGGTACTCATGCGTGCCTCTCGGAAGAAGACCTCAACTCTGCCCGAACCCGCCCACAGTCGCGAATCAGATGACTTGTCCGACCTTGATCCACCCTGAATCCCCGCCGCCTGATGATCTTGACGGGTCTCGGACATTTCGCGCGCGTCAAGGCAGTGTCCTAAACACAGGTCACTCGGTTAGATGAGTGTGGACACCAGAACGCCCCGGCCCGGGTTCGACGATCAGCCCCCGCTGAGCATGCTCAAGGTGGATTCCGATCCCGCGCAGGTCATCGTGAACCACGCCAGCTTCCGGGTGAAGCTCGCATCGCCCCAGCGCGCCGCCGTCGTCCGTCCCTTCACGGACACCGCGCGCATCCCCGCCATGAGCGGCGCCCCCGCCGCCGGCGGCGCGCGCCGTCGTGCGCCCGTCGTGTGGAGCGGCAGGTCCGAGCCCGGTGACCCCGGAGCGACCGGACTCCTCCAGGCCGTACGGAACTCCACCGCGGCCAGGACCTCCGGGGCCGTGCGCGCGGGCGGCACCTACGAATCCGTACCCGAAGGGGGGTACGAGGGGTACGACACGGGCGCCACGCAGGTCATCCCCCGCGTCGACCTGGACGACGGCGCCACGACCCTGACGCCCGTCGTCGGCGGGGGCCGGGGTGCGGGCGGCCGGCCCGGCGGCCGCACGGGACCCCTCCTGCCGCCCATGCGGCAGGCGGTCGGCGCCTACGACGCGCCGTCCGGGCACGCGTTGTCCGAAGAGGAGCCGTACGACCTCCTCGACCCGGACGACGACCGCCCGCGCGCCCAGCGCCACGGCGCCGACACCGTCCGGCACGCGTACTACCCCGGCCGCCGGATGAACCTGGGCGTGGTGCTCCTCCCGCTCCGCGTCTTCCTCGGCTTCATCTCGATCTACGCCGGCATGGGCAAGCTGTGCGACCCCGTCTACTTCGACGGCGGCGAGCGCGGCTCGATGGTCAAGTGGCTGCACTCGCTGCACCCGTGGGCGCTCGCGGAGCCGCTCAGGGACTTCGCGCTCTCGCACCCCGTGGGCGCGGGCCTCAGCATCGCGTTCCTCCAGATCGTCGTCGGCGTCCTGACCGTCCTCGGCCTCTGGCAGCGGGTCGCGGCGTCCTTCGGCGCGGTGCTCTCGGCGGCGCTGCTGCTGACCGTCAGCTGGCGGACCGTACCGGCGTACGACGCGCCGGACATCATCTACCTCGCCGCCTGGTCGCCGCTGATCATCGCGGGCGCGCCCGTCTACTCCGTGGACGGCCGCCTCGCGGGCGAGGCCTGGCGCCGGCTCGGCCCGCGCTCGGAGATCTGGGACCTGCGGCGGCGCGTGCTGCGCCGGGGCGCCGTCCTGGCGTCCGTGGTGATCGGTCTGACCTTCCTGATCGGTTCGGTGCTCGGCGGAGCCGTACGGTCCTCGGACATGGTGACCGTGCCGGGGCCGAACGACGACCCGGTGAACCAGCTGCCCGGCGTCCCGCTCCCGCGGGAGTCCAGCGGCCGCGCGAGCGCGTCGGGGACTCCGTCGGGCGACAGCCGTACGTCCGACAAGTCGGCGGAGCCGTCGGCGACCCGCTCCAGCGCCCCCGCGGCGCGGGAGTCCGCACCGGCGCGTACTCCGGCGCGCGAGACGGCGAGCGCGGGGAGCGGGCAGAACAGCGGCCAGCAGCAGCCGAGCCAGACCCAGGGCACCGGCGCCGTCCCGCCGCGCACGTCCGAGCAGGCGCCTCCGGCCCCGCCCACCAGCCAGGGCCCGTCGTCCAGCGGCAGCACGGGCGACGGCAGCAGCGGGGGTACGGGGGGTACGGACGGCGGTTCGTCCACGACCGGCGGCTCGTCGTCGGGCGGGACGGGGGCGCGGAACCCGATCGGGGGGTTGCTGGGCTGAGGGCCCGGCGCGGGACGCGCAGGGAGACGTAGAGGTACGAGAGACGGTCCGGTCCGGGACAACGCGGCTTGAGGGCGGCGGAGTTCCGGACCGGACCGTCTCTTGGTGTGTGGCGGCCCGTGGTGGGGGCCCGGGGTGGCGGCCCGGGGTGAGGGTCCGCGAGGGGCCGTGGAGGGCTTCAGGGCGGTGCGGGAGGGGGCCTTGGGGGCCTTTGGGGGTACGGGGCGGGCCTGGCCCTTACAAGGGCGCTGAGCCCCCCGTACCGCTTCCGGAGCCCGAACCGCTCCCCGCCCCCGCGTCGCTGCCGGCACCGGCCCCCGCGGCCAGCTCCTTCGCCGCCTCCGTGAGGTCCTTCGCGGTGTCGATCGCCCGCCAGTACGCGCCGTTCGGCAGCGGATAGCCGGCCAGTATGCGCTCGCGGGCGAGGCGCGGGAACGTCGTACGTTCGTGGTCGCCGCGGTCCGGCAGCGTGGCGACGAAGCCGGGGGAGAACACGTACACACCGGCGTTGATCAGATACGGCGACGGTGGCGACTCGATGAAGTCGAGGACGTGCCCGAACTCGTCGGTCTCGACGGCCCCCCAGGGGATCCGGGGCCGGGCCAGGGCGAGGGTGGCGGTGGCGTCCCGCTCCGCGTGGAACGCGGCCATGTCACGCAGCGAGAAACGTGTCCAGATGTCGCCATTGGTGGCGTACCAGGGCTGCCCGGGCTCGGGCAGCCGCGCGGCGGCGTACTTGAGGCCGCCGCCGCGCCCGAGCGGTTCGGGCTCGACCACGGTGGTGACGCGCAGCGGCAGATCCGCCGAGGCCAGCCATTCCTGGAGCACTTCGGCGAGATGACCGCACGACACGACGGCGTCGGTCACCCCCTCCGCGGCCAGCCAGGCGAGCTGATGGCCGATGATCGGGGTCCCCGTGCCGGGGATCTCGACCATCGGCTTCGGACGGTCGTCGGTGTACGGGCGAAGCCGCGACCCCTGGCCGCCCGCCAGGACCACGGCCTGCGTCGGATACGTATGCATGCCGTGAACGATATGCGGGGCGGTCGGGGAGGCGGCGGTCAGCTCCCCGCGGTCTGCTGGGACACCCCGTACGCGAAGGACGTGTCACAGACGGGTCGCGAGAAGGACTGCGCCCGGGTGGGGCCGTAGTGCGCCACGGCGGCCCGGCCGAGGGCCCGCGCGATCGAGACGCAGTGCTTCGCGAGCGACGGGCGCTCCTCCACCTGGCGCTGGAGGTGGGTCAGGGCGATCCCCGGGTCCTTCTCCTGGAGTTCCACCAGGAGCTTGTCGCGGAGTACGTCCTGGGGGGCGCGGGACTTGGCCCGTACCGAGGCGGTGTCCGAGGCGGCGGTCAGGACCTGCGACTCGGTGGTGCTGGTCGCCCACGGAACACGGGCGACCGCGAGGGTCCCGGAGAGCACCAGGACGACGGGCAGTACGAGAGCGAGAGTTCGGCCGATACGGCGGGCAGAGTGGGTCACGCAGGCGAGCGTAGCGGCCAGTAATGATTTGGCGACATTTAGTCACTCACTCGGGGGACGGTTCGACGGGTCCTTTCGAATCGGGGGTTGACGCGGCCTGTCCGAAATGACGTGTGTGCCGGGGTATTTGTGCGGAAACGCGGACGGCCCCGCACCGGAGTGCGGGGCCGTGCGGAGGAATTCGGAGGGCGGAGCGGGGCGGGCGAGTCAGCTCACCCCGCTCTTCTCATCCCGCTCTTCTCATCCCCTCTCGTTCCTCAGTTGCTGAGGCGCTCGCCGGTGGAGGAGGAGAAGACGTGCAGCTCGTCGGGGCGGGGGACGACGTGGAGCTTGGTGCCCTTGTCGGGGACGGCGCGGCCGTTGACGCGGACGACCAGTTCCTTGGTCTCGCCGCCGACCTCGGCGGTGCCGTAGACGAACCCGTCGGCGCCCAGCTCCTCGACGACGTTGACGGTGACGGCGAGGCCGGCCGGCGCGTCCTTGGAGAGGGTCTTGGCGCTGTCGGCCTCGGCGGCGAGGTCGAAGTGCTCGGGGCGGACGCCGACCGTGACGGTCTTGTCGCCCTTCTCCGTGGCGGCGGAGAGCGCCTCACGGGAGACGGGGACGACGCTGTTGCCGAACTTCACGCCACCGTCGGTGATGGGGACCTCGACCAGGTTCATGGCGGGGGAGCCGATGAAGCCGGCGACGAAGAGGTTGGCGGGGCGGTCGTACATGTTGCGCGGCGAGTCGACCTGCTGGAGCAGCCCGTCCTTGAGGACCGCGACGCGGTCGCCCATGGTCATGGCCTCGACCTGGTCGTGGGTGACGTACACCGTGGTGATGCCGAGGCGGCGCTGGAGCGAGGCGATCTGCGTACGGGTGGAGACGCGGAGCTTGGCGTCGAGGTTCGACAGCGGCTCGTCCATGAGGAAGACCTGCGGCTCACGGACGATGGCGCGGCCCATCGCGACACGCTGGCGCTGACCACCGGAGAGCGCCTTCGGCTTGCGGTCCAGGTACTCGCTGAGGTCGAGGATCTTCGCGGCCTCTTCGACCTTCTTGCGGATCTCCGCCTTGTTGACGCCGGCGATCTTGAGCGCGAAGCCCATGTTGTCGGCGACGGACATGTGCGGGTAGAGCGCGTAGTTCTGGAACACCATGGCGATGTCCCGGTCCTTCGGGGGCAGGTGCGTGACGTCGCGCTCGCCGATGCGGATCGCACCGCCGTTGACGTCCTCGAGACCCGCGAGCATGCGCAGGGAGGTCGACTTGCCACAGCCGGAGGGCCCGACGAGCACGAGGAACTCGCCGTCCGCGACGTCCAGCTCCAGCTGGTCGACGGCGGGCTTGGTGGAGCCGGGGTAAACGCGGGTGGCCTTGTCGAATGAGACGGTTGCCATGGTGATGTGTCCCCTCACCGGCAGGAACGTGCCGGACGATCCGAGTAAAGGTGTGGATGGGTCTAGTCCACCTGAGTGAACTTGGGGTGACGCTACCCCGCGCCCACGCATATGTCAGTAGATGCAGCCACCATTTTTCCCACGCCTCCCCCCGCTCCCTCCGAACCCCACCCCCGGCCCCGGCGCCCTCCCCTCCTCCCCCCACCCCAATCCTGTGGCTGCCCCCCACCCCCGCTGTGTAGAGTGAGCCCCGCCTCGCGCGTCCCTGACGTGCGCGAAGGCCTCCTTAGCTCAGCTGGCCAGAGCAACGCACTTGTAATGCGTAGGTCGTCGGTTCGAATCCGACAGGAGGCTCACTTGCAAGCCCAGCTCAGACAGCGTCTGAGCTGGGCTTTTTTGTTCAATGGATACGGCGCAGACGCCGCGCGCGGGCGCTCGGCCGGCCGCAGTCTCAGTCCTGGTTCCGGCTCGTTCAGGATCGTGCCGGCGGTGTGTCGGCTTCCGTCCTCTCCACTCTTGATACGTTCAACCAGCTCGTTCGCAATGCGCCGAAGCGGCGGCGTGTACGGAATGGCCTCAGCGGCAGAGTGCGCCGCGTTGTGCATATCGCTCAGAGGGACCATGCCGTAATTCGCGACGTCCTGCACCTTAAACCCGTGCTCGCGTGCGATTTGTACCAGCAGCCGGTCCCGGTCAAGCCAGTCACTCTCAACCGCTTCGGTGATCAACCGGTGGTCTTCTGCGTGTTCCTTGTTCACAACCCCTCCGACTTCCCGTGCCCTTCTGAGCTCTTCAAGCTAGCGTGCTGGGCCCGCGATCCAGAGCGGTCTGGCGAGATGGGCGTAAGACACCCGCGATCTTCCGTACTGCATGTGAAGCGAGGTGTGCCGGTCGCAGTTTTTCTTCATATTGGCCCCCGCGCCGGTCGGGCGCATCTGTGCCTGGGCTCCTGCCGGGGTCGGGTCAATGCTCCGTCCCAGGGGGCCCGGGGCGCCTGGACTGGCACGGCTGTCCTGGAAGGAATGATCACAAGTGCGACCCGCGCGATTACAGGCACTTCATCCTTGACCTGGCCAAGAACAGCGCCGGTGTGACCCGCGTGCAGACCCTCGCGGATGCGGGGGACGCCACCCACCCGTTCGGGGTGGCTTGGGCCGACGCGGCCCGTTGCCGCGCGTGGCGGGGTGCGGGGCGGTCTCGCCGTTCCCGGTTTCGTCTGCGGGCCTTCGGGCACCTTGGTGGCCACGAGGACTGGGGGAGCGGCCGGTAGCACCCCATGGACGTCGCCTACCTCTACGCGGGAGGCGGCCCGATCAGCGGGAGGGCAATATGTCGTACGGTCAGTTACTGGCCAAGGGAGCCGGGGAGGGCACGCCACCCTTCTGGATGATTGCCATCGCCGTGGTCGTCATCGTCGGCGTGGCGTTCCTGGCAAGCAGGGCGCGCAAGAGGTAGTCCCAGCCGCGAGACGCCCACGCGGCCTTTGTGGGTACGGCGTCGACCGCCTTACGCGTGGGCCTTCCGTGCCTGGACGTAATACCGCGCGTAGCCTACGTACGCCTCTGTGATGGAAGCGCGCGTCTCGTCGCGGGTTGACTGCCCGTGGACGTAATTCTCCAGGGCCTCCCACCAGACGCTCCGGCCGATGGCGAAGCCCATGAATCCCTCGACGGGTGCCGCGATCTCCAGCCAGTGGTCCAGCTTCTCCCTGGGGGCGTGACGGCCCAGGACGACGCAGCGCGCGTCGCGTCCGCCTCGGCGGGCGGTACGGGCCACGGCCTCGGCGTCCTCGCGGGTCTCCAGGCCCTCCACCTTCCAGATCGCGGGTTCCACGCCCCGGTCCTGGAGGTACTCCATCACCCGTACCGTGGCCGCGCCGCGCAGTTCCTTGTCGTACCGGTCGCTGGAGCCGCCGACCGTCGCGAGGTCGGCCTCCGTAGCCGGTACCAACAGTTCGAGGATGAGGCTCCGGCCCGCGGAATTTCCCCAGGAAACCACCCGGGCCAGCCGCTCGGCCTGCGCGTTCCGGTCGGATTCCTCGAAGCCCGGATTGTCGCGTACCAGCACCTTCGAGAACGCGGCCGGGAAATACTCGGCGTGCTGCTGCCAGGCGTCTCCGTATTCGAAATGGAACCAGTCCTGGCCGCTCTCCTCGATCGGCATGGCCAGGTCGATCTTCCCGGTCCGCACCGCCAACTCCGCCGCGGTCGCCCCGTAGCGTTCGTCGATGAGCAGGCCGGCCCGGGTCGATTCCGGGAAATGCGGCAGGGCGTCCAGGACCGCTTCGTACACCAGGAGTTTGTCGCCGGCGATTCTCGCGGCCTGCGACGGAGTTGGGGCGGCGGTCAATCCGTAGAGGTCGGTTTCCAGGCTTGCCCGGTGGTCCACGGCGCAGATCAGGAGATCTTCATGCCTCGGCGTGTTCGCGGGATCGTTCTGCGCGGTCCAGGACAAAGAAATCCCTCCTCGCTTTTACGCCCCTTGCATTTTAACCGGGCGCGGGACGGCCCGCCACGGAAGCGGAACCGGGGAGTACCGGGGCTGTCCGACGACGATCACCGAGGGCGCGGCTGGAGTCAGGACGGGGTACGCGTGCCCAACTCCGCGGCCGCCTCCGCGTAGTCGACCAGCAGCCGGGCGAACTCGAGGCGTTTGGCCTGGGGCCAGTCGCGGGTGATGTGCTCGAAGGCCTGGCGGTGCTGGCTGCTGAAGCGGTCGCGCAGGGCGATGCCCTCGGGGGTGAGAAGGAGCACCGTACGGCGGCCGTCGGTCTGGGAGGCGGCCCGTACGAGGAGGCCGGCGCTGATGCAGTCGCTCACCATCCGGCTGGCGACGGAGGAGTCGACGGTCAGCTGGTAGGCGATGCCGCCGACCGTCATCTCGCCGTCGGCCTCGTCGACGACGTTGATGACCTGGTTCCGTGCCATGTCCTTGCGCGTGACCGGCGGGTCGACGTCCACCAGGGCGGTACGGCGCCGCAGCCGGGCGAATGCCGCGCCGACCGCGTCCAGCAGTGCGTCGTCCTGAGTCTCGTTCTGCCCGGTCTCGTTTCCCCTGGTCACTTTGACACCTTAGTCCCAGGTCGCTGTCGAACGCAATCACATGCAACAATGCATGCATCTGCGTTTCGCATAAGACCTGCGTTTCGCAGAAGACCGGCAGGAGGCCGGTGGGTGCCGGGAGACCCGGTTCACCGCGACGGATCGACAACGACGGGAAACATCCCCATGAGCACAACGGCCATCATCAACGCGCGGGTCTTCGACGGGGACCGGCCCCTGGAGGCGACCACCGTCGTCTTCGACCGCACCGGGATCCTCGCGGTGGGCGGGGAGGCACCCGCCGGGGCGGAGATCGTGGACGCCACGGGCGGGACGCTGCTGCCCGGCCTGATCGACGCGCACGTGCACACCAACGAGCAGGCTCTCGCCCTGGACCTGCGGTTCGGTGTGACCACGGCGCTGGAGATGCAGGGCAACCACACCGCCGGGAACCGCGCGCACATCACGGAGAACGACGCGGTGGCCGACATCCGCTCCTCCGGGTTCGCCATCACTCCTCCCGGGGGGCACCCGAGCGAGCTGTTCCCGGAGGGTTTCCGCCCCGGGCCGCCTCCCGGTGCGCGCGGCCCCAAGCCGTCGGAACCGGCGCCCCTGATGCCGTTCTCCACCACCCCCGAGGAGGCCGTCGCCTTCATCCCGCAGCTGGTCGAACGCGGCTCGGACTACATCAAGTTCATGGTGGACGACGGCTCGGTGGAGGGTCACCCGGGTCTGCCGATGCTGGACCGGGCAACCCTCAACGCGGGTGTCGCCGAGGCCAAGAAGCACGGCATGCTCACGGTCGCCCACGCGCTGACGATCGAGGCGACCCGGATGTCGATCGAGGCGGGCGTCGACGGTCTCGTCCACCTGTTCATGGAGGGCCCGCACACCGAGGAGATCATCACCCTGATCCGCGACGCCGGTGCGTTCGTGGTGCCGTGTGTGGTGCTGAACGCCTCGATGATGGGCATCACGGGCGACGAACTGGCCGACGATCCGCGGGTGGCGTCGCGTCTGGACGAGCAGTGGACGAAGACACTGCGCAGCAGCTTCGGCCACTACCCGCAGGGCAAGCTCAGCGATGTGTTCGGATCGGTGCGGGCGCTGCGGGACGCGGGGGTCGACCTCCTGGTGGGTACGGACGCGTCCGCGCCGTTCGAGTTCCTGGGCGGTCTGGCCCACGGGGCGAGCGTCCACCACGAACTCCAGTACCTCGTCCGGGCCGGTCTGACCCCGGTGGAGGCGCTGCACGCGGGGACCTCGGTCACCGCCCGCCGCTTCGGGCTGACCGACCGGGGCCGTATCGCCGAAGGCCTGCGCGCCGACCTCCTCCTGGTCGACGGCGATCCCACCCGCACGATCTCCGACAGCCTGTCGATCCGCGAGGTGTGGCGCCGGGGAGCCAGGCAGCACCGGCGCTGACCCGGGCGAGGGCGTCGGTGTGGCGCAGCCACCTGGCCTGGACGTAGTCGCGCAGCGCCGGGGGGATCGACCGGCCCGGGGGGCGCTCGCGTACGGCGGCGAGCAGGCGGGCCTCCTGATCGGCGTCCTCGTCGAAGACGAGGGCTTCCTTGACGGGGAAGTGCTTGAAGAGGGTGGTGGTGGACACGTCCGCGGCGTCCGCGATCTCGTGGATGCCGACGTTGATCCCCGTTGTCGGCGCCGCGTTCCTCACCGCCGGGCTCGGTCTGCTGTCCACCATGGACACCGGCACCTCACTGCTGCTGACCAGCCTGTACATGATCCTCGTCGGGACCGGCCTGGGCTTCACCACGCAGATGGCCGGCACCATCGCGCAGAACAGCGTCGCCGTGCGCGACATGGGTGCGGCGATGAGCTCGTCCAATCTCTTCCGCACCCTGGGCGGATCCCTCGGCGTCGCGGTGTTCGGCTCGCTGTTCACCCGCGCCGTCCAGTCCCACCCGCCCACCGGTGCTCAGGACGCCTACCTCACGGCGGTCGCGAACGGCACCGGCCGCGTCTTCCTGACCGGCGCGATCCTCTGCGCCCTCGCCTTCGTCGCGTCGCTCTTCGTCATCGAGGTTCCGCTCCAGAAGGCCGGGCCGCCCGCGCCCGCCGCCGACGCGCCCGTCTCGCCCGCGCCCGGCGGTCAGAGCCCGGCGATGACGTCCGACGAGGTCATGGGGAGGGAGAACATGGGGTAGTCGTACGTGATCGCGTTGTCGTGTTCCTCCTGGGACGTGGCGGCGACGCAGTCCGGGAGCGTGATGACCCGGTAGCCGTTCTCGTACCCGCTGCGCATCGTCGACTCGACACAGCAGTTGGTGAGGAAGCCGCCGAGGATGATCGTGTCGATCCCCTTGTTCCGCAGGATGAAGTCGAGGTTCGTGCTCGCGAACGTGTCGAGGCCGCGCTTGCCCTCGATCACGATGTCCCCCTCGGCCGGGGCGAGGTCGTCCACGATCGCCGCGCCCCAGCTGCCCTTGACGAACGCCGACCCGTCCACGACCCCCTTGAGGATGCCGTACGGGTGCCGGGACAGTTCGCCGTAGCCGGGGGCGAAGGTGATGGGCGCGTGCATGACCGTGACGCCGGCCGTCCGCGCGGCCGCGGCCAGGGTCACGGTGTTCGCGAGCATCCCGGTCTTCTCCATCACCCCGGCCACGGCGCCGTGGAGCACCCCGCCCTCGCTGGTGAAGTCGTTCTGGTACTCGATCAGGACGAGCGCGGTCTTCGCCGGGTCAAGGCGGAAGGTCTCGGACATGACGGCTCCTCGGTGAGCTGAAACACATCAGCGGCAGGGACAGCCTGCCCGACAAGGGGAGCAATCAGTCCGAGGTGGGCGCAAGGCTGGAACGAACTTGTTCGTGACGAACATGTTCGTTATGGTCGGGGGGTGACTTCACGTGAATCCGCACCCCGTAGCCGCCGTGAGCGGCCCGCCAAGGCCGCACTCACCTATGAGGGGATCGTCGCCACCGCCGTCGGGCTCATGCGGGCCGAGGGGCTTCAGCGCGTCACGATGCGGCGGCTGGCCCAGGAGCTCGATACCGGGGCCGCGTCGCTGTACGTGTACGTCGCCAATACCGCCGAGCTCCACGCCGCGATCCTGGAGGAGCTGCTGGGGGGTGTGGACCTGCGGCCCGTCGGGGCTCGTGACGGTGGGGGCTGGTGCGACCGGCTCGTGTCCGTGCTCGGGTCGTACACGCGGGTGCTCTTCGAGCACCCCAGCCTCGCCCAGTCCGCCCTGGTCGCCCGGCCCTCCGGGCCCCACTACCTCGCCCTCGTCGAGGCGATCCTCGCCCTCCTGCACGAGGGGGAGGTGCCCGACGCGCAGGCCGCCTGGGGGGTGGACGTGCTGTTGCAGGTCGCCACCGCCACCGCCGCCGAGCAGTCCGTCCGCGACCGGGCCGCCGACGCGGAGGCCGAGCACGACAGGCTCGTCGCCGCGCTGCGTGACGTCAGTGCCGTCACCCATCCACGGATCGCCGCCCTCAACACCGCGCTGCTCTCCGGCTCCCACGAGCAGCGCCTGGCGTGGATCTTTCGCATGGTCATCAACGGGGCCAGGAGCACCCCGGTCACCACGGAGGCATGAGCATGAACTTCAGCTTGAGTGCGAGTACGCATCACCCCATCGCGATCGTCGGCGCCGGCCTCGGCGGGCTCACCCTCGCCCGCGTCCTGCACGTGAACGGCATCGACGCGGCCGTCTTCGAGCTGGAGCCCGACCGGTTCGCCCGCACCCAGGGCGGCATGCTCGACATCCACGTCGAGTCCGGGCAGGCCGCCCTGCGCGCCGCCGGGTTGTACGAGGGGTTCCTGGCCCGGGTCCACCCCGGCGGCGAGACCCTGCGCGTCTACGACCGGCACGCCCGGCTCGTACTGGAGGAGAAGGACGACGGCGAGGGCAGCCGTCCCGAGGTCGACCGGGGTGACCTGCGCGACCTCCTGCTGGACTCGCTCCCCGAGGGGACCGTGCGCTGGGGCGCCAAGGTCACCGGCGCCCGGCCGCTCGACTCCGGGCCGCTCGGCACCGGGCCGCGAGGAGACGGGCCGCTCGCCTCCGGGCCGCGAGGAGACGGGCAGCACTCCGGGCGCCACGAGGTCACCCTCGCCGACGGCACCACCTTCACCACCGACCTCCTCGTCGGGGCCGACGGCGCCTGGTCCCGCGTCCGCCCCCTCCTCTCCGACGCCCGCCCCGCCTACACCGGCGTCTCCTTCGTCGAGCTGGACCTCCTCGACGCCGACACCCGCCACCCCGAAAGCGCCCAGCTCATCGGCGCCGGCATGTGCTTCGCCCTCGGCGACAACCGGGGGTTCCTCGCCCACCGCGAAACCGACGGCAGCCTGCACCTCTACGTCGCCCTGCGCGCCGCCGAGGACGTGCTGTCCGCGATCGACTTCACCGACGCGGACGCGGCCAAGGCCGCCGTACTGGAGCACTTCGAGGGCTGGGATCCGGCTCTGCGGCGGCTGGTCACCGACGCCGACACCCCGCTGGTGCCCCGGCTCATCCACGCGCTGCCCGTCGCACACCACTGGCAGCGGACCCCCGGCGTCACCCTGCTCGGCGACGCCGCCCACCTGATGTCCCCCTTCGCCGGGGAGGGCGCCAACCTCGCTATGATCGACGGCGCAGACCTGGGGCGGGCGCTTGCCGCGCACCCGGGGGACGTGGAAGCCGCGCTGGCCGCCTACGAGGCCTCCCTCTTCCCGCGCGCCGAAAGCACCGCCCGCGCATCCGCGAAGAGCCTCGACACGATGTTCGACGACCGGGCGCCGCAGCCGATCGTCGACATGTTCGCCGCCCTCGCGTCGTCGCGGCAGGACACCCCCTAAGGCGTGTCCGCGCCGCCCGGTGCGTTCCTTCGGGTGGTCATCGGCGGCTTCGGCCGGGTGACCGGGGTGCCGGGCCCCCCGGCGGTGCACGATGGGCGACCGCGCCGCCCCTCGTCGGCCGTGAGGCCGGGGCCGGGGCCGGGCGGCTCTTCCGGGCAGCACCGACCAGAGGACTGATCCCCATGCGTGTCTTGGTCGCGGGCGCCACCGGTGCGGTGGGCCGACTCCTCGTACCCCTGCTGCTGGACGCCGGACACCAGGTCACCGGCGTCTCCCGCACCCTCGCGGGCACCGAGCGGGTACGGCGCCAGGGCGCCTCGGCGGTCCAGGCCGACGCGCTCGACCCCGCCGGTCTGCGGCAGGCGGTGACCGCCGCCGCGCCCGACGCGGTGATCCACCAGCTCACCGACCTGACGGACGCCGACGGCGCGGCGACCGACCGGCTGCGCAGGGAAGGCACGCGCAATCTGGTGGACGCGGCCCACGACGCCGACGTGCACCGGATCGTTGTCCAGTCGCTCGCCTGGGTGTACGCGCCCGGGGACAAGCCGGCCGACGAGTCCGTACCGCTCGACCTCGGGGCGGCGCAGCCGCGCGGCGCGATGGTGGAGGGGGTACGGGTGCTGGAGGAGACGGCGGCGGAGATCGACACCGCGGTGCTGCTGCGGTACGGCGTCCTGTACGGCCCCGGCACCTGGTACGCGCCGGGCGGCGCCGTGTCCGCGGCCCTCGGGGGTGACCGGGAGGCGCGTTTCCTCGGGGACATCGAGGCGGATCTGTCGGTGAGTTCGTTCGTCCACGTGGCCGATGCCGCGCGGGCCGCCGTCGCCGCCCTCGCCTGGCCTTCCGGGCCGGTGAACATCGTGGACGACGAGCCGGCGCGGGGCCGCGCGTGGCTGCCGGTCCTGGCCGCCGCGCTCGGGCGGCCTGCGCCGGGGCCCGCGTCGGGACAGCGGAGTTGGGCGCGGGGGGCGTCCAACGAGCTGGCGCGCTCGCGGGGTTGGGAACCGGAGTACGCGTCCTGGCGGACGGGCTTCGCGGCGCAGGAGACGTGACGGTTCGTCGGGCAGCGGGAAACACCGAGGGGTGCGGCGGATGATCCGCCGCACCCCTCGTCACACTGACACCGCCGTCAGCGGGCCCTCATGGGGCCGTCAGCGGGCCGTCAGTGCGAGCGGACCGCTCCGCGACGCCGCATGAAGAAGAGGACTCCGCCGCCGACGGCGAGCAGGGCCGCCGCACCCGTGGCGGTCGCGATGACGTTGCCGCCGCCCGTCTCGGCGAGGCCGCCCTGGGCGCTGCTGGACGTCGAGACCACCGGCGACGCCGACTCGGACACCAGGGCCGAGGTGGACGCGCTCGGGGACGCCGACTCGGCCTCCGTGGGCGAGACCGTTCCGGGGGCCGTGGTCGGGACGGTCCCGGGCGCCGTGGTCGACGGCGTCGTGTCCGGGGTGGTCGTCCCGGGCGGCGTCGTCGCGGGGGTCGCGGCGGGGGGCGGGGTCTGGGCCGGGGTGGGCGTCGGGACGGGCTGCGCGGTGCAGTTCTTCGTACCGCCGTTCCAGGACGCGATCAGCTTGTCCTTGATGACCGGACGGTCGGGGCCGATCGGCAGGTCGCCGTGCTCGAAACCGTCGTTCGCGTCCTTCTTCCCGTCGAACTTGACGCTCCCGCGGTAGAGGTCGACCTGCGCGAAGCAGCCGACGTCCGGGACGGCGATGTCGAGGGTGTCGGTCGCGTTCTGCTTCACGTTCACGGTGTCGAAGTCGTGGAAGACCTGCTCGCCGGAGGTCGCCCACGTCGGCCCGAACGTACGGTACGAGGCGAGCGAGGCCGTGCAGGCCTCGGCGTCACCCGCGGCGCGGACCTTGACGTGCACCTTGCCGTCCTCGGACGGCTTGAGGTTGAGGTCGTCGACCTGGACGGAGGCCTTCCAGGCCAGGCCGTCGAGGGAGAACTCACAACGGTCCGTCGCGGTCTTCACACCGGCGCCCGTCCCCGGCTTGTAGTCCGAGGGGTGACCCTTGTCCCAGCCGTTGCCGCCCGGGCAGTCGCCCGCGTACGCGGACGTGGCGGCCACGGCGGACAGGGCGACGGCCGCGGCGCTGACCCCCAGCAGACGCCACACGGTGACATGACTCGCTCTGGGCATGAAGAATCCAATCCTGGCTTCGCGAAGCCCGGCGCGGGCACGCGGAAAGGCGACGCCTCCCAGAGGGACACAGCCTCTCGGGAGGGCACACTGATGCCGCGCAGGGCCGGATGGTCGAGGGCGCCCGGGAACCGCGGTGGGGTCCCCGGCGCACATCAGGCATCGTGGTTCCTGCGGTACGGGCGTGTCAACTCCCGTCACACCGCTCACACTTCACTGGTCAGGGAGGATGCCGGGCGGGTCAGTGGCAGGAACCGTGCCGGCCGAGGGTTTCCACGGGCGTGGCGCCGGGCCGGGTCCACTGCGGTACGGGGCGGCTCGTCGGACCCCAGGTGGCGACGCCGTCGGCGTCCGACCGCCAGTACCAGCACGCCTCGTGGTCCACGGCCGGGCCCGGCGCCGGGTGCCCCTCGGGGCGGACCTCGGGGTGCTCCTCCCACGCCTCGCCCCGGCCGTGGGGCGTCATGTCGAGCAGGGCGAGGGACCCGATGACCGGTTCGTTGCCCCGGCCCGTCGTGGAGTAGGTGAGGAACACGCGGTCGCCGTCGCGCAGGAAGGCGGTGAGGTATCCCATCGCGCCGCCGACCGGCTCCGCCACGTCGCGTACCGAGTACCAGGGTTCGGTGTAGCCCATGAACGCGACGAAGGACGCCACCTCGTCCCAGCGCCCCGTCGTCAGCACGGCGTACGAGACACCGCGCGCGTTGAGGTAGACGGCGTCCTTCACGTGCCAGGCCGTGGTGGTGCAGCCCTCGCACTGGCCCTGGTGGGGGGTGTCGTCGTACCACATGTGCTTGTAGACGACGAGTTCGTCGCGCCCCTGGAACAGGTCCAGGAACGGTACCGGCCCGTCGGGCCCGACGACCTCCACCGACCCGTCGACCTCCACCCTCGGCAGCCGCCGGCGGGCCGCGGCGATCGCGTCGCCCTCATGGGTGTGCGCCTTCTCACGGACCAGCAGCTCGTCACGGGCCGCCTGCCAGGTGGCGAGGTCGACGACGGGCGGCCTGCCGGGGAGGCCGTTGCCGGGGTCGCGGGGGGTGGTGGTCATGGGATCCTCCGGGGTGGGTGGTGTCGGTCCGGGGGCGGTACGGCACGAGCCACGACGTCACGACGGACACGGTGTCGTACAACCCTCACCGGAACAGACTGGCCATCCGGCCGAAACTCATCGCACCCGCCACGCCCATGCCCACTTCACGCCCACGCGGCACCCCCGACGGGACCACTCCACGCCCACGCCCACGCCCCCTCCCGCGATCGCGTGGCGAGTCGATAGCCTGCGTCCTCATGACGCGCGCATGGATGCTGCCCACGCTGCTGGTGCTCTGCGGATCGGCCGTCGCGGCCGGACTGGCCCTCCGGGGGAGCCCCTGGGGAGCCGCGGCGGCCCTGCTGGTGTTCCTGCCGCTCGCGGGCGCGCACTCGCCCCTGGTGTTCCCGAGGTCGATCGGCGCCCTGGAGGCCCAACGCCGCAGCGCGGAGGACGGCCGGCCGGTCGTCTTCTGGCGGTCGGGCTGCACGTACTGCATGCGCCTGCGCCTCCGGCTGGGCCGGGACGCCCGCCGGGCGCACTGGGTCGACATCTGGCGCGATCCGGACGGCGCGGCGGTGGTGCGGGCGGCCAACGGCGGCGACGAGACCGTCCCGACGGTCGTGGTGGCGGGCCGGTCCCGTACCAACCCGGACGTGGAGTGGGTACGGGAACAGCTGTCTTCCTCCGCGTGACGGTGAGCGGTGAGCCGCGAGCGGTGAGCCCGAGCCCCCGGTCCGGTCACAAGGCGATCAGGCCCGCCGCCGACGGCCGGAAACCGCAGGCGTCGAAGTAGAAGGACCGCAGCTTCTCCTCGAAGTCCACGTGCAGCCAGTCGCATCCCGCCGCGCGGGCACGGTCCGCGGCCGTCCGGACCAGCGTGGCGCCCACTCCCCGCGAACGGTGGCGCCGCGCCACGACCGTATCCAGGACAAACGCGTGGACTCCGCCGTCCCAGGCCACGTTGACGAAGCCGATCAGGTGGTCTCCGTCCCGGGCGCAGACCCAGCCGAGGCTGTGACGGCGCAGCCGCGCGTGCCAGTCGGCGGGGGCCGCGGAGTCTCCCGCCCGGGGCCCGAATCCCTCGGCGTGCAGCGCGCCGAGAGCCGCGTTGTCGAAGTCGCCGCGCCACTCGTACGTGATCGTCATGATCCGAACGTAGTGATCCCCCGCGGGCGGGCACCAGACGGGATTCCGGGGCGGGCCGCTCAGTGTGCTCCGGGTGCTCCCGGCCGGAGGCCGCGGCGCCAGAAGGTCGGTAACCACCAGCACAGCACGGAGAGGTCCTCCGGCCAGGGTGTACGGTCCTCCGTCTTCGCCTCCTCCAGGCCCTTCCAGTCCTCGAAGGAGTCCCGCGACGGGTCGATGGGACGCCAGGCCGGGTCGAGCGTCTCGTTCTCCGCCGGGGAACGTACGTACCGCTTGCCGTGCTCGTCGCACGCGCCGAAGTCCTGGAAGTTCCGCTGGGCGTCCAGCAGCGATATGCGGTTGGCGCCGCCGGGCATCGAGGGCCAGCGGAACTGCGCGCCGTCGTCCTCCCAGAAGCAGATGGGACAGATCTCGTGGGAACCGGGCATCTCGTCGAGGACGCGATGGCCGCAGCAGGGGCAGGGGTATGGATTTCTCACCAGCGCAGTCTGAACCCGGTGGGAGCCCCATGGAGCGCCTTCGCGTCATCGAGCGGACGGGGACCGCCCGTCACCCGTCCCCGCGCCGCGTCTGGTACCTGGCGTACGGCTCCAACATGGACCTCGGCCGGCTCGCGTACTACCTCGCCGGCGGCCGCCCGCCCGGGGCGGCCAGGGCGTACCGGGGCTGCCGCGACCCCCGGCCGCCGGAGCGGTCCGTGCCGGTGGAGGTCCCCGGCGCGGTGTACTTCGCCACCGAGTCGTCCGTGTGGGGCGGTGGCCGGGCCTTCTACGATCCGGACGCGCCGGGGCGCGTGCTGGGCAGGGCGCACCTGGTGACGGCCGGGCAGTTCTCGGACATCGCCGCGCAGGAGATGTACGGGGAGCCGGGCACCGATCTCGACCTGGCCGAGGTGGTGAGCGCGGGCGGCGGGCGGGTGGTCCGGGGCGAGGGCCGTTACGAGACGCTGGTGTGCCCGGGCGCGCTCGACGGGGCGCCGGTGGTGACGTTCACGGCGCCCTGGGGTGCGGGGGACGTCGAACCGAACGCCCCGTCCGCCGCGTATCTGGCCTTCCTGGGGAAGGGCCTGCTCGCCACGGGCGCGTGGGACGCGGAGACGGTGGTGGCGTACCTGGCGGCGTGTTCCGGTGTGTCCGGGCGGTGGACGGAGCGCGGGATCAGGAGCCTGGTGGACGGGTAGCGGCCGCCGCGCCCGTGACGGCGTCCTGGCGGCGGTCTACGCCGCGACGTACCCGGCCCGGGGCCGCGGTCAACGTCGAACGGTGTCCCGGACCTCGTTCGTTCCGAGGTCCGGGACACCGTCATGCATCAGCGCCGAGCGCCTACTTGGTGAAATACAGGTACTGCCACGCCCCGTACGTCGACGAGTTCACACTGTCCCCCGACGAACCGTTGATGTACGCCGACCGCACCCGGGCGCGGATCCCCGCCCCGCCCTTGCCGGGGCCGCCCAGCTTCACCGCCGACTTCCCGTTGCCGCCCAGCGCGAAGTACTCCGGGTCGCCCGCCGGGTACCACGAGCCGCCCGAGTAGACCTGGAGCTCGAACCGCTGGTGGCGGCCCTGGTAGTAGCTCATGGTCGTGGTCAGGAGCGGGTCGCTGGTCTCGCGGAACCAGTAGTACTTCGTGGAGCCGATCGTCCCCGTCCTGTAGTGCTTCGAGACGGCCGTGGAGATCTTGACCTTGGCGAACCCGGTCGACTTGACCGACTTTGACGCCGAGCGCGCGTCGCCCGCGAAGACGGCCGTGAGGGTGGTGTCACGGGTCATGTCCACGGTGACCGACAGGTTGCCCTTGGAGTTGACCTTGCCGGTCTTGACCAGCCGCTTCGGCTTGTCCGCGCCGAACGGGTCCGCGTAGATCTCGACCGTGCGGCTCTTGTACGTCGCGCCGAGGTGCGCGGTGAAGGAGACGTCCGCGCCGTACGAGTAGAGCTTGCCGTTGTTGTTCAGCGTGAGGCTCGTCGCGGTACGCGAGACCTCCACGGTGTCGGACGCCGAGACCTTCGTGTGCGTCGCGTCACCCGCGTACGCCACCGCGTACTTCACCTTGCCGCCGGCCGGCGGGGTGTCCGCGAAGGCGAAGGAACCGTTCGCCGTCGTCTTCACTCCGGGCAGTACCTTGCCCTTGGGTGAGTCGATGTCCGTACGCGTCACGGTCAGGGCCGTACCCGCCGGAAGGGCCTTCGCCGAGGTCAGCTTGCCGGTGACGGTGAGCTTCTTCGCGCGGGTCGCCTTGGCGGGGGCGGAAACGGTCAGCTTGGGCACGTACTTGGTGGGGTCGGTGTACGACCGCAGTGTGTACACGCCGTTGCTGTTCTGCGAGACGGCGAAGATCCGGCTGCCGTCCGGGGCCCAGGCCAGCGCCCCGTCGACCTGGGTGTCGCCGCCGCTGTCGTTGCCCGTGTTCCCGTACTCGTACTCACGGATCGGAGTGGTGGAGCCCTGCTCGTAGAGGTGCAGGTCCGAGCCGTACCAGGAGCTGGTGCCCGACGCGACCGTGCCCTTCGGGCCGATCGCGACCGAACTGCCGTAGTCACCCGACGGGTAGCGGCGCAGCTCGTGCAGATCGGTCGTGGAGTAGGCAGGGTTGTAGTACGGGTAGCCGGCGGCCGTGACCACCTCCGTGCCGTCGGGCGAGATGTCGAGGTCGCGGAGGTTGCTGCCCTCGTTGCCCGGGTTGCCGTCGAGGACCCGCAGCACCGCGCTGCCGGACGTCACGTCGTACAGCGCGACCGTGCTCTGCCCGCGTTCGCCCACGGCCAGCAGGCCGGGCGCGGCCGGGTCGGAGCCGAGGAGCGGCGGCAGGTACGACGACAGGTCGCCGTCCTGGTCGAGTGCCACGACCGGCTCGGCCCCGGACAGGTCGAGCGAGCCGAGGTTGCCGGCGGAGTCCAGCCCGTACCCGAACCAGAGCTTGCCGCCGGCGACGGCGAGGCTCCGCGGGTTCTTGGCGTCGCCGAGGGTGTACTCGGCGGCCTTCGTGTACGTGGCCGTGTCCACCGACACGATCCGGTTGGCGGCCCCGACAGCCGCGTAGACCTGACCCGAGTCGGCCGAGAGGGCCAGGCCGTCGACGCCCGGCAGACCGGTGACGGTCTTCTGGACCGTACCCGCGTAGTCGGTGACGACGAGCTTGCCGCCGGTCGGGTCCGAGACGTAGACGCGCTGGTGGAGACCGTCGACCAGGACGTCTCCCGCGGACTTCAGGGAGAGGGTCTTGGCGGAGTCTGCGGCGGCAGGGGCCGCCGTGGCCGCGACGAGCGCGGCCGAGCTGAAGAGGACCGCGAGCGAGGTCGCGGCCGCGAGGGTGCGCGTGCGCACAGTGGTGATTACCCCCCAGGTAATGACCGCATCAAATCACCCGCGGATCGCGGGGAGCGGTTGGTGTCACCCTAGGGCACGGGTCCGACAGCAGGGCAGTGGGTTTCCGGGGAAGGGGTTCGCGCTGGTCACAGGTCCAGCACGATGCCGTCCCTCGGACGCGAGCAGCAGATCAGCACGTCGCCCTCGGCCGGCGGCTCGACCGGGTCCGGGTCGTACGCGACGCCCCCGGACAGCAGGGCGCTCTCGCAGTTGTGGCAGACGCCGGTACGGCAGGACCAGCGGGTCGGTACGTCGCACGCCTCGGCGAGTTCGAGCAGGCTCGCGTACCGGGGGTCCCAGGGCACGGTGAGGCCGCTGCGGCTGAACGACACGTCGGGACCGGGAGTCGCGGGAGGTTCGGGGGGCGGGTGCGGGTCGTGCTGCTCCGACGGGTTCACCCCGGGGTTCAGCGCGGCCCCCGCGCCGAACGTCTCCATGTGGATCCGGTCGGGCGCCATCCCGTACCGGGTGAGACCGGCGGTGAGGTCGTCCATGAATCCCACCGGGCCGCACAGGTACGCGTCGGCGTCGGTCGGCAGTCCGACACCGCGGAGTGTGTCGGCGGAGAGGCGGCCGGGGGTGGTGTAGTCGACGCCCCGACGGTCGTGGTCGGCCGGGCGGCTGTAGCAGATGTACGCGTGGCTCGCGGGGAGCCGGTCCAGCAGCGCGCGGCTTTCGGCGGCGAAGGCGTGTTCGGCACGCTCGCGAGCGCCGTGGAGCCACCAGACCTCGCGGGGGGAGGCCGTACCCGTACCCCTGGATTGATCCCCGCCCCCGTCCGCCAGCGCGTGCAGCATCGCGAGAACCGGTGTGGCGCCGACCCCGGCGGACGCCAGCACCACCGGGCGTTCGCCGTCGGCCAGGAAGAACGTGCCGCGCGGCGCGGCCACGTCGAGCGTGTCGCCCACCCGTACCGTCGTGTGGATGAGCGTGCTGGCGGCGCCGTGCGGCTCCTGTTTCACACTGATGCGGTAGCGGCCGTCGCCGGGGTCGTTGGAGAGCGAATAGCTGCGGATCAGCGGAGAACCCACACCCCCGGGGCTCCCGGGATCCTCCGGACGCAGCCGCAGCGTGACGGACTGGCCGGGCAGCCACGCGGGCAGCCGGGAGCCGTCGGGGGCCGACAGGGTCAGGGAGAACACACTGTGGCTCTCCTCCCTGATCGCGTCGACCCGCAGCGGCCGGAAGCCCGCCCACGCGGGCGGCGGGCTGCTCGCGGCCGCGGTCAGCCCGGTGTTGCCGGACGAGCCCGCCGGGGCGCCGCCGGCCTCCTCCTTGGCGGACTGCTCCTTGAGGCTCCGCAGCGAGGCCTGCCAGCCGGGACTCAGCGCGGAGAGGCGCAGGGCGCGGTCGAGGTCGTCCCTCGGGTGCCCCGGCAGGTAGAGCAGGGAGTCGATGTCCGCGACCGTCATCCCGCCCGGCCCGTCGGCGACCTTCACGATCTCCTGCCCCGCCTCGATCTCGCCCTCGACGACCACGCGCATGTAGAAGCCGGGCCGCCGGTGCGACACGAGCAGGGCCGCCATCCGCGGCTCCTCCATCCGCAGGCCCACCCGGTAACAGGTCACGCGGGGCTGGCTGACCTCGAAGACCGCGTCGCCGATCCGGTACCGGTCACCGATGCACACCTCGTCGTCCGGCAGCCCGTCGACCGTGAGGTTCTCGCCGAACTGCCCGGTCTCGATGCGGTCGCGGCCCAGGTGCTTCTCCCAGTGGCGGTACGAGTCGGTCTGGTACACCAGCACCGCGCGGTGCACGCCGCCGTGGCCCCCCAGGTCGCCCTGGCCGTCGCCGTCGATGTTCAGACGGCGGGCCATGCGGGGGCCGTCGACGGGGTACTTCCAGACTCCGGTGTGCACGGTACGGCCGTGCCACGGGACGTCCTGGGGCATGCCGACGTTCATGGATGCCAGCGTGGCCACGTCTCTCGCCTCCCTCGCTCCCGCTTGCTCGGTGGTCGGTGATCGGTGCCGGTGGCCGGTCCCGGTGCCGGACCGCGGTCATCGGCCTCGGTGGTCGGCCTCAGTGATTGGCCTCGGTGCGGCTGAGGGCGATCAGCACCTCCTGGGCGTGCGGGGTGTCCGCGATGTCCCCCAGCGTGAGCACCCCCACCAGCCGCCGTTCCTCCACGACGGGGATACGGCGGACCGAGTGCGCGCTCATGAGGTCCGCCGCCTGGCAGACCGACATCTCGGGGGTCACCGTCACCAGGTCCCCCGAGCAGGCTTCGAGCGCCGTGGCGACACCCGCGAGCGTCCCCTCGGCGGTGATCCGTACGGCGATGTCACGGTCCGTGACGAGCCCGTGCAGTTCGTCGCCCGAGGTGACGAAGACACAGCCCACGTCGGAGTCGCGCATGCAGGAGGCCACCGAGGTGAGCGACATGTACGGCGGGACGGTGACGGGTTCGCGGCTCATCCGATCGCGTACGAGGTGGGCCGCGACTGCTCGATTGTGGTGCATCGAGGGCTCCGCTCGGACTCGACGGACGGGGACGCTGTCCTGTCCGGGAGGGGACAGCCGTCCTTACCAGCATGGAACAGCCGCCGGGGATCCGCATCCGCGGTGGGATCCCTTGTTCGGCGTTCGGCCCGGGAAATTTCACGGGTGCGGGTCCCCGAGCCGTCAGGTCCGGGAGACTGGTGGTTTCTGGGTGTGTTTTCTGGGTGTTTGTGGGCGGGGTCCGGGGACGGGCGGCCCCGTGGGGAGGGGTGTGACCGTATGAGTCGTCGTTCCAGCGGACTGATCGGGGTCTGGGCCGAGGCGCAGCGGCAGCAACAGCGGCAGCGGGAGGCGCAGGAGCGGGCGGCCTTCCGGCAGCAGCGGGACGCGGAGCGGCAACAGCGGGCGTACGCGCGCGAGGTGGCGCGGTACGGCCGGGAGCAGCAGGCGGAGTACCGGCGGCAGCGGGAGGCCGAGGCGCGGCGCCGTACGGAGGAACTCGACGCGCGCGTCGTGGTGTTGGAGGGCCTGCTGGCGTCCGGGTGCCGGGCGCCCGCCTTCCGTACGTCCGCGCTGGCCCGGGTGGAGGAGATCGAGCCGTTCGCGCCGGGGCAGTTGGCGTATCCGGTGCCGCTGCCGGATCCGGCGCGCTACCAGCCGCAGGCGGGCGGCTGGACGGCCGGGCGGCGCGCGGCGGCGCAGCAGGAGGCGCAGGCCAGGTACGCGCACGATCTGCGTGCGGCGCAGCAGGCGGAGGGGCACCGGCTGGAGCAACTGGCCGCGTACCGGCGGCAGTACGACGCGTGGGCGCACGGCCGGCTGGCGGAGGTGCGGGCGCACAACGCGGGGGTCGCGGCGACGGTGGAGGCGTTGCGGGCGGGGGATCCGGAGACGGTGGTGGAGTACTTCTCGGCGGCGCTCTACGCGTCCACCGGCTGGCCGGAGGACTTCCCGCGCCAGGTGTCGGCCGCTTTCGACCGCGGGGCGGGGCAGTTGGCGCTCGACTGGGAGCTGCCGGGGTACGCGGTGGTGCCCGAGGTGAAGGCGGTACGGTTCGCGCCCAGCCTGGACCAGGACAAGGAGACGCCCAGGCCGGTGACGCAGCGACGGGCGCTGTACCGCGCGGTGTTGGCGCAGTGTGTGCTGCTGGTGCTGCGCGACCTGTTCGCGGCGGACGAGTTCGGTACGGTGCGGTCGGTCGCGCTGAACGGCTTCGTGGACGACTTCGATCCGGCGACGGGGCACCGGGCGCAGGTGTGTCTGGCGTCGGTGCTGGCCGAACGGGACGCGTTCGACGGCCTGAACCTGGAGCTGGTCAGCGCGGTGGACTGCCTGACGGAGGGGTTGCGGGGGCAGTTGTCGGCGCGGCCCGACCAGCGGGCGGCGGTACGGCCGGTGCGGCGGCCGGACGAGGTGGGCTCGGGGGTGGTGTCGCACGGGGGCGGCGAGGAGCCCGACCTGCTGGCGATGGATCCGGTGGAGTTCGAGAGCCTGGTCGCGGAGTTGTTCCGGGCGCGGGGGATGCGCGCGGTGATGACGCAGCGCTCGAACGACGGCGGGGTGGACGTGGACGCCCTGGACCCGGACCCGATCAGCGGCGGCAAGATCATCGTGCAGGTGAAGCGGTATCGCGGGACGGTGTCGCCGAGCGCGGTGCGTGACCTGTACGGCACGGTGCAGGGCGCCGGGGCGAACAAGGGCGTGCTGGTGACGACCTCGGGCTTCGGGCCGGGCTCGTACACCTTCGCCAACGGCAAGCCGCTGACGCTGATCTCGGGCACGGAACTGGTGGACCTGCTGCACCAACACGGTCTGCGGGGGCGGTTGGGGGACGGCGCCGCCGTACCGACGTCCGCCCCCACCTCCGGCACCCCCGGCGACACGCCGCCCGGCCAGGACGACTTCAACACGCTGGGCATGACATGGGCGGGGACGGTGGCCCTGGACGTGTGCGCGCTGGTGTGCCGGGGGAGCCGCGTCCTGAGCGACGACCACTTCGTCTTCTTCAACAACGAGCGGACACCGGACGGTTCGGTCCGGATGGTCCCCGCGGCGGCGGGCGACCGGGCCGCGATACGGGTGGCGTTCGACGCCCTCCCGACGGCCGCCGACCGGCTGGTGATGGTCGCGGCGGTCGACCCGGTGGTGAACCCGGAGGCGGACCTGTCGGGCTTCACCGAGGCCGGCATCCGTCTACGGGACCGCGCGGGCGCGGAGTTGGACCGCCTGGACGTCTCGGACGGCCGCCCCGGGGAGACGGCCCTGGTCCTCGGCTCGTTCCGCCGGCGCGCGGGCGGCGACTGGGACTTCGTACCGGGCGGGAAGGGCTACCGGAGCGGACTGGGCGGCCTGGTGGGGGACTTCGGGATCGAGACGGAGTAGCGAAAGCGGGGGGGGGTACGGCTTCCGGCGGCACGGAACAGCGGAGGGGTACGGCTTCCGGTGGCGACGCACGGGGTCCAGCCACCAGAAGCCGTACCCCCTCCGCTCACCGCCCCCTCGACGTCACCGCCCCGACAGCCGGTCCGCCACCCGCGCGATCGGGTCCGTCGTCGTGCTGCGGGCCGTCGACTCGCGGCGGTCCGCCGTGCGGTAGGCCGCGTACATGCCGTGGACGCCCAGCCACCGGAACGGCTCCGGCTCCCACGCCCGGACCTTGTGGTTCACCCACGGGAGCGTGGTCAGTTCGGTCGCGCCCGACTGGCCGGAGTCCTGTTGCACCAGGTCCCGCAGGGTCCGGGCGGCGAGGTTGGCGGTGGCGACGCCCGAGCCGACGTAGCCGCCCGCCCAGCCCAGGCCCGTGGTGCGGTCCAGGGTGACGGTCGCGCACCAGTCGCGCGGCACGCCGAGGACCCCCGACCACGCGTGGTCGATGTGGGCGCCGGCCGTGGTCGGGAAGAAGCGGACCAGGATCTCGCGCAGCGCCTCGACGGTGGCGGGCCGCGTGCGGCCGTCGTTGTCCGTCCGGGAGCCGAAGCGGTACGGGTGCCCCCGCCCGCCGAGCGCGATCCGGCCGTCCGCCGTGCGCTGCGCGTACATGTACGCGTGCGCCATGTCGCCCAGCGTCTCGCGCCCCTCCCAGCCGATGGTGTCCCAGACCTCGTCGGACAGCGGCTCGGTGGCGATCATGGAGGAGTTCATGGGGAGCCAGGTGCGGCGGGAGCCCTTGATCGCGGCGGTGAAGCCCTCGGTGCAGCGCAGGACGTACGGGGCGCGGACCGTCCCGTACGGCGTGACCGCGTGCTTCGGCCGGATCTCCGTCACCGGCGTCGACTCGTGGATCGTCACGCCCAGCGCCTCGACGGCCGCCGCGAGCCCCGTGACCAGCTTCACGGGGTGCAGCCGGGCGCCGTGCGGGGTCCAGGTGGAGCCGACGGCTCCGGTGACGCGGATCCGTTCCGCCGTCTCGCGGGCCCCGCGCAGGACCCGGTCGGTCTCGCCGAACGCGACCTCCGCCGCGTGGAACGCCTGGAGACGGGCCAGCTGGGCGGGCGTGTGGGCGACTTCGAGGACGCCGCCCCGGTGGATGTCCGCGTCGATCTTCTCCTCGGCGGCGGCGCGGACGACCTCGTCCACGGTGTCGTTCATCGCCCGCTGGAGCCGTACGGCCTGGTCGTGGCCGTGCAGCCGCGCGTAGCGGTCGCGGCCCGCGATGCCGTTGTACAGCCAGCCGCCGTTGCGCCCGGAGGCGCCGTACCCGCAGAACTTCGCCTCCAGCACGGTGATGTTGAGGAACGGGACGGCCTTCTTGAGGTAGTACGCCGTCCACAGCCCGGTGTACCCGCCGCCCACAATGCAGACGTCGGCGGTCGCGTCGCCCGGCAGGGGCTCGCGGGGCGCGGGGACGCCGCCCTCCGCGTACCAGAAGGAGATGCCGCCGTTGACGGTCGGGCTGCGCTTCGTCGTGCTCATGGGCCTGTTCATACGCCTGAGCCGTCGTCCTTGTCCATGCTTGTCCGCGCTTCCCTGGGCTTCTCCACGTGGTCGTAGGCTTCTTCCCGTGATCGAGATCCCGGAGGAGCTGGCCCGTACCCAGGCGAAGGCCAATGGGGAAGCGGGCCGCGCGTTCGTCGCGGGGCTGCCGGACCTGGCGGCGGAGTTCGTGGCGCGGTGGGAGCTGCGCCTGACCGGGCCCGCGATGTACGGCGTGTGCGCGCTGGTGCTGCCGGTGGAGCGGGCGGACGGCACGGCCGCGATGCTCAAGCTCCAGCTCCTGGACGACGAGTCCGTGGGGGAGCCGGTGGCGCTGCGGCTCTGGGAGGGCGCCGGTGCGGTACGGCTGCTGCGCCACGATCCCGTGACCGGCGCGATGCTCCTGGAGGCGCTGGACTCGACGCGGGACCTGTCGGGGGTGGAGTCGCGGGAGGCGGTGCGGATCATCGCGGAACTGCTGGCGCGGCTGACGGCGGTCCCGGCGCCGCCGGAGGTACGGAGCCTCGGTGACGTGGCCGCGCGGATGCTGGAGAACGTACCGGCCCTGTCTGCGCGGCTGCCGGACGCGGCGGAGCGGGCCCTGCTGCGGGACTGCGCGGCGGCGGTGCGCGAGGTGGCGGGGGAGCCGGGGGACCGGCTGCTGCACTGGGACCTGCACTACGAGAACGTACTGGCGACCTTTCCCGGCGACCCGCGCGGCCCGTGGCTGGCGATCGACCCCAAGCCGCTGTCCGGCGACCCGGGCTTCGACCTGATGCCCGCGCTGGACAACCGCTTCGACGCGGCGGAGACGCGGTGGCGCTTCGACCTGATGACGGAGGTCCTGGACCTGGACCGGCAGCGGGCCCGGGCCTGGACGCTGGGCCGGGTGCTCCAGAACAGCCTGTGGGACGTGGCGGACGGCGAACGGGCCCTGCACCCGGACCAGGTGTCGGTGGCGCGAGCCCTGCTGACCCGCTGAGACGCGTGACCCGCTGAGACATGTGACCCGCTGAGACGTGTGCCCCGCCGAGACGTGACCGGGCCCGCGTGCCGCCCGCCCACCCCCACCGGGCAAGCTGTCCCCATGATTCGTACCGCCGCAGCCGCCGACGTCCCGGTGATCCACACGATGATCCGCGAGCTGGCCCTCTACGAGAAGGCCCCCGACGAGGCCCGCGCCACCGAGGCCCAGCTCCACGAGGCCCTTTTCGGCGAGCACCCGGCGGCGTTCGCCCACCTCGCGGAAACCCCCGACGGCGAACCGGCCGGCTTCGCGCTCTGGTACCTGAGTTTCTCCACGTGGCGCGGCGTCCACGGCATCCACCTGGAAGACCTGTACGTACGCCCCACCCACCGAGGCTCCGGCCACGGCAAGGCCCTCCTGACCGAACTGGCCCGCCTCTGCGTGACCCGCGGCTACGAACGCCTCGAATGGTCGGTCCTGGACTGGAACACGCCCGCCGTGGACTTCTACCGTTCCCTCGGAGCCGTGCCGATGACGGGCTGGACCACGAACCGGCTGACGGACGACGCGCTGGTCAGGCTCTCAGGTGCGCCGGGGCGGGGTGAGCTTCGTGAGGTCGAGGGTGATCTCGAAGGGCACCGCGAGGCGGAGTGAGTCTCTGAAGATGCCCATGGGCACGTAGGTGGCGGTCGGCTCGTCGAGTTCGTAGACGTGGACCACCGGAGATCCGTCCTCGTCCTCGATGCGCCAGTAATGCGGAATCCCGGCCTTCGCGTACTTGAGGAGTTTGACCGTGCGGTCCCGGTGGGCGGATTCGGGGGAGACGACCTCGATGACGAGCTGTACCTCGTCGGGAGAGAACCAGGTCCGGTCGCCGTCGTAGTCGGCCGTCGTCACCAACAGGTCCGGCTCGGGCCGGTTGCGCTGATCGAGCTTGATCGTCATCTCGCGGCCCACTCGGGTGTCGGCGGGCACCTGCTCCATGAGGGCGACGGTGAGGACCGAGATGAGGTGGCCGTGCCACCACCGCTGCGGCGACATCATGAAAACGAGTGCTCCGTCGATCAGCTCGGTGTGGCGGGGGGCCTCCGGCAGGTGGTCCAGGTCCTCCGCGAACCAGCCTTCCGCGCGCGGCGGGCGCATCCAGTCGGGCAGGGCGGTCATGGGACAAGCTTAGCGATGTCGCCGGTCAGGAGGAGGCCGTCGTTCGGGTGGTCCTCCCGAGGGATGACCGGCGCGTGACTAGACCGCCGCGCCCGGAGCGTCCGCCGCGCCGTTCGAGCCCATCGAGCGGGGCGACTTGGCGTTGATCAGGGCCGCGCCGATGATCGCTGCCGCCAGGAGGATGATCGCCGCCCAGGCGATCGCCACCGTGAAGCCGTGGACCGTGCCCTGGTCCACGATGTGGGACCTCTCCGCCGGGGTCAGGCCGCCCTTCCGGGCCGCCGCGGCGAGGTGCGCCGTCAGGTACGTCGTCGTGCTGGTCGCCGCGATCGTGTTCAGCAGGGACGTACCGATGGAACCACCCACCTGCTGCGCCGTGTTGACCGTCGCCGACGTGACGCCCGAGTCCTGCTGGGCGACTCCGGAGGTCGCCGTCGAGATGACGGGCAGGAACGTCAGGCCCAGGCCGAAGCCCAGCAGGATCGTGCCCGGCAGGATGTGCGCCGGGTAGCTGGAGTGCGTGTCGATGAAGGTCAGGGAGTACATCCCGCCCGCGCTCAGCAGCAGCCCGGGGACCAGGAGCCAGCGCGGCGCCACCAGGGGGAGCAGGCGGGCCGAGATCTGTGTCGAGCCGATGATGATGCCCGCCGACAGCGGCAGGAAGGCCAGGCCGGCCTTGATCGGCGAGTACCCGAGGATGTTCTGGAGGAAGAACGTCAGGAACAGGAACGCGCCGAACAGCCCGATCGTCGTCAGCGCCATCACGAGGACCGAACCGCCCCGGTTGCGCTCCCTGATGATGTGCAGCGGCAGCAGCGGGCCGGGGGACTTGGTCTGCCACCACGTGAACGCGGCCAGCAGCACGACCCCGATGCTCAGCACCGTCAGGACCTCCGTGGACGTCCACCCGTCCGACTCCGCCTGGCTGAACCCGTACACGATCGCCACCAGCCCACCGCAGCCGAGGATGACCCCGGGGATGTCCAGATGCGCGTCCTTGGTGCCCGCCCGGTCCTTGAGCAGCATGAAGGCGCCGATGACGGCGAGGAGGGCGATGGGGACGTTCACGTACAGGCACCAGCGCCAGCTCAGCCACTCGGTGAGGATGCCGCCGAGCAGCAGCCCGATCGCGGAGCCGCCGCCCGCGATGGCGCTGAAGATGCCGAAGGCCTGGGCGCGTTCCTTGCCCGCGGGGAAGGTCGTGGTGAGGAGAGACAGCGCGGACGGCGCCAGGACGGCGGCGAAGACACCCTGGAGCGCGCGGGAGAGGAAGAGCATCTCCTGCCCGGTGGACGCGCCGCCGATCGCGGAGGAGCCGGCGAAGCCGATGAGCCCGATGATGAACGTGCGCTTGCGGCCGACGAGGTCCGCGATCCGGCCGCCCAGGAGCAGGAGACCACCGAAGGCCAGGGTGTACGCGGTGATCACCCACTGGCGGTTCCCGTTGCTGATGTGGAGGGCGCGCTGGGCGGAGGGGAGGGCGATGTTCACGATCGTCGCGTCGAGCACCACCATGAGCTGCGCGGTCGCGATGACGGCCAGGGCCCACCAGCGGCGCGGATCCGGTTCGTCCGCGGGGACGCCCGAGGCGCCGGCGGGGCCGGGGGTCGACGGATCGCTCATCGAGATCTTCCTTCGCAGTGGACCTCTGCTGGCATGGCTCAGCTCAGAACACCACGAAACGGCCTGTTTCGCCCCTCGGTGAAGGAGGGGGTACGTACCGGCGCCGGACCCCTGTACCGGCGCCGGTACGAGCTTCGCGGACGCCCCCTACGGCTCCAGTACGACCTTCCCCATCGTCGCCCTGGTCTCCAGCGCCCGGTGCGCCGCCGCCGCCTCGGCGAGCGGGAAGCGCTGTACGGCGGGGCGCAGCCGGCCGGCCGCCGCCTCCGCGAGGGAGCGCTCCTCCAGGACCCGTACGTCCCCGCCCACCTTGCTCAGCATCACGGGGCCGAGGACGGACTCGGAGGTGATGGACCTGGCGGCCAGTTCCTCGTCCGTGAAGGTCAGAGGGGAGCCGTTGTGCGGGCCCTCACCCGACCAGCCGAAGACCACGTGCCGGCCGCCCTCGGCGAGGAGGTCGACGGCGGCGAGGGCGGTGGCGCCGCCCACGGAGTCGAAGACGACGGTGGCGCCGCGTTCGCCCAGACGGCCGCGCACCCGCCCGGGCCAGTCGGGGCGCGTGTAGTCGACGGCGAGGTCGGCGCCGTTGCCGGTGACGGCCGAGACCTTCGCGGGGCCGCCCGCGAGGCCCACGACGGTGGCGCCGAGGTTCTTCGCGTACTGGACGAGGAGCGTGCCGATGCCGCCGGCCGCCGCCGTGACCACGGCGACGTCGCCGGGGCCCAGGTCGGTGAACTGGAGGATGCCCATCGCCGTACGGCCCGTGCCGATCATCGCGACCGCCTGGGCCGCGTCGAGGTTCGACGGGATCTCGTGCAGCCGGGCGGCGTCCGTGACGGCCAGTTCGGCGTAGCCGCCGGGGACCATGCCGAGGTGCGCGACGACCGGCCTGCCGAGCCAGCCGGGGTCGACGCCCGCGCCGAGCGACTCGACCGTGCCCGCGACCTCGCGGCCGGGGATCGTGGGCAGCTCGGCCGGGGCGGGGAAGGGGCCCGGCATGCCCTGGCGCAGGGCGGTGTCCAGCAGGTGCACCCCGGCGGCGGCGACGGCGACACGGACCTGGCCGGGGCCGGGGACGGGATCGCCGGTGCTCTCGTACGTGAGGTTCTCGGCGGGGCCGAAGGCGTGGAGGCGGACGGCGTGCATGGCGGGCTCCCTGGGGGCGGGGGTGGTCGGGTGCGACCGGTGGTTCCCGGTACGACCGGTGATCTGGTACGGCCAGCCTCCGACGTCAAGCGCGCTTGAGGTCAAGGGCGCTCAAGGGCAAGCGTGCTCAGGGTCAACGACGCTTGACGTCAACGGCCGCGGGGTCCTGCGCGGACCCGCGCCGTACGGACAGCCGCTTCACCGCCAGCGCGGCCGCCGTGATCCCGCTGTTGAACGACACCTCCGACAGCACCCCCGGCGCCGCCACCTGATCGCCCGCCAGATACACCCCGTCGCCCCGCTCGATGCGCGGCCGGTCCCGCCATGTCGTGCCCGGCAGGTCCACCGCTCCCGTACGCCCGGTCGCGAGGGAGTCGCGGCGCCAGGTGACGCGCTCGCGCCAGCCCGGGAACCCCAGGTCGAGCAGGTGCTCGGCGCGCGCCGTCCCCTCGTCCTTGGACGCGCCGGGCCCGACCGGGAACTGCCCCTGGAGCAGCTGCTCACCGGCCGGCGCCAGGGACGGGTCCTGCGCCGTGAACCGTTCCAGCCACGCGGGGGCGTCCAGCCCGGACACGATGTACGGATCGCCCCGGCGCGTACGCAGCGCCAGGTCCAGCAGGACCGTACGGCCGCCGGTCCACCGCAGGCTCTCGTCACCGAGCAGCCGGCGCGCGGCGTCCAGGGAGGTGGCGACGATGACGGGCCCGTCCTCGGGCAGGCTCTCGACCCGGGCGGCCGTCTCGATCCGTACCCCCAGGTTCCAGGCGCGCGCCGCCATCCGGTCGACGACCTGGCCCCAGCCGCCGACGGGGAAGCGGGCCTCCGGCGGAACGGCGGTGGCCCGGCGCAGCCGCTCCTGGACGAACGCGGCGGAGAGCGAACCGGGATCGTGGTGGAAGAGGGCGACGGCGACGTAGTGCGCGGCGGCGCGGGCCGCCTCCGGACCCGCGACGGACGTCGCCCAGGTCAGGAAGTCGGCGTCCACCGGAGCGTGGGCCGTCCCGCGGAGGGCGAGCTTGAACAGCCCGAGCGGCGGGGTCCGGCGCAGGACCCCGCCCCGGTGGAAGAGGAAACGGGAACTCTCGCGCAGGGGCGGCAGACCGGCGGCCGGGCCGAGCAGGCCCC
This sequence comes from Streptomyces sp. NPDC088261, assembly GCF_044740805.1. Lineage (NCBI taxonomy): Bacteria > Bacillati > Actinomycetota > Actinomycetes > Kitasatosporales > Streptomycetaceae > Streptomyces > Streptomyces sp. NPDC088261. Next base: position 101,708 of record NZ_JBIURL010000013.1, read on the forward strand.
GCCGCTCCAGCCAGGCCCGGTGCGGCCCGCGCCGGTAGAGCGCGTGCGGCCCGTCGTTGGTGCGGTACGGACCCTCGGCGGTACGGGCGCGTCCGCCGAGGGTGTGATGGGCCTCGTGCAGGGTCACGCGGGCCCCTGATTCGGCGGCGGTGATGGCGGCGGTCAGTCCGGCGAGACCGCCTCCGACGACAGTGATGCGATCCATGGCTGCTGCTCCCCGTTCCCGGTCGTGGTTCTCGGTCCTGCTCGGTTCTTCGCGTCCTCCTACGGATGTGACGGTCGCGGGCCCCCGAGATGTGACATCGGGGAGGGGGGCGTTGTCAGTGGGGTGCGTCACCCTGGGGACATGGTGCGGAAGACGGCGAAGGCGACGAGCGGGACGAGGACGACGAAGGCCGCGAGGGGCGGCCCGGTGGCGAGGCGGCCGGAGGTACGGCTGCCTCCCCTGGTGCCGTACGACGAGGGCGGCGGCCTTGAGCCGGACGGGGACTACGACGGGCTGGAGTTCAAGGAGGTCGACCTGGCGGGGCAGGAGGGGCCGGGCTCGCGGTTCATGGACTGCGCGCTGCGGGAGTGCGGCCTGGACGGGACGGAGCTGGCCCGCGCGCGGTTCATCGACTCCGTGCTGAGCGGTGTACGGGGGGTGGGGACGGACCTGTCGGGGGCGTCGCTGCGGGACGTGGAGGTCCTGGACGCGCGCCTGGGCGGGACGCAGCTGCACGGGGCGGTGCTGGAGCGGGTGCTGTTCCGGGGAGGGAAGATCGACTACCTGAACCTGCGCAACGCCCGCCTCAAGGACGTCGTTTTCGAGGGCTGCTTCCTGGTGGAGCCGGATTTCGGGGGCGCGGTGCTGGAGCGGGTCGAGTTCCGTGACTGCGTGCTGAGGCGGGCGGACCTGAGCGGGGTGCGGATGACCGACGTCGACCTGCGGACGGTGGCGGAGCTGGACATCGCGCGGGGGCTGGACCGGCTGGCGGGGGCCGTCATCAGCTCGGTGCAACTGCTCCAGCTGGCACCGGCGTTCGCGGCGCAGATCGGGGTGCGGGTGGAGGACACGCCGGGGCCATAGCGCGACATCACGAAGGCCCCGACCCGGGGGGAGGAGTCGGAGCCTTCGGTGTGCGTCCGGAGCACGGCCTTGCGGTGGGGGGAGGAAGCGGTTGCGTGCTTCCCGGCCATTGCCCCGGCAATCTTCGTCTGCCCGACCCCGGGGGATGTACGCCTGCGGATCCGCGAAACGATGGGTGGGCTGTGTGGTCACTGTGTCGTGAAGGTGTGACGCACCAGGTCAGCGCCCGACGGGCGAGGGGCGGCGGATCAGATACGGGGGAACCGCGACTGGAGGTCCCAGACGATCGGGTTGTCGGCAAGGCCCTCGTGCAGGTCGGAGAGATCGGCGATCAGATCGTGCAGGAAGTCCCGCGCCTCGCGGCGCAGCAGCCGGTGCCCGAAGGTCAGCGGAGGCTCGTCGCCGGGCATCCAGTCGGCCTCCACGTCGACCCACCCGAACCGCCGGGCGAACAGCATCCGGTCCGCCGACTCGGTGAAGTCCAGCTCGGCGTATTGCGGCTTCGCCGCCCGCGCGCCCCGCGGATCGAGGTCGAGCTGCTCGACGATGTCGCACAACGCCCAGGCGAAGTCGAGCACCGGCACCCATCCCCAGGCTGTGGACACTTCCCGGTCCGCCTTGGTGTCGGCGAGATAGACGTCCCCGCAGAACAGGTCGTGCCGCAGCGACCGTACGTCCGCCATGCGGTAGTCGGTCTGCGGAGGATCGGGAAAGCGCCGTGAGAGGGAGTAACCGATGTCAAGCACGCGCCCGATGGTGTCACGCCCCTTCACCCACCCGGCCCCGGGATGCGACGGCCGGTCCGCCACCGGCCCGCGAGCGCGGCCCGAACGCCGGAGCCGGGGGCGGGCGGCGCCTAGCATCGGCGGATGCGTCGGTACGTGGTTTCCTCGGTGTCTGTGGTCGCCCTGGTGGGGCTGGTCGGTGGGTGTGGCGGGGGGAACGGAAGCGCGGGGCCGGATGCGGGCGGGGGGCGTGGGGTGGGGGATCCCTATTTTCCCGGGCTCGGGAACGGGGGGTACGACGTGTCGCACTACGGGCTCACCCTCGACTACGTCCCCGCCACCCGGCACCTCGACGGCACCGCCGTCATCACCGCGCGCGCCACGCGGAAGCTCACCGGCTTCCACCTCGACCTCGCCGGGATGGACGTCGCGTCCGTGACCGTGGACGGGCGGCGGGCCGTCGTCGGCCGTGACGGTACGGAGCTGGTCGTGCGGCCGCCCGAGGCGCTGGGGCGCGGGGAGGCCTTCCGTACCGTGGTCAGGTACTCCGGCGTCCCGCGCCGCATCACCGACCCCGACGGGTCCGCCGAGGGCTGGCTCGCGTCCGGGCGGCGGGCGGTCGCGCTGGGGGAGCCGACCGGGTCGATGGTGTGGTTCCCCGGCAACCACCACCCCGGCGACAAGGCGGCCTACGACCTCGCCGTCACCGTGCCCGCCGGCACCGAGGCCGTCTCCAACGGCGAACTGGTCGGCCGGCGGACGAGCGGCGGCCGGACCGTGTTCCGCTGGCGGAGCACCGCGCCGATGGCCAGTTACCTCGCCACCCTCGCCATCGGCCCGTACCGCGTGCACGAGGTGAAGGGGCCCCTGCCCCTCTATACCGCCGTCGATCCCGGCGCGGGCAAGGCGGGGGCCCGCCTGGTCGCCGCGCTGCCCGGGATCCTGGCCTGGGAGGAGAAGATCTTCGGCCCGTACCCCTTCTCCTCCGCCGGTGTGATCATCGGGCGCAGGGCCGACGCCGGATACGCCCTGGAGACTCAGACCCGCCCCTTCCTGCCCGGCCCGACCGACGTCAGCACGCTGGTCCACGAGCTGGCCCACCAGTGGTTCGGCGACTCCGTGACGCCGGAGTCCTGGCGGGACATGTGGCTCAACGAGGGCTTCGCGACGTACGCGGAGTGGCTGTGGGCGGCGGACCACGGGGGTGCGCCGGTGGCGGAGAATTTCACCGAGGCGTACGACGACGAGGAGAACTGGGCCTTCCCGCCCGCCGATCCGCCCACCGCCGCCGACCTCTCCGAACCGCCGGTGTACGGGCGCGGCGCGATGGTCCTCCAGCGGGTACGGGACGCGGTGGGCGACGCGACGTTCTTCCGGATCGTACGGGGCTGGGCGCGGACGCACCGTCATGGCAACGCCTCCACCGCCGACTTCACGGCGTACGTGGAGAAGGAGTCAGGACGGGACCTGTCAGGGGTCTGGGACAGCTGGCTGTACGGGGACGGCAGGCCCGGGCGGTAGGCGCGGACGGTGGGCCGGGACGGCAGGCTCGGAGGGCAGGCCCGGCTCGCAGAGGGCTGACGCTCACAGCGCCTTGCGCAGGACGAGGCACCGGTGGCCCCGCCGCCGGTCCGGGCGGCGGCCCGTCTCCTCGTACCCGAGCGCCGTCCAGAAGGCGGTGGCCCCGGTGTTGGCCTCCGCGACCGAGAGCCCGACGCCGCTGTGCCCGGCCGCCCGGAACCGGTCCTCGACGCGCCCGGCCAGCGCCCGCCCGTACCCGGAGCGCCGCTCGCGGCCGTGCACCATCAGCAGGGCGATCCAGGGGTCGGGGTCCGGTACGGGGTCGGGTACGGGCTCCGGTACGGGGTCGGTCCCGGAGGGGGCCGGCACCTGGTCCGGGTCGTGGGCCAGGACCACCGCGACCGCCACGAGCCGGCCCGCCGAACGGGCCAGCAGCACCTCCGCGTCCGGGTGCGCCAGATCGTCGGCGAGCGAGACCGCGACGTCCTCGGGGCGGATGCGCGCCGGGTCCGGGAAGTCCCCGCCGAGCTGCTGGAACGCGCGGTCCGAGGCGTAGAAACCGGCCAGCTCCGTGAGCAGTTCCCCGGGCAGCGCGCGGGCCTCACCGGCCGTCACCACATCGACGATCATGCGGGCAGGCTACCGGCGGCGCGGCTGCCGGCGGCCACCGCCGCGGGGCCGTACGGACGCACGCGGGGCGGACACGGGGAGCCGGGCCCCACCGGGTGGGCCCCCGAAAACGCCGGTGGGCCCCCGGCCGAAGCCGGGGGCCCACCGGGCGTGACGGAGATACGGGTCAGAGGTTGACGCCGAAGTCCGTGGCGATACCGACCAGGCCCGAGGCGTACCCCTGGCCCACCGCGCGGAACTTCCACTCCGCGCCGTTGCGGTACAGCTCGCCGAAGACCATCGCGGTCTCGGTGGCGGCGTCCTCGCTCAGGTCGTAGCGCGCCAGCTCCGCGCCGCCGGCCTGGTTGACGATGCGGATGTACGCGTTCCGCACCTGGCCGAAGTTCTGGCTGCGGGTCTCGGCGTCGTAGATGGAGACCGGGAAGACGATCTTGTCGACCTCGGGGGGCAGGCCCGCCAGGTTGACGTTGATCGCCTCGTCGTCGCCGTCGCCCTCGCCCGTACGGTTGTCACCCGTGTGGACGATCGTCTGGTCCGGCGTCGACTTGTTGTTGAAGAAGACGAAGTGGCCGTCGGAGACGACCTTCCCGGCCGCGGTGACGGCGATCGCCGAGGCGTCGAGGTCGAAGTCGGTGCCGGTGGTGGTACGGACGTCCCAGCCGAGGCCGACGGTGACAGCGGTCAGGCCCGGTGCCTCCTTGGTGAGCGAGACGTTGCCGCCCTTGGACAGGCTTACAGCCATGGGATGTCCCTTTCGTTGTCGTGTGCGGGCTTCGAGCTGTCCCGAAGTTACCGTCACCCCGCATAACGCAGGCAGAGGACCGGGAGGTTCCACACCTCTTTACTTTCTTTACCCGAAAGGGTCTCCGGACGCGGTCTCCGTAGCTCCCCCGCGGCTTCCCGCGCCGAAAAGAGGGTGACGGAACCCCGCCGGCACGGGACCATGGGGGCATGTCCGGGCCCTCGTACGTCATCCGCGGTTCGGTCTCCCTGCCGGAGGCCGAGCTCATGTGGCGTTTCTCGCGCTCCTCGGGCCCCGGCGGCCAGCACGTGAACACCAGCGACTCCCAGGTGGAGCTGCGCTTCGACCTCGCGAAGACGGAGGCGCTGCCGCCGGTCTGGAAGGAGCGGGCGCTGGAGCGGCTGGAGAGCCGGCTGGTCGGGGGTGTGATCACCGTACGTTCGTCGGAGCACCGCTCGCAGTGGCGCAACCGCGAGACGGCGGCCGTCCGGCTCACGGCGCTGCTGGCGGAGGCGACGGCCCCGCCGCCCCGGGCGCGGCGCAAGGGCAAGATCCCGCGCGGGATCAACGAGCGCAGGCTCCGGGAGAAGAAGCAGCGAGCGGAGACGAAGCGCGGCCGCACGGGCCGCGACTGGACCTGACGGTCCTGGTCGGTTCTGGCGGCCGAAGCCGGACCTGGCGGTCCACGCCGGACCCGACCGCCCCACCCGGACCCGGCGGTCCACGCCCGCCCCCGCCCTCAGCCCCGCCCCAGCGTCCGGTACTTCCCCTGGAAGTACGTCAGCGGGCCGCCCTCCACGCTCGGCAGCTCCGCCGTCAGTACCCGTCCGATCACCAGCGTGTGGTCCCCCGCGACCACCCGTTGTTCCGTCCGGCACTCCAGCACCGCCAGCGCCCCGCCCACCAGCGGCGCCCCGCTCACCTCGCCCCGCCGGTACGGGATGTCCTCGAACAGCAGCCGGTCGCTGATCCGCCCCTTCATCGCGAAGCGCCCCGCGATGTGCCGCTGGCTCTCCGCCAGGAGGGACACGCCCCACAGCGGCTGCTCGTCCAGCAGGTCGTCCATCCGTGAGCCGTTCCGTACGCTCACCAGCACCAGCGGCGGGTCCAGGGACACGGACAGGAACGCGGTCGCCGTCATCCCCGCGTCCTCGCCGCCGGGACCGTCCGCGCTCAGTGCTTCCTCGTGGGCCGTCACCAGCACCACTCCCGCCGCGAGCCGGGACAGGGCGGCGCGGAACTCGTCGTTGCTCACCCCCTCAGGATGGGGGACGGGAACGGCCCGGGGCGCACGGGAATCGGGCCCCGGTGCGGGAGGCGTCGTAGGAGGGGTCGTCTGGGACACGCGGAAGACGCTAATCTCTGCTCTCCCCCCGCCGCATCGGGCCAGGGGACCAGCCAGGTCCTAGGACCAGGCGTCGCGGTCGCCGAGATACCCTCGCGATTTGCTATCAGAAAAGAGTGGAGCGCCGGTACCAGGCACTCCGCCCGGTTCGTCACATGATGTGACTTGGGTCACAGTGGTGAGTATTTGTTGACCCTGTGTACCGGGTGCACAGCTCGCTGTGATTCAGTGACTGGGGACCGTGCAACACGAGAGCCGATGAGAATCCTGGAGTTGCTGTCGAGGTCTCGGGGAGAGCGAACGATGGAGACCGAGTCGGAGCCGTATGTCCGCCTTGCGACCCTGCGTCAGCTGCATCAGGCTGTCGCCGAACTCAACACGGCCCGAAGCCTGGCGGACACCTTGCAGACCGTCGCCGACGGCATCGTCAAGGGGCTCGGCTACGAACTCGCCTGCGTCAACGTGGTCCAGGCCGACGGTGACCTCGTCGTCGCCGCCTTCGCCGGGAGTGCCGCCGCCGAGGCGCTGATCACCGGCCGCGTCGGCTCCCGCGCCTCCTGGGAGCGCCGGCTCGTGATGGGCGAGTCCTGGGGCTCCCTGCGGTACATCCCGCACACCGAGGGCTGGGTCCTGCTGGAGGACGACGTCCCCCAGTGGCACACCGAGGGCCCCGACCCCCGCTTCGAGGACGAGTGGCACCCCGCCGACCGGCTCTACGCGCCGATGTACGCGTCCGGGAGCGGCAACGACCTCCTCGGCGTCATATCCGTCGACCGGCCGCGCGGCGGACGCCGTCCGGGCGCCTGGGGCCGCGAGGCGCTCCAGATGTACGCGTCCCAGGCCGCCATTGCGATCAGCAACGCTCGCCTGCGAGCAAACATGCAGCGCGCCCTGGTCCGCCTGGAGCGTGAACAGGCCGCCCTGCGGGCCAGCGAGGAGTCCTTCCGCCAGGCCTTCGAGTACGCGCCCAGCGGCATGGCCATCGCCGAGATGGGCGGGGACCAGCACGGCCGGCTGCTGCGCACCAACGACGCGCTGTGCCGGCTGCTCGGCCGCCCCGCCTCCGCGATGCGCCGCTACTCCTTCTCCGACATGGTCCACCCCGAGGACATCGGCACCCTCCTCCGTACCTCCGCCGAGGGCGGCCGCGCCGAGCTGCGCCTGGCCCGCCGCGACGGCTCGTACGTCTGGGTCTCCCTGCGCAACTCCGTCGTCGCCGACACCACCGACGGCCCCCGCTTCCTCCTCACCCACGTCGAGGACATAGAGGAGCGCAAGAGCCGCGAGCTCCAGCTCGCCCACCGCGCCTCGCACGACTCCCTGACCGGCCTGCCCAACAGCGCGGAGCTGCGCGCGCGCCTCAGCGCCCGCCTCTGTTCGCGGCCCCACGCGATGCGCGAGACCGCGGTGGAGGCGCTGGACAAGGCGTACGGCGGGTACGACGGCATGGTCCGGTACGAGCCCAGTTACGAGGCGAGCGACGGGTACGACGGCCGGGACACCCGCGACACGTACGAGCCGTACGAGACGTACGAGAGCTACGAGGGGTACGACGGCTACAGCGAGACGGCCGGCGAGCGCGGCGGCCTGCGGGCCGGCGGCTTCGCGCCGCCCGGATCGCCCCTCGACCACCACGTGCACATGATCGCGCCGGGCGACGTGGCGGGCGACGGCACCGACGACGGCACGAAGGGCCTCGCCGTCCTCTTCTGCGACCTCGACGGCTTCAAGTCGATCAACGACCGGTTCGGCCACAACACCGGGGACGCCGTGCTGATCGAGGTCGCGCGCCGGCTGACCACGGGCGTACGGGACGGGGACACGGTCGCCCGCCTCGGCGGTGACGAGTTCGTCGTCCTGGCCGACGGCCTGGGTGCCGCCGACGCCGCCGACCTCGCGGTCCGGCTGCGCAACGCGATCATCCCGCCGATCCGGGTGGACGGCAGGGCGGTCCGGGTGGGCGCCAGCTTCGGCATCAGCTGGGCGAGTTGCGGGATGTCGGTCGAGGAGGTCCTCCAGTCGGCGGACCAGCGCATGTACATCGAGAAGCGGTCGCGGAACAAGGTGCACCGCAGGGCGGGCTGAGGCGCGCGGGCCCTGGTCCGCCCCGGGGCGGGACGCCGTTCGGGACAAGGCCGGGACATCTTCGCGATGCTTTGTTCACCCGGGCCCGGAAGGCTTGGCGCCGGGCCGAGCGCCGTCGGGGGGCCCGTTCATTCGAGGTAGGCTCGGTCGGTCGGCGACGCTGGCGAGATGGTGAGGAGTGACCCAGGGATGACGGCCGGGAACAACGGCGCGAGCACACCCGAGGACGACGATCCGTTCGGCTATCTGTACGAGGACGGACAGGCGGCGGCCGCCCAACAGCGACGGCAGGGGGGGTACGGATACCCCGGTCCGGCGTCCCAGCCAGGTGTACCGCGGACGTCGTACAACCAGGTCAGAGCGGTGGGCGAGCGCCAGTACGGCCAGCAGTCGCAGGTCCCTCAGCAGCAGGGGTACGGCCAGCAGCAGCAGTACGGCCAGGCCCCCTACGCCGGTTACGGCCAGCAGCCGAACGGCCCCGCGCCGGCCGGCCCGTACGGCGCCCCGGCGGCTCCGCACGCCTCCGAATCCACCAGCCGTGTGCCGCTCCAGCGCGGCGGCGGCCGGGGTCGCGGCTCCAACGGTCCCAACACCAAGGGCCTGCTCATAGGCGCGGTCGCGGTGGTCGCGGTGGTCGTGATCGGAATCACAGCGGCCCTCGTGTCGAGCGGCGGCGACGAGGACAAGAACAACGACGCGGCCCCGACGGCCGCCCCGAGCGTCGGCGAGTCCGAGCAGCCCAGCGAGAAGCCCAGCCAGGAGGCGGGGAAGAAGCCGGCGGAGCTGCCCAAGCAGGACGCGGCGACCCTCCAGCTCACCCCTCCGGCGGCGGTGGCGTCCGACATCCCCGGCGCGAAGGGCACGAACGGCGCGTACGTGTCGCTGAACGGCGCCGGCGCGGCGGCGACGTGGAAGGTGGACGTGCCCAAGGCGGGGGCGTACACCCTTTTCGTGACGTACGGCGTGCCGGGCAAGGACGCCAAGACCTCACTGTTCGTCAACAGTGACGAGCGGCGCGACATCAACATGAAGAACTTTGCGAACGCCCCCGAGGGTGCGTGGGACAAGGGCTGGACGGTCACGTACGCGTACGTCGACCTCGACAAGGGATCGAACACGTTCAAGATCTCCTGCGAGCAGGGCGACCAGTGCGAGACCGTCCTCGACCAGCTCGAACTGAAGGCGGGTCAGGTCAAGCGCTGAGGCGCGACACTCGCTGACGTGGTGTCACGCCCCGACGCGGGCCGTCAGGCGCCGATCACCCGCAGGAACCCCGCCACCGTCCCGGTCATCGCCTCGCGAGCCGGGGCGAGGTATTTCCGGGGGTCCACGGTCGCCGGACGCGCCGTCAGGTGGTCCCGTACGGCGGCGGTGAACGCCGAGTTGAGCGCCGTACCGACGTTGATCTTGACCATCCCGGCGGCGATCGCCCGGCGGATCTCGTCGTCGGGGACACCGGACGAGCCGTGCAGGACGAGCGGTACGGACACGGCTTCGCGCAGGGTGGCGATCAGGGTGTGGTCGAGGGCGGCGGTGCGTGCCGTCATCGCGTGCGACGAACCGACCGCGACAGCCAGCGCGTCCACCCCCGTCTCGGCGACAAAGACGACCGCCTCCGCCGGATCCGTACGGACACCCGGGGCGTGCGCGCCGCGCGGCGGTTCCCCGTCCTTGCCGCCCACGGCGCCCAGCTCGGCCTCCACCCAGACGCCGTGGTCGTGACCCCACCGCACGGCCTCGGCGGTGGCCTTGAGGTTCTTCCCGTACGGCAGCTTCGAGGCGTCGAACATCACCGAGCTGAACCCCTCGGCGGGCGCGGCCCGCAGCAGCTCCGCCGACTCGACGTGGTCGAGGTGCAGCGACAGCGGTACGGAGGCGGCGCGGGCGACGGCGCTCGCGGCGGCGGCGACGGCGCCGAGGCGGCCGCCGTGGAAGGCCACCGCGTTCTCCGAGATCTGGAGGATCGCGGGGATCCCCGCCCGCTCGGCCCCGGCGGCGATCGCCTCGGCGTGCTCCAGGGTGATGACGTTGAAGGCGGCGACGCCGTGTCCGGCGGTCGCGGCGGCGGTGATCAGCTCACCGGTGCTGACGAGTGGCACAGGGTCTCGGTTTCCCGGGCCGGGGGCCCGTCGTACGTGGTGCTGTCCGGCTGTCCGGTGGTGGGAGGGGCATGAGGGGGCGGGCTCGCCGCGCGGCATGAGAGGGCGGGCTCACTGCGCGGGCTGTTCCGTCACGCGTACCTGTGACAGCAATTCGCCGTACGTCACCGCGTCGAACTCACCCGCCACCGGGGACAGGACCGTCGCCGTGGACAGGGCCACCGCGCGGGTGAGGCGGGCCGGCCACGGAAGGCGCTCCACCAGCGCGGAGAGCAGGCCCGCGACGGCCGAGTCGCCCGCGCCCGTCGGGTTGCCCTTGGCCGGGGCCGGCGGACTCGCCCGCCAGACGCCGTCCGCCGTCGCCGCCAGCACGCCGTCCGGGCCGAGCGAGGCGACCACCGCGTGGGCGCCCCGGCGCCGGGCGTCGCGGGTGGCGCGCAGGGGCTCGCGGGAGCCGGTGAGGCGGGCGAGTTCGTCGGCGTTGGGCTTCACCAGGTCGGGGCGGGCGGCGATGCCGCGCCGGAGCGGTTCGCCGCTGGTGTCGAGGAGGACGGGCACCCCCGCGCCGCGCGCGGCGCGCACCAGATCCGCGTACGCCCCCACGTGGATGCCGGGCGGCAGGCTGCCACAGAGGGCCACCGCGTCCGCGACGGCGAGCAGTTCCTCGTACCGGGCCAGGAAGGTGGCCCACTCGGCGGGCGAGACGACCGGTCCCGGTTCGTTGAGCTGGGTGGTGTCGCCGGTCGTCTCGTCGACGACCGCGATCGTACGGCGGGTGGCACCGGCGATCGGCACGAGCGCGTCCACGGGCGGGGCGAAGACTCCGGGCGCGTCCGGGGAGGAGGCGGGGCCCCGCGGGTCGGGAGCGGCCGGCAGCAGCTCGCGCAGGACGTCGCCCGTCCGGCCGCCCGCGAACCCCGTCACCACCGTCTCGTGGCCGAGCGCCGCCAGCACCCGCGCCACGTTCAGTCCCTTGCCGCCCGGCCGCTCGATCACCTCGCTCACGCGGTGCGTGGCGTGCGGGACCAGGCGGGGCGTGCGGTACGTGATGTCGAGCGCGGTGTTGAGCGTGACGGTCAGAATCACCTGCCATACCCCCCGAGAACGCGCCTGTCCGGTCGATTACCGGGGTGATCATGTCAAAAAGAAGGCGGCAGGCCCAGACCCCGGGCCGACCGCCTCCCTGATGGCACGTGACGACACGCTCATGACGGCGTATCGACTGATCGCTCGATCAGCCCAGTTGGGGCGGTTCGATCACCCATTCGCCTCGGCGCAACACACCCTTGACCGCGAATTCCGCGTCCAGGACGACCAGGTCCGCGTCCTTGCCCGGCTCCAGCGAACCGACCCGGTCGTACACGCCCAGCAGCTTCGCCGGGTTGGCCGAGATCGCCCGCACGACGTCCCCGACCGGCAGCCGGTCCACCGTCACGGCCCGCCTGAAGGCCGTGTCCAGGGTCAGCGTGGACCCGGCGATCGAGCCGCCCTCCACCAGCCGCGCGACACCTTCCTTGACCTCCACGGCCAGCGGGCCGAGCTGATACAGCCCGTCGCCAAAGCCCGCCGCGTCCATCGCGTCCGTGATGAAGGCGACGCGGCGCGCGCCCGCGCGGTGGAACGCCAGCTCCAGCGCGGCCGGGTGCAGGTGGGTCCCGTCGTTGATCAGCTCGACGGTGACCCGCTCGTCCTCCAGCAGGGCGGCGATCGGCCCCGGCGCCCGGTGGCCGATCGGCGGCATCGCGTTGAAGAGGTGCGTGGCCACGGTCGCGCCCGCGTCGATGGCCTCGACGGTCTGCTCGTACGTCGCGTCCGTGTGCCCGATCGCGGCGATGACGCCCAGCTCGGCCAGCAGCCGTACGGAGTCGATGCCGCCCGGCAGTTCGGTCGCGAGGGTCACCATCCTGACCGTGCCGCGCCCCGCGTCGACCAGCTTCCGTACCGCGGCCGGGTCGGGGTCGCGCAGCAGCTCCTCGCTGTGCGCGCCCTTGCGGCAGGGCGAGATGAACGGGCCCTCGAAGTGGATCCCGGCCAGATCGCCCTGCTCGACCAGCTCGGAGAGGATCCCGGCGCGCTGGGCGAGGAAGTCCGCCTCGCCCGTCACGAGGGAGGCGACGAGGGTCGTGGTGCCGTGCTCCAGGTGCGTACGGACGCCCTTCAGGACCTCGTCCACGGAACCGGACGTGAACGAGGCGCCGCCGCCACCGTGGTTGTGCATGTCCACGAAGCCCGGCACGACCCAGTGGCCCGACAGATCCAGCGATACGGCGTCGGCGGGGGCGTCGGCGGTGATCCGGCCGCCCTCGACGATCACCCGGCCGCCGTCCACGATGCCGGTGGGCAGCACCACTCTGCCCCCGGTCAGAACGGTGCTCTTGGCGCGTGCGGCCATCAGGCGGATACCTCCGTGGAGAGACGGTCGGATCGGCCGGAGCCGTCGGAATGATCGATGCCGGCGCCGTGGCCGGAGGCGGTGCCTGTGTCCGTGCCTGCCGTGCCGTCCTCCCCGCCGCCGGAACCCGCCAGCAGGTCCCACGCGAGGAGCCCCGCGCCCAGGCAGCCCGCGGTGTCCCCGAGGGCCGCCGGCACGATCTCGGGGACCTTCTGGAACGTCACGCGCCGCTCCACCGCGTCCCGCAGCGGCGCGAACAGCGTCTCCCCGGCCTCCGCCAGCCCGCCGCCGACGATGAGCGTGCGCGGGTCGAGCAGGGTCAGCGCGGTGACCAGCCCGGCGGCGAGCGCGTCGACCGCGTCCAGCCACACCCGTACCGCCGCCTCGTCCCCCGCGTCCACGGCCCGCGCGCAGTCCGCGGCGTCGGCCGCCGGGTCGCCGCTCGCGGCCGCCCAGGCGCGCGTCACGGCGGCGGCGGAGGCGATCGCCTCCATGCAGCCGCGCTGGCCGCAGCCGCACTCGGGCCCGTCGGGGCGGACCACGACGTGGCCGATCTCGCCCGCGTACCCGTGCGCCCCGGCCTCGATGGTGCCCTCGATGCCGATCGCGCCGGCGATGCCGGTGCCCAGCCCCACGAAGAAGAACCGGTCCGCGCCCTTGCCCGCGCCCAGCCGCCCCTCGGCGAGGCCGCCGGTGCGTACGTCGTGGCCGAGCGCGACCGGTACGCCCCCGAGGCGCTCGCCGAGCAGAGCGCGCAGCGGTACGTCCCGCCAGCCCAGGTTCGCCGCGTACACGGCGGTTCCGCTTTCGGCGTCCACGATGCCGGGGACGGCGACCCCGGCCGCCACGGCGCTCTCGCCGAAGTGCTCGATTCCGTACGCTCGGAGGTCGGCGGCGAAGTCGAGAATGGTCCCGACGACCGCGTCGGGCCCGCGCTCCCGGTCGGTGGCCCGCCGCGCCTCGTACAACAGCGCGCCGTCCGCCCCGACCAGGGCGGCTTTCATACCGGTGCCGCCCACATCGAGGGCGATGACGTGTCTCACAAGAACAGTCTCGCGCGTAGACCCTTGAAAGGTCTAGTCCACTGGCCTGGATTGTTGCGTGTCCATACAAACGCCTGACGGCGCCCCGGCCTTGAGAGATGCCCGGTTGAGACGTTGCCGAAGCGAAACCCCGCAGTTGTGGACCTTAAACCTCCGGATAGGGGAAAATCACTGCCTTGTAACAGGGCGCCACAGGGGACCGACTGGGACCTTACGTACACCGGAAGAACAAGGGTGGGGACAGAGCTGTGCAGCAGCGCTACCTGGCAGTGACCGCGGCGATAGCCGCGATGGGCATGACAATGGCGCTGGCGGGTTGCGGTGCTACCGGGTCGTCGGGCGACGTCACCCTCAAACTCGTCGCCGCCGATTACGGGAACAGCCCGGCCAACAGCTCAGAGAAGTACTGGTCCGCGCTGGCCAAGGACTTCGAGACCAAGAACCCCGGGATCAAGATCGACGTCGATGTCCGCTCCTGGAAGACGGTCGACGCGGACGTCGCCTCGATGGTCAAGCGGGGAGAGGCCCCCGACATCGCGCAGATCGGGGCCTACGCCGACTACGTCAAGCAGGACGCCCTCTACAGCGCCGACGAACTCCTCAACATCCCCACCCAGGCGAACTTCCTGACGCAGCTGTCCGACGCGGGGAAGGTCAACCGCGTCCAGTACGGGCTGCCGTTCGTCGCGTCCACGCGGCTGCTGTTCTACAACGAGAAGCTCTTTGACGAGGCCGGTCTGAGCGCTCCGAAGACCTGGGCCGACCTCGAGTCGGACGCCAAGGCGCTGAAGGAGAAGGGCGTCACCACGCCGTTCGCGCTGCCGCTGGGCACCGAGGAGGCGCAGGCCGAGACGATGATGTGGCTGCTGAGCGGCGGGGGCGGCTACACGGAGACCGCCGACGACTCGTACAGCATCGACTCGGCGCAGAACGTGGCCACCTTCAGGTGGCTCCAGAAGAACATGGTCGAGGCCGGGCTGACCGGTCCCGTGGCGCCGGAGAAGCTGGACCGCGCGGCCGCGTTCACGGCGTTCAACGCGGGCAAGGTCGGCATGCTGAACGGGCACCCGACGCTGATGCAGGAGGCCGAGAAGGCCGGCATCAAGGTCGGGATGGTGCCGCTGCCGGGCATCAACGGCACGTCGAAGTCGTCCATGGGTGTCGCCGACTGGATGATGGCGTTCAAGCAGCCCGGCCACCGCGAGGCGGCGGGCAAGTTCCTGGACTTCGTGTTCAGCGACAAGAACGTGCTGGACTTCGTGGGGCAGTACGACCTCCTGCCCGTCACCTACAGCGCGAACGAGGCGATGGCCGCGGATCCGGAGTACGCGGCGCTGAGCAAGTTCCAGGAGGCGCTGCCGACGTCGCAGCTGCCGCCCGTGGGCAAGACGTCGTGGGCGAAGGTCAGCGAGAGCATCAAGAAGAACATCGGCAAGGCCGTCGAGCCGGGCGTGAACCCGTCCACGGTGCTGGGCGAGATCGCGCGGGACGCGGTCACGGCGGAGGCCGCGGAGTAGCGTGCCGGATCCCGAGCCCGAAGAGGCCGCGCCGCCGTCGGCGCCGCCGCCGGTGCCGCCCGCGTCCGATCTCTCCGAACGGGACAGGGCGGTGCTGGCGATGGAGCGGCGCGGGTGGCCGGGGCCGGGCGCGAAGGAGCGGGCGATCCGGGAGGACCTGGGTCTCTCGCCGACCCGGTACTACCAGGTCCTGAGCGCCCTGCTGGACGACCCTCGGGCCCTGGCCCATGACCCGATCACGGTGAATCGCCTACGCCGAGTCAGAACGGCGCGCCGGGACCGGCGTTGACGACGACTTGTCCTCGCGCCGGACGGGCGTCTGCGCGGCGGTGGTGGGCGCGCCTTACCGATGTCCTCAATCGCCGGACGGGCTGGGTTTGTCGTGGTGCCGGGGGGCGGGGCCTGCGGAGGCACGTATGTCCGGACTGCATGTTTTACGGCGCGTGCAAGGTCTTGTCTTGTTAACGGTAGTCATGCGCCACAAAACACGCTTTACGTCCGGACACACGCACCTCCTCCGACCCCACCCCCCTCACGCCGAGGGTGAACTGAACGACCCCGCCCGCCCCCGGGGGTGGTTGTGGCCCGGCACGCGGGCGCGGCTCACTGATGTCCTCAAACGCCGGACGGGCTGGGGGTGCGTACGGCCGGGGTGGGTCTTGGCGCCCGGTGCCGGGTGCGGTTACCGATGTCCTCAATCGCCGGACGGGCTTAAAGACCCGGAGCGGGCCGGGTAGTGACGCGGGCCTGGAAGGGGGACGGGCAGGGGTCGTGTCCGGAACGTAAAGCGTGTTTTGTGTCGCATGGCTACCGTCAAACAAAACAAGGGCGCGCACGCGACGTAAAACATGCAGTGCAGGACACGACCCCTGACCGGCCCCCGGCAACCGACCCGCAGACAACGAACCCGCCCGCAGCGGGCACCACCAAGCCCGTCCGGCGATTGAGGACATCAGTAAGCCGCGCCCGCGCTCCGGGCAGACGCCACAAACAGAGCCCGTCCGGCGCTTGAGGACAATCAGGAAGCCGCGCCGCCCACCGGGCCGCAGACGCCCGTCCGGCGCGAGGACAAATCAGTAACCGATAAGGTCGGAGACATGGGCAGCCCCCCGACCCCCCTGCCAAGTCCCTCCACCCCCGCCGGCACCCACGGCCTCACCGCACTCCTCGCGCACCCCGCCACCGCCACCATCGCGCTCGACTTCGACGGCACCCTCGCCGAAATCGTTCCCGACCCCGAACAGGCCCGCGCCCACCCCCGCGCCGTCCCCGCCCTCGCGGCCCTCGCGCCGCACGTCGCCTCGATCGTCGTGATCACCGGGCGGCCGGCCGAACTCGCCGTGAAGTTCGGCGGCTTCGCGGGCGTGCCGGGCCTCGACCACCTCGTGGTCCTCGGCCACTACGGGGCCGAACGCTGGGACGCCGCCACCGGCGCCGTACGCGCCCCCGCCCCGCACCCGGGCGTGGCGGCGGCCCGCGCCGAACTCCCCGCCCTCCTCGACGCAGCCGGACACGCCGCCGCGCAAGGATCCGCGCAAGGCACCGCGCAGGGCACGTGGATCGAGGACAAGGGCCAGGCGTTCGCGGTCCACACCCGCCGGGCCACCGACCCCCAGGCCGCCTTCGACACCCTGCGCACCCCCCTCGCCGCCCTGGCGACCCGTCACGGCCTGGTCCTGGAACCGGGCCGCATGGTCCTGGAACTGCGCCCGCCCGGCGTGGACAAGGGCGTGGCGCTGACGAAGTACGTACAGGAATCAGGCGCCGAGACCGTCCTGTACGCGGGCGACGACCTGGGCGACCTCCCCGCCTACGCGGCGGTCGACACCCTCCGCGCGAACGGCCACCCGGGCCTCCTGGTGTGCAGCGGCACCGAGGTCCCCGAACTGTCCACCCGAGCCGACCTCACCCTCCCGGGCCCCGCCGCCGTCGCCGACTTCCTGGCAGCCCTGGCGCAGGCCGTGTCCCGGACCTGACCCGGCCGGCCGGACAGAGCGCGTCCCCGCCCGGGCACGCCTGACACCGCGCCCCCGCCCGGACACGCCCGACCCCCGCGCCCTCAGGCGCGCAGCGCCTCCAGTTGGTCCAGGAACCACTGGGACGGGGGGAGGGCCGTGGCGGCCGCCGTCAGGCGTTTGGTGCGTTCCGCCCGGTCTTCCTGGGGCATCGTCAGGGCCTCGTGGAGCGCTGTCGCCGTCGCCGTGATGTCGTACGGGTTCACCACCAGCGCGTCCTCGCCCAGCTCCTCGTACGCGCCCGCCTCGCGGGACAGGACCAGGACGCAGCCGTTCTCGGAGACCACCGGGATCTCCTTCGCGACCAGGTTCATGCCGTCGCGGATCGGGTTGACCAGGGCCACGTCCGCCAGGCGGTATGCCGCCAGGGAGCGGGCGAAGTCGTCCTTGACGTGCAGGACGACCGGGAGCCAGCCGTCCGTGCCGAAGTCCTCGTTGATCGCGTCCGCCACGCGCTGGACCTCGGCCGTGTAGTCGCGGTAGACCGACAGGTCCTGGCGGGAGGGGTACGCGAAGGCCACGTGGACCACCCGTTCGCGCCACTCCGGGTGGTCGGTCAGCAGCTGGCGGTACGCGAGCAGGCCGCGGACGATGTTCTTGGACAGTTCCGTACGGTCCACCCGGACGATCGTCCGCCGGTCCGTCCCGCCGATCTCCTCGCGCAGGGACACGATCCGCTCGTCCACGTCGGGGCGGTGCGCCCGCTCGCGCAGGAAGTCCGCGTCCGCGCCCAGGCCGTGCACGCCGATCCTGGTGTTGCCGGTGCCGCCCAGCAGCTCCGTACAGCAGGCCGTGAAGGCGTCCGCCCAGCGGTGGGTCAGGAACGCCGCGCGGTCCGCGCCCAGGATGCCCCGGAGCAGCTGGCGCGCGATGTCGTCGGGGAGCAGCCGGAAGTAGTCCACCGGCGCCCAGGGGGTGTGCGAGAAGTGGCCGATCCGCAGGTCGGGACGGAGGGCGCGGAGCATGCCGGGGACCAGCGCCAGGTGGTAGTCCTGGATCAGGACGGACGCGCCGTCGCCCGCCTCGTCCGCCAGAGCCTCGGCGAACGCGCGGTTGTACGCCTCGTACGACGCCCACTGCGCCCGGAACTCCGCGCCGAAGGACGGTTCCAGCGGGGTCTGGTAGAGCAGGTGGTGGACGAACCAGAGCGTGGAGTTGGCCACCCCGTTGTACGCGTCCGCGTAGACGTCGGGGGCGATGCCCAGCATCCGTACCCGCTGCCCGCCCGTGTCCTCCGGGTCCAGCCGGCCGCCGGTACGCCGTACCGCCTCGCGGTCGCCGTCGCCGAGCGCCGCGCACACCCACACCGCGTCCGTGTCGGGGCCGATGGCGGAGAGGCCGGAGACCAGCCCGCCGCCGCCGCGCCGGGCCTCCAGCGCTCCGTCGTCGCGGAGTGTGTACGAGACGGGGCCGCGGTTGGACGCGACGAGGACCTGGGCGGCCTGCTCGGAAACCATGTGCCGAAATCTAGCCCGTACGGGAAACGCTCAAACGTACGGAGAGCGACCGCGCGGGGGAATCAGTCGCCCCCGCGTCCCCGTACCGCCGCCAGCGCCACCACGCCCGCCCCCGTCAGCGCGACCGCCATCCCGCCCAGCAGCCACAGCCGCTCGGCCGTGACGCCGCCGTGTGCCGCCGCGAGGAACCACAAGCCCAGAGGAGTCTCCATAAGCCTGCAATATAGGTAAATAGGACTAGAAGGGTGCGTTACGCCGCGCGGCCGGCCGTGTACTCCGCGATCTCCCGCATCGGCGGCCGCTCCACCGTGTCCACGGCGTACGTACGCGGTTCAAAGCCGCTCTCGCCCCGCTCGAACTGCGTCAGCTCGGGCCGTACCAGCTGCGCGCCCGGATGGGCCCCGAGCTGCGCCCCCAGCTGCGCCCGCGGCATACGCAGCTGCGCCGTCCGGTAGATCGCCGCCGCCATCCGCCCCAGCGCCCGGTCGTCCTGGTGCCGGTGCAGCCGCGTGCCCACGTCCACCTGGCCCAGCGCGTCCAGCCCCACACAGTGCAGCGCGTCCACCAGCAGCCCCAGCTCCACCCCGTACCCGACCGGGAACGGCAACCGCTCCAGCAGGCTCCGCCGGGCCGCGTACTCCCCGCCGAGCGGCTGCACGAACCCCGCCAGGCGCGGCCAGTGCAGGTTCAGCAGCGGACGCGCCACCAGCTCCGTCACCCGCCCGCCCTGGCCCGCGGAGGCCCCCGGCGCCGTCAGCGGCCTGTCGTACATCGCCTTCACCAGCTGCACGTCAGGCTCCGTCAGCAGCGGCCCCACGATCCCCGTCACGAAGTCCGCCGAGAACTCGCGCAGATCCGCGTCCACGAAACACACCACGTCCCCGCCCGTCACCAGCAGCGACCGCCACAGCACCTCGCCCTTCCCGGGCAGCGCCGGCAGCCTCGGCAGGATGTCGTCCCGGCGCACCACCCGCGCGCCCGCTTCCTCCGCCACCTTCGCCGTCGCGTCGGACGAACCGGAATCAATCACCACCAGTTCATCCACCAGCGGCGCCTTCCCCATCAGCTCGCGCCGGATCACCGAGACGATCCCGCCGACCGTCTCCTCCTCGTCCAGCGCGGGCAGCACCACGCTGACGGTCGTGCCACGCGCGGCCTTCGCCGCCAGGAGCCGGTCGGGCGTACGGTCGGCCACGGACCAGGAACGCCTGGTCAGCCAGCGTTCCACCTCTTCCAGCACGGTCGGTTCTCCCTGAAAGTGATCCATCTCGCGGTACGGACCCCTCTCTCCACGGTCCGCTCCTTCGGTTACAGTCTTGAACAACGCGAATGACCACCGCATGTCGGGGGTCGTCCGCCGGACAAACGCTCGGATCGCGGGACCGACCCCGGATCCGATGCCATACCGCTCATCCAGAGGGGCAGAGGGAACGGCCCGTTGAAGCCCCGGCAACCCTCCCGCCGACCGCGAGGTCATGGTGGGGAAGGTGCCAATTCCGTCTTGCGGCGAAGTACGTCGTGAGGAAGATGAGGAAAGGGCCTCGCCTCCATGTCTGTGCAGACCGTCCCCACGCCCGGTGTCACCCCCGGTGCCGTCGACCTCGGACCCGCCGCCGCCCTCTCGTGCCGCGAATGCGGCGAGCGCTTCGACCTCGGCCCGATCTTCGCCTGCGCGTCCTGTTTCGGGCCGCTCGAAGTGGCGTACGACCTGCCGAGCGGCACCCCTGACGAGCTGAAGAAGCGCATCGCCGAGGGCCCCGACAACATCTGGCGCTACGCGCCGCTGCTGCCCGTCCCGGCCGACGTGGCGTCCAAGCCCAACATCAACCCCGGCTTCACCAAGCTCGTCAAGGCCGACAACCTCGCCCGTGAACTGGGTGTCACCGGCGGCCTGTACGTGAAGGACGACTCCGGCAACCCGACGCACTCCTTCAAGGACCGCGTCGTCGCCATCGCCGTCGAGGCCGCCCGTGCCTTCGGCTTCACGACGCTCTCCTGCTCCTCCACCGGCAACCTGGCCGGCGCCGTCGGCGCCGCCGCCGCCCGGGCCGGCTTCCGCTCCTGCGTGTTCATCCCGAGCGACCTGGAGCAGGGCAAGGTCGTCATGGCCGCGGTGTACGGCGGTGAACTCGTCGGCATCGAGGGCAACTACGACGACGTCAACCGCTTCTGCTCCGAACTGATCGGCGACCCGCTCGGCGAGGGCTGGGGCTTCGTGAACGTCAACCTCCGCCCGTACTACGGCGAGGGCTCCAAGACACTCGCGTACGAGATCTGCGAACAGCTCGGCTGGGAGCTGCCCGACCAGCTCGTCATCCCCATCGCCTCGGGATCGCAGCTCACGAAGATCGACAAGGGCCTCCAGGAACTCATCAGGCTGGGCCTCGTGGCGGACAAGCCGTACAAGATCTTCGGCGCCCAGGCCGAGGGCTGCTCCCCGGTCTCCACCGCCTTCAAGGCGGGCCACGACGTCGTACGGCCCCAGAAGCCGAACACCATCGCCAAGTCCCTGGCGATCGGCAACCCGGCCGACGGCCCGTACGTCCTCGACATCGCCCGCCGCACCGGCGGCGCGGTGGACGACGTGACCGACGAGCAGATCGTGGACGCGATCAAGCTGCTGGCCCGCACCGAGGGGATCTTCGCGGAGACCGCGGGCGGGGTGACCGTCGGCGTGACGAAGAAACTCATCGACGCCGGCCTGCTCGACCCGGCGCTGACGACGGTCGTGCTCAACACGGGCGACGGCCTCAAGACGCTGGACGCCGTGGCCCCGACCACCGGGCCCACCGCCACGATCCGCCCGAGCCTCGACGCGTTCCGCGCCGCCGGCCTGGCCCACTGAGCGCCGCGCCCCCGCGTCCCGCCCATCACTGAAGGAAGGCACCCCACCATGAGCGTCAAGGTCCGCATCCCCACCATCCTCCGTACGTACACCGGTGGCGAGGCCGAGGTTCCGGCGGAGGGCGAGACCCTCTCCGAGGTCATCCAGTCGCTGGAGGCCAGCCACCCCGGCATCGCCGCGCGCGTCCTGGACGACGAGGGCAAGCTGCGCCGCTTCGTCAACGTGTACGTGAACGACGACGACGTCCGGTTCGAGCAGGGCCTCCAGACGGCGACCCCCGCGGGCGCCGGCATCTCGATCATCCCGGCGGTCGCGGGCGGCTGCTGACGCCGGATCACGGGGACGCCCCGGCATACGCGCACGGCCCCCTCCGGCCTGGACGGCCCCCTCCGCACAGGAAGCGGAGGGGGCCATTCTTTATGGTTGAGCGCGGTAGAGTTGGGAACCCCCCCTCGCGGCCGGTGCCGAGCGCATACGAGAACGCGACAACCTGGGGTCGAACTCCCGGTGACTTTTGCGGGCACATGTGTGGTTTGCCCGGCCCGACTTGCCCCGGAACGCAGTCAATCCGTCGCTATGTGTGTTCGGTCGTGCCCAGATTTCTCGTCCGATTGACCTGTTGCAGAGGGCAGTTGGGCAGATACATTCAGCCGCGGTCGAAGCGTTCCGGCAGTAATAGGGGAGTAAGGCATGGCTCAGGGCACCGTCAAATGGTTCAACGCGGAGAAGGGCTACGGCTTCATCGCGGTCGACGGTGGTGCGGATGTTTTCGTCCACTACAGCGCGATCCAGATGGACGGCTACCGCACCCTTGAAGAAGGTCAGCGAGTCGAGTTCGAGATCTCGCAGGGCCAGAAGGGTCCGCAGGCGGACATGGTCAAGCTCGCCGTCTGATCCCGGCGCGATCGGCCACCGACGCACTCGCGCCGAGGGGCCCGTATCCCATACAGGGATACGGGCCCCTCGTGCGTGTACGGCACCCCCGCGCGAGGGGGCCGGGCCGGAGGAGGAGCTTGCACTCTCGGGGGTCGAGTGCTAATCATTGGCGTTAGCACTCTGCAAGTGAGAGTGACAACTTATGGACCGGGTCAGTGAGGCCCGGAGGGACCGGTGGAGCAAGGAACCGCCGGACTCTCAGGCCGTCCGTCGCGGGCGCGGGCGCGGTCCGGAGCAATCCACCCCAGTCCGGGAGGACCACTTCACATGGCCAAGATCATCGCGTTCGACGAGGAGGCACGGCGCGGTCTCGAGCGCGGGATGAACCAGCTCGCCGACGCCGTCAAGGTCACCCTTGGTCCCAAGGGTCGCAACGTCGTCCTCGAGAAGAAGTGGGGCGCCCCCACGATCACCAACGATGGTGTTTCCATCGCCAAGGAGATCGAGCTCGAGGACCCGTACGAGAAGATCGGCGCAGAGCTGGTCAAGGAAGTCGCCAAGAAGACGGACGACGTCGCCGGTGACGGTACGACCACCGCGACCGTCCTCGCCCAGGCACTCGTCCGCGAGGGCCTGCGCAACGTGGCGGCCGGCGCCAACCCGATGGCCCTCAAGCGCGGGATCGAGAAGGCCGTCGAGGCCGTCTCCGGTGCCCTGCTGGAGCAGGCCAAGGACGTGGAGACCAAGGAGCAGATCGCTTCGACGGCCTCCATCTCCGCCGCCGACACCCAGATCGGCGAGCTCATCGCCGAGGCGATGGACAAGGTCGGCAAGGAAGGCGTCATCACCGTCGAGGAGTCGCAGACCTTCGGTCTGGAGCTTGAGCTCACCGAGGGCATGCGCTTCGACAAGGGCTACATCTCGGCGTACTTCGCCACCGACATGGAGCGCATGGAGTCGTCCCTGGACGACCCGTACATCCTGATCGTCAACTCCAAGATCGGCAACGTGAAGGACCTCCTTCCGCTGCTGGAGAAGGTCATGCAGTCGGGCAAGCCCCTGCTGATCATCGCGGAGGACGTCGAGGGCGAGGCGCTGTCGACCCTGGTCGTCAACAAGATCCGCGGCACCTTCAAGTCCGTCGCCGTCAAGGCCCCGGGCTTCGGTGACCGCCGCAAGGCGATGCTGAACGACATCGCCATCCTCACCGGCGGCACGGTCATCTCCGAAGAGGTCGGCCTCAAGCTGGAGAACGCCGGTCTCGACCTGCTGGGCCGCGCCCGCAAGGTCGTCATCACCAAGGACGAGACCACCATCGTCGACGGTGCGGGCGAGAGCGACCAGGTCGCCGGCCGCGTGAACCAGATCCGCGCCGAGATCGAGAACAGCGACTCGGACTACGACCGCGAGAAGCTCCAGGAGCGCCTCGCGAAGCTGGCCGGCGGCGTGGCCGTCATCAAGGCCGGCGCCGCGACCGAGGTCGAGCTCAAGGAGCGCAAGCACCGCATCGAGGACGCGGTGCGCAACGCCAAGGCCGCCGTCGAGGAGGGCATCGTCGCCGGTGGTGGCGTGGCTCTGCTCCAGGCTTCCTCGGTGTTCGAGAAGCTGGAACTCGAAGGTGACGAGGCGACGGGCGCGAACATCGTCAAGCTCGCGCTGGAGGCTCCGCTCAAGCAGATCGCCGTCAACGGTGGTCTCGAAGGCGGCGTCATCGTCGAGAAGGTCCGCAACCTGCCGATCGGTCACGGCCTCAACGCCGCGACCGGCGAGTACGTGGACATGATCGCCGAGGGCATCATCGACCCCGCGAAGGTCACCCGTTCCGCTCTCCAGAACGCGGCCTCCATCGCGGCGCTGTTCCTCACCACCGAGGCCGTCATCGCCGACAAGCCGGAGAAGGCCGCCGCGGGCGGCGCGCCGGGCGGCATGCCGGGCGGCGACATGGACTTCTGAGCCCGCCGCCGTACGCCCGTACGGCACCGGCTCGGAGCGTTCCAGAACCGAGGGCGGTACCCCTTCCGGGGGGTACCGCCCTCGGGCGTTTCCGGAGCGGGGGTCCGGGTCAGCGGGTGTAGTCCTTGAGCTTTTCCGTCTCCAGGGTGAGGGCGACCGGGTCGGGCAGCTTCACGGTGGCACCGTACGGAAAGGACGTACGGGTCTGGTACTCGCCCTCGCGGGGGTCGGTGTAGACCACGACCTTCTCCGCGTTCCGGTCGATGAGGAGGTAGACGGGGATGTCGGCCGCCGCGTAGCCGTCCCGCTTGTGGACGTGGTCGCGCAGGCCGGTGTCGTAGTCGTGCGAGGTGACCTCGACCGTCATGAGGACACCGTCGGGATCGGCCCACTCGCCTTCCTGCCGCACGAAATGGTCGAGCGGCGCGAGCGCCCCGTCCGCCCGGGCCCGGCCCTTGCGGTAGCTCTCCACCTTCAGGCCCTGCTCCGGATACAGGCGCAGGTCGGGACGCTGTTGGAGGCAACGCTCCAGCAGCCACATGACGATGGCCCCGTGGAGCTGGTCGGGCAACGGCTTGACCTCGAGTTTTCCGTCGATGAATTGGAGCGTGACGCTCTCCGGGGCATTGCGGGCGAGTTCCTCGAAGTCGTCGATGGACATCTGCGGCTCTGCCTCGGGGCTGGTGGTCATGGCGTCGCCTCCTCCCCTCCATGGTGCCCCGGTCCGGTGTCGGCGGATGGACTGAAGTGTCATACGGGCGTCCTTTCAGGTGGGCGGTTTTTCACACGCTAGAGCGAGATCGCTGTGCGCGGCAATCCGATCACGGTGGGTGAACGTCCGTCCGATTCGGGACTCAACTGCCCAGGTGCGAAGGGCCTCTACCGCTACGGCCCCGCCGCGCCGAGCGGCAGTTCCAGTTCCGCCCAGACGATCTTGCCGCCCGGGGCCGTGCGGGTGCCCCAGCGGTGGGAGAGTTTGGCGACCAGGAACAGGCCCCAGCCCTTCTCGTCCTCCGCGCGGGCGTGGCGCAGGCGCGGGGAGCGGTCGTCGGAGTCGAAGACCTCGCAGACCAGGGCGCCGTGACGGATCAGGCGGAGGCGGATGGGGCCGGCGCCGTACCGGACGGCGTTCGTGACCAGTTCGCTGACGATGAGTTCCACGGTGGCCGCCAGCTGGTCCAGACCCCACGACGAGAGCTTCGCGACGGCCAGAGCGCGGGCATTCGCCACCAGCGCGGGGTCGGTGGGCAGCACCCAGGTGACCACGTGGTCCGGGGGCAGTGAGCGGGTACGGGCCAGCAGCAGCGCCACGTCGTCCTGCGACGCGGCCGTCGACACCATCGTGCCGACCACCTCCGCGCAGACCTCCTCCAGCGGACGGCCCGCCCCACCGGTCCTGGCCAGGGCCGCGCCCAGCCGCCCCAGCCCGACGTCGATGTCCGCCTCGCGGGTCTCGACCAGGCCGTCCGTGTAGAGGGCGATGACGCTTCCCTCCGGCAGCTCCATCTCGACCGACTGGAAGGACAGCAGCCCCAGGCCGATCGGCGATCCGGCGGGCAGTTCGGGGAACGTGACCGTGCCGTCCGGGAAGACGATCGCCGGGGGCGGGTGGCCGGCGCGCGCCATGGTGCACCGCCGCGTGACGGGGTCGTACACCGCGTACACGCAGGTCGCCCCCATCACGGGCGTGCTGTAGTCCTCGGCGTCGGGCTCCGCGTCCTCCTCGGTGAGCCGGACGACCAGGTCGTCCAGGTGGGCGAGCAGTTCGTCCGGCGGCAGGTCCATGTCCGCCAGGGTGTGGACGGCCGTGTGGAGCTGCCCCATCGTCGCCGCCGCGTTGATCCCGTGCCCGACGACGTCGCCCACCACCAGGGCCACCCGCCCGCCGGACAGCGGGATCACGTCGAACCAGTCGCCCCCGACCCCGTCGTGCAGATCCGCCGGGAGGTACCGCGCGGCGACGTCCACGGCGTGGCCGCCCGACAGGTGGCGGGGCAGCAGGTTGCGCTGGAGGGCGAGGGACGCCGTGCGCTCGCGGGTGTAGCGCAGGGCGTTGTCCAGGCTGAGGGACGCCCGCGCCGCGAGTTCCTCGGCCAGCAGGAGGTCGTCCCTGCTGAAGGGCGCCTTGGTGTCGTTACGGGTGAAGACGGCGACGCCCAGGACCGCCCCGCGGGCGCGCAGCGGGACCACGATGATGGAGTGGACCCCGGTCTCCTCGATGACCCTGCGCCGGCCGGGGTCGTTGTCGACCCAGGTGCCGGGGCCCGTCCTGATGATGGGCTCGAACTGCGACTTCCCCGTGGTCATGGCGGACATGAAGGGCGACACCCTGGGGACGTACACGGCCTCCCCGATCGACCACAGGGACTCCGGGTTGCCCTCGTGGATGGACGCGACTCCGCCGCGCCGGAAGACGGGGATCGTGCCGTCTCCGGACTCCAGCCGTTCGAGGGGCTCCCCGCCGAGGTGCAGGGCCTCGGCGAGATCGACGCTGGTGTAGTCGGCGAGGAGGGGGACGGCGACGTCGGCCAGCTCCTGGGCGGTGTTCATGACGTCGAGCGTCGTGCCGATCCGCGTACCCGCCTCGCTGAGGACGGACAGCCGCTCGCGCGCCCAGCTGCTGGTGATGTCCACCGCGATGGAACACACCCCCAGCGGCCTGCCGTCCGTCCCGTCGAGCCGGAAGAAGGAGGACGAGAAGACCCGTTCCTGGTGGAGGTCCTGGGCGATCCAGCGGAACTCGTGGTCGATCACCGGGGTGCCGGTCCTGAGGACCTGGAGCATCGCCGCCTCGACCGCGTCCGTGTCGAACCCCGGCAGCGATTCCGTCACCCGGCGGCCGAGGCGCTCGTGGCGCAGGACGCCGCTCTGGCGCTCGACCGTGCTGTTGAGCCAGACGCAGCGCAGGTCGGCGTCCCAGATGGACAGGCCGATGGGGGCGCCCTCGAGGAGGGACCTGACCACCACGCCGTCCATCGTGGGCCGTGCGGAGGACTCGGAGAGCGGGGCCGCGGAGAGGAACCAGTCGGTACGGCCGCCGGGGCCGGCCAGCGGGGAGGCCTGGAGGGTGACGTGGACGCCGTGCCCCTCCCGGTGGCGCAGCTCGGCCAGCTCCGACCAGGGTGCGCCGGCCCGGACGCGGGCGGGCCAGGCGGGGACGAGGGGGGAGGGGGCGGTTCCGGGGGTGGTGGGGGTGTCCGGGTCGGCGTCGGCGTCGGGGGCTTCGCGGGAGTGGAGCAGACGGGTGGCGGAACGGTCCACCACGTCGGCCGCCCGGTACCCGAGCAGTTCCTCCGCGGTACGGGTCCAGCCGATGACGGTCCCGCGCGCGTCGATCACGGCCACGGCCGCGCCGGCCACGTCGAGGGCGGCCTGTGCGGAGCCGGCCGGCGGGCGGCCGGACGGTGCCGGGCGGCCTTCGGCGCCGGGCACCGCTGCTCCGGCATCGCCCTCGGCATCGACCATCAGTGAGATCCCATCCGCACGCGCATGTCCCTTATGGCATGGTTTCACACTTCCCAAGGCGGGGGCGGGCGTCCGGGGCGGGGCGTCAGGGGCGGTGCCTCCGGGGCGAGGCGCGGGTACGGGGCCCCAGGTGCCGCGCCTCGGATCCCGGACCTCAGGAGGCGCGGGCGGCCTTCAGGGCCGCGCGCAGATGGCCCCCCGACTCCGCGAGGAGCGAGCCGGCGCGCGGGCCGTCCACCTCGCCCAGGATGGTGAGGATGGCGGGCTTCACCTCACCGTCGGTGGCGGCCAGTGCCGCCTCGATCTCCGGGTCGGACGCCCCGGTCGCCAGGGAGACGATCCGGCGCGAGCGGGCCCGCAGCTTCTCGTTCGAGGCGCGGACGTCGACCATCAGGTTCCCGTACGTCTTGCCGAGCCGGATCATCGTGATCGTCGAGATCATGTTGAGGACGAGCTTCTGCGCCGTACCGGCCTTGAGGCGGGTCGAGCCCGTGAGCAGTTCGGGGCCGACGACCACCTCGATCCCGTGTTCGGCGGCGGCCGCCAGCGCGCTGTCCGCGTTGCACGACAGGCCGACGGTGAGGGCGCCGAGACCGCGGGCGTACTCGACGGCGCCGACGGCGTACGGGGTCCTGCCCGACGCCGACACCCCCACCACCGTGTCGTCCGCGGTGAGCTTGAGCGCGGTCAGGTCGGCGGCGGCCAGCTCCTTGGAGTCCTCCGCGCCCTCGACGGACGTCACCATCGCGCCGGGCCCGCCCGCGATCAGGCCGACGACCTGCTCCGGGGCGGTGTTGAACGTGGGAGGGCACTCACTGGCGTCCAGGACACCCAGCCGTCCCGCCGTCCCCGCGCCCGCGTAGATCAGCCGGCCGCCGCGCGCGGCCCGCTCGGCCACCGCGTCCACCGCGGCGGCGATCAGGGGGAGCTGGGCGGCGACGGCGTCGGGGACGGTGCTGTCCTCGCGGTTCATGATCCGGGCGATGTCGAGCGTGGGCAGCTGGTCGATCTCGGCCAGCTCGGGGCGGAACGCCTCGGTGGTGAGGGCGTCGAGCTGCGCGCGGAGCTCGCCGTACATGCCGGGGGTCGAGGTCATGAAGAAGCGGCTTTCTTCGGGGGAGTACGGGAGTGGGGGTGCGGGGGTCAGCGGGCGGTGCGGGGGCTGTGGCGGTGCGCGAGGGCTTCGTACGACGCGGACAGCGCGGGCGCCGCCGTTTCGTACGTACGCTGCGCCACGCCTATGAACAGGCAGTCGACGACGAGCAGTTGGCTCGTACGGCTGGACATCGCCGCCGGGCGCAGCTCGCTCTCGCGGGCCGTGGAGGTGGTGAGGACGTGGTCGGCGTACTGCGAGACGGGGCCGTCCGGGCGGCCGGTGATCGCGACCGTCGTGGCGCCGCGGTCGAAGGCGACCCGCAGCGGCTCGATCGCGTCCCACGTGGAGCCCGAGTGGGTGATCGCGACGGCCACGTCGCCCGCGCGGAGCTGGACGGCGTGGGTGACGGCGAGGTGGGGATCGCTGTGCGCCTGGGCGATCACGCCGATACGGGAGAGCTTCTGGGCGAGGTCCATGCCGACGAGCGCGGAGGCGCCGACCCCGTAGATGTCGACGCGGCGGGCGGCGGCGGCCGCGGTGACGACGGCGCCGAGCTGGACGGTGTCGAGGGCGGCGGCGGTGTCCGCGAGGGTCTGCTGCTCGTCGTAGGCGAGCTTCGCGACGACGTCGGCGAGGGGATCGTCCACGGCTATGTCGGCGGTGACGGCGGGCGCCCGGCCCGACTGCTGCTGGGCGGCGAGGCCGGCGAGGGCGAGGCGCAGGTCGCGGTAGCCGGGGTAGCCGAGGAGGCGGGCGGTACGGACGACGGTCGCCTCGCTCGTCCCGGTCAGCTCCGCGAGACCGGTGACGGTCAGCGCCGCGCAGCCGGCCGGGTCGCCCGCCACGGCCTCGGCGACGAGCTGCATGGACCGGGTCATGGAGGGCGCGAGGGTCCGTACCTTGGCGGCGAGGGCGGCGGGCGCGGGCGGGGCGCTCGTTCCCGCGGCCACGCTGAAACTTTCCTTCACGTCCTGGGTCATGGCTGAAAGATATTTTCGGACGGGTCGGGGGTCAAGCCCGGGGAGGGACAATGTGGGGATGGACGAAGTGAACGACGACAACGCGCTGGAGCAGGCGCTGCACGGCGCCAGGGCCCTGGTCCTGGCCGACCTCGCCGCGTCCGGGGTCGCGGAGGCGGAGATCGTGTCGCTGGTGGAGGACGCGGTGTCGCACCGCCGCTGGTGGGTCGGCCAGTGGCCGGAGGGCGTGGGCTTTGTCGCCGGGCTGGTGGCGCAGGACGTCCAGGACGCGCTGCTGGAACGTTACGGCCGCTGGCCGCTGTGCCCGGTCTGCGCGACGGTCGAGCCGCACGCGCTGGAGGTGGAGCCGGAGCTGGGCGCGGATCCGCACTGGGTGTGCGCGAAGGAGGCGGTGGTGGTGGGGCCGGTGGGGGGGCTGCGCGGTGCGGACGGGGGTCCTGGCGGTTTTGGCGCGGGTCCCGCGGGAGGTCCTGGCGCGGGTCCCGACGGGGGGCCGTTCGGCGGCCCCGCCGGCGGGGGCGACGTCCTGTGACCGTCTACATCGACCCGCCCACGTGGCCCGGGCACGGGCGGATGTGGTCGCACCTGGTCAGCGACGTGTCGTTCGAGGAGCTGCACGCGTTCGCCGCGTCGATCGGGTGCCCGGCGCGGGCGTTCGAACGGGACCACTACGACGTGCCCGCGCACCGGTATGAGGACGCGGTGGGGGCGGGGGCGGTGCGGGTGGGCTCGAAGGAACTGGTCCGCCGCCTCACGCAGGCGGGCCTGCGCCGCCCAAAGGGCCGCGCGTCGCCCTGACGGGCCCGTTTGTGGCGTGTGCCCGGGGCGCGGGTGCGGCTTACTGATGTCCTCAATCGCCGGACGGGCTCTGTTTGTGGCGTCTACCCGGTGCCGGGTGCGGGTTACTGATGTCCTCAATCGCCGGACGGGCTTGGTGGTGCCCGCTGCGGGCGGGGGCTTTGTCTGCGGGTCGGTTGCCGGGGGCCGGGCAGGGGTCGTGTCCTGCACTGCATGTTTTACGTCGCGTGCGGCCGGTCGTATTGGTTGACGTTCGCCATGCGACACAAAACACGCTTTACGTTCCGGACACGACCCCTGCCCGTCCCCCTTCCAGGCCCGCGTCACTACCCGGCCCGCTCCGGGGCGGGGCGGGAGGCAGCCGGGGCCCGCACCGGGGCATTTCAAGCCCGTCCGGCGATTGAGGACATCGGTGACCCGCGCTGTCGGCACCCCAGGCTCGCCCGGACGCCCCCCAAGCCCGTCCGGCGTTTGAGGACATCGGTAACCCGCACCCATCACCGGCGCGGAGGCCACCATCCACCCGGCCCCGACGCTCCCCCGGCCCGCCCGGACGCCCTCTCCAGCCCGTCCGGCGCTTGAGGACAATCAGTGAGCCGCGCCCGCGTCCCGGGCAGCAGGGACCCCGGAGCGGCGGGGCCGTTCACTTGACCCTCGGCGTGAGGGGGGTGGGGTCGGAGGAGGTGCGTGTGGCCGGACGTAAAGCGTGTTTTGTGGCGCATGGCTACCGTTAATCAAGACGAGACCTTGCACGCGCCGTAAAACATGCAGTCCGGACATACGTACCTCCGCAGGCCCCGCCCCCCGTCACCACGACAAACCCAGCCCGTCCGGCGATTGAGGACATCAGTAACCCGCGCCCACCGCCGACAGGCAGACGCCCGTCCGGCGATTGAGGACAAGCGAGGAAGCCGCGCCCACCACCGAGGCGCACACGCTCGCCCCGCGCATCGCCCGCCGTCTCACGGCGTAACGCCAAAGGTCACGCGATAGTCGCAGGCCCCCCTGCACGGCATCGTCGCCGCGTCGTCGAAAGCGTACGAGTACGCATACGGCTCCGCCCGCTTGAACACCTGCGTATAGTCGACCGGCCACCGCGCCGGCACGCAGTTCTCGCGCCCCGCCCACTCCTCCTCGCAGCAGTACGTCTTGCCGCCGAACGCCGTGCACGGGTTGGTGCACCCGACCACCCGCCCGCCCGCCGTGAACCGCATCTTGTCCGGGCACGCGACCCGCTTCGTACAGCCGCCCGCCGAGCATCCGGAGGCGCTGACGGGGTCGGTCGTGTCGCCGCGGGTGATGTTGATGTACATCGGCAGGTTCGAGCCGTCCACCATGCTCACGTCGTAGAAGTCCATCGCCCCGGGCTTGGGCGCGCTGAGCGCGAACTCGGCGAGCGTGGCGGGGGTCGCGCCGCTGCCGGTGCACTGGAAGCCGCCCGCACAGTCGCCGGTCTCGCAGTGACCGTTCCCGGCGGAGTCGAAGGAGCAGCCGGTCCGCCCCCAGAACCGCCCGACCCAGCCGCTCGGCACCTCGACCGCGACCCGCTGCCCGGGGGTGAGCTTCCAGCCGGTGGCGGCGAGGGGGTGTTCGGGGCTGCCGAGGGCGGCGACCCAGACGGTCTGGCTCTCGTTGTTGACGAACGAGACGATCCGGATGTCGGCGGTGCCGTGCCGGTCGGTGACGCCCGCGCTCGTCGTCCCTCCGGAGGCAGCGGCCTCGCTCTTCCGGGTGGCCGGCTGCTTGTCCCTCTTCGCCGCGGCCGTCTTCTTCGGCTTCGGCTTGCTCGACGCGGACGGCGAGGGACTCGCCGAGGGAGTGGGCGCCGGGACGGAGGGCCGGACGGTGGCTGTCGGGGACGTCTCGGGCACACCCGCGGTCCGTACGGAGTCCACGTCCGCCGCGGCCCCGAAGAGCGAGGGCCACACCAGCGCCACCACCGCGGCCGCCGCCACAACCCCGGCCGCCCCCGCCCACCAGCCCCGCCCGCCCCGGGTCCGCTTCGCCCGGTGCCGCGTTCTCGCCATCGCCGTACCTTCCACCACTCGCCGATACGGGGGCCCGGTGGAGTCCCCGTATCGGAGACGGCCCGGACCCCCGCCCCGACAACAAGAACCGGAACACCGGTTTCCGGCGGTCAGCCGGCGAGGTTCGTACGCACGCTCTCCTCGGCCGGGGTCGGAAGCGAGCCCGCGACGACCTTGCCGGCCGTACGGCGGTGGTGGCGCAGGGACACGACCGTCAGGGCGGCCGCCAGGGCGGTCATGGAGGCGCCCGCCCAGGCCGTCGCGGCGTAGCCGAGGTCCGCGTCGATCACTCGGCCGCCGAGCCAGGGGCCGCTGGTGTTGCCCAGGTTGAAGGCGGCCGTCGAGGTGGCGCCGGCCAAGGTGGGGGCGGCCGCCGCGAGGTTGAACATGCGGGCGCTGAGGGCCGGGGCCGTGATGAAGGCCGAGAAGCCGAGGAAGAACGCCAGGGGGACGACGACGGCGGGGTGCGAGGCGGTGAGGGCCAGGGTGATGAGGAGGATGGTGGATGCGCCTATGCCGCCGAGGAGGACACCGAAGGGGTGCGCGTCGGCGAGGCGGCCGCCGGACGTCGTACCGGCCAGCGCGCCGATGCCGAAGAGCGCCAGCACGGTCGGGACCCAGCCGCTGTCCAGGCCGGAGACGTCGGTGAGGAGTGGGGCGAGGTACGAGAACGTACAGAAGATGCCCCCGCCCGCGAGCGCCGTCAGGACGATCGCGAGCCAGATCTGGCGGTCGGCGTAGAGGGACAACTCCCGCCGGACCAGCGGCTTCTCGGCGGGGAGGGGGATGCGGGGGATCAGGGTCAGTACGCCGGCGAGCGCGACGGCGGAGGCTGCGGCGACCGCCCAGAACGCCGAGCGCCAGCCCAGGTGTTCGCCGAGGAACGCGCCGGCGGGGACGCCGAGCACGTTGGCGATGGAGAGCCCGCCGATCATCACCGACATGGCGCGGGCGCGCGCGGTGACCGGGACCATCGCGATGGCCACCCCGGCGCCGACCGCCCAGAACCCGGCGCACGCGAGGGCGCTCACGACCCGTGACGCGAAGAGGACCTCGTACGTCGGGGCCACGGCGCCCGCGACCTGGCCGAGGCCGAAGACCGAGATCAGCGCGACGAGGGTGGCGCGGCGCGGCAGCCGGAGGGTCACCACCGCCAGCAGGGGCGCGCCGACGACCATGCCGATCGCGAAGGCGGAGATGAGGAGTCCGGCCGTGGGGATGGACACGTCCATGTCGTCGGCGAGGTCCGGCAGGAGGCCGGAGAGCATGAACTCACTCGTCCCGAGGGCGAAGACGGACAGACCCAGGGTGTGGACGGCTATCGGCATACGGGGCTTGGGCACGGCAGGTGACAACGCGAAAACGGTCCGTCGCATTCCCGCGCGGCGTCCCGGGGACTAGGCGGTGAGGGTGCGCAGCTCCGCCGCCAGGTTCCTGCGGGCGCGGGCCTCCCACTCCAGTTCGCCGTGCGGGGTACGGAACAGGCGTGGCAGGTCCAGGAGTTGCTCCAGGATCGCGGCCCGGCCCGACCGGAAGTCGTCCTCGGGGACAAAGCCGTACTCCTCGCGCACCGCGGCGGCGTACGCGTCGTACGCGTCCGGGGCCGAGCCGAGGACGGCGAGGTCCGCGTCGCACAGGACGGCGCCGTTGCGGTCGTCGTCGGTGGCGGCGTGGGTGGTGGTGAGGCGGACGAGCCGGGCGACCTCGTCCGTACCCTCCTGGCTCAACCCGGCCTCGGGGAGGGCGAGTTCGGCGAGGCGGGCGGAACGCTCCTCGTTCTCGGAGCGGTCGGGGCGGTAGACGGCGTCGTGGAACCACGCGGCGAGCCGGACGAGGTCCGGATCGTCGGCGTACCGCACCAGCGTGTCGATGTGGTCGAGGACCGCGCGGAGGTGGTCGACGGTGTGGTAGCGCCGCTGGGGCTCGGACCAGCGGGTGAGGAGCTGGTCGGCGTACGGGTACGGGTCGCGGATCTCCGCCTCCGGCGCCGCGTCGCGCAGGGCGGTGGCGAAGCGGTCGCGGAGGGCGGGGCCCGGCGCGGAGTCCGGGCCGTGGTCGAGGTCGGGCATGGGGCCGACGATACGGGCCGGACACGCCCTCGGGGGTGTCACAGGGTCTTGAAGTTGCGCAGCCGCAGGCTGTTGCCGACGACGAAGACCGACGAGAACGCCATCGCCGCGCCCGCGATCATCGGGCTGAGGAGTCCGGCGGCGGCCAGCGGCAGCGCGGCGAGGTTGTAGGCGAAGGCCCAGAACAGGTTGCCCTTGATCGTGCCGAGGGTGCGGCGGGCGAGGCGGACGGCGTCGGCGGTGGCCCGCAGGTCTCCCCGTACGAGAGTGAGGTCGGCGGCCTCGATGGCCGCGTCGGTGCCCGTGCCCATGGCGAGGCCGAGGTCGGCCTGGGCGAGCGCGGCGGCGTCGTTGACCCCGTCGCCGGCCATGGCGACGGTCCTGCCCTCCGCCTGGAGCCGCTTGACGACGTCGACCTTGTCCTCCGGCATCACCTCGGCGATGACCTGGTCGATGCCGACCTGGGCGGCGACCGATTCCGCGACGGCCCGGTTGTCGCCGGTGAGCAGGATCGGGGTCAGGCCGAGGGCGCGGAGCTGCCGTACCGCCTCGGGGCTGGACTCCTTGACCGCGTCGGCGATCTCCAGGAGGCCGCGCGCCTCGCCGTCCCAGGCCACCGCGATCGCCGTACGGCCCGCCGCCTCGGCCGATTTCCCGGCCGCCGCAAGCTCCTCGGGGAGGTGGATCTCCCATTCGGCGAGGAGCTTCACCCGGCCCACGAGGACGGCGTGGCCCTCGACGACACCCTGGACGCCGAGGCCGGGGAGGTTGGCGAAGTCCTCGGGGGTGGGGAGCGTACCGGCGCGTGCGGTGGCGGCCTCGGCGACGGCCCGGGCCAGCGGGTGCTCGGAGGCGTGCTCCAGCGCGCCCGCGAGACGCAGGACGTCGCGTTCGTCCGTACCGTCCGCCGAGTGGGTGGCGAGGAGGGTCATCCGGCCGGTGGTGACCGTACCGGTCTTGTCGAGCACGATCGTGTCGACGCGGCGGGTCGACTCCAGCACCTCGGGGCCCTTGATGAGGATGCCGAGCTGGGCGCCGCGGCCCGTACCGACCATGAGGGCGGTCGGGGTGGCCAGGCCCAGCGCGCAGGGGCAGGCGATGATCAGCACGGCGACGGCGGCGGTGAAGGCGGCGGTCGCGCCGGCCCCGGCGCCGAGCCAGAAGCCGAGCGTGGCGAGCGCGAGGCCCATGACGACCGGGACGAACACGGCGGAGATCCTGTCGGCGAGGCGCTGCGCGGCGGCCTTGCCGTTCTGGGCGTCCTCCACCATCCGTGCCATACGGGCGAGCTGGGTGTCGGAGCCGACCTTCGTGGCCGCCACGACCAGCCGTCCCCCGGCGTTGAGCGTCGCGCCGGTGACGGGGTCGCCGGCGGAGACCTCCACCGGGACGGACTCGCCGGTCAGCATCGAGGCGTCCACGGCCGAGGAGCCCTCGACCACCGTGCCGTCGGTGGCGATCTTCTCGCCGGGCCGTACGAGGAAGTGGTCGCCGACCCTCAACTGCCGGGTGGGGACGACACTTTCGCGGCCGTCGCGCAGGACGGTGACTTCCTTGGCACCCAGTTCCATCAGGGTACGGAGGGCCGCCCCGGCCTTGCGCTTGGCGCGGGCCTCGAAGTAGCGGCCGGCCAGGAGGAACGCGGTGACACCGGCGGCGGCTTCGAGATAGATGTTCCCGGCGCCGTCGGAGCGGGAGATGGTGAACTCGAAGGCGTGGGTCATCCCCGGCATGCCCGCCGTACCGAAGAACAGGGCCCACACCGACCAGAGGAACGCGGCCGAGGTGCCGAGCGAGATGAGCGTGTCCATCGTGGCGGCGCCGTGCCGGGCGTTGGTCCAGGCGGCACGGTGGAAGGGCCAGGCGGCGTAGGTGACGACGGGGGCGGTGAGGGTGAGGGAGAGCCACTGCCAGTTGGTGAACTGGAGCGCGGGGATCATCGCCATGGCGATGACGGGGAGGGCGAGGAGGACGGCGGTGATCAGGCGGGCGCGGAGGGGGCGGAGGACGTGGTCGTCGGGGTCCCTGCTTTCCTCAGTTCCCTCCGTGCCGTCGTCCGGGCCTCCGGTGTCGGCCGAGGTCTCGGGCGCGGGCTCCTGGGCGGTGTAGCCGGTGGCCTCGACGGTGGCGATGAGATCGCGGACGGAGAGGCCGGCGCCCACGTAGCTGACCTTGGCCTTTTCGGTGGCGTAATTGACCGTGGCCTCGACGCCGTCCATGCGGTTGAGCTTCTTCTCGACGCGGGCGGCGCAGGAGGCGCAGGTCATGCCGCCGATGAGGAGTTCGACGGAGGAGGTGGTCGCCGTGTCCGTGTTCCTGCCCTGGGCGAGGCTCATGAGGGCGGCTCCTTGGTCGTCGGCGGACTCACGTCCATCTCTTTCGTCTCTTTTCATGTATACCCCCTACCCCTATCCACGGGATACCCCTGAGGGGTATTTTCTCGGTCATGGGCATCACGATGAGTACCAAGGTGAGGGTGGCCGCGTTCGCGCTG
This sequence comes from Streptomyces sp. NPDC088261, assembly GCF_044740805.1. Classification (NCBI taxonomy): domain Bacteria; kingdom Bacillati; phylum Actinomycetota; class Actinomycetes; order Kitasatosporales; family Streptomycetaceae; genus Streptomyces; species Streptomyces sp. NPDC088261. Next base: position 138,951 of record NZ_JBIURL010000013.1, read on the forward strand.
GCGCTGGCTGTGTCGTTCGGGGTGGCGTACGGGGTCGGGGCGGCGGTGGGTCCGCTGGGGGGCGGGGCGCGGGAATCGCACGAGCCCGCGCCGCATGGGGGCCACGATGCGGGAGATACGGGTGCGGATGGCGTGATGCGGTGATGCGCGGAGGAGGGGACGCCCCTTAGGCTGGCGATTGGACTAGACCTGTCCACCTACCTAGGAATGGGGCCCGATGAGCAAGCGTGCAGTCCTGGAGGTGATCGCTCTCGACGCGGAGGACGCGGTCGCCGCGCGGAGCGGGGGCGCGGACCGGCTCGAACTCGTCACCGACATGGCGGCCGACGGCCTGACCCCGCCCCGGGAGACCTTCGCGAAGATCCGGGACGCCGTCGACATCCCCCTCCGGGTGATGCTGCGGCTGTCCGACGGCTTCTCGGCGGGTGGCGCGGACGGGGTGGACGCGCTCGTGGAGGCGGCGCGGGGGCTGCGGGCGGAGGGCGCGGACGAGTTCGTCTTCGGCTTCCTCGACGCGGACGGGACGCCGGACCTGGTGACCGTCGAACGGCTGGTGGCGGAGCTGGACGGGTGCCGGTGGACGTTCCACCGCGCGATCGACCGCGCGGCGGACCGTGACGCGCTCCGCAAGCAGCTCGCGGACCTGCCGGGCCTGGACACGTTTCTCACGGCGGGGTCGCCGGACGGGGTGGACAGCGGCCTGCCGACGCTTCTGGCCGAGTCCTCGGCGTCTGGGCGGGGGGAGGCGGGCTACGGGGCGTGCCTGCTGGTGGGGGGTGGGTTGCGGCTGGACCACGTGCCGGCGCTGCGCGCGGGTGGCCTGGACGCGTTTCATATCGGCGGCGCGGCGAGGCCCTTCGGGTGGGCGGGGCCGGTCTCGCCTTCGGCGGTGAGGTCGTGGCGCGCGGCGCTTGACGCGTAGCGTGTGGCTGGGTGTTCGTTGCGCTTACTGGGCGTCTGCGGCGCGGTGGTGGGCGCGGCTTCCTTCTTTGTCCTCAATCGCCGGACGGGCTTCTGCGGCCCGGTGGTGGGCGCGCCCTACTGATGTCCTCAATCGCCGGACGGGCTGGGTGTGTCGTGGTGACGGGGGGCGGGGCCTCCGGAGGCACGTATGTCCGGACTGCATGTTTTACGGCGCGTGCACGGTCTTGTCTTGATTAACGGTAGCCATGCGCCACAAAACACGCTTTACGTCCGGCCACACGCACCTCCTCCGACCCCACCCCCCTCACGCCGGGGGTGAAGTGAACGGCCCCGCCGGTCCGGGGTCCCTGCTGCCCGTTGCGCGGGCGCGGATCACTGATTGTCCTCAAGCGCCGGACGGGCTGGATGGGCCGGATGGTGCCCCTGCGCGGTGCGCGGGCGCGGGTTACGGATGTCCTCAATCGCCGGACGGGCTGGGGGTGCGTCCGGAGGGGCTTGGGGGAGTGTCCCGGGCGGGCTGGGAGTACGTCGGGGGCCGACTGGATTGCGGCCTCCGCGCTGGTGATGGCTGCGGGTTACCGATGTCCTCAAACGCCGGACGGGCTGGATGCTGCCCCTGCGCGATGCGCCGGTGCGGGTCAGGGTCGTCCTCAAGCGCCGGACGGGCTTGAAATGCCCCGGTGCGGGTCCTGGCTGCCTGCCGCCCCGCCCCGGGGTGGGCCGGGTAGTGACGCGGGCCGGGAAGGGGGACGGGCAGGGGTCGTGTCCGGAACGTAAAGCGTGTTTTGTGTCGCATGGCGAACGTCAACCAATACGACCGGTCGCACGCGACGTAAAACATGCAGTGCAGGACACGACCCCTGACCGGCCCCCGGCAACAACCCGCACCCCGCCCACCGGGCCGCAGCGGGAAAAATCAAGCCCGTCCGGCGATTGAGGACATCAGTAAGCCGCGCCCACCACATGGGCGCAGACGCCCGTCCGGCGTGAGGACAGGCAAGACGCCGCGCCCACCGCCGGGAGGCCGGCGCCCGTCCGGCGCGAGGACATGAGACGGCCGCCAGAGCCAACGCGCCGCGCCCTCAGGACAGCGGCCCCGGCAACCGCAGCGCGTGCACGATCGTCAGGCCCGAGACCGCTCGCGTCAACGCCACGTACAACCGCCTCAGCCCGGTACGTTCGTCCGGCTCCCCCGACACCACCGCCGACGGCTCGTCCAGCACCACGTAGTCGTACTCCAAGCCCTTCGCCAGCGACGCCGGCACCAGCGTCAGCCGCGCCTCCGCCGTCGTTTCCTCGCCCGGCGAGAGGAAACGCAACCCCGCCCCGGACAACGCGGCCGCCAGCACCGGAATCCGCGCGTCCGCCGCGATCAGGCCCGTCGACCCCTCGTGCGCCAGCGACTCCTCGCACGCCGAGACCACCGCCGCCGCCCGCTCGTCCTCGGCGACGCACCGTACCGACAGGGACCCCGGCGACTCCCGTACCGACTCCACCTCCGCCAGCCCCGGCGAGATCAGCGGCAGCAGCCGCGACGCGTACGCGATCACCTCGCGCGGCACGCGGAAACCGGCCGTCAGCTCCTCCACCACCGCGTCCGGCTTGCCCAAGTGGTGGAGCGCGTCCGCCCAACTCGCCGTCGCCCACGGCGTCGTACCCTGCGCCAGATCGCCCAGCACCGTCGCCGACCCCGTCGAGCAGCGCCGCCCCACCGCGCGGTACTGCATGGGCGAGAGGTCCTGCGCCTCGTCGAGCACCACGTGCCCCAACGAGTGCGTACGGGCCACGAGATCGCCCGCCTCGTCGATCAACACCGCGTCCGCCGCCGACCACTTGACCGACTTCACGCTCCGCGCCGGCTTCGCCCACAGGATCGTCGCCTGCTCCTCCGGCGTGAGCAGCCCCTCCGCGTGCGCCGCCAGGAACTCCGCGTCCGACAGCAGCCGCAGCACCAGCTTCGCCGGATCGACCGGCGGCCACATCGCCTTCACGGCCGCCTTCACCGCGGGAGTGCGCGCGACCGCGTCCTGCACGCGGTCGTCGGGCGCCTCGCCCGCCTCCTCCATCCGTACGAGCACGGCGTGCGCGATCCGCTGCGGCAACGCGTCGTGCGCGGCGCCGTACCGCATGTCGCGCTCCAGCAACTGCCGTACCAGCTCCTCCAGTTCGTACACCGGCACCCGCCACCGCCGCGAACCGCGCACGACCACCACCGGTTCGGCCGGCAGCGTCACATGGGAGCGGACCGCCCGCCGCAGCACCTCCGCCATCCGCGCGTCGCCCTTGATGACGGCGGCGTCGGCCGGGTCCGTGCCCCGTACCGCCACCGTCGCCGAGGTGACCAGGCTCTCCACCGTCGCCTGCTTCACCTCCAGCTCGCCCAGCGCGGGCAGCACCTGCTCGATGTACTGGAGGAAGGACGCGTTCGGCCCGATGACCAGCGTGCCGGTGCGGGCTAGCCGTTCCCGGTGCGCGTAGAGGAGGTACGCGACCCGGTGCAGGCCGACGGCGGTCTTCCCGGTGCCGGGGCCGCCCTGCACACACACCGTGCCGCCGAGCCCGCTCCGTACGATCTCGTCCTGCTCCGGCTGGATCGTCGCCACGATGTCGCGCATCGGGCCGACGCGCGGACGCTCGATCTCGGTCTGGAGCAGCTTGCTGGTCTTCGCGGCCTCGGTGGGGTCGGAGAGGTGTTCGTCCTCGTACGCCGTGAGCTCACCGGCCGTGTAACCGAAGCGGCGGCGCAGCCCCACGTCGTGGGGGTCCTTCTTCGAGGCCCGGTAGAAGGGCTGGGAGACGGGCGCGCGCCAGTCGATGACCATCGGGTCGCCGTCGGCGTCGTGGACGTGGCGGCGGCCGATGTAGAAGCGCTCGCCCTCGGCACCCTCGGCCTGGTCCGCGCCGACGACGTGCAGGTAGTCGAGCCGGCCGAAGAAGAGCGGGGTGTGGGAGAGGTCGGCGAGCGACTTGATGCGCTCCTGGATCTGGGCCTCCAGGACGGCGGCGTTGACCCAGTTCGCGGTGACGTCGCGGATGTCGAGCGACTGGACGTCCTCGCGCATGGCCCGCAGGGCGGCCCACGAGGAGCTGAGGTGGGCCCGCTCGCGGGCCAGCGGGTCGGCGGGGGAGCCGGATTCCCCGGGGTCGGCGCGGTCGGCGTCGGGTGCGGTGCCTTCGGCAGCCGGTGCGGCGCGGTCGGCGTCCGCCGCGGTGACGGCGGTGGGGGTGGTGTCGGGTTCGGTGAGGGCGGTGTCTGGTTCGGGGTCGTGCGCGGACACGGTGTTGCCTCCGGGCTGTACGCAGGCCGACGGGCCGCAAGCCCTTGGTCCTACGGGGCGGCGGTGTCCGGTCGGCGTGGATCAACGTCATGGCGGCCGCCCGGTTTCCGTCCGGGTGGCGGCGCTCCGCGAGGGAGGCGGAGGCGGGCAAGAGGGGAGAGTGTAGCCAGCGGGTGGCGGCGGGGCGAATGCTTTTCGCCCCGGAGTGGGCCGCGGGGTGGTGACGGAGCGGGTACGGGACGGGCACAGGGCGCTCCCGGAGCGGCCGCGGGGCGTACGTACCGTAGTCCCCCGGTCGTCCCCCGTAGGGGATCCCCTATATTCCGGGTCGTACGTGACCTCGCCCAGGATTCCGTCCGGAGAGCGACGCGTTTCGGGGGGCCGGCGCGCGACCATGGACATATGAGTACAGCGACCTTCATCCCGCCCCGCGCCCCACGCGGCGCCTCACTCTCCGGCGCGACCGCCACCGGCGCCGTGCCCCACCCCGCTCACCACCTCGGCAACGCCCTGCGCGCCGCCAAGGTGTACGTGTCGACCGCGTTCAACGTCGCCGTCCTCGGTGAGTACTGGGAGGAGGCGGGCGTCGTCAGACGACACCTCTGAGCCACGGCCCGCTCCCGTCTCAGCTCTCCGCCAGCAGCTCGTCCGCGTCCACGATCCGGTACGCGTACCCCTGCTCCGCCAGGAACCGCTGCCGGTGCGCCGCGAAGTCCTGGTCGATCGTGTCCCGCGCCACCACCGAGTAGAAGCGCGCCTCGTGCCCGTCCGCCTTCGGCCGCAGCACCCGCCCGAGCCGCTGCGCCTCCTCCTGGCGCGACCCGAACGTCCCCGACACCTGGATCGCGACCGTCGCCTCCGGCAGGTCGATCGAGAAGTTCGCCACCTTCGACACCACCAGCACCGAGATCTCGCCCTGCCGGAACGCCTCGAACAGCTTCTCGCGCTGGGCGTTGCTGGTCTCGCCCTTGATGACCGGCGCGTCCAGGTGCTCGCCCAGCTCGTCGAGCTGGTCGATGTACTGGCCGATGACCAGGGTCTGTTCGCCCTTGTGCTTCCGTACGAGCGCCTCCGTCACCTTCCGCTTCGTGGCGGTCGTCGCGCAGAACCGGTACTTCTCCTCCGTCTCGGCGGTGGCGTACGCGAGCCGCTCGCTGTCGGTGAGGTTGACCCGTACCTCCACACAGTCCGCGGGCGCGATGTACCCCTGCGCCTCGATCTCCTTCCACGGCGCGTCGAACCGCTTCGGCCCGATCAGCGAGAAGACGTCCGACTCGCGGCCGTCCTCCCGTACGAGCGTCGCGGTCAGCCCGAGGCGGCGGCGCGCCTGGAGGTCGGCGGTGAACTTGAAGACGGGCGCGGGCAGCAGGTGCACCTCGTCGTAGAGGATCAGCCCCCAGTCGCGGGAGTCGAACAGCTCCAGGTGCGGATAGACGCCCTTACGGCGGGTCGTGAGCACCTGGTACGTGGCGATCGTGACCGGGCGGATCTCCTTGCGCGTACCGCTGTACTCGCCGATCTCCTCCTCGGTCAGCGTCGTGCGCCTCACCAGCTCGTGCTTCCACTGGCGGGCGGAGACGGTGTTCGTGACCAGGATCAGCGTGGTCGCCTTGGCCTGCGCCATCGCCCCCGCGCCGACCAGGGTCTTGCCCGCCCCGCAGGGCAGCACGACGACCCCCGAGCCGCCGTGCCAGAAGCCCTCGACCGCCTGCTTCTGGTACGGGCGCAGGGCCCAGCCGTCCTCGACCAGCTCGATGGCGTGCGCCTCACCGTCCACGTACCCGGCGAGATCCTCGGCCGGCCAGCCGAGCTTGAGGAGCGTCTGCTTGATCTGGCCGCGCTCGGAGGGGTGTACGGCGACGGTGTCCGGGTCGAGCCGCGCGCCCACCAGCGGCGCGACCTTCTTCGACCGCAGGATCTCCTCCAGGACGGGACGGTCCGTGGAGGTCAGGACCAGACCGTGGGTGGGGTGCTTGGACAGCGTGAGACGCCCGTACCGGGCCATCGTCTCGGCGACGTCGACGAGCAGGGCGTGCGGCACGGGGTAGCGGGAGAACTCCACCAGCGCGTCGACCACCTGCTCGGCGTCGTGCCCGGCGGCACGCGCGTTCCACAGGCCGAGCGGGGTCAGGCGGTACGTGTGGATGTGCTCGGGCGCGCGCTCCAGTTCGGCGAAGGGCGCGATGGCCCGCCGACAGGCCCCGGCCTGTTCGTGGTCGACTTCGAGCAGCAAGGTCTTGTCGCTCTGGACGATGAGAGGTCCGTTCACAGCTGCGCCCTTTCGGTCTTTCCTTGGGCCGTCACTCGTTGTGCCAAACGACCAGTGTCGCTCATATCGGGCTGATCCGGGGGCGGGGCGGGGTCGGGCCGATGGAGAAGCACGATCCGGAGGGTCTGGGGGGACTGTCCGGGCCAGGGCTGGGCACCTGGCTCCTATGACCGCTGAGACGCGCAAGGCAGAACCGGACAGAGCCGCCCCGCGACGGATTTCCTGGGGCCGGGCCCTGTTGCGGGTGATCATTCTGGTGGTCGCCTTCCTGGCCCTCGTGGCCTTCTCGGCGGTGCTGGCCGACCTGACGCTCACGCCGTCCCCCGCCTCGGCCGACATCGCGGGGTCCAACCTGCGGCCGGGGCACTCGCTGCGGCAGTACGCGGAGGACTACACGTTCCTCGCCGCGTGCAAGCAGATCGGCGGGAACATCGTGATGGGCATGCCGTTCGGGCTGATCCTGCCGGTGCTCATGCCGCGCCGGCTGCCGATGCTGCGGGTCGTCGTGCTGACCGCCGTGGTCATGGCGCTGGTGGAGCTGGCGCAGGGTTCGATCGTCCAGGGCCGTGCCTTCGACGTGGACGATGTGATCCTGAACACCTCGGGCGCGCTGCTCGGTTACCTGCTGCTGGGCCGGAAGATCGGGCGGCGGTTCCACGCGCTGGGAGTACCGCAGCCGGTGCCGGCCGCCGAGACCGCCCCCGAGCCCGTGGTGGCCGAGCCGGCCCCCGCGCGGACGGCCGACACCCGCCCCTCGGTGAGGAAGCGGACGTTGACCAAGCCCAAGCTGACGCCCATGACGAGTTCGGGGGAGAAGCCCCGGGCCAACTGGAGCGAGCGGCTGGTGCGGCTCGGGCGCCGGAGCTAGACCGGAGTCGGAACGGAACGGACCGGCTGGTCTCCCTCGCCGGACGGGCTTTCGCAGGACAGGCTTTCGCCGGACGGGCTTCGCGGCCCGTCCGGCGTTTTGCCATCCCGCCCCCGTTTGCCGTCCCGCCCCCGTCACGCCGTGTCGTCCGCCAGTTCCGCCACCCCCGTGATCCGGTGCAGCGGGTACGTACGGACCTCGTCCGCCGTGTGGTCGTACGCGGTCACGAAGCCGCCCTCGACCCGCACCGGCGCGATCACCCGCTGACTCGCCGCGCCCTCCGCGTTGACGTACCCGATCCAGAGCGCCGAACCGGTCATGGCGGCCGCCTGGACCGTGGCCAGGGTCTCCGCCGACGTCGTACGCGGCAGGTCACCCGACCTCGACGGTCCGGCCGCCTTTCCCGACGAGGACGACACCGCCCGCGCACGGGACCGTGAACCCGCCGGTTCCGGAACGGTCTTGTGTACGACGGTCGACGCCAGGTCCCCCGCCCGGATCGCCCGTACCGCCGCCCCCAGCAGCGTCGGGTCCGGCACCGGCGGACCGTCCGGCACCGGCGCGGGCGCCGTACGCGGAGGCGTCCGGTGCGCGTGCGCCCGGGTGATCAGGACGTCCCCGTCGGCGGACTCCGCCGCCGGCGCGAAGCCCATCGCCCGCAACCCCTCCAGCAGCGACGACGGATCCGCCTGTGCCGAGAGGACCGTCGGCGCCAGCCGCCGCAGCCGCATCCCCTGCGACCGCCGGTCGGCGACGATCTCGTCCAGCACCGCCTCGTCGTCGCAGCGCACGTACGCGTTGGCCGAACCGACCCGCAGATGACCGTGCTTGCGGGCCACGTCGTCCACCAGGTACGTGAGCGGCTGCGGCACCGGCGTACGGCTGTGCGCCCGGAGGAAGTCGTGCAGGCCGGTCGCCGACTGCCCGGCGTCCAGGGCCCGCCGTACGGACGCGGGGGTGAAGCGGTAGACCGTCGCCCCGCCCGTCGACTCCACCTCGGCGGCGACGGACAGCAGTTCGGCGAGAGGTCTCAGGAGAGGACCGGGCGCCACGGCCGTCAGGTCCGCCTGGAGCAGCACGTGGTCCAGCGGCTCGGGCAGCAGCGGCCTCAGGGCCGCGGCCGCGCGCAGACCGGCGGCGGCCAGGTCGGCGGGCGTGGGGATGATCCCCTCGGCGGGGTCGCCCAGCGCGTCGAGCAGTGCCCGGCCGTGGGTGGAGAGCGCGCCCCGGCCGGTGAGGCCGAGCATCTCCGCCTCGTTCAGCGTCCAGGCGGCGAGCCGCCCGCGCAGGTCGTCGGGGCGGCCGGCTGCCGAGGCGCCGCGCAGCGGGCGCTCCCAGCGCAGCCGGGCCATCAGTGACTCCGGGTCGGGCGGGGTGCCCTCGGGGAGCGTGGCGAGGAGGTCGAGGATCCGGCGGCGGACCTCGGGCGCGGGGCCCCGGTCCAGGTCCGGGCCGAGGGCCGCGAGCGTACGGCCCTTGGCGTCCTGGCCGCCGACCAGACCCGCCGTACGGGTCGCGGTCAGCCACGCGACGGCGAGCCGCGCCCAGCGCTCGGGGGAGGGCAGCTCCTCCCACTCGTCGTACGCGGGGGTCGGCGCGTACCGCTCGTCGGCCTCGCCGTCCGCCGCCAACAGCCCCGCCGCGTAGGCCAGTTCGACCCAGAAGGCGGCGATCGGCTCGGTGACGCCGAGGGCGGCGGCGGTGCGCTTCAGATCCCGTACGGACAGACCGCCGGCCCGCAGGACGTTCGGGCCGCCCTCGTTCCAGTCCTTGGCCAGCTCCTCGACGGTGGCGAGCGCGGTGTACGCCTGCCCCGCCGCCGTACTGTCCACAAGCTGGGGACGGGAACCGGAACCCGGCTCGCTCGTCCGGGGCGCGACGGGCGGCGCGACCGGCTCGATCACGCGGTGCGCCCGCCCGGCGCGCAGGTGCAGCGCCACCTCGCGGGGCAGGACGACGGTCCGGGTCGTCGCGGGCAGCAGCAGGCCCCGGTCGCGCAGCCACTGCACGGGCGGGGTGGGGCTGGACGTGACCTCGCCGTACGGCGGCCCCCACACCAGCCGGTCCAGCACGGACAGCGCCTCCATGGGGGCGGTGTCCAGCAGGGCGGCCATGCGGGTGCGGTCCGTGAACAGCTCGGTCAGGGACGCGACGGCGGAGACCGGGTCGTGGGTCGACGGCAGCCAGGCGGCCGTCAGGATCTCCTGGATCCGGCCCGGCGACATCCCGGCGGTCGCCTCGGCGACGGTCGGGCCGAGGCCGGTGGGGGACGGGTGCGTCGGCGAGGGCGCGAGCAGTTCGCGGGCGGTACGGACCAGCCGCAGCCGGGTGTCACCGCCCCAGATCAGCGCCTGGTCGCGCAGCCGTCCGACGGCGCCGGGCAGGGCGCGCTCGATGCGCGGGTCGCCCTCGTCGCCGGTGAGGAGCGCGCGGAGCGTGTCGTACGGCGCGGGCTCGGGGGCGACGGCGAGCGCTTCCGCCGTCTGGAGCGTGAAGCGGTCGAGCCGCTCCAGCGCCCGGACGACGGAGGCGCGGGTGCCCGCGCGGGTCGCGAGCTGCGAGAGGTCGTTGGGCACGGGGTTGAGCAGATCGGGTCGGGCGCGGAGGAGCGCGGTGAGGGAGTCGTCGCCCCGGGTGCGCAGGGCCTCCGCGAGGGTGCGCGGTGGCGTACCGCCGGTTCCATCTGGCACGTGCGCCTCCTGCTCAGGCTTCGCGGGTCCCCATCCGTCCCACGTTAGCCCCTGAGGAGCGGTCTGCCGCGCCCCCGGGCGGAGGAGGACGGGCGGGGAGGGGCGGGGGAGGCTTTCTTCGTACCGGGTGTACGGCTCGTTCGTACGGGGCGCGCGGCTTGTTCGCACGGGGCGTGCGGTTTGTTCGTACGGCGTGCGCGGGCTCGTTCGTACGGTTCCGGCGGACGTGTTCGGCCCGTACCGGCGGCTCGTTCCGGACGATACGGGCGGACCGTCGCGTACCGCCCCCGACGCGGGCGCGGAGGCGGCCGGGCGGGCTTGTCCGTACTGGACGTACGGGTATGACTCCGACAGCATCGCGTGCGTGCACCTGCGTGTACCTGTGGGAGGAACGTGTGGGGATCGAGAGCGACCAGCTCGTCTACGACTACCTGAGCCGGGTCGGCGACGCGGCGCGGCAGCAGCAGCTCGCGTCCGGGGACCGGATGAGACTGGTCTCGACGCTGCGCAACGAGATCGACCGGCAGCGCGGGAAGTTCGGCGGCGACAGCCCGGCGGCGGTACGGCGCATCCTCGGCCGCATGGGGGAGCCGAACGCGGTGGTGCGGGCGGCGTCGAGCGGGACGGACGGGTCCGGCGACACGGGGGGCGGGTACGCGCCGCCGCCGCCCCCGGCACCGGTGGTGCCGGAGCAGCGGGCGCGGCGCGGCGGCGGGTGGCTGGGCAAGGGAGGCGGCCGGGGCGGCAAGGGCACGGACTCGGGTACGGGGACAGGTATGGGCGCCCAGATCCCGGCCCAGTCGTCCGGCGCCCCCGCCTCCTCCACCTCCTCCACCTCCTTCGGATCCCGCGGACCGCACCTGGCGGGGATGGACGAGGTGGGGTCCTCGAACGGCAGGACCGACTGGTGGCGCGTCGAACCGGGCCCGATGGGCAACGGCCCGATGGGCGGCGGGATCGGGGTGCCGGGTTTTGTGGGCGGGGTGGAGATCCCCGAGATACTCGTCCCGCCGCCGAAGCCCGAGGACGAGGCGGCCGACGAGGCCGGTGACGCGACCGAGGCGGAGACCAGGGGCCGCCGCGCCTGGCGGGCACTGACGAAACGGCGAACCGGCCCCGAGGCCGGTGCCGAGCCCGTCGTGGAGGCGGCCGAACCCGAGGCGCCCGGCAGGCCCGTCCGCCGCTCCCACCCCCTGCTGCTGCTCGCCGCCGGGCTCCTGCTCGTGGGCGCGTTCCTCGGCTCCTGGCTGGCCCTCGCGGGCGGCTGGCTCCTCGCGTACGCCTCCCGTGCCCTCTCCCCCGCGGCGACGAAGTGGGCGGTCTTCGGCCTCCCGGGCGTCACGGTGGCCGGCGGCCTGCTCTGGCTCTGGGGGCGCGCGAACGGCCGCTGGGGCGAGGCGATCCCGGAGGGCGGCTGGAACGCCGCGATCTCGGACGCGGCCCCGGTGGTGATACGCACGGCGGCGATCGCCTCGGCCCTGTACCTGCTGTGGCGCTCCCGCAGACGGGCGTGACGGCGGCCCCTCGCTCTCCGCCCCGGACCCCGGCCCACTCCCGGCCCTGCGCCCGGCCCCCCGCCCGGTCCCGGGATGTCCCGTCGTCCTAGGCCTGAGGCCTCAGGCCCGGTACCGGGTCTCCTGAGATTCCCCAGGCTCAACGGCCCCCGGTGCCCCTGGGGTCTCCGTCGCCGCCCCGGCCTCAAAGCCCTCAGCGGCCTCAGCGGCTTCCCGCGCCCCCGGCCCCTCCGGCCGGTACGGCGCCCCCGGCACCACCAGGGGCGACCCCGTCACCGGGTCCGGGACCACCACCGACTCCAGGCCGAAGACCTCCCGTACCAGCTCCGCCGTCACCACCGCGCCCGGCTCGCCCTCCGCCACCACGCGGCCCTCCTTCATCGCCACCAGGTGGTCCGCGTACCGGGCCGCCTGGTTCAGGTCGTGCAGGACGATCACCACCGTGCGGCCCTGTTCGTGGTTGAGGCGGCGTACCAGGTCCAGGACCTCCACCTGGTGCGCGATGTCCAGGAACGTCGTCGGTTCGTCCAGGAGCAGCAGGTCCGTCTCCTGCGCCAGCGCCATCGCGATCCACACCCGCTGCCGCTGGCCGCCCGACAGCTCGTCCACCGACCGGTCCGCGAGCGCCGTCACGTCCGTACGTTCCATCGCGTCCGTCACCGCGCGCTCGTCCGCGTCCGACCACTGCCGCCACCACGCCTGGTGCGGCTGCCGGCCGCGCGACACCAGGTCCGCGACCGTGATCGCCTCCGGCGCGACCGGCGACTGCGGCAGCAGGCCGATCGACCGCGCGATCCGCTTCGTCGGGATACGGGACAGCTCCTCGCCGTCCAGCAGCACCGCCCCGCCCTGGGGCTTCAACAGCCGCCCCAGCGCCCGCAGCGTCGTGGACTTGCCGCACGCGTTCGGGCCGACGATCACCGTCACCCGCCCGTCGGGGACGGCCAGTTCCAGCTCGTGGACGACCGTACGGTCCTCGTACGCGAGCGTCAGATCCCGGGCGACGAGCCTGCTCATGCGGTGCCTCCTGCGGTACGGCTTCGAACGATCAACCAGATCAAGTACGGCGCCCCCACGGCCGCCGTCAGCACCCCCACCGGCAGCTCCGTCGGCGAGAACAGCTTGCGGGCCAGCAGATCCGCCAGGACGACGATCACCGCGCCCATCAGCGCCGAGCACAGCAGCGGGATCTGCGCGGTACGGGTCGTCCGCCGCGCGATCTGCGGCGCCAGCAGCGCCACGAAGTCCACCGGACCCGCCGCCCCCGTCGCCACCGACGCCAGGACCACGCCCAGCAGCACCAACCCGAGCCGGGTGCCCCCGAGCCGTACCCCCAGCGCCGTCGCCGTGTCGTCGTCCAGGGACACCGACCGCTGTGCGTACGCCGCCCACGCCACGGCGGGCAGCAGCGCCAGCAGCACCCAGCCCAGCGGCGCGGCCTCCTCCCAGCCCCGGCCGTTGAGCGAACCGGTCATCCACACCTGCGCCTGCTGGGCGACCAGATAGTCGCCCTTCGTCAGGAACAGCGTCGTCACCGACCGCAGCGCGATCGCGAACCCGATGCCGATCAGCACAAAACGCGTCGCGTGCAGCCCGCCGCGCCACGCGAAGACGTACACCAGCGCCGCCGCCGCGATCCCGCCGGCGACCGACAGGTAGGGGAGAGCCGTGTACGACGTGACGCCGAACGTCATCGCGCCGACGGTCAGCGCGCCCGCGCCCTGGCTGATGCCGATGATGTCCGGACTGGCCAGCGGATTGCGCGCGACCGTCTGGATCAGCGCGCCCGCGACCCCGAACGCGAGCCCCACGAACAGCCCGGTCACCATGCGCGGCAACCGCAGCGTCCCGACGACCAGTTCGTTCGGCGACGGCTGCCCGAGGATCACCTTCAGGACCTCGGACGGCGGTACGAAGCTCTCGCCGACGCTCAGATACGTCACGCACACGACCGCCAGCAGCACGGCCAGCCCCGCCGCCGCCCCGGCCGCCCGGCGGTGCAGGAGGAACGATCCGCGACCGGCCCGTACGACCGCATACCCCGCCGGGCCGACCCGGGGGCGGGCCGGGCGGGCCTTCTCCACGACCGCCGTCATGCCGGCACCGCCTTCCGGCGTACGAGAGCGACCAGGAACGGCACGCCGAGCAGCGCCGTCATCACCCCCGCCGGGACCTCGCCCGGCGGGAACACGATCCGCCCGATCACGTCCGACACCAGCAGCATCACCGGGCCGATCAGCGCGGCCATCGGCAGCAGCCAGCGGTGGTCGGTCCCGACGATCGCGCGAGCGATGTGCGGTACGGCGAGGCCCACGAACGCGATCGGACCGGCCGCCGCCACCCCCGCGCCGGTGAGCACGGTCGCGCCGAGCCCGCCCAGGATCCGTACCGCCGCGACGTTCTGGCCCAGGCCCTTCGCCACGTCCTCGCCCAGCGCCAGCGCGTCCAGGCCACGGGCCACGGACACCACCAGCACGGCGCCGAGCAGCAGGAACGGCCAGATCTGGTGGACCACGTCGGTGTCCCGCCCGGCGAGCGACCCGACCTGCCAGAAGCGGAACTCGTCCAGCGTCGACGCGTCCGTGGTCAGCACCCCCTGGGTCACCGACACCAGCAGCGCGTTGATCGCCGCGCCCCCGAGGGCGAGCTTGATCGGCGTGGCGCCGCCCCGGCCGCTGGAGGCGATCGCGTACACCGCCACCGACGCCAGCGCCGCGCCGGCGAAGGCGAACCACACGTACCCGGAGAGGGTGTGCACGCCGACGACCGAGATGGCCAGGACCACACCCACCGAGGAGCCCTGGCTGATCCCGAGGATGCCCGGGTCGGCGATGGGGTTGCGGGTGATGCCCTGGAGGACGGTGCCCGCGAGGGCGAGCGCGGCGCCCACCATGAGCCCGATCAGCGTGCGCGGCACGCGCAGGTGCCGTACGACCTCGGCGTCGTCGCCGTGCCCGCCGTGCAGGAGCGCGTCGAGCACGGTGGAGGGGGCGATGGCGCGGGCGCCGACCGCGAGGCTCAGCAGGACCGCGACGAGGAGCGCGACGACGGCGGCGGCCGTCCAGCCGATACGGCGGGTGACCAGGGCGTGTCTGGTACGGGGGGTCGGCGGGGCGGCGGCGGCCGGCATCGGAACCAATCGGGAGGTCGGGGTGTCAGCGGGAGACGTGAGCGGTGGGCGGTGGGCGCGGGCGTAAGGATGGTTAGGCTTGGCTAAGTCTAAGCAGCCCTTTCCGGCCATCCGCCGCCGGGCACAATGGCACCCATGGCCTCCCTCACCCCGCCGCCCGCGCTCACCGTCGGCTTCGACCTCGACATGACCCTGGTCGACTCCCGCCCCGGCATCCGCGCCGCGTTCCTGGCGCTCACCGCCGAGACCGGCGTCCCGATCGACGCCGACCTCGCGATCACCCGGCTCGGGCCGCCGCTCGAACAGGAGTTGGCGCACTGGTTCCCCCAGGACCGCGTCGCCGAAGTGGGGGACCGTTACCGGGAGATCTATCCCGCCTTCGCCATCACCCCCTCGACGGCCCTGCCCGGCGCGCGGGAGTCCGTCGCCGCCGTCCAGGCGTCGGGCGGCCGGGCGATCGTCGTCACCGCGAAGTTCCAGCCGAACGCCGAGCTCCACCTCGCCCATCTCGGCATCGAGCCCGATGTCGTCGTCGGCTCGCTGTGGGCGGAGGCCAAGGCGGAGGCGCTGCGCGCGCACGGGGCGGCGGTCTACGTGGGCGACCACACGGGTGATGTACGGGGCGCGCGGGCGGCGGGCGCGCTGTCCGTCGCCGTACCGACCGGGCCGTGCGACGAGGCGGAGCTGCGGGCGGCGGGGGCGGATGTGGTCCTGGCGGACCTCACGGCGTTCCCCGCGTGGCTGCGTACCTACGCGGCGAGGGTGGCGGAGGGTACCTACGCGGCGGGCGTGGCGGAGGCCGGGGACGCCTCGGCGGCCGCCGACCGCGCCTGACGGCGCTGGGCCGCCACGGAACGCAGGACGCCCGCGCCCGCGATGAGGAACCCGACGCCCATCAGCATGCTGACGAGGTACGCGGCGGTCGGGAACGGGCGGGTGTCGAAGAACAGGGGTGCCACGGTGGCCAGCGTGGCCACGGCGCCGACGATGAAGACGATCGCGCCGATCCGGACCAGGCCGTCGCCGGGGCCGGCCTCGTCCGCCGCGCTGGACGCGGGAGCAGCCGTGCGGGGTGCAGGAGTAGCAGTCACGGCACCAGGGTAGTTCCCTGCGGAACAGGAGCTGACAGGAACCGACCGGCAACGTCTTGTCACCGGCGCCTGGACCATTAGCCTTGGGGGTGGCGGGTCAGGCGACCCGCTGTAGTGCTATTCAGACCCTTTTTCGCGCGCGGCAGCGCATCGATGAGTACGAGGACGAGGACAGACGTGCCTACCGGCAAGGTGAAGTGGTTCAACAGCGAGAAGGGCTTCGGCTTTCTCTCCCGTGACGACGGCGGCGACGTCTTCGTCCACTCGTCGGTCCTCCCTGCCGGAGTCGACGCACTCAAGCCCGGCCAGCGCGTGGAGTTCGGAGTTGTCGCCGGTCAACGCGGGGACCAGGCGCTGTCGGTGACGGTCCTCGACCCGACGCCCTCGGTCGCCGCGGCCCAGCGCCGCAAGCCCGACGAACTGGCCTCGATCGTCCAGGACCTGACGACGGTTCTGGAGAACATCACGCCGATGCTGGAGCGCGGCAGGTACCCCGACAAGGCCAACGGGTCGAAGATCGCGGGCCTGTTGCGGGCGGTGGCGGACCAACTGGACGTGTGACGGGCCGGGGCCGTACCGGCTGAGGGCTGAGGGCTCAGACGAACCGCAGCGCGTCGTGGCGGAGGGGCGGTACGAGCCCCTCGGCCGCGGCGCGTGTGAGCAGCCCGCGCACCGCCGCGTACCCGTCCTCGCCGAGGTCGGCGGTGAACTCGTTGACGTACAGGCCGATGTGCTGGTCGGCGACCGCCGGGTCCATCTCCTGGGAGTGCTCCAGGACGTAGGGCCGTGACACCTCGGGATCGTCCCACGCCATCCGTACGGACGTACGCGCCGCGTCCGCGAGCAGACGCAGGGTCCCGGCGCCCAGCGAGCGCTTCGCGATGATCGCGCCGAGCGGGATCGGCAGCCCCGTCGTGGACTCCCAGTGCGCGCCCATGTCGGCGAGGCAGTGCAGCCCGTAGTTCTGGTACGTGAAGCGCGCCTCGTGGATGACCAGGCCCGCGTCCACCTTGCCGTCCCGTACCGCCGGCATGATCTCGTGGAACGGCAGGACGACGATCTCGCCCACCCCGCCGGGGACCACCTCGGCCGCCCACAGCCGGAACAGCAGGTAGGCGGTGGAGCGTTCGCTCGGTACGGCGACGGTCTTCCCGGTGAGGTCGGTGCCCGCCTCCTTCGTCAGCACGAGCGGACCGCAGCCCCGGCCCAGCGCGCCGCCGCAGGGCAGGAGCGCGTACTCGTCGAGGACGTACGGGAGGACGGCGTACGAGACCTTGAGGAGGTCGAACTCGCCGCGTTCCGCCATGCCGTTGGTGATGTCGATGTCGGCGAAGGTGACGTCGAGCGCGGGCGCGCCGGGCACCCGGCCGTGGGCCCAGGCCTCGAAGACGAAGGTGTCGTTGGGGCAGGGCGAGTACGCGATGTCGAGCGGGCGGGCGGGCACGGGCGCGGGTCCGGACGTGCCCCCGGCCTCGGGTCCGGACGCGGGTCCGGCTTCGGTGGCGGGCTGAGGCTGTGACGTCATGACGACTCCTCGAAGACGGGGGTGAGCGCCGCGAACGCGTACCGCAGCGCGTCCATCGCCGGGCCGATCCGCCAGGCGCCCCGGTCGCGCGGGCCGACCGCGTTCGAGACGGCCCGGATCTCCAGACAGGGGATCTCGTGCCCCGACGCCGCCTCCGCGACACCGAACCCCTCCATCGCCTCGGCGGCGGCGCGCGGGTGACGGCGGGTCAGTTCGGCCGCGCGGGCGGCCGTCCCGGTCACGGTGGAGACGGTCAGGACCGGCGCGAGGACCACCCGGACCGCGGGGTCGGCGGCCAGCAGCTTCGCCACCCGGCCGGACAGCGCGGGGGCGGGGCGGTGGACCGTACGGCCAAAGCCCAGTTCGTCCACCGGCACGTAACCGTCGGGGGTGTCGGCGCCCAGGTCGGCGGCGACGATCGCGTCGGAGACGACGAGCGAGCCGAGGGGCGCGTGGGGCGCGAAACCGCCGGCGATGCCGGTCGAGACGACCAGGTCGTACGGCGGGTCGTACGTGGAGAACGCCAGCGCGGTCGCCGTGGCCGCGGCGGAGGCGGCGGGGCCGACCCCGCCCACCAGGACGTCGACGACCGGTATCCGCACGGACGCCGGGCGCGGCATGTACTGGGCGTGGCCCCGCAACTCGTACCCGCCCGTCATCTCCCGCAGCCCGAGGGCGGTGAATCCGGCGAGTCCGGCGACGACGGCGTCCGCCTCGGCCGCCACCGCCGTCACTACGAGCACGTGCATGGCGGGGGCCTCCGGCGGGTCGGCTTCGGGGTCCTGGACGGGGTGAGGAGGGTTGCCTGATTCAGGAGGTCTTCCCGGGACTCAGGAGGTCTTCTCGAAGGTGAAGTTCCACACGCCGCTGAACGACTTGCCGTCGATCTTGAGGAAGCTGACCTGGCGCGTCTTGGGCGCGGGCTGGCCGGTCTGCGGGTCGGGGGCGAAGAACGCGGCGGCCGTCATCGTGCGGTACGTCTTCTTGGTCGGCTCGTCGAAGACCGGCGTGCCGTCCACGATGACGGCCCAGCTGTGGTCCGCGATGGACGGCTCGACCCCGAGGTGCACCTCGTCGGTGGAGTTCACCTTGACGGTGTTCTCCGCCTTCTTCTTGACGCAGTTCAGGAGGTCCTTCTGCGCGATGGTCTTGCCGTCGTTGTAGCAGTTCGCCCCGCTGTTCCACGAGTCGTCGCCGACGGTCACGGTCGCGAGCGGCGTCGGCTTGTCACAGGCGGCGAGGACGAGGAGTCCGGCGGACACAGCGCCGAGGGCGACGCCGGCCCGGCGGCCCCTACCAGAGAAGAACGCAACGGTCATGGGCCGAAGGTTATCGGTCGCCGGAGTCCGCGCCGCGCCGGGGGCGGGCATGCGGGGTGGGGCGTGGTCCCTCGTGGACGTCCCCGGATGTCTGGACGTGCCTGGGTGTCCGGGCGTCCGGACGTCGGCTCTCCGGTCAGCCGTGCTGCCCCAGGTGCTGGGACGGCGCGGGGCGCGAGGTGCGGATCAGCCCCCGTACGGCCGCCAGCGCGCCGAGCCCCATGATGCCCGCGGCGACGGACATGCCCAGCGAGCCGTTCAGCGGCAGGGCGATCCCGATCGCGCCGCCCACCACCCAGGACATCTGGAGCAGTGTCTCGGAGCGCGCGAAGGCGGACGTACGGACCTCTTCCGGTACGTCCCGCTGGATCGTCGCGTCCAGCGACAGCTTCGACAGGGCCTGGGTGAGCCCCGCCACCGCGCCCAGCACGGCCACCGCGAGCCCGCCGAAGAAGACGGCCGCGAAGATCGCCGCCGTCAGGGCGAGCCCCAGCATCGTGGCGATGATCAGCTCGGGGCCGCGCGACTTGAGCAGCGAGCCCACGGCCGTACCGAGGGCGTTGCCCACCCCGGCGGAGACCCCCACGATGCCCAGGGAGACGGCGGCGCTCTGCCCCGCGAGGGGGTGCTCCCGCAGCAGGAAGGCGAGGAAGAAGGTCAGGAAGCCGGACAACGCGCGGTGGGAGGCGTTCGCCTGGAGCCCGTGCAGGACGGAGGGCCCCACGGACCGCAGGCTGGGCCGCTTCTCGCCGTGCCGTACGAGCTGCGCCTTCCGCTCGCCCTTCGCCGAGTCGACCTTGGGCGGCAGGGTGAACGCGAGGATCGTGCCGCCGGTGAAGATCAGGCACGCGCCGTACAGCGGCCACTGCGGGCCGACGATCTGGAGGCCCGCGCCGATCGGCGCCGCGACACCGGTGGCCAGCAGTCCGGCGAGGGTGACCCGGGAGTTGGCCCGTACGAGGGAGAAGTTCGGCGGCAGGAGACGCGGTACGACGGCGCTGCGGACCACTCCGTACGCCTTGGACGCCACGAGCACGCCCAGGGCCGCCGGATACAGCTGGAGGCCGCCGGTCGCCACGAACGTGGACATGGCGATGGCGAGGATGGCCCGGGTCAGCATGGCGGCGGCCATCGCGGCGCGCCGACCGTGCGGGACCCGGTCGAGGAGGGGGCCGATGACGGGGGCGAGCAGGGTGAAGGGCGCCATGGTGACGGCGAGGTAGAGGGCGACGCGGCCGCGTGCCTCGTCGGTCGGTACGGAGAAGAAGACGGTCGAGGCGAGGGCGACGGTGATCATGACGTCGCCGGCGCCGTTCACGGCGTGCAGCTCGATCAGCTTGCCGAGCCCGGACTCGCCGGCGCCGTGGGCGTGGGTGGCCTTGCGGATGCCGCGCGCGGAGGCGGTGAACGGCAGGCGCAGGGCGTGCCCGACAGCCCGCCCCGTCCTGCGGAGCGGGCCGGCGTCGTCGGACGACCTTGCGGCTGCCACCCCGTCATAGTGCCCCACCCACAGGGGATGCGAACCGATCCCGTCCATGACGGGGCCGTGACAGTGCCATGACGGAGGAGCGGGGGGTGTCAGCGCGGGGGTCACCGGGACGGCGGACGGTGTTCATCCGGTCACGCGCGCGTGCCCGGTCGCGCGCGTGCTCCGCCGGGGCGGGGCGGCGTGGGTCACGCCGAACCGGGGATTCCGGGCTGACGCGCCGGAAACTCTCGGAGTGGGCCGAAATTCGCCGCAACCCGCCTCTCACCCGGCCTCACCAGGGTTACGGCATTGTTGCGGTGTGGCCGGAAGTGCGGGAAAGACGGCGTGCAGGTGGGCGGGGGGCGAGAGAGGGGGTAGCGTGCGTAGCGCGCCACCGGCGGTTGTTCTCGGCCGCGCGCCTCTTTGTCATCCCGCAGAATGGATGACGGTAGGTGTGCCCGGGAAGAGGTCGGGCGTGGACGTCGATGCGGCCCTCTGGTCCGCTCCGCCCTCGGCTCGTACATCGCTACTCGGCCGGCGCACCCGTGAGACGGCGTAGGAGAGAAGCGAGACCTGTGAGTGCTGCGACGACGCGAAGCCGAACCCCTGACCGTCTGTGCGCCGAGGCGGTAGACCTCGCCCGGTCGGCTGCCGAGGAGGCGGCCTACCCCGGTGTTGTCGGGGAACATGTCACGGCGGTGGCGGACGGGGACAGGGTCGTCACCCACTTCTTCGAGTGCAAGGAGCCCGGCTACCGCGGCTGGCGCTGGGCGGTGACGGTCACCCGCGCGTCCCGCGCGAAGCTCGTCACGCTGGACGAGACGGTGCTGCTGCCGGGCCCGGACTCCCTGCTGGCACCCGAATGGGTGCCGTGGAGCGAACGGCTCCGTCCCGGCGACATGGGCCCCGGGGATCTGCTGCCGACCGAGGCGGAGGACCTGCGGCTGGAGCCCGGGTACAACGCGGAGGAGTCGGCGCCGCCGAACTCGGTGGTGGCGTCGGCGGTGACGCCGCAGAACCTGGCGGACCTGGTGGAGGCGGAGGCGGCGGACGCGGTGGACGCGTCGGGCGCGTCGGGGGCGTCGGAGGCGTCGGGCGCGTCGGCCTCGGAATGGTCGCCGGAGTCCTCTCCCGGGTCGGCGTCCGGTACGGCGCGGGGGACGATCGCCGCGGTGGCGGAGGAGCTCGGGATGCGCCGGGCGCGGGTGCTGTCCCGGTACGGGCTGCACCTGGCGGCGGACCGCTGGGACGAGGGTTTCGGCGCGAGGACCCCGATGGCGCAGGCGGCGCCGGCGCCGTGCGTGTCGTGCGGGTTTTTGCTGCCGCTGGCGGGGTCGCTGAGACAGGCGTTCGGGGTCTGCGCGAACGAGTTCTCGCCGGCGGACGGGCACGTGGTGTCGCTGGCGTACGGGTGCGGGGGGCACTCGGAGGCGGCGGTGATGCCGCCACCGCTGAGGCCGTTGCCGCCGGTGATGGACTCGATGGCGACGGACGCGTTCCCCCTGGGCCCGACGGACGCGTAGCCCGCCCTGGGGCGGGCCCTTCTTGTCCTCAATCGCCGGACGGGCTTGTTTGTGGCGTCTGCCCGGGGCGCGGGTGCGGGTTACTGATGTCCTCAATCGCCGGACGGGCTTGATTGTGCCCGCTGCGGGCGAGTTCCTTGTCCGCGGGTCGGTTGCCGGGGGCCGGGCAGGGGTCGTGTCCTGCACTGCATGTTTTACGTCGCGTGCGCGCCCTCGTTTTGCGTAACGGTAGTCATGCGACACAAAACACGCTTTACGTTCCGGACACGACCCCTGCCCGTCCCCCTTCCAGGCCCGCGCACAAGACAACCCCGGCCCACCCCGGCGCGGGGCGGCAGGCAGCCTCCTCAAGCCGTCCGGCGCTTGAGGACATCTTTGACCCGCACGGGCGGCGCAACCCGCGCACAATCCAGCCTGTCCGGCGCTTGAGGACATCAGTAAGCGCCACCACTCACCGGCGCACCCCGGCCGCCCCATGCGCTGCGTACCGATGCCGGCGCAGCAAGACGCGACAGTCCGTCGCCTCACTCAATGCGCCGACGTCTAAGGCGAGTTGTTCCGCCCACCACCAGTCGTCGCACTCACGACAGTCGGCGAGTGGGAGAGGGGCCGACGTGGTGTCGACGGGCACACCCGTCAGCCGGACCCGTCCCGGGTCCGCGTCCCACGGCGCTCCGCCGAACTCGGGGCGCAGGAGCCAGCTACATCCCACCACCCCACAGAACTCCGCCAGCCTGCCCATCGCTGTGTCCAGAACCAGCGAACCTACCTTCGGTTGCGCCTTGGCGATCATGGATGGCTCCTCTGCCTGTGTACCCATGGCGTGCTGCGTCGACCATAGGGCACAACTGTGAGGTCTGTCTCAACAGTGAGGTGAGATGTGCGCGATGGAGTGGACCCCAGGCATCGTGGCGCGGGACAATCCGAGCGACGCCGACCAGGAGGGGGCCCATGCCGGCCAGGAGCTGTCCCACAGCGCGGCAGGTGCGACTGGGTACGGAGCTGCGCAAGCTCCGTGAAGCTGTAGGGATGTCGGGTGGTGCTGCCGCCGCCTTTCTTGGTGGAGAACGTTCCCAGATCAGCCACATCGAGGCCGGCCGGTGGGGCGTCAGTGGTGAGCGGATTCGTCGTCTTGCCGCGCACTACTCGTCCACGGACGCGCAGTTGATCGGTGCCCTCGTGGCGATGGCCTCGGAGCGAGGCAAGGGGTGGTGGGAGAAATATCGCGGCGCTCTGCCGCCCGGGTTGCTCGATCTTTCCGAGCTCGAACATCATGCGACGTACGTGCGTGCTGTCGAAATGCTGGCCGTTCCGGGCATCTTTCAGACGGAAGCCTATGCTCGGGCGATCTTCGAGAGCGGTAATCCCGGCATCGTCGATGATGACCTGGAAGTGAGGATCGAGCATCGCCTGGCACGGCGCAAGATCTTCGACGGGGAAGCTCCGCCCGAGTTTCATGTGGTGGTTCACGAGGCCGCCCTGCGGATGCGTTACGGGAGCCGTCAGATCGTGCGAGCGCAGTTGGAGTCTCTGCTGGAGGTCTGCGACTGGCCCCGCGTGACGATTCGTGTCATCCCGTTCAACATCGATGCTTTCATCGGCTCCGCGCAGTCGATGCTCTACGTGGGTGGGCCCGTGCCGCAGCTCGACACCGTGCATGTGGATGCCGTGGATGAAGGCGTGTTCCTGGACGCGGTGCCGTTGCTCGAGAAATACCGCTCGCTCTTCGGCATGGTGGAGAGTGTCTCGCTCGGTGCCGAGGATTCAAGAAAGTTCATTCACCGTCTCGTAGAGGAAATGTGAGTTGAAATGATGCCTGAAGAACTCGTCTGGCTGAAGTCCTCGTTCTCCAGCGGGAACACCAACTGTGTTGAGCTTGCTGTCGGGGATGATGGGATCCTCATCCGTGAGAGCGATTCGCCTGGGACGATAGTGAGAACAAGCCGCGAGAAGCTTCGCGCATTTGTTCTTGGGGTCAAGGCTGGCGAGTTCGACCACCTGATCTGATGTGTGGCCCGGGATGAGGGGGAGTTGTTCATGGCGGACCGTGATCCGTTACGGCGGCGGGGTGTTGAGCGGCTGGCTGCGGACCGGTGGGGCGGTGGGCGCTCGATCGGGGTTGCCGACACCGAGGGGCGGGAGCTGATCGTCGATCAGGTGGAGGTGGGGGAGGGGCCTGCGCCTGGAGGGGTTGCTGAGGTTCTTGGGGTTGAGGTGGGTGCGGGGGTGTGCGTGCGTCGGCGGCGGTATGTGGTCGACGGCAAGCCCGTTTCGCTGGCGACCTCGTATCTGCCCGCCGAGTTGGTGGCTGGTTCGGCTGTGGTGCGGGAGGACGCCGGGCCCGGTGGGATCTACGCGCGGCTCGGGGAGTTGGGCGTCGCGCCGGTGCACTTCCGCGAGGAGATTCGGTCGCGTATGCCGACTCAGGGTGAGGCCGAGCGGTTGGGGCTGTCCGTGGGGACCCCGGTGATTCTCGTGTGTCGTACCGCGTTCACCGCCGAGGGGCGGGCCGTTGAGGTCAACGAGATGACCCTCGACTCCGCGTCGTACGTTCTGGAGTACGACTTCGACGCGTAGCCAGTCGCGGGGGTCAGGAGTGGCTGGTCATTCGCGAGCTGCTGCCCTGAGCCCGGCCCCGGGGGCCCTCGTCGCTACCCCGCGACGACGTGGGGAGGGGTTCGCGCGGTACCTTCGGCCGCGTAGGTTCGGTCAGCCGAAGAGTGGAGTCATGCCGTGGGCGTCAGGACGACCGAGGGGGCCGACCCGTTCGGGACGGGGCGGTTGCGGCGTGGGGTGCTTGACGCGTGGGGGGCCAGTCCCGCGCGGTTCCGGGAGGACGCCAACGCCGAGGAGGACCTTGCCCTCGGCGGTTACCGCGACCGGTTGGTCGTCGAGCTTGCCCAGAATGCCGCCGATGCCGCCAGTAGGGGCAGCGGGGGTGGTGGGGTAGGGGGCGACGCACAGGGTCTTGGGCGGTTGCGGCTTCGGCTTGTGGCGGGTGACGGGGACGCGCCCGCCGTGCTCAGCGCCGCCAACACCGGCGCGCCCCTCGACGCCGCCGGTGTCGAGTCGCTCAGTACGCTCCGTGCCTCCGCCAAGCGCGAGGGGCACGAAGGGGCCGTCGGACGGTTCGGGGTCGGGTTCGCCGCCGTGCTCGCCGTCAGTGACGAGCCCGCCGTCCTCGGGCGCCACGGTGGCGTCCGGTGGTCGCTGGACGAGGCGCGGGAGCTGGCCGCCGAGGCCGCGCAGGGGAGTCCGGGGCTCGGCGACGAGCTGCGCCGCCGCGACGGGCACGTACCGCTGCTGCGTCTGCCCCTGCCCGCCGAGGGCGCGCCGCCCGAGGGGTACGACACCGTCGTCGTCCTGCCCCTGCGGGACGCCGCCGCGTTCGATCTGGTCGGGCGGCTGCTGGACGGGATTGACGATGCTTTGTTGCTCACCCTGCCTGGGCTCGCTGAGATTGTCGTGGAGACCCCTGGTGGGGAGCGCGTCCTGCGGCGGTCTGTCGAAGGGCCTTACGTGCATGTCGACGACAGCGCCGGCGGTGGGGACATCCACCGGTGGCGCGTCGTGACCCGCGACGGTGCCACCGCGCCGGAGCTGCTGGAGGGGCGGCCCGTCGAGGAGCGGCTCCGGCCGCACTGGGCCGTCACCTGGGCCGTGCCCGTGGACGAGGAAGGCGCGCCGGCCCGGCCCCGTACCGCCCCCGTCGTCCACGCGCCCACCCCCACCGACGAACCGCTGGGCGTGCCCGCGCTGCTCATCGCGTCGTTCCCGCTCGACCCGAGCCGCCGCCACACCGCCCCCGGCCCGCTCACCGACTTCGTCGTCGGCAAGGCCGCCGACGCGTACGCGGAACTGCTCGGCGCCTGGGAGCCCGTCTCCACCGGCACGATCGACCTCGTCCCCGGGCCCCTCGGCCAGGGGGAGTTGGACGGGCGGCTGCGCGCGGCGATCCTGGAGCGGCTGCCGCGCGTCGCCTTCCTCGCGCCCGCCGGGCCCAGCGAGGAGCTGACCGCGCTGCGGCCCTTCGAGGCGGAGGTCGTGGAGGGCGGGGGCGCCGACACCGTACGCGTACTGGCGGAGGTGCTGCCCACCCTGCTGCCCGCCGGGTTCGAGCGCCGCACCGAACTGCGCACGCTCGGCGTGGGGCGGCTGCCGCTCGGCGACGCCATCGACCGGATCGCCGGGGCGGAGCGCCCGCCCGAGTGGTGGCGGCGGCTGTACGAGACCCTCGCGGGCGTCGACCCCGACAGGCTGTCCGGGCTGCCCGTGCCGCTCGCCAACGGCCGTACGACGATCGGCCCCCGGCAGGTCCTGCTGCCGTTCCCCGACACCGAGGCGCCCGCCGATCTCGCCCGGCTCGGGTTGAAGGTCGCGCACCCCGACGCCGCGCATCCGCTGCTGGAGAAGCTGGGCGCGATGCCCGCGACCCCCCGGGCGGTCCTCACAACTCCCCAGGTACGCAACGCCGTTGCCGCGTCCATGGACGCCGGGGACATCTGGGACGAGGACGCGGACACCCTGGACGCCGAGGAGCTGGCGGAGACCGTCCTGCGGCTGGTGCGGGACGCCGGGCTCGAACCGGGCGACGAACCCTGGCTGGCCGCCCTCGCGTTGACCGACGAGGACGGCGAGCTGGCGCCCGCCGGTGAACTCGTCCTGCCGGGAAGCCCGTTCGCCGCCCTCATGCGGGAGGACGAACTCGCCCTGTGTGACGCGGACTTGGCCGCCAAGTGGGGTGAGCAGCCGCTCGCCGCCTGTGGTGTGCTCGCCACCTTCGCGCTCGTACGGGCCACGGACGTCGTCCTCGACCCCGACGAACTGGAGCCCCGCGAGGGCGACTTCGCCGAGCCGGACGACGCCGGGCTGCTCGACGCCGTGGACGTCTGGTGCGAGGACGTGCTCGACCGGCTGCCGGAGACGCCGGTGCCGCCGGTCGCCACCGAGATCGTGGCCGTACGGGACCTGGACCTGGTGGACGACGACGCCTGGCCGCAGGCCCTCGCGCTGCTCGCCCGCCCGCCGCTGCGGGACGCGCTGACGCAGTCCGTACGGGTCCTGCTGCCCGACGGCACGACGGAGTCCGTACGGTCCTACACGGCGTGGTGGCTCCGGGACCATCCCGTCCTCGACGGCCGCCGCCCGGCCGGTCTGCGCGCGGCCGGCGGCGACCCGCTGCTGGCCGGGCTGTACGACCCGGTGGACGCGTCCGGCTTTGACGACGCGCAGGTGTTGCACGCGCTGGGGGTACGGACCTCCGTCGCCGCCCTCCTGGACGAACCGGGCGGCGCGGCCGAGCTGTTGGGCCGCCTCGCCGACCCGGACAGGATGGTGGGCGCGCCGCAGCTCCACGCCCTGTACACCGCGCTGGCGGACCTCGACCCGGACCAGGTGACGCTGCCGGACGAGCTGCGGGTGGTGGTGGACGGTGAGGTACGGGTGGTCGACGCGGGGGACGCGGTGATCGCCGACGCGCCCGATCTGCTGCCGCTGGCGGGCGGGCTGGCGCTGCTGCCCGTATCCCCTTCGCAGGCGGGGGAGTTGGCGGAGCTGTTGCAGGTACGGCGACTGGGCGAGACGGTCCCGGCGGAGGTGACGACGGAGGGCGAGGAGCACGACGTACCGGAGCCGGTACGGGCCCTGCTGGGCGCGGGCACGCCGGAGACGTACGTCGAGCACGAGGAGCTGGTCGCCGGGGGCGTCGAACTCGACTGGCGGCGTACCCCGGACGGTGTGGTGCACGCGGCGACGCTGGAGGGCGTGGCGGCGGGGCTCGCGTGGGCGGCCGGGCAGTGGCCGCGGCGGTTCGAGGTGGCGGCGCTGCTGGAGGATCCGTCGCGGACGGAGGAGCTGGAGCGGGACCGCTGGTTCGACTGAGTTTTGGCCAGGTCTGGTGTGTTTCTGGTCTTCGTAAAGGAATGACCGTACGTACAACCATTGGCCAGAGCTTCCGGTCTGGTCCTGCGAGTCACCCAGACTCGCAGGACCAGTACTTGGGGAACACATGCGTATTCGTGCCACCGTCATCGCCGCGGCCTCCGGCGCACTGGCGCTCTCCGCCCTCGCCGTACCGGCCTCCCAGGCCGCGCAGCAGGGCGGCTCCCAGGCCGCGATCGCGCACCTGACCGGCGCCGTGCAGGACGTCGCGAAGGACCACACGGCCACGCCCGCGCCGTCGCTGAAGCGTTCGGCGCTCGCGGCGGCGGTCAACAAGCCCGCCGTGATCACCAAGGCCTCCGTGAACGGCGGCAAGCCGATCGTCGTCACCGCGACCGAGACCAAGAGCAGGAAGGTGCCGTTCTCGGTCACCGCCACCGACGCGTCGGGTGTCGCGGTCGCCGTGGCCGGCCTCTGGTCGGGGACGAACGCCGACTCGTTCGACCCGGACGCCGACTCCGTCACCTGCAAGGTGGTCAACAAGACCACGACGACCTGCACCGGCAGCGTCACGATCAAGCCCACCCAGCTGAAGAACGCCGACGCCACGTCCTGGCACGTCCTCGCGGTGGCGTACGGCAACGACGACGACATCGACGTGGACGAGCCCGGCCTGAACGAGTCCGCCTCCACGGTCGCGTTCCAGCGCGCCTCCCAGCTCACGGTCGACGCCACCCCGGAGCCCGTGAAGAAGGGCAAGACCGTCACGGTCACCGGCAAGCTGTCGCGCGCCAACTGGGAGACCAACAAGAACGCGGGCTACGCCACCCAGTCCGTGAAGCTCCAGTTCCGTAAGAAGACGAGCACCGCGTACACCACGGTGAAGACGGTCAAGACGTCCTCCACCGGCACCCTCAAGACCACGGTCACGGCCTCGGTCGACGGCTACTACCGCTGGAGCTTCGCCGGTACGGCCACGACCCCGGCGGTCAGCGCGGCGGGCGACGCGATCGACGTGAAGTAACCACGTCACCCTCGCGAACGACACGCCGGTCGGCGATCTTCGCGAAACCTTCGTACCTGTGTACAACCTTCGGTTCGGCTTGCGGGTCTGGTGTGTGGGTCACCAGGCCCGCACACCTCCCCGGGGAGTTCACACATATGCGTATTCGCACCACCGTAGCCGTCGTGTCCGGCGCCCTGGCCCTGTCCGCCCTCGCGATCCCGGCCTCGCAGGCCTCCCAGGCGTCGCCGTCCCGCGGCGACTTCCCGGTGAGCGACCGTTACGGGTTCCCGGCGGAGCAGCGCGCCGCGCTCCCGAAGGCGGGACAGCGCTCGCTCGCCGCGAAGGCCGCCGTCCCGGTCGTCAGCAAGATCGTCATCAACGGCGGCAAGCCGATCGTGGTCGGCACGACCAACAGCAAGAAGGTGACGATCTCCGTCACCGCGTCGGACGACTCCGGCATCGACGGGTTCTCCACCATCATCTGGCGGGGCACGTCCCCGGAGGACCCCATCTGGGCCTTCTACCAGAACGAGGAGTCCGCCACCTGCAAGGCGGCCACCGCCACCACGTCCACCTGCTCCCTCACGGTGACGGTCCCCTCCGAGCAGCTGATCAACGAGGACGCGACGACCTGGAAGGTCGGCGCCTGGGTGACCTCGAAGGACGGCGAGGACACCAAGATCGACGCCTCCGGCACCGTGAAGATCCAGCGTGCGTCGAAGCTGACGGTCGACGCGGCCCCCGAGCCGGTGAAGAAGAACGGCACCGTCACGATCACGGGCAAGCTGTCGCGTGCGAACTGGGACACCGGGCTGTACGCGGGCTACTCGACGCAGTCGGTGATCCTCCAGTTCCGTAAGCCGACCACCACCGCGTACACCAACGTCAAGGGTGTCAAGACGTCCACGACGGGTGCGCTGAAGACCACGAACAAGGCCACGGTCGACGGCTACTACCGGTGGAGCTTCGTCGGTACGGCCACGACCCCGGCGATCAACGTCGCTGGCGACTACGTCGACGTGAAGTAGTCCTCGCGCGGTAACGCCCGCGAACGACACAGCGGTTGGCGATCTTCGCGAAATATTCGTAAGTGTGTACAACCATCGGTGGGACCTGCGGGTCTGGTGTGTTGAGTCATCAGACTCGCAGATCTCCACGGGGAGTTAACACATATGCGTATTCGTGCCACCGTTGCCGTCGCGACCGGCGCCCTGGCCCTGTCCGCCCTCGTAGTGCCGGCCTCGCAGGCAGCGGACTCCCACAAGGAGCACCCGAGCCTCAGCGAGCACGGGTTCGCGTGGAAGGACCGCGCGCCGCAGGCGAACAAGCGGGCGCTGGCCTCGAAGGCAGCGACCCTGCCCGTCATCACCAAGACCGTCATCAACGGCGGCAAGCCGATCGTGCTCGGCACGACCGGTACCAAGAAGGTGACAGCCACCATCACGGCGTCCGACGACTCGGGCATCGAGGACGCCTTCGCGATCCTGTACACCGGCGGGACCGGCGTCGACGACGAGAACAGCTACGGCTACGCGCCCGACGGCGAGGCGGCGACGTGCAAGGCGGCCAGCGCCACCACGTCGACCTGCACGCTCACCTTCACGGTCAGCCCGCTGGACCTGTGGAACACGGACGCCAAGACGTGGCAGGTCTACGCCGCGGTGCTGGGGACCGACCTGGACATCACCGAGAAGGACAAGGCCACCTCGGTCAAGTTCCAGCGCGCGTCGCAGCTGACGGTCAACGCCGCGCCGGAGCCCGTGAAGAAGAACGGGACCGTCACGGTCACCGGCAAGCTCTCGCGTGCGAACTGGGACACCGGGAAGTACGCGGGCTACGCGACGCAGTCGGTCATCCTCCAGTTCCGTAAGAAGACCAGCACCGCGTACACCAACGTCAAGGGTGTCAAGACGTCCACGACCGGCACGCTCAAGACGACGACCAAGGCGACGGTCGACGGCTACTACCGGTGGAGCTTCGTCGGTACGGCCACGACCCCGGCGATCAACGTCGCCGGTGACTACGTCGACGTGAAGTAGTCCTCAGCGCGGTGAAGTGAGAGGCCCGTCCCGGACATCCGTCCGGGGTGGGCCTCTCGCCGTACCGCGCCTCCCGCGCTTCCTCCGTCACGCCGCCGCCGTCACCGCCTGGTGGAAGTGCCGGTCCACCCACCGCCACGCCACCTCCAGCAGCACCGCCCCCACCACCGCGATCGCCACCGCCGCCCACGGCAGCGTCGCGCCCACCAGCCTCAGCGCGAAGAAGTGCTGGAGCGACGGCACCCCGAGCACCACCAGGAACGCGACCACCATCGACACCACCAGCAACAGCCGCCACCACGTGTACGGGCGCGCGATGATCGCCAGCACCCAGATCGAGACCAGGAACAGGGTCAGCGTCGCCGCGCTCGTCTCCGCCTGGAGCGAGCCGGGCCCGCTGTAGTGGCTCCGCGCCAGCATGTACGTCGCGAACGTCGTCGCCGCCGCGATGACCCCGCTGGGCACCGAGTACCGCATGACCCGCCGTACGAAATGCCGTCTCGCGCGCTCCTTGTTCGGCGCCAGCGCCAGGAAGAACGCCGGGATGCCGATCGTCAGTGTCGACAGCAGCGTCAGGTGCCGGGGCAGGAACGGGTACTCCACCTGGAAGCACGCCACCAGGATCGCGATCAGCACGGAGTAGACCGTCTTCGTCAGGAAGAGCGTCGCCACCCGCGTGATGTTGCCGATCACCCGGCGCCCCTCCGCCACCACCGACGGCAGCGACGCGAAGCTGTTGTCCAGCAGCACGATCTGGGCCACCGCCCGCGTCGCCTCGGAGCCCGATCCCATCGCCACCCCGATGTCCGCGTCCTTCAGGGCGAGGACGTCGTTGACGCCGTCCCCCGTCATCGCGACCGTGTGGCCGCGCGCCTGGAGCGCGCCGACCATCTCCCGCTTCTGCCGCGGCGTGACCCGGCCGAACACCGTGCCCGCCTCGATCGCGTCGGCCATCTCCTCCGGGTCGGTGGGGAGTTGGCGGGCGTCGACCGTGTGCTCCGCGCCCGGGAGACCGAGCTTCGCGGCCACCGCGCCGACCGAGACCGCGTTGTCGCCCGAGATGACCTTGGCCGCGACCCGCTGGTCGGCGAAGTACCGGAGGGTGTCGGCCGCGTCCGGCCGCAGCCGCTGCTCCAGGACGACAAGAGCGGTCGCCTTCGCGCCGACCGCCACGTCGGGGGCGGTGAGCCCGGCCGCGGCCGCGTCCCCCGCCACCCGCGCCAGCAGCAGCACCCGTAGCCCCTGCTCGTTGAGCCGGTCGATCTCCGCCGGCGCCGGGTCCCCGTCCGGCAGCAGTACGTCCGGGGCGCCCAGCAGCCACCCCGAGACCCCGCCGTCCCCCTCGTCGAAGGTCGCCCCGCTGTACTTCCGCGCCGAGGAGAACGGCAGCGCCTCCGTCGCCCGCCACGGCGCCCGGCCGTCCTGGTACGCGTCCACGATCGCCTGGAGGCTGGCGTTGGGCCGGGGGTCGGACGCTCCGATCGCGCCGAGGACCCGCCGTACGTACGACTCGTCCGCGTCGCCCAGCGGCCGCAACTCGCTCACGAACATCCCGCCCTCGGTGAGCGTCCCCGTCTTGTCGAGGCAGACGACGTCCACGCGCGCGAGCCCCTCGATCGCGGGCAGTTCCTGTACGAGGGCCTGGCGGCGGCCGAGCCGTACGACCCCGATCGCGAAGGCGACCGACGTCAGCAGGACCAGACCCTCCGGGATCATCGGCACGATGCCGCCGATGGTCCTGGCCAGGGAGTCCTTGAAGTCGTTGCGGTTGACGACGAGTTGGCTGACGATCAGGCCGGCCGCGGTCGGGATCATCATCCACGTCACGTACTTGAGGATCGTGCTGATGCCGTTGCGCAGCTCCGAGTCGACCAGCGTGAACCGCGAGGCCTCCTCGGCGAGTTGGGCCGCGTACGCGTCCCGCCCGACCTTCGTGGCCCGGAACGCGCCGCCGCCCGCCACCACAAAACTGCCGGACATCACGGGATCGCCGGGCTGTTTCAGTACGGGATCGGCCTCGCCGGTCAGCAGCGACTCGTCGATCTCCAGACTGTCCGCCTCCACCATCTCCCCGTCGACCACGACCTTGTCACCGGGGCCCAGTTCGATGAGGTCGCCGAGGACGATCTCCGAGGTGGAGAGGGCGGCGGCGACCCCGGCCCGCCGGACGACGGGCTTGGCCTCGCCGATGACGGCGAGGCCGTCGAGGGTGCGCTTGGCCCGCATCTCCTGGACGATGCCGATGCCCGTGTTGGCGATGATCACGAAGCCGAAGAGTGTGTCCTGGATCGGCGCCACGAAGAACATGACCGCCCAGAGCACCCCGATGATCAGGTTGAAGCGGGTGAAGACGTTGGCGCGGACGATGTCGGCGGAGGAGCGGCTGCTGCGGACGGGGATGTCGTTGACCTCGCCACGGGTGACCCGTTCCGCGACCTCGGCGGCGGTCAGGCCGGTGGCACGGGCGCCGGCGCCCGCGCCGGGGGTGTCCGGCGTGGGGGTGTCCGGGGCGGGTGACGTACCGCCGCCCGGTTCCGGGCCATCGGTCTCACTTGTCGCCCGCCGGGCCCGCTGAGTCATGGTTCCGACGGTACGACCCGGGGGGCGCGTTTCCGTGGTGGGCAGGGCGAAGATCGGGGCCCGGTGGGCCAAGATCCGACCTTGGGAGGAGACGGATGGGCCTGTGGCGGTACGGATGCCCCCGACAGGCATCTTTCGCGGGTCGGTGAGGCTCGGACCCCTCAGGTCCCGGAGGTGCCTTCCGCCGCCGCGCGCTTGAGCGCCGCGTCCCGCCCCCGTACGTACCAGATGCCGATCAGACCGAGCCCGGCCCCGGCCAGGCACGTCCAGATCCACCATGCGTGCCCGTGATCGCTGAACCATCCGTAGAACGGCAGCTGTACGAGGAAGAGGACGAACCAGATGATCGTCCCGCCCACGACGGTGCCGACCACCGGCCCCTCCAGGGGCTCGGGCGCCTCACGCTGGGGGTATCTGGTCGGAGAACCGGTCATGGGGGCAGTGTAGGTCGGGGCCGTCCGGCCCGAGGCACCCGCCTGCCGCAGCTCCCCGCGACGCCCGCTCGCCACGCCCCCTGGCCTCCCCGGGACGTTTTCCTACGGCACCCCGTAGAACTTCTCCGTCTCGTCCACGGCCGCCTGGAAGCGTTCGTCGAAGTCGTCGCGGACGAGCGTCCTGACCACATAGTCCTGGACGCTCATCCCCCGTCTGGCGGCATGCCGCCTGAGCCGGTCGAGCAGCTCACCGTCTATCCGCAGGCTGAGCACTGTCGATCCCATGCGTTCCAGGGTCGGGGGCGGACACGCTTCCTCGTGTCGCTTTCGACGGCATTCTCACTCGTTCGAGTGGTCTTTACGGGCCGGACGCGGGTCGGGCACAGGCCGGGCGCGGGCCGTGCCGGGCCGGTACCCCCGGTGGTATTTAGCATGGGTAATGAGTTACGCTAAATACATGCCTGATCTGTCCCACGGTGACGAGAACGACGACGCCGTGAACGCTCTCCGATCCGCCGTCATGCGGCTGGGCCGGCGACTGAAGCACCAACGTGTGGACGAGTCGCTGAGCCCCACCGAGATGTCGGTGCTCGGCACCCTCGCCCGCTGTGGCTCCGCCACCCCGGGGGAGCTGGCCCGCAAGGAGCACGTGCAGCCGCCGTCGATGACCAGAATCGTCGCCCTGCTCGAAGCGAAGGGCCTGGTCAGGCTGGAGCCCCATCCCGACGACCGTCGGCAGAAGGTGGTCAGCCAGACGGCGGAGGCCGAGGCGATGCTCGAACAGAGCCGCCGCAAGCGGAACGTCTGGCTCGCTTCCCTCGCCGAGGGCCTGGACGAGGACGAATGGGCGAAGCTGCGCGCTGCCGCCCCCGTCCTGGAGAAGCTCGCCCACCTCTGACCCGCCCCCCTTACCCGCGCGCCGCAAGGAGGCGAAACAACATTGAGTTCGGGATCCGGAGCAGACTCCGCCCCCGCACCGAAATCCGCCCACGACAGCAGTACCGGCAGCACCAGCACGAGCAACACGAGCAACACGACCAGCACCACCTGCACGGACGCCGCCCCCACCCCCACCAAGGGCGGCACTTTCTCGTCCCTCAAGATCCGTAACTACCGTTTGTTCGCCACGGGCGCCGTGGTCTCCAACATCGGTACGTGGATGTCCCGCATCACCCAGGACTGGCTGGTCCTGAGCCTCACCGGCTCCTCGGCGGCCGTCGGCATCACGACGGCGCTCCAGTTCCTGCCGATGCTCCTCTTCGGCCTGTACGGCGGCGTCATCGCCGACCGCTACCCGAAGCGTCAGATCTTGCTGGTCACCCAGGCCGCGATGGGACTCTGCGGACTCTCCCTCGCCCTGCTGACCCTTTCCGGCCACGTCCAGGTGTGGCACGTCTACCTGATCGCGTTCCTGCTCGGCATGGTGACGGTGGTCGACAACCCGAGCCGGCAGTCGTTCGTCTCCGAGATGGTCGGCCCGAGCCAGCTGCGCAACGCCGTCAGCCTCAACTCGGCGAACTTCCAGTCCGCCCGCCTGATCGGCCCCGCCGTCGCGGGTGTGCTGATCACGACGGTCGGCAGCGGATACGCCTTCCTCCTGAACGGCCTCTCCTTCCTGGCGCCGCTCGCCGGACTCCTCCTGATGCGTCAGAGCGAGCTGTTCAAGGTCGAGCGAGTGCCGCGCGGCAAGGGGCAGTTGAGGGAGGGACTGCGGTACGTACGGGGCAAGCCCGAGCTCATCGGACCGATCGTCCTCGTCGGCTTCATCGGCACGTTCGGCTTCAACTTCCCCATCTGGCTCACGGCGTTCGCGCACGAGATCTTTCACAGCGGGGCCGGGCTCTACTCGTTCTTCAACATCCTGATGGCGGTCGGTTCGCTGGCCGCGGCACTTCTGGCGGCCCGCCGCCGCTCCTCGCGGCTGCGCCTGATGATCATCGCGGGCGTGGGCTTCGGACTGCTGGAGGTCCTGGTCGCCTTCGCGCCGTCGGTGTGGCTGTTCTCGCTGCTGCTGCTGCCGATCGGGATGCTCGGCATGACGACCAACATCAGCGCGAACACCAGCGTCCAGATGGCGGCCGACCCCATGATGCGGGGCCGGGTGATGAGCCTCTACATGATGGTCTTCGTCGGCGGCACCCCGGTGGGCGGCCCGCTCCTGGGCTGGGTGACGGACACGTACGGAGCCCGTGTCGGCTTCGCGACGGGCGGCGCGGTCTCCCTGATCGCGGCGGCCACGATCGGCGTGATCCTGACCCGGGTGGTCGGCGTCCGCATAAAGATCGACCTACGGGGCGGCCGCCCCCACGTGGACCTGGTCCCACGAGCGGCGGGGGAACGGGTACCGGCCACGGTGTGAGGTCGCGGAGGGATACGTGTGGCCCTGACGCGGGGGATGCCGGTCAGGGCCACGGGGGTACGAGGTACGGGGGCGCGATCAGCTGCGGGCGAAGTCCTCGGTCTTGAGCCTCAGATCGACGGGGGTGCCGGTCAGATCGATCTCCCTGCCGAAGGGGACGGAGAGTTCCGTGGTGTACTCGCCGTCCTTCGGCTGCGTGTAGACGCGGCACCGGCCGGTGAACGGGTCGGCGATCAGGTACACGGGGACCTCGGCCGCCGCATACGCCGTCTTTTTCGGGCCGTAGTCGTTGGGACCGGTGCCTTGCGCGATCACTTCGGCGATGAACTCGACGTCCTGGTGGTCCCACCGACCGCGTGGGTTCTTCTTCGCGCCGTCGGCGAGTTTGGCCACGTCCGGCGCGAACCCGTTCTGAGGACCGGGAAAATTGATCCGCACATCCGAGAGCACCCTGACGTCCGCGCCGAACCTCTCCTCCAGGGCTCGTACCACGCGGCGGATGATGTCCCAGTGGGCGTCCTGCTGCGGCGACATGTGGATGTTCCCCCCGACGATCTCGGCCTTGTAACCCTCGGGGACGGGCATCTGCTCAAGCCGTTCGAACAGCGTGTCCAGAATCAGCTCTTCGGTCTCTACGACGGTCATCGTGGCGCTCCTCCCCGCTGCCGGGCAATGTGGCAGCCGCCTTGTAGAACGATACGCACGGTGACCGGGTTACGAGCGGGGGCTCGGCCGGGGAGGGTGGGGGGATGAGACTCTTCGCCGCCGTGTTGCCGCCTGATCGTGTCGTTGCCGAACTTGCCGGTGTTGTGCGGCCGTTGCGGGAGCTGGAGGGTGGGGGTGGTGGTGCTCTGCGGTGGACCGGGGAAGCGGGGTGGCACTTCACGCTCGCCTTCATGGGCGAGGTGGACGACGCCGTGGTGCCGGAGCTGACCGGGCGGCTGGCGCGGGCCGCGTACCGTACCCAGCCCTTCTCGCTGCGCGTCCACGGCAGTGGGCACTTCGGGGGACGGGCGCTGTGGGCCGGGGCCGCCGGGGGGCTCGACGCGTTGCGGCTCCTGGCCGAGCGGACGGACGCCGCCGCGCGGCGGGCGGGGGTGCCGATGGAGGAGCACCGGCGTTATCAGCCCCACCTCACGCTGGCCCGTACCGACCGGGAAAGAGGTGACGACGGCGCCGGGGACCGCCTGCGGCCGTACGTCGAGGCACTGGCCGGCTTCGAGGGCACGCCGTGGGACGTGTCCGAGCTGGCGCTCGTGCGCAGTCGGCTGCCCGGGACGGCGGAGGGGGCCGGGACGGGCTCGGTGGGGTGGGGGCCCGGGCAGGTCCCGCGGTACGAGACGGTCGCGCGTTGCCCGCTCGGGGCGGGGCCCGGAGGCCCCCCGGGCGAGGGCGCCGCCCCTGTCCGACGTAACCTCGACGGGTGAACCCCAAGACCCGAAACCAAATCATGGCCGGCGTGCTGGTGCTGATGTTCGTGATCGTGGCCGTCGCGGCGGCGGTCGGGGGCTAGCACTCCCGCCCCGGACAGGGGTACGCGGCGAGACACCACGTACCCCTGCCGAAGGCGACCGGAGCCGACCACCGGCCATCGGCTACCGATCACCGACTACCAGGCGAACGCCTCCGGCGACTCGCCGGGGCCGGGGAAGATCTCCTCCAGCGACGCCAGCACCTCGTCCGACAGCTCCAGGTCCACCGCGCGCACGGCGGACTCCAGCTGCTCCAGGGTCCGGGGTCCCGAGATCGGACCTGTCACCCCCGGGCGTGTGAGCAGCCAGGCCAGCGCCGCCTCGCCCGGGTCGATGCCGTGCTTGTCGAGCAGGTCCTCGTACGACCGGATCTGCGCCCGGAGGGCCGGGTCGGAGATCCCGCCGCTCGAACGACCCTCGGACGCCGTGCCCTCCCGCTCCTTGCGCAGCAAGCCGCCCAGCTGGCCACCGGCCAGCGGGGACCACGGGATGACGCCCAGGCCGTACTCACGCGCGGCCGGGATGACCTCCATCTCGGCGCGCCGCTCGACGAGGTTGTACAGGCACTGCTCGCTGACCAGGCCGTACGAACCGTTCCGCTGCGCCGTCTCGTTCGTCTGCGCGATCTTCCAGCCGGGGAAGTTGGACGACCCCGCGTAGAGGATCTTGCCCTGGGTGATCAGGGTGTCGATCGCCTGCCATATCTCCTCGACCGGGGTGGCACGGTCGATGTGGTGGAACTGGTAGAGATCGATGTAGTCGGTCTGGAGCCGCTTGAGGCTGGCCTCCACCGAACGGCGGATGTTGAGGGCGGAGAGCTTGTGGTGGTTGGGCCACGCCTGGTCGCCCTCGCCCATGTACGCGTTCAGCTTGGTGGCGAGGACGACCTTGTCACGGCGGTCGCCGCCCTGGGCGAACCAGGTGCCGAGGATCTCCTCGGTACGGCCCTTGCCCGCCGTCCTGCCGTAGATGTTGGCGGTGTCGAAGAAGTTGACGCCCGCGGCGAGGGCGGCGTCCATGATGGTGTGGCTGTCGGATTCGTTCGTCAGCGGGCCGAAGTTCATCGTCCCGAGGACGAGTCGGCTGACCTCGAGTCCCGTGCGTCCGAGCTGCGTGTACTTCATGTCGCACTAGCCAACGCGTTCGAGCGCACTCGAAGCAACCCCCCTGTCGGCGGCTTGGCCATTCGAGACAGGGGGGTGCTTCTACCGGCCGGCGAAATCGTCCAGCGCCGCGCGTACCGCGAGCCGTTCGGTGACGCTGCCCTTGTGGCCCGCGTCCTCCACGATCACCAGCCGGGCGTCCTTCCAGGCGCGCGACAGCTCCCAGGCGGTGACGAGGGGGCCGCCCAGGTCGAACCGGCCGTGGACGAGGACCCCCGGGATCCCGGCCAGCCGGTCCGCGCCGCGCAGCAGGGCCCCTTCTTCCAGCCAGGCGGCGTGGGAGAAGTAGTGCGCGCAGATCCGGACGAGGGCCAGGCGGGCGGCTGTGGGCCGGTCGCTGTACGGGCGGGCCGAGCCGTGCGGCTCCTGCGACAGTACGGCGTCCTCCCAGGCGCACCAGTCGGCGGTGGCCCGCTCCCGCACGGCGGGGTCGGGGTCGACGGTCAACCGGGCGTAGGCGGCGAGGAGGTCGAAGAGGGGGTCTCCGAGGTAGTCACCGAGGGCAGGGGCGGGGTTACGGCTGAGTTCGCCACCGTTCCGCTCGGCCTCGGGAACGCCGTCGCGGAAGCGTTCCCACTCCTCGGGGAAGATCTGGCCGGCGCCCCGGTACAGCCAGTCGATCTCCGAGCGCCGGGTGGTGGTGACGGCCGCGATGACGATCTCCGAGACGCGCTCGGGGTGGCGCTCGGCGTACGCGAGGATGAGTGTGGAGCCCCAGGAGCCCCCGTACAGCAGCCACTTGTCGATGCCGAGGTGGACGCGCAGCCGTTCCATGTCGGCGATCAGGTGGTCGGTGGTGTTGTGCCGCAGGTCGGTGGCGGGGTCGCTCGCGTGCGGGGTGCTGCGGCCGCAGTTGCGCTGGTCGAAGAGGACGACGCGGTAGCGGTCCGGGTCGAAGTACCGCCGCATGGTGGGACTGCACCCGGACCCCGGCCCCCCGTGAACGACGAGGGCGGCTTTGCCGCCGGGATTCCCACAGACCTCCCAGTAGATGAGATTCCCGTCCCCGACGTCGAGCAGACCGTGGTCGTAGGGCTCGATGGGGGGATGGAGGGGGGAGCTGGGGGTGGGAGTGGGGGTTGGGCTTGGGGTTGGAGTTGGGGTTGGGGTTGGAGTGGGCGTGGAGGCCGAGGTTGAGGCCGGGTTGGGGTCTGGAGTGCGGGCCGGGTTGGAGGCTGGGGTGGGTTGCGGCATGGGGGTGCTCTCCTGCGGGTGGGATGGTTGGGGCCCGGGTGGGCGGCCCGAGCTTAGGGCGCGGGAGGGCGGGGTGGGGTGGGGTGGGGGGTTGTGGCTGGTTGGTGGGGTGCGGGTTAGGACCGAGGGGTAGTCGGGGGCACCCGGTCTTGTATTGGTCGGCGTGGGGCCGCCCTGGTTGTTGATTGTCGCGGGGCCGGGGTGGGCGTCAAGGGCGCTCCTGCGTCGCGTCGGCTTCGCCGATTGCGCTTCGCTTAACCCTTGACTCCCACCCCGGCCCCGCAAGTGCAGCTGAGGGGGGCGGCCCGGGGGAGGGTCCCCCGACAACCCCGGGATGCGGTTGGGGTTTCGTCGCGGGCCTCGGCTTTCGGCGGGGTTTGCGCACGACTTGAATGGGGTGGTGGCGACTGGGCTTAGCGGCTGGAAGGCCGTCTGTTGGTGGGCGTGCAGGCACCGTGTCTGAGATCCGTGGTCAACTGCGGGGGCTGGGCCGGGCTCTCTCTATCCCGGCGGCCAATATGCCCCATTTGGCTGGGTTTTGAGGTCCGGCGGGGGCCTCTTTCCCCGGGTCTTGTGTCCTGTGTTCTGTTAAGGGGCTCTGGCGACCCACATCCGGCCGGAAGGGGCTGGATGGCCGTCCCGGCAATCACCTTCCGCCCCACCATCCACTCGGCTCGGGTGTGGCGGCCTCGTGCGGGCCGGTGGGTGGCAGCCGACCGCCGGGGCTGCCCCGTCGCCCCACCCCAGCAAGAAAATATGCCCCATTTGCCCCGACTTTGAGGACTCCTGAGGGCTCTTCCCACCCGGTCTTGTGTCCTGTGTTTCGTTAACGGGCTCTCAGAGCACACAACCCACCGAAACAGGCCCGACAACCCTCCCGCCCGGCCACGCCCGCCCCACCACCCACTCACCCCAGACACGGTGCTTGCGCACCGGCCAACAGACGGCCTTCCAGCCGCCGAACCAAGACCAACAGCCCCATTCAAGTCGTGCGCAAAACCCCGCCGAGAGCCGAGGCCCGCGACGAAACCCCGACAACAGACAAGCCCCCCGGGGGACCTTTCCCCGGGCCGCCCCCCTCTGCCTGCACTTGCGGGTCCGGGCCGGGGGTCAAGGGTGAAGCGCAGCGCAATCGGCGAAGCCGACGCGACGTAGGAGCGCCCTTGACGCCCGGACCGGACCCGCGACAATCAACACCAAGGGGCGGCCCCACCCCGCACCACACAACCCGGCCACCCCCGACTACCCCTCGGTCCTAACCCGCACCGCCCGTCCGACCCCACCCCCACCCCACCCGTGCCTGACATGCAAGTGCCCCTCCAGCGGGTACGGGGGATGTGGCGGGAGTGTTCTCTCGTACCCGTAGCCGGCCTTCTCGGCCACGCGGCATGAGCGGTGGTTGTCCACCTGGTGGAGTAGTTCAAGCCGGGTCACACCCGGCCTGCCCTGCTCGCCGCCAGGAGCACCCGATCCGCCCAGCCCACCCCCACCACCCAGCGTCGTGAACGCCCATGCCGTCACCGCCTCAAGCGCTCGTGGTGCGACACCCCGGCCACGGGCCGACGCCACCGTCCAGTAGCCGACCTCCGCCGTGTCCGAGGCGTTCACCTCGCCAGCCCTGCCAGCCCTGCCAGCCCTGCCAGCCCTGCCAGCCCCGCCAGCCCCGCCGGGCTGGTCCGTCCCGTTGGGCATGTGTGGTGTGAAGTCTCGGCGCTTGACCACCACATGTCCCGCCAGCCCGCCCTCCTCCAGCACGGCGAAGCTCGGGGCGGTTCCCGTGGTCCAGCCTCGCGCGCGCTCCTTCAGCCAGTGGATCGCCTCCGCCTCGCTCGTCACGGGGTGTTGGGTCGACCGGGCCAGCAGCGGGTCGTCGTACGCCTCGATCAGGGACGTGATGTCCCCCTCCCGCCACGGGCGCAGCGTCAGTGCCGGGGCCGTCGCCGTGGGCGGGGCGTGGAGGGTCGTCCGCGGGGCGGGCTCGTTCATTCCGCGCGCTCCAGCAGTGTCCTCGCCGCCGTCAGGAACAGCGCGCAGATCTCGTCCGCGTCCGCCCCCGCCAGCGGCTCCATGCGGCTCACGTCGCGGACCAGGCCGATGCCCACCAGCCACGCCAGCACCAGTTGGGCGCGCAGCGTCGCGTCCGGGGCGTCCGTCAGGGTCGCCAGCGCGCCCGCGTAGTCCGCGCCCAGCTGCTCCGCGATGGTGGCCGCCGGGCCCTCGCTGCCCAGCGAGCGCAGGAAGGTCACCAGCGTGTGGTCGCGCCGCTGGCCCGGCTCGTCGCGGAGCATGCTGCGCAGCGTGGTGTCGAGCAGCTTCTCCAGTGGTGTGGTGTCCAGTTGGGCCCGGCCCTCGCGGGCCGCCACCGCCTCGAACACCGCGGCCTTGGAGCCGAAGTAGCGGAAGATCAACGACTGGTTCGCCCCCGCGCGGTCCGCGATGTCCCGCACGGTCGTACGGGCGAAGCCGCGTTCCGCGAAGAGGACGGTGGCGGCATCGAGCAACGCCTGTCGGGTCCCGGCCGCGTCGCGGCGGCGGGGTTGTTGTTTTTCGGCCACGGTCCCTCCCAGCGCACACCGTAGCGCCCGACCGTCCGGGAACGGCCGTCTTGACGCCTCCCCGACGGCCTGCCTAGCGTTGTAAGCGTCTGCTTGCAAACTCCGTACAGCGACCTCAACGAGCCCATGACCAGGCTCGATAGACCGTTCGAGTGGGAGTCACCTTGAGCACACCCCCCGCAGCCGAATCCGCCCCCGCGTCCGCCCCCGGATCCGCCCCCGCCCCCGTTCCGTACCCCTTCAACGACGGTGGGGGCCTCGGCCTCGACGCCGCGTACACCGCCGCACAGGACGCCGAGGGCATGATCCGCGTCCAGCTGCCGCACGGTGAGCCGGCGTGGCTGGCCACCCGGTACGCCGACGCCCGGTTCGTGCTGGGCGATCTCCGCTTCTCCCGTGCGATGTCGCTGGCGAAGGACGAACCCCGCTTCACGCCGGCCGTCACCGAGGAGAACATCCTCTCGATGGACCCGCCCCACCACACGCGGCTGCGCACCCTGGTCTCCCGCGCCTTCACCAAACACCAGGTGGAGGGATTACGGCCGTGGGTACGGCAGTTGACCGGCGAACTGCTCGACGGGCTGATCGCCCGCGGCGGTACGGCCGACCTGGTCGAGGAGTTCGCGCTGCCGCTGCCCGTCGCCGTCATCTGCGAACTGCTCGGCGTACCGGCCTCCGACCGCCCGAAGTTCCGCGCCTGGAGCGACGCCGCCCTGTCGACCAGCATCCTCGACGCGGAGGAGCAGAAGGCCAACCAGGTCGCCCTGCGCGCCTACATGGCGGAGCACGTCGCCGCGCGCCGGGCCGATCCGCAGGACGACCTGATGTCCGCGCTCATCGAGGCCAAGGACGTCAAGG
Source organism: Streptomyces sp. NPDC088261 (assembly GCF_044740805.1). Classification (NCBI taxonomy): domain Bacteria; kingdom Bacillati; phylum Actinomycetota; class Actinomycetes; order Kitasatosporales; family Streptomycetaceae; genus Streptomyces; species Streptomyces sp. NPDC088261. The sequence goes on from NZ_JBIURL010000013.1 coordinate 182,090, forward strand.
ACCGGCTCACCGAGGTCGAACTCGTCGACATGTGCATCGCGATCCTCGTCGCCGGGCACGAGACGACCGCCTCGCAGATCCCGAACTTCGTGCACGTCCTGCTCGAACACCCCGAGGAATGGGTCCGGTTGGTCATCGAGCCCGAGCTGATCCCCACCGCCGTCGAGGAGTTGATGCGGTTCATCCCGCTCGGTGTGGCCGGCGGATTCGCCCGGTACGCCACCGAGGACATCGAGGTCGGCGGGGTCCTGGTCCGCAAGGGCGAGCCCGTCCTCGTCGCGATCGGCCCCGCCAACCGGGACCCCCGCCGGTTCGAGAATCCGCACGAGGTACGGCTGGACCGCAAGGCCAACCAGCACCTCGGCTTCGGACACGGCGTCCACCACTGCCTGGGCGCGCAGCTCGCCCGGCTCGAACTCCACGAGGCGCTGCACGCCCTGGTGACGAAGATGCCCGGGCTGCGGGTGGTCGGGGAGGTCGAGTGGAAGGACCGGATGATCGTACGGGCCCCGCGCCGGATGACGGTGGGGTGGTGACCGCGTGACCTGGCACCTTGAGGTGGACGAACACGCCTGCATCGGGTCGGGGATGTGCGCCGCGCTCGCCCCCGACCGGTTCGAGCTGGACAGCGCGACGGCGTCGGTGGTGCCGGGCGCGGCGGAGGCGGACCCGGCGGAGGTGCTGCTGGACGCGGCCGACTCGTGCCCGGCGGTCGCGATCACGGTGACGGACAGTGCCTCGGGGGCGGTGCTGGGGCCGCGCCCCTGAGCCGTGCCCTTCCCGGGGCCGGGCGGGCGGGGAAGCCCGTCCGGCCCCCGGGTACGGCTCCGGCCGCGGGTGCGACCTTGGGACTCCGGCCGCCGGTACGACCTCGGCCGCCGCGTACGACCCCCTCTACCCTGAGCCGTATGAGTACCGCCCCCGCGTTCGACCCCTGGCAGCCCGCGTTCATCGCCGACCCCTACCCGGCCTACGCCGGCCTCCGCGCCCAGGGGCCCGTGACGTACTTCGAGCCCACCGGGCAGTGGCTCGTCCCGCACTACGACGACGTACGGGCCCTGCTCCGCGACCGGCGCCTCGGCCGTACGTACCTGCACCGCTTCACCCACGAGGAGTTCGGCCGCACCGCCCCGCCCGCCGCCCACGAGCCCTTCCACACCCTCAACGGCAACGGCCTCCTCGACCTCGAAGCGCCCGACCACACGCGCATCCGCCGGCTGGTCTCCCTGGCCTTCACCCCGCGTACCGTCGAGCGCCTCGCGCCCACCGTCACCCGGCTCGCGGAGGACCTGGCCGCCGGATTCGTCGCCGACGGCGGGGGTGACCTGGTCGCCGCCGTCGCCGAGCCGCTGCCCGTCGCGGTGATCGCCGAGATGCTGGGCGTCCCGGAGGCGGACCGGCCGCTGCTGCGGCCGTGGTCGTCGGCGATCTGCGGGATGTTCGAGCTGAACCCCACCGAGGAGACGGCCCGGCGGGCGGTCGACGCGTCGGTCGAGTTCTCCTCGTACCTGCGCGGGCTCATCGCGCGGCGGCGGCGCGACCTCGGGGACGACCTCATCAGCGCGCTGATCGCCGCGCACGACGACGAGGACCGGCTCACCGAGCAGGAGATGATCTCCACCTGCGTGCTGCTCCTCAACGCCGGTCACGAGGCGACGGTCAACACCACCGCCAACGGCTGGTTCACCCTCTTCCGTCACCCCGCCGAACTGGCCCGCCTGCGCGGAGACTTGGCCGGTCTGCTGCCCACCGCCGTCGAGGAGTTGCTGCGCTTCGACACACCGCTCCAGATGTTCGAGCGATGGGTCCTGGACGACATCGAGGTCGGCGGCACGGTGATCCCGCGCGGCAGCGAGGTGGCCCTCCTCTTCGGCTCGGCCCACCGGGACCCCGCCCGCTTCGACCGTCCCGACGTCCTGGACCTCGGCCGTACGGAGAACCCGCATCTCGCGTTCGGCGCGGGCATCCACTACTGCCTGGGCGCCCCGCTCGCCCGGCTCGAACTCGTCGCGTCCTTCGGGGCGTTGCTGCGCCGGGCCCCGAAGCTGCGGCTGACCGCCGAGCCCGAGTGGAACCCGGGGTACGTCATCAGGGGGCTGCGGGAGCTGCTGGTGGAGGTGTGAGGTCCGTACGGCCTGGGGTCGGCGCCCAGGAGGGGCGCCAGATTCTCCCGGCGAGCGGCGCCAGGCCGCCGAAGTGGTCGACCACCGCCCGGAGTCCCGGGTGCGGATGCGACCGGCGGAGGAGGAGCGAGAGCGGGTACGCGAGCGTCGGATCCACCACCGGGATGCGGCGCAGGTCGTGGAGGGCCGGCCAGAGGTACCGGTCGCGCGAGCCCACGAGGGTGGCCACGTCGGCGGAGTCCGCGAGGATGTCGAGCAGCACCTCGTTGCCGAAGTTCGGCCCCGCGGCGTCGACGCGGAGGTCGAACGTGGTGGCCAACTCGTCGTAGAACTCCGCCCATTCGCTGCCCGGTGCGATCCCCGGCACCCAGATCCGGTGCCCGCGCAGCCGGTCCGGGGTCAGGGTCCGCGCGGCGGCGAGCGGGTGCCTCGGGCCGACGAGGAGTTCCAGCGGGGAGTCGAACGCGTGGATCATCCGTACGTCGACGGGCAGGGCGGCCGGGTCGGTGACCGAGCGGAACGACGCGTCGAGGTCGCCCGCCCGCACGGCGGCGGCCGCCTCGCGCGGGTCGTCGACCCGGAGGGTCACCACGTCGAGGTCGGTTCCGGGGCGTGACCGCCAGTAGTCGTGCAGGAGGACGGCCTGCGCGGACCGCAGGCCGAGGACGTCGATCCGCAGGGCGCGCGACCCCGGTCTGATCGCCGCGAGCGCGCGCTCGGCACCCGCGACGATGCTCCGGGCGTGCGGGAGCAGGGCCTGCCCGTCGAGGGTCAGCTCGACGCCCCGTGCGGTACGGGTGAACAGCCGGACGCCGAGTTCCCGCTCCAGGGCCGCGATCCGCTTCGACACGGCCTGTTGGGTCACGCCCAGCTCGTCGGCCGCGTGCCGCAGCTGCCCCAGCTCGGCCGCGCGGACGAACGATCGCACCGCTTCGGTATCCATGAGGGCAGCCTATGGGTGCACAACTGGTGGTTGTGGCTGAGTCGGAGTCGGTTGTTTGATCCGGGGGCGGTGCGCGCGGTGTGATGCGGGGAGCCGCCCGTCGGTGGTGGCGGGGGAGGGGAGCGCGTGCGTGAGCGGTGGGGGTCCGAGTTCGGCCGGCTGTGGTCGGCCTACGCCGTCAGTACGTACGGGACGTGGATCGCGTTCGGCGCGTACCCGCTCATCGCGGTGCGGGTCCTGGGCGCGTCGGCGTTCGCCGTGTCGCTCCTGGAGGCGGCCGGACTGGCCGTCGCGGCGGTGGCCGCCTTCTCGCTCGGGCCGTGGATCGAGCACCGGGCCAAGCGTCCCGTGATGATCGCGGCGGACCTGGTCCGGTTCGCCGCGACCGCGAGCGTCCCCGTCGCGTACGTCCTCGGCGTGTTGTCGTACGGTCAACTGCTGGTTGTCTCGGTCGTGTCCGGGACCGCGAGCATCGCCTTCACCGCCGCGTCCGGCGCGTACCTGAAACATCTCGTCCCCCGGGACCACCTCCTCGTGGCGAACGGGAGGTTCGAGGCCACGAGCTGGGTAGCGACGGCGGCGGGACCGCCTCTCGGCGGTGCGCTCATCGGGCTGCTGGGCCCGGTCGTCACGGTCCTGGCCGACGCCCTCAGCTACCTGCTGTCCGCCCTCGGAATCCACCGTATCCGCGGGAGCGATGTGGTGACACCCCGCGATCGGTCCGCCGAGCCCCGCGACCGGTCCACTGAGACCCGCGACCGGTCCGTCGTGCCCCGCCGGAGCCCGTTCCTCGACGGCTGGTGGTTCATCCTCCGCGATCCCGCGCTGAGGCGCCTGTTCCTCAACTCGATCCTGGTCGGCGGCCTCATCATGGCCACCGCCCCGCTCCTGTCCGTCCTCCTGCTGGGCCAGTACCACTTCCCCGCCTGGCAGTACGGTCTCGCCTTCGGCGTCCCCGCTCTCGGCGGCTTCGTCGGCGCCCGCCTCTCCGCGCGCCTCGTGGCCCGCCACGGCCGGTACCGGGTGATGGCCGTCTCCGGCCGGCTGCGGTCGGTCTTCCCCCTCGGGCTGGCGTTGGTCGGTCCCGGAGTCCCCGGACTCCTCACCGTGATCGCTGTCGAGGGGCTGTTGATCACCTGCATGGGGATCTTCAATCCGATCTACGCGACGGAGCGCCTGCGGCGGACTCCCGTCCACCGGACCGCCCAGATCCTCAGTACGTGGAGCGCCGCGAGCAAGCTCCTGCACGCCGCCCTGATGGTGATCTGGGGGATCCTCGCCACCCTCACCAGCCCGCTCACCGCGATCACCGTGTCCGGTGTGCTGCTCCTCGGCACCCCGCTTCTGCTGCCCACCCGGGCCCAGCTGTCGGCGCCCGAGCCCGTCTTCCCGGGAGAGGACGTCCGGGTCGCCTGACGGCGGCCGGCCCCCACGGCAGGCGACCGGCGGCGTCAGGTCCGCGCCTCGTACCGCGCCCCCAGCCCCCACGCCTCGTACATCGCGTCCGCGAACGCCCCCGCCAGCTTGTGCTCGCCCGACGGCGCCGGATGCGTGCCGTCGTACGTGTCGCGGCGGATGTCGTACGACGGCGGGCGCGACGCCAGCAGCAGGGGCGAGCCGGCCTGGTCCAGGTCGGCGACCGCCTTCGCCAGCAGCTCGTTGAAGCGGGCCACCTCGGCGGCGAAGGCGGGGTCGGTGTCGGCGCGCACGTTCGGTATGACGGGCAGGAGCACGGCCCTGATCCGCGGGTTCGCCGCGCGGGCCTCGGCGAGGAACAGCCGCGCCCGGTCGGCGGTCTGGGCGCTGTTCGTGTAGAAGCCGAGGTCGATCAGCCCGAGCGAGATCAGCAGGAGGTCGGCCCGGTACGTGCTCACCGCGTCGCGGATCAGGGGCGTCAGGTGCTGCCAGCCCTCGCCCCAGCCCGCCAGGTGGCGCCGGGCGGCGGGTGGGAAGTCCGGGGCGCCGTACGCGTGCGAGACGGGGGCCTCGGCGAGCAGGTCGTACACCTCCGTACGCGGGCCGACGATCCGGTACGGACCGCCGAAGGACGCGTTGAGGTGCTGCCACATCCGGTAGCGCCAGGTGAAGTCGCCGGCGTGGCCGATGGTCATGGAGTCGCCGACGAACATGAAACGCATCGGGTCATCATCCCCGATCGGGACGGGATGGCAGGCTGGGGGCATGCGTTCGCTTCCGCACCATCCTGGCCTGCGTCTTTCCGGTGTTTTCGCGGGTGTTTCCACCGTACTGCTCGGTGTGTCCACCCTGCTCGTCGGTGTGTCCGCCCTGCTCGGCATATCCGCGCCGGAAGCCTCGGGGGCCGCTGCCGGCGCCTCTGCCGACGCCGCCGACGACAACGCCCCCGACCGCAGCTTCACGATCAAGGACCCGCGCATCACCGAGTCCAGCGGTCTGGCGGCGAGCCGCGCCCACCCCGGCGTCTACTGGACGCACAACGACAGCGACGACGGCCCGTACGTCTACGCGGTCGACTCCCGGACCGGTGAGACGGTCGCCACGATCACCCTCCGGGGCGTCGGCGACCCGCGTGACGTGGAGGCCATCTCGGTCGGGCCCGACGGCGACGTGTACGTCGGTGACATCGGGGACAACCTGGGCGGCAGCTGGGACCACGTGTGGATCTACCGCTTCCCGGAGCCGAAGCGGCTCAAGGACGCGACGGTCCGCGCCACCCAGTTCACGGTGAAGTACGCCGACGGGCCGCGCGACGCCGAGGCGTTGATGGTCGACCCGAAGACCGGGCGGGTCTACATCGCCTCGAAGAACGAGGACGGCGGCGGCCTGTACGAGGGTCCGGCGCAGCTGACCGCGACGGGGACCAACGTCTTCCGGCGGATCGGGGAGGTGCTGTGGGTGACGGACGGCGCGTTCTCGCCGGACGGCAAGGAGCTGGTGCTGCGCTCGTACTTCAGCGCGCGCGCGTACGCCTGGAAGAACGGCCGGCTGGGCGCCGACCACCGGGTGCGCGCGCCCATCCAGGGGCAGGCCGAGTCGGTGACGTACACGGCGGACGGCAGTGCGCTGATGTTCGGCTCCGAGGGCGAGGAGAGCGGGGTGGAGCGGGTGGACCTGGACAAGGACTCCGGCGGCTCGTCCCCGGGGAGCGGTGGTACGGCGTCGGGCGGGGGCGGGTCGGCCGGGGGCCCGGGTGCGGACGGTGAGCAGGGCAAGGTGACGGTGGGGACGGTGGTGCTGGTGGGGGCGGTGGTGCTGTTCTTCGGCTTCAAGCGGGTGCGGCGGAAGAGCTGAGACCGGCCGGGCGGGCGGTGTGATCGGCGAGGGGCCCCGCTCGCGTGGACGGTGTGAACGGCGAAGGGCCCCGGTCGCGTGGAGCGCGTACCGGGGCCCTTCGCATTCGGCTGAGAGGCTAGAGCCGCTCGATCACGTAATCGACGCAGGCCGTCAGCGCGGCCACGTCCGCCGGGTCGACCGCCGGGAACATCGCGACGCGCAGCTGGTTGCGGCCCAGCTTGCGGTACGGCTCGGTGTCCACGATGCCGTTGGCGCGCAGGGCCTTGGAGACCGCCGTCGCGTCGATCTCGTCCGCGAAGTCGATCGTGCCGATGACCTGCGAGCGCTTCGCCGGGTCGACCACGAACGGGGTGGCGTACTTGGACGCGTCGGCCCATCCGTACAGCGCGCTCGACGACGCGGCCGTCCGGCTCACCGCCCAGTCCAGGCCCCCCTGGGTGTTGATCCAGGTCAGCTGCTCGTTCAGCAGGAAGAGCGTGGCCAGGGCGGGGGTGTTGTACGTCTGGTTCTTCAGCGAGTTGTCGATCGCGGTCGGCAGCGAGAAGAACTCGGGTACGTGCCGGCCCGAGCCGTGCACGCGCGCGGCGCGCTCCAGCGCGGCGGGCGAGAAGACGCCGATCCACAGGCCGCCGTCGGCGGCGAAGGACTTCTGCGGGGCGAAGTAGTAGACGTCGGTCTCGGTGATGTCGACCGGCAGGCCGCCCGCGCCGGAGGTCGCGTCGACCAGCACCAGCGAACCGGCGTCGGCGCCCGCGACGCGCCGGACGGGCGCGGAGACACCGGTGGAGGTCTCGTTGTGGGTGAGGGCGTAGACGTCGACGCCCTCCTCGGCCTTCGGGTCGGGGTGCGAGCCGGGGTCGGTGGAGATGACGGTCGGCTCGGCCAGCCACGGGGCGAGTTTCGACGCCTTGGCGAACTTGGACGAGAACTCGCCGAACGAGAGGTGCTGCGACTTGTTCTCGATCAGGCCGTGTGTCGCGACGTCCCAGAAGGCGGTCGAGCCGCCGTTGCCCAGGATCACCTCGTACCCGTCGGGCAGGTCGAAGAGGCTCCGTACACCGTCGCGCACCGCGCCGACCAGGTTCTTCACCGGAGCCTGGCGGTGCGAGGTGCCGAGCAGCGACGTTCCGGTGGCCGCCAGCGCGTCCACCGCCTCCGTCCGCACCTTGGAGGGGCCTGCGCCGAAACGGCCGTCGGCGGGCTTGATGTCAGCAGGAATCTGGATATCGGCCACGGGCCGGAGCCTAGTGCCTCGCGCGCGGTGCCGGACAGCCGTGTCCGTCGGATGAGACGCGGGCGGCCAGGTATTCGATCAGGGTGATCAGGACGTACTTGCTGGACGAGCGGTCCCGCGCGTCGCACTCCACCAGCGGGACGTCGGAGGTCAGGCCGAGGGTCTCGCGCACCTGTTCCTCGGTACGGAACGGGCCGCCGAAGTCGTTGCAGGCGACGATGAAGAGCGTGCCGTCGGCCTGCAATCGCTCGATGGTGTGACGGGCGTCGGCGACGCGGCGGGTGTCGACGAGGACGACCGCCCCGAACGTACCGGAGAAGAGGCGGTCCCAGAGGAACGAGAAACGCTCCTGGCCGGGGCCGCCGAACACGTACAGCACCGACCCCTGGTCGTGCGCCGAGCTCTGTTCGAGGGAGATCCGGCCGAAGTCGAACGCGACCGTGGTCGCGGTCTTCCTGCCGAGCCCGTCGAGGTCGGCGAGGGCGTCGATCTCCACGGTGCGGGTCATCGTCTCCTCGGCGTTCAGGGGACGGATCTCGCTGATGGAACGGACCATGGTGGTCTTGCCGACGCCGAAGCCGCCGACGATGGCGATCTTCAGGGTGCCGGTGTCGGTGGGTCTGGCCGCGCCGGTGGGGGCATCGGGGGTGCCGGTCATCGGGGATTGCCCTCCGGGTCGGTGAAGTTGGCCCAGCGCACCGCACAAACGGAGGTCACTATAGGAGAGTTGACGATTGAATTGGGAAATTTTTGTTCGATTCCTTATGCGTTTCCGTCTGCTGAAGGTGCTGTGGCCGACAAGTGAACCAGGGGCGGCCGGGGTGTGCGTCGGGCATATGCCGTACGTGTGCCACTCATGTACCGGGTTCGCGGGGGCGGCCGGGGCATGCTGGGACCATGGCTGACCAGGCTGAGAAGTCCGCGGGATCCGGAACGAACGCGGGAAACGCGGGAACGAACGCGGGTGCGGGCGCGGGGGTGGGGGCGCGTACGGGCGCGACCGCGCTGGCGCGTGCGCTGGAGGGCGCCGTGCGCGGGGAGGTGGACTTCGGGACGGCGGCCCGGGCCCTGATGACCATGGACGCGTCCAACTACCGCCGGGTCCCGGTGGGCGTGGTCGCCCCGCGCGACGCGGCGGACGTGGCCGCCGCGCTGGCGGTGTGCCGCGAGTACGGCGTACCGGTGCTGCCGCGCGGGGCCGGGACGTCCATCGCGGGCCAGGCGACCGGGGTCGGGGTGGTGCTCGACCTGACCCGCCACCTGCGGTCGATCGTGTCGGTGGACGCGGAGGCGCGCACGGCGGTGGTGCAGCCCGGTGTGATCCTGGACGACCTGCGGGACGCCGTACGGCCGTACGGGCTGACCTTCGGCCCGGATCCGTCGACGCACAGCCGGTGCACGCTCGGCGGGATGATCGGCAACAACTCCTGCGGGGCGCACTCGGTGGCGTGGGGCACGACGGCCGACAACGTCGACCGGCTGTCCGTCCTCACCTACGGCGGGGCGGAACTGAGCTTGGGGCGGGGGTGGCCGGGGGCGTCGGGGGTGCCGGGAGCGCCAGGGGCGCCGGGATTGACGGGGGTGCCGGGGGCGGGGGGCTCCCGTGCGTCCGGGCCCGGCGGGGCGGAGCTGCTGCGGGGACTGGAGGAGCTGGTCGGCGGGAATCTGGCGCTGCTGCGGACCGGCTACCCGGACGGGCTGCCCCGGCGCATCTCCGGGTACGCGCTCGACGCGCTGCTGCCCGAGGCCGGGGCGGATCTCGCCCGCGCCTTCTGCGGCAGCGAGGGCACGCTCGGCGTCGTCACGGAGGCGACCGTACGGCTGGTCGCGTCGCCGCCCGCCCGCGCCCTCGCCGTGCTCGGCTACCCGGACGAGAGCGCCGCCGCCGAGGCCGCGGTGGGGCTGCTGCCGTACGGGCCGCTCACCGTCGAGGGGATGGCGGAGGACCTGGTACGGGGCGGGTACGGCGGCGGACGCGGGGGCGGGTACGGCGGCGGGGGCGAAGGGGGACGTGGCGGCGGGCGCGGCGGGCGGCACGGGCTGCCGGACGGGCTGCCGCGCGGGGGCGCGTGGCTGTTCGTGGAGACCGGCGGGGCGACGGCGGCCGAGGCGCGCGCGGCGGCCGGGGCGATCCTCCGCGCGGCGGACGCGCTGGACGGCACGATCGTGGACGATCCGGCCGGGATGCGGGCGCTGTGGCGGGTGCGGGAGGACGCGGCCGGGACCGCGACCCGGATGCCCGACGGCAGCGAGGCGTGGCCCGGCTGGGAGGACTGCGCGGTGCCGCCGGCCCGGCTGGGCGCGTACCTGCGCGACTTCCGCGCGCTGCTCGCCCAGCACGGCCTGCGGGGTACGCCGTACGGGCATTTCGGGGACGGCTGCATCCATGTCCGCATTGATTTCGACCTGTTGGGCGAGGACGGCGTACGGCGCTTCCGGCGTTTCTCGGAGGAGACGGCCGCGCTGGTCGTCGCGCACGGGGGCTCACTGTCGGGGGAGCACGGCGACGGGCTGGCGCGGGCGGAGCTGCTGCCGGCGATGTACGGGCCCGAACTGGTCGCGCTCTTCGGCCGGTTCAAGGACGTCTGGGACCCGGCGGGCGGCATGAACCCGGGCGTGCTGGCGCGCCCGGCGCGGCTGGACGAGAACCTGCGGTTCGCCGTACTGCCGCGTGAGCCCGTCGACGTGGTGTTCGCGTATCCGCACGACGGTCCCGGCGGGGGAGGGGACTTCTCGGCGGCGGTACGGCGCTGCGTGGGCGTGGCGAAGTGCCGGGTCGCGGGCCCGAACGAGGGCGCGGGGGTGATGTGCCCGTCGTTCCGGGCGACGGGCGAGGAGCGGCACTCGACGCGCGGCCGGGCGCGGCTGCTGCACGAGATGCTGGCGGGGCGGGCGGGACAGGCGGGACGGGCCGGACTGGCGGGCGGGTCGGGGGACCCGGTGGCGACCGACCCGGTGGTGACGGACGGCTGGCGCTCGACGGAGGTACGGGACGCGCTGGACCTGTGCCTGTCGTGCAAGGGGTGCCGGAGCGACTGCCCGGTGGGCGTCGACATGGCCACGTACAAGGCGGAATTCCTGCACCACCACTACCGGGGCCGGCTGCGGCCCGCCGCGCACTACGCGATGGGCCGGCTGCCGGTGTGGCTGCGGGCGGCGGCCCCGTTCGCCCGCGTACTGAACGCGGCGGCGCGGGTGCCGCCGCTGGCGGCACTGGCGAAGAGGGCGGGGGGAATCGCGCGGGAGCGCACGCTGCCGACCCTGGCGCCGGAGACGTTCACCCACTGGCTCCGAGGCCGCCCGGCGAGTGAGGCACCCACCCTCTCCACCCCCCGGGTGACCCTCTGGCCGGACACCTTCACCGAACACCTCGCGCCGGAGGTGGGGCGGGCCGCGGTCCGGGTGCTGGAGGCGGCGGGGATCGGCTGCGCGGTGCCGGAGGGCCGGGTGTGCTGCGGGCTGACGTACGTCTCGACGGGCCAACTGGACCAGGCACGCAAGGTGATGCGCCGCACGCTGGACCGGATGGAACCCGTCCTGGACGCGGGCGGCCCGGTGACGGTCCTGGAACCGAGCTGCGCGGCCACCCTGACCACCGACCTCCCGGAACTGCTGCCGGACGACCCCCGGGCGTCCCAACTGGCCGCGGCGGTACGCACCTTCGCCCAAACCCTGGAGGAACAGGCCCCGACCTGGGCCCCACCTCGCCTGAACCGCCCGGTCACCGGCCAGACCCACTGCCACCAACACGCGGTCCTCGGCGACGAGGCGGACCGCCGACTCCGCGAACGGGCGGGCCTGACGGGCGAGTTGAGCGGCGGCTGCTGCGGCCTGGCAGGCAACTTCGGCTTTGAGCGCGGCCACTACGAGGTGTCGACGGCGGTCGCGGAAGACCAACTGCTCCCGGCGGTACGGTCAGCACCCCCCGAAGCGACCCTCCTGGCAGACGGCTTCTCCTGCCGCACTCAACTCACCCACCTGACCGACCACCACCCGCGCCACCTCGCCGAACTCCTGGCGGAGGCGCTGGACGGGCGGCCGGAGGGAGCGTAGAGCCCGGGGCGTGAAGGGCGACCCCTACAGCCCGGCCCGTAGAGCCCGGCTCCGCGGAGGCGGCCTACGTGCCCGTGGCCAGTTGCCAGGCCAGGGTGGCCAGGTCCTGGGTGGCCGGGTGGGCGGCGCCCTCGCGCCAGGCCAGGAAGACCTGGAGCGGTGGGGCGTCCGGGAGGGGTCGGTAGGCGACCCCGGGGTGGGGGTGCATGTCCGCCGTGGACGCGCTCGACACGCCCACCCCGCGGCCCGCCGCGATGCCGGTCAGCCAGTCGTCCGTGTTCGCCACCGTCACCGTGGACACCGGGCCCGCCTCCGGGGGCCACAGGGACGGGGTCGTCGTGCCCGAGACGGTGTTCACCAGGATCCGGTGGGGCGCCAGGTCCGCCAGGGTCAGCGTCGGGCGCGCCGCCAGCGGGCCGTCCGCCGGGACCGCCGCGACGCGGGGTTCCGTGAACAGCAGCTCCGTCACCAGCCCCGGCGTCCCCACCACCCCGGGCCCCCGCAGCAGCGCCGCGTCGACCTCGCCCCGGATCAGCCCCGCCGTACGGTCGTCGATCCTGAGCAGTTCCAGCGGGGTCTCCGGGTGCTCACGCTCCCAGCGCCGTAGCAGCGGGGTGGTGTACGGGCCGAAGGCCGACCACGCGTGCCCGAGCCGCAGCGGCCTGCGGCGCAGCCGGCCCGTGTCGAGCGCGTCGTCGAACGCCGCGACGGCGGCCGCCGCCCGCTCGCGGAAGGCGCGGCCCTCCGCCGTGAGGGCGAGGTGGTGGGTGGAGCGCTCGGCGAGCCGTACGCCGAGGTGTTTCTCCAGCGCGACGAGGTTGCGCGAGACGGCGGGCTGGGTGAGGTGCAGCCGGGCCGCCGCCCTGGTCAGGCTGGACTCTTCGGCGATGGCCAGGAAGCAGCGGAGATGGCGCAGCTCGATGCTCATGCGTGCGGAGCATAACGGCAGTCCAAAAGGCATTTCACGGGCGTGGCGCGGGGCCGTAACGTGAGTGCGGGCGTCAGCCCGCCCGACCACGACATTCTGGAGGTTTCCGGTGGATGAGCCGCGTACCGCCGCCGCTGCTCCCGCCGCTGCCGCCACCGCTTCCGTCGTGGTGCCGGAGGTCTCGGGTGTCGCGGAGGCCGGGGGCGGTCCGGGGGCCCCGTCCCCCTCCCGCTCCCTCGGGCCCGTCGCGCTGGTCATCGCAGGCGGGCTCTCCGTGCAGTTCGGGGCCGCCATCGCCGTCCTGCTGATGCCCCGTACCGGCGCCCTCGGCGTGGTCTCGCTGCGGCTCGCGCTCGCCGCCGTCGTCCTGCTCGCCTTCTGCCGCCCCACGCTGCGCGGGCACTCGCGCGCCGACTGGGGCACGGTCGTCGTCTTCGGTACGGTCCTCGCCGCCATGAACGGGCTCTTCTACCAGTCCGCCGACCGCATCCCCCTCGGCGCGGCCGTCACCCTCGAAGTCCTCGGCCCGCTCACCCTCTCCGTGATCGTCTCCCGGCGGTGGGTGAACGTCCTGTGGGCGGGCCTCGCGCTCGCCGGGGTGCTGCTGCTCAGCGGCGGCGGGTTCGACCGGCTCGATCCGCTGGGCGCGGCGTTCGCGCTCTCGGCGGGCGCGATGTGGGCCGCGTACATCGTGTTCAGCGCGCGGACGGGCCGGCGCTTCCCGCAGGCCGACGGCCTCGCGCTGGCGATGGGGGTCGGGGCGCTGATCGCGCTGCCCTTCGGCATCGTGGAATCCGGGTCCAAACTGCTCGTGCCGTCGACCCTCGGGCTCGCGGTGGCGGTCGCGCTGATGTCGTCCGTCCTGCCGTACACCCTGGAACTGCTCGCCCTCCGCCGCATGCCCTCCTCGACGTTCGCCGTGCTGATGAGCCTGGAGCCGGCGATCGCGGCGAGCGCCGGGTTCCTCCTGCTGGACCAGGCGCTCTCCACCACCGAGGCGCTGGCGATCGCGCTGGTGATCGGGGCGAGCATGGGGGCGGTACGGACGCAGGTGGGGCGGAAGACGGGGACGGGGAAGCGGGCGGACGCGGCGTCCGACGCGGAGGCGGTGGGGACTGCTGACGCGCTGGGGGCGGCCGACGCGCCGGGGACGGTCGGCGTGACCGCCGAGAAGTAAAGCAAGCACGCTTGCTTGTTTCTACGGCCCCTGAGATGCTCCGGGACACGCACACCGCCGTGACCGAGTCCGAGGGAGCGCACCCGTGTCCGACTCTGCCCCAGTCCTGGACGATCTGCGCAGCGAGAGCGACGAACTCGACCGCCTGGTAGGGGAGTTGGACGTACGGGACTGGGGCCTGGCCACCCCCGCCCCCGGGTGGACCGTGGCGCACCAGATCGCCCACCTCACCTGGACGGACAACGCCGCGCTGCTCTCCCTCACCGACACACGGGCCTTCGCCGCGGAGACGCGCAAGGCCCTCGCCGCCCCTTCCTCCTTCGTGGACGACGGCGCGCGGGACGGCGCCGCGCTCCCGCCCGCCGAACTCCTCACCCGGTGGCGCACGGGCCGCGAACGCCTGTGGGACGCCCTGCGCGACACCCCGCCCGGCGCGCGTTTTCCCTGGTACGGGCCTCCCATGAGCGCCCCCTCGATGGCGACCGCACGCCTGATGGAGACCTGGGCGCACGGCCAGGACATCGCCGACGCCCTCGGCGTGCGGCGCGCGCCGACCGCCCGGCTGCGGCACATCGCGTGGATCGGGGTACGGACCCGCGACTTCGCCTACTCCGTACGGGACGAGCCACCGCCCCCCGAGCCCTTCCGCGTCGAACTGACGGGCCCGGGAGGTGAGTTGTGGGCGTACGGCCCCGAGGACGCGCCCCAGCGCGTGACAGGCCCCGCGCTCGACTTCGCCCTCCTGGTGACCCAGCGGACCCACCGCGCCGACGTCACCGTACGAGCAGACGGCCCGGACGCGGACCACTGGCTGGACATCGCCCAGGCGTTCGCGGGCCTCCCGGGCCCGGGCCGCGCGCCGAAGGGGGAGGGGCGGAGATGACCGGAGACGAGACAACCGGCGCCCCGGCGCCCGGCCCCCCGACCGCCAACTCCCCCCTCACCGGCGCGGCCCCCGGCGTTCTCCGGATCGGCAACGCCTCCGGGTTCTACGGTGACCGGTTCGGCGCCCTGCGCGAGATGCTTGCCGGCGGGCCCCTCGACGTCCTGACCGGGGACTATCTCGCCGAGTTGACCATGCTCATCCTCGGCAGGGACCGGCAGCGCGACCCCGCCGCCGGGTATGCCAAGACGTTCCTGCGGCAGCTGGAGGAAGGGCTCGGGCTCGCCCACGAGCGCGGGGTGAAGATCGTCGCCAACGCGGGCGGCCTCAACCCGGCCGGTCTCGCGGCGGCCGTCCGCGCGCTCGCCGAGCGGGTCGGGGTGCCCGTCCGCGTCGCCCACGTCGAGGGTGACGACCTGCTGGCGAGAAGGAGTTGGGGCGACGGCGTCCTGACGGCCAACGCCTACCTCGGCGGCGCCGGGATCGCCGCGTGCCTGCGCGCGGGCGCCGACATCGTGGTCACCGGCCGCGTCACGGACGCCGCGCTGGTGACCGGACCGGCCGCCGCCCACTTCGGCTGGGCGCCCGGCGATTTCGACGCGCTGGCCGGCGCGGTGGTCGCCGGACACGTACTGGAGTGCGGGACCCAGGCGACCGGCGGCAACTACGCCCTCTTCACCGACCACGACCCCCGCCGCCTGCGCCACCCCGGCTTCCCGCTCGCCGAGATCCGCGCCGACGGGAGCGCCGTCATCACCAAGCACCCCGGTACGGACGGGGTCGTGGATCTCGGAACCGTCACCGCCCAACTCCTGTACGAGACGGGCGGGGCGCGCTACGCGGGCCCCGACGTGACCGCCCGCCTCGACACCGTACGGCTGACCCCCGACGGGCCCGACCGGGTCAGGATCTCCGGCGTACGCGGCGAGCCGCCGCCCCCCACGCTCAAGGTCGGCCTCAACCGCGTCGGCGGCTGGCGCAACGAGGTCGTCTTCGTCCTCACCGGACTCGACATCGAGGCCAAGGCGGAGTTCGTACGGGAGCAGGTGACCGACGCGCTCGGCACCACAAGCGGCACCGGCAACACGCCCCCCGCCGAGGTCCGTTGGGAGCTGGCCAGGACCGACCACACCGACGCCCCCACCGAGGAGACCGCCAGCGCGCTGCTCCGGCTCATCGTGCGCGACCCCGATCCGGACACGGTGGGGCGGGCCGTCAGCGGGGCGGTGGTCGAGCTGGCCCTCGGCAGCTACCCCGGCTTCCACGTCACGGCCCCGCCCGGAAAGGGCGCCCCCTACGGGGTGTTCGAGTCCGCGTACGTCGACGCGGCGGAGGTCCACCACCTCGCGGTACTGCCGGACGGCGAGCGGGTGCGCATACCAACTCCCGTACGTACCAAAGACCTTGCACCCGTCCCCGAGCCCGTCGACGACCTGCCCGAACCCCTCCCCGCCGGCCTCGCCACCCTCCCCGCGCCCCTCGGCCTCATCGCGGGCGCCCGCAGCGGCGACAAGGGCGGCGACGCCAACGTCGGCGTGTGGGCCAGGAGCGAGGGCGCCTGGCGGTGGCTGGCGCACGAGCTGACTGTCGACCTCTTCCGCCAACTCATACCGGAAAGCGCGGAGTTGACGGTCGTACGGCACGTTCTGCCGCACCTGCGCGCCCTCAACTTCACCGTGGAGGGCCTGCTCGGCGAAGGTGTCGCCTTCCAGGCCCGGTTCGACCCCCAGGCCAAGGCACTCGGCGAGTGGCTGCGCGCCCGGTACGCCCACCTCCCGGAGGTCCTTCTGTGACCGTGCTCCCCACCGCGCTCGACCCGGCCTCCGCCGACTACGCCGCGCACCGCGAGGCGATGCTCGCCAAGCTCGCCGAACTGGACGCCGAACACACCAAGGCGCTCGCCGGGGGCGGTGAGAAGTACGTGGCCCGGCACCGGGCGCGCGGCAAACTCCTCGCCCGGGAGCGGATCGAGCTGCTGCTCGACCCGGACACCCCGTTCCTCGAACTGTCCCCGCTCGCCGCCTGGGGCAGCGACTACCCGGTCGGCGCGTCGATGGTCACCGGCATCGGTGTGGTCGAGGGCGTCGAGTGTGTGATCACCGCCAACGACCCGACCGTACGCGGGGGTTCGAGCAACCCCTGGACGCTGCGCAAGGCCCTGCGCGCCAACGCGATCGCGTACACCAACCGCCTGCCGCTCATCAGCCTGGTCGAGTCGGGCGGCGCCGATCTCCCCTCCCAGAAGGAGATCTTCATCCCCGGCGGCGCGCTCTTCCGCGACCTCACCCGGCTGTCCGCCGCCGGAATCCCCACCGTCGCCGTGGTGTTCGGCAACTCCACTGCGGGCGGCGCGTACGTCCCCGGCATGTCCGACCACACCGTCATGATCGAGGAGCGGTCGAAGGTCTTCCTCGGCGGGCCGCCGCTGGTGAAGATGGCGACGGGCGAGGAGAGCGACGACGAGTCGCTGGGCGGCGCGGAGATGCACGCCCGCGTCTCCGGTCTCGCCGACCACTTCGCCGTGGACGAGCGGGACGCGGTCCGGCAGGCGCGCCGGATCGTCGCCCGCCTCAACTGGCGCAAGGCACACCCCGATCCGGGTCCCGCCGCGCCGCCGAAGTACGACGAGGACGAGCTGCTGGGCATCGTGCCGGGCGACCTCAAGATTCCCTTCGATCCGCGCGAGGTGATCGCCCGGGTGGTCGACGGCTCGGACTTCGACGAGTTCAAGCCGCTCTACGGACCGAGCCTGGTGACCGGGTGGGCCACGCTGCACGGCTATCCGGTGGGCGTCCTCGCCAACGCGCAGGGCGTGCTGTTCTCGGCGGAGTCGCAGAAGGCCGCGCAGTTCGTCCAACTCGCCAACCAGCGGGACATTCCCCTGGTGTTCCTGCACAACACCACCGGCTACATGGTCGGCAAGGAATACGAACAGGGCGGGATTATCAAGCACGGCGCGATGATGATCAACGCGGTGTCGAACTCCACCGTCCCGCACCTGTCGGTCCTGATGGGCGCCTCGTACGGCGCCGGGCACTACGGCATGTGCGGGCGCGCGTACGACCCGCGCTTCCTCTTCGCGTGGCCGAGCGCCAAGTCGGCGGTGATGGGCCCGCAGCAGCTCGCCGGGGTGCTCTCGATCGTCGCGCGCGCCTCGGCGGCGGCGAAGGGGCAGCCGTACGACGACGAAGGGGACGCGGCGCTGCGCGCGATGGTCGAGCGGCAGATCGAGTCCGAGTCCCTGCCCCTGTTCCTGTCCGGACGGCTGTACGACGACGGGGTCATCGACCCGCGCGACACCCGCACGGTCCTCGGCCTGTGCCTGTCCGCCCTCCACACCGCGCCGGTCGCGGGAGTGCGGGGCGGCTTCGGCGTCTTCCGGATGTGAGGCGAGCGATGACGAAGAGTGTGCGGACGCGGACGGCCCGGACCGTGCTGATCACCAGCGTCCTGGTCGCGAACCGGGGCGAGATCGCCTGCCGGGTCTTCCGCACGTGCCGGGAGCTGGGCATCGCGACGGTCGCGGTCTTCTCCGACCCGGACGCGGACGCCCTGCACGTACGGGAGGCCGACACGGCGGTACGGCTGCCGGGGGCCGCGCCCGCCGACACCTATCTGCGCGGCGACCTGATCGTGAAGGCGGCTCTCGCGGCGGGCGCGGGCGCGGTGCATCCCGGCTACGGATTCCTGTCCGAGAACGCCGAGTTCGCGCAGGCGGTGCTCGACGCGGGCCTGGTGTGGATCGGGCCGCCACCGGCCGCGATCGAGGCGATGGCGTCGAAGACGCGCGCGAAGGAACTGATGGGCGCGGCGGGCGTGCCGCTGCTGGCGCCGGTGGATCCGGGCGCGGCCACCGAGGCGGACCTCCCGCTGCTGCTCAAGGCGGCGGCCGGGGGCGGCGGCAGAGGCATGCGGGTGGTTCGTGAACTGGCCTCCCTGGAAGCTGAGTTGGCGGCGGCTTCGGCGGAGGCCCGGTCCGCGTTCGGCGACGGTGAGGTCTTCGCGGAGCCGTACGTGGAACGCGGCCGGCACGTGGAAGTGCAGATCCTCGCCGACGCGTACGGGAGGGTGTGGGCGCTGGGTACGCGGGACTGCTCGCTGCAACGCAGGCACCAGAAGGTCATCGAGGAGAGCCCGGCGCCGGGACTGCCGGCCGAACTGGTCACCGGCCTGGCGGAAGCGGCGGTGGCGGCGGCCCGCGCGGTGGCGTACCGGGGCGCGGGGACGGTCGAGTTCCTGATCTCGCCGCGGGGGCGCCCGTACTTCCTGGAGATGAACACCCGTCTCCAGGTCGAACACCCCGTCACCGAGGAGGTGTTCGGCCTCGATCTGGTGGCGCTGCAACTCTCCGTGGCGGAGGGCGCCCCGCTCCCGTCCGAGCCGCCGGAGCCGTACGGACACGCGGTGGAGGCACGGCTGTACGCGGAGGACCCGTCGCGGGACTGGGCGCCGCAGACGGGGGTGTTGCACGAGCTGTCGCTGGAGGCGCAGGGGGAAGGGGAAGCGGCGGGGATACGGCCCCGACGCGGTACCGCCCAGGACGCCGTACGGCTCCGGACCGACACCGGTTACGGCCCCGGCGACCGCGTCGGCCCGCACTACGACGCCCTGCTCGCCAAGGTCGTCGCCTGGGCCCCCACCCGCGCCGAGGCCCTGCGCCGCCTCGCGCACGCGCTGCTGCGCGCCCGGATCCACGGCCCCGGGACCAACCGGCAGCTGCTCGTACGGTCGTTGACCCATCCCGACGTCCTCGGCGGGCACCCCGACACCGGGTTCTACGACCGCCACCTCGACGCGCTCACCGCGCCCGCCGCCGGGGACGACGAACGGCACGCGGCCGTCGCCGCCGCGCTCGCCGACTCGGCCGCCCGGCGCGGCGCGGCCACCGTGCCCGCCCGCCTCGGCGGCTGGCGCAACCTCGCCTCGCAGCCGCACCGCAAGACCTACGGCGACCACGAGATCAGCTACCGGGTCACCCGTGACGGCGTCCGCGTCGAGGACGACGGGGTCCGGGTCGTCAGCGTCTCCGAGCGGCTGGTACGCCTCGAAGTCGGCGGTGTCGTACGGGACTTCCACGTCTCGGCGTACGGCGCCGGTGGGCGCGGCGAAGGCGCGCACGGCGACGGTGCGTACAGCAACCGGGCGAACGGCGACAGAGCGTACGGCGACCACGTGTACGTCGACACCGCCCACGGGTCGTACCGCCTCCTCGTCCACCCCCGCTTCACCGACCCGAGCGCCACCCCCGCGCCCGGCTCGCTGCTCGCCCCCATGCCGGGCACGGTCGTACGCGTCGCCGAAGGGCTGGCGGAGGGGGATCGCGTCACGGCCGGGCAGCCGCTCGTCTGGCTGGAGGCCATGAAGATGGAACACCGCGTCACGGCCCCCGCCTCCGGCACCCTCACCGCGCTCCACGCCGCCCCCGGCCGCCAGGTCGACGTGGGCGCCCTGCTCGCCGTTGTCATCACCGACCCCGTCCCGGAGGACCAGCCGTCATGAGCCGCAGCGCCGACCGTACGGGCCCCGAAAGCACCACCCCTGGCGGCACCTTCATCGAGTCCGACGAACACACCGCCCTCCGCGCCGCCGTCTCCGCCCTCGGCCGCCGCCACGGAAGGGACTTCGACCGCGAGACCCTCTGGCGCGAGGCCGGCAAGCTCGGCTACCTCGGCGTGAACCTCCCCGAGGAGTACGGCGGCGGAGGCGGCGGAGTCGTCGAACTCTCCCTCGTCCTCGAAGAGTTGGGCACGGCGGGCTGCCCCCTCCTCATGCTTGTCGTCTCGCCCGCCATCTGCGGCACCGTGATCGCCCGCTTCGGCAGCGACACGCAGAAGCGGCAGTGGCTCCCCGGCCTCGCCGACGGTTCCCGCACCATGGCCTTCGGCATCACGGAACCCGACGCCGGATCCAACTCCCACCGCATCACCACGGCCGCCCGCAAGGACGGAGACGGCGGCTGGATCCTCAACGGACGCAAAGTCTTCGTCTCGGGCGTCGACATCGCCGACGCCACGCTCATCGTCGGCCGCACCGAGGACGCCAGGACCGGCCGCCTCAAGCCCTGCCTGTTCATCGTCCCGCGCGACGCCGAGGGCTTCACCCGTACCGCCATTGACATGGAACTCCACGCCGCCGAGAAGCAGTTCGAACTGGTCCTGGACGACGTACGGCTGCCCGCCGACGCCCTCGTCGGCGACGAGGACGCCGGGCTCCTCCAGCTCTTCGCCGGCCTCAACCCCGAGCGGATCATGACCGCCGCCTTCGCCCTCGGCATGGGCCGCTACGCCCTCGCCCGCGCCGTCGAGTACGCCAGGACCCGCCAGGTGTGGAAGGAACCCATCGGCGCCCACCAGGCCATCGCCCACCCCCTCGCCCAGGCCCACATCGAACTGGAACTCGCCCGCCTGATGACGCGCAAGGCCGCCCACCTCTACGACGCGGGCGACGACGCGGCGGCCGGCGAGGCCGCCAACATGGCCAAGTACGCCGCCGCCGAGGCCTGCGTGAAGGCCGTCGACCAGGCCGTGCACACCCTCGGCGGGAACGGCCTCACCCGGGAGTACGGCCTCGCCTCGCTGGTCACCGCCGCGCGCGTGGCCCGGATCGCCCCCGTCAGCCGAGAGATGATCCTGAACTACCTGTCCCATCAGTCCCTGGGTCTCCCCAAGTCCTACTAGGACACGGGATTCTGGGCGTTCAGGTCGCGAACCGCGCGTTCGTGTCCCGCGCGCCGGAGCGCCGAAGCGTCCAAGCGTCGAAGGGGTCGTCATGATCTTCCACAGCGAGTACGCGGATGTCCCGGCCGTCGATCTGCCCATCCACGAGGCCGTCCTCGGCCGCGCCGCCGAGTTCGGCGACACCGTGGCCCTGGTCGACGGCACGAACGGTACGAGCATGACGTACGGCCAGCTCGACACGTACCACCGCGCCCTCGCCGCGGCCTTCACCGACGCGGGTGTGCGCAAGGGCGACGTCCTCGCCCTGCACAGCCCCAACACCGTGGTGTATCCGGCGGTGTTCTACGCCGCGACCCGCGCCGGTGCGACCGTCACCACCGCCCACCCCCTCGCCACCGCCGAGGAGTTGGCCACCCAGCTCCGCGACTCGGCGGCCCGCTGGATCGTCACCGTCGGGCCGCTCCTCGAAGTGGCCCGGCGCTCGGCGGAGTTGGTCGGCGGCATCGAGGAGATCTTCGTCTGCGACCGGGCCGTCGGACACCGCTCGGTCCGCGACCTGTCGCGCTCGACGGCCCCCCGGGTGACCGTCCCCGTCGACCCCGGCGAGGACATCGCCGTCCTCCCGTACTCCTCCGGCACCACCGGCGCCCCCAAGGGCGTGATGCTCACCCACCGTTCGATCGGCACGAACCTCGCGCAGATGGAACCCGTCGTCCCCATGGGCCCCGGCGACCGTATCCTCGCGATTCTGCCGTTCTTCCACATCTACGGCCTCACCGCCCTGATGAACGCGCCCCTGCGCCACGGCGCGACCGTCGTCGTGCTGCCCCGCTTCGACCTCGACCAGTTCCTTGCCGCGATCCAGACGTACCGCATCACCGGCCTGTACGTGGCCCCGCCCATCGTGCTCGCCCTCGCCAAGCACCCGGCCGTCTCGCGGTACGACCTCAGCTCGCTCCGTTACGTCCTGTGCGCGGCGGCCCCGCTCGACTCCCGCCTGGCGGCGGCCTGTTCGGCCCGGCTGAACCTCCCGCCCGTACGGCAGGCGTACGGCATGACGGAGCTGTCGCCCGGCACGCACATCGTGCCGCTGGACGCCGCCGACCCGCCGCCCGGCGCCGTTGGCAAGCTCCTCCCCGGCACCGAGATGCGCGTCGTCCGCCTCGACGACCCGGACACGGACGTGGCGACCGGCGGCGAGGGCGAGATCCTCATCCGGGGCCCGCAGGTCATGAAGGGGTACCTCGGCCGCCCCGGCGACACCGCCGCGATGATCGACGCCGACGGGTGGGTGCACACCGGGGACGTCGGCCGGGTCGACGGCGACGGCTGGCTGTTCGTCGTGGACCGCGTCAAGGAACTCATCAAGTACAAGGGTTTCCAGGTCGCCCCCGCCGAACTCGAAGCGCTGCTCCTCACCCACGACGCGATCGCGGACGCGGCGGTGATCGGGGTGTACGACGCGGACGGCAACGAGGTCCCGAAGGCCTACATTGTCCGTCGACCCGGTGCGGAGACGCTCGGCGCGGACGCCGTGATGACGTTCGTCGCCGAACGCGTCGCTCCGTACAAGAAGATCCGCCGGGTCGAGTTCATCGGAGGGGTGCCCCGCGCCGCCTCCGGCAAGATCCTCAGACGCCGGCTGAGGGACCGCGAGAGGGAGATCACCACGTGACGGACGACCCGAGAGCGGGACACGGGCGGGCAGGCGGTACGGGGGCGCCCTACGGGGGCCTGGTCACCACCGCCCACGACCGGGGCATCACCACCCTCACCCTGGACTCGCCCGCGAACCGCAACGCCCTGTCGGCGCGGCTCGTCGACGCACTGCGCGCCGCGCTCGCCGACTGCGCCGGGGACCCCGCCGTACGGGCCGTCGTGCTCGCCCACACCGGCACCACCTTCAGCGCGGGCGCCGACCTCAAGGAACCGGCCGGCCCGTACACCTTCGTCTCCCTGATGCGGCAGATCGTGGAGCTGCCCAAACCCGTCGTCGCGCGGGTCACGGGGCATGTCAGGGCGGGCGGCCTGGGGCTGCTCGGCGCCTGCGACCTTGCCTTCGCCGACCGTACGGCGGCGGACTTCGCGTTCACCGAGGTACGGATCGGCGTCGCGCCCGCCGTGATCTCGCTGCCCCTGCTGCCCCGGCTCACGCCCCGGGCGGCGGCCCGCTACTACCTCACCGGCGAACGGTTCGACGCGGCGGCGGCGGTCGCGGCGGGGATCCTCACGGAGGCGGCCGACGATGTGGACGCGGCGCTGGAGCCCGTACTCGACGGGCTGCGCCGGGCGTCCCCGCAGGGGCTCGCGGAGTCGAAGAAGCTCGTGACGGCGGACGTGCTGCGGGCGTTCGACGACCACGCGGAGGATCTGGTCCAGCGCTCGGCGTCGCTCTTCGTGTCGGCGGAGGCCCGCGAGGGCATCGCCGCGTTCCTGGAACGGCGGGACGCGGCATGGGTGCGGTAGCCGCCCCGAAACAGGACCGCAGCCGGGCGACCCGGCTGCGGCTCCTGGAGGCGGCCGTGTCCTGCCTCGCCGAACACGGCTGGGCGGGCTCCACGGTCTCCGTCGTCGCCGAGCGCGCCGGGGTCTCCCGGGGCGCCGCGCAACACCACTTCCCGACCCGCGAGGACCTGTTCACGGCGGCGGTCGAGTACGTGGCGGAGGAACGCTCCACCGCCCTGCGCGCCCTCGTCCCAGCCGGCGGGAACCACCGCAGGCAGGCGGTCGAGGGGATCGTGGCGCTCTACACGGGCCCGCTGTTCCGCGCCGCCCTCCACCTCTGGGTCGCGGCCTCCGACGAGGACCAGCTCCGCCCCCGCGTCACCGAACTGGAGGCCCGGGTCGGCCGCGAGGCCCACCGCAGCGCGATCGCGCTCCTGGGCGCGGACGAGTCGGTACCGGGCGTACGCGAAACGGTCCAGGGCCTCCTGGACATGGCCCGCGGCCTGGGCCTGGCCACCCTCCTGACGGACGACACCCCGCGCCGCGCCCGGGTGGTGGCGCAGTGGTCCCACATCCTGGACGGAGTCCTGGGCGCGCCGGGTGGCGGGCCGGGTCGCGGGCCGGGGTGAGCGCCGCCCCGCGACCCGCTCACTTGTCTCAGAGGCCGCCGAAGCCCTCGATCTCCTCGACCGTCCGCGTCCCCGGGCCCACATAGCGGGCCGACGGCCGCACCAGGCGGCCCGTGCGCTTCTGCTCCAGGATGTGCGCCGACCAGCCCGCCGTACGCGCACACGTGAACATCGACGTGAACATGTGGGCCGGCACCTCCGCGAAGTCCAGGACGATCGCCGCCCAGAACTCCACATTCGTCGCCAGCACCCGGTCCGGCCTGCGCGCGTGCAGTTCCTCCAGCGCCGCCTTCTCCAGCGCCTCCGCCACCTCGTACCGCGGCGCGTCCAGTTCGCGGGCCGTCCGGCGCAGGACGCGCGCCCTCGGGTCCTCCGCCCGGTAGACGCGGTGGCCGAAGCCCATCAGCCGGTCGCCCTTGTCCAGCGCCTGCTTCACGTACGCCGACGCGTCGCCCGTACGCTCGATCTCCTCGATCATGCCGAGCACCCGCGACGGTGCGCCGCCGTGCAGCGGCCCCGACATCGCGCCCACCGCGCCCGACAGCGCCGCGGCGACGTCCGCGCCGGTCGAGGCGATCACCCGGGCGGTGAACGTCGAGGCGTTCATGCCGTGCTCCGCCGCCGACGTCCAGTACGCGTCGACCGCCTTCACGTGCTTCGGGTCGGGCTCCCCGCGCCAGCGGATCATGAAGCGCTCCACGACGCTCCCCGCCTTGTCGATCTCCCGCTGCGGCACCATCGGCACGCCCTGACCGCGCGCCGACTGGGCCACGTACGACAGCGCCATCACGGCGGCCCGCGCCAGGTCGTCACGGGCCGTGGCCTCGTCGATGTCGAGGAGCGGTTTGAGCCCCCAGACCGGCGCGAGCATGGCCAGCGCGGACTGCACGTCCACCCGGATGTCCCCGGAGTGGACGGGAATCGGGAAGGGCTCGGCGGCCGGCAGCCCCGGGTCGAAGGCCCCGTCGACCAGCAGTCCCCAGACGTTGCCGAAGGACACCTGCCCCACCAGGTCCTCGATGTCGACGCCCCGGTAGCGGAGCGATCCGCCCTCCTTGTCCGGTTCGGCGATCTCCGTCTCGAAAGCGACGACTCCTTCGAGTCCGGGTACGAAGTCGGACATCAGGCGGCTCCTCATGATGTGTGCGACGGGTGATACCGGTCCGGTCATCCCGGTGATGCCCCGAACGGCGAATGGTCACCCACCGTCGGGAAGGCGGGAACGACGGCTTCCGGTGTGGGAAGGCGACAGTGCCCCGCCCCTGGATTTTGGCGGGTTCCTCCGATGCGGGGAAGCGTGATATCCGGCACAGTGCCCGATTTCATCCGGGGAGGATTGGTGGCACTCCGTGCCGGGAACACTCGCCCCTGCGGCAAGATGAGGCACGTGTCTGACTCCCTGCCTTCAGAGTTGCCTCCAGACCAGCCCCCCGCGGCCCCGGACCCCGCCGCCATGCGCGAGCGGTACCGGAACATGCCGCTGCTGGGGACGGACCTCGCCCCCGCGCCCATGGACCAGTTCACCCGCTGGTTCACGGACGCGGCGACCGCCGGTGTGCACGAGCCGAACGCCATGATCGTGTCCACGGCCACCCGGGACGGCCGCCCGTCCTCCCGCACCGTGCTCCTCAAGGCGTACGACCACCGGGGCTTCGTCTTCTACACGAACTACACGTCCCGCAAGGGCCGGGAGATCGGGGCGAACCCGTACGTCTCGCTGCTCTTCCCCTGGCACCCGATGGCCCGCCAGGTCATCGTGACCGGCCGGGCGGACCGGGTCGGCCGCGACGAGACGGCCGCGTACTTCCGCACCCGCCCCCACGGCTCGCAGCTGGGCGCGTGGGCGAGCGACCAGTCCAGCCCGATCGGGACCCGGGAGGAGCTGCTGGCCCGGTACGAGGATCTGGCGGCGCGCTATCCGGAGGGCGAGCAGGTGCCGGTGCCGCCGGGGTGGGGCGGGTTCCGGGTGGTCCCCGAGACGGTCGAGTTCTGGCAGGGGCACGAGAACCGGCTGCACGACCGGCTGCGGTACGTGAGCGAGGGCGACGACTGGCGGGTGGAGCGGCTCTGCCCGTAGGGCCGTAAAGCATCAGAACGTCCGCCGCACACGTCCGCCGCACACGCAGACGACCCGCAAGCCGTGGTCCCTCCGGGGAGGGAGCCGGCCGGACACACCGGCGGCTTGCGGGTCGGGTGACTGCTTGGGATTTCGGCCGACGACCGGCCGAGCACTTCAAGAGTGCGACTGGCAGGCCGTTAGCCCGCAGCCACCTCACTTGTCCGGACTGAAATCATGTTCCGGATCACCTCCTTTCGGTGTGGCTGCAACGTTAGGCGCCGCTCCGGGCAGGCTCAAGTGAATTTCGAAGCCCACCGAGATTTGTTGGACGAGGCGATTTCGGGGAACGATGTGTGTGCTGAGTCACGTTCAAGTTGAGTGATCGGACGTGCGACAGCACCGGCGGAGACGTCCTGCCAGGGGGTGCCAGGATGAGTGCTTCTCGAAGGGGGACCACCAGCGCGCCCGGGCCGGACGAGCCGGGTTCCGCGCCCGGCTCGGGCCCCGGAGCCGTACCGGAAACGGAACCGGAACCGGCGCGCGACGGGCCCGGCTCCGACCTGCTCGCGGCCCTGCTCGACGGCATGGACGCCGCGCTCTGCGCCTTCGACGCGGACGGCGTGATCACGCACTGGAACCGCGAGGCGGAACGGGTCCTCGGCTGGTCGGCCGCCGAGGCCGTCGGCCGGCACGGCTTCGCGGGCTGGGCGGTGCGGACGGCCGACGCCGACGAGGTGCGGGCCCGGCTGATGGCCGCGATGGACGCGCCGGGCCGCCAGATCGACGAGTTCGCGCTGCTGCGCAAGGACGGCGGCCGGGTGCTCGTAAGGACCCAGTCGGCGGGGGTGCGCGCCGCCGACGGCAGGCCCGCCGGGGTGTACTGCGCGTTCGGCGAGGTCCACGCGCAGATCGATCTGGAACGGTCCATAGCCCTCAGCGAGGCCCTGTTCGACGAGGCGTCCTGGGGCGTGGTCCTCCTCGACGTCGACCTGCGGCCGACCGTCGTCAACGCGCACGCGGCGCGGGCGCTCGGTTCCGGGCGTACGTCCGTGCTCGGCCGGCCCCTCGGCGAGCTGATCACGCAGGGCGTCGAGGAGGTCGAGGGCGCGCTCCACCACGTCCTGGCCGAGGGTGCGCCCCGCGACCTGGTGGAGCTGTGGGTCACGGTCCGTACGGCGGAGGGCGGCCGGCGGCGGCGCTGCTGGCGCAGCGGGTTCCTGCGGCTGGCGTCCCCGCTGGCGGAGGAGCCGGTGCCGCTGGGTGTGAGCTGGATGTTCCAGGACATCACGGAGACGAAGCTGGCCGCGCAGGACGCGGACCGGCTGCGGTTCCGCTCCAGCCAGCTGCACCGGGCGGCGCGGGCGGCGTCGGAGTGCGAGGACCCGGCGGAGGCGGCGACGGTCCATCTGGACTTCGCGCTGGCGGGCTTCGCGGACCACGCGCTGCTCGACCTGGTGGTGGAGGGGGACCGCCCGGCGGGGTTCGTCGCCTCGTCGTCGGACGCGCCGATACGGCTGGTACGGGCGGCGGCGACGCCGTCCGGCGGGGGCGCGGGGCCGGGTCTGCCGCTGGCCACGGGCGGGATTCCGGTGCGGTACGGGAACGGGCACCCGGCGCTCCAGGCGATGGACCGGATCGGTTCGGTACGGGCGAGCGCGCCGGGCGGGGCGGCGGCGCCGCCGACGTGGGCGCTGTCGCGGCAGTGGCCGGCGGACACGGTGCACGCGCTGTGCACGGTGCTGCGGAGCCGGGGGAGGTCGCTGGGGGTGGTGACGTTCCTGCGGAGCGCGAGCCGCCCGGCGTTCGAACGCCCCGACGCGGTGTACGCGGAGGACGTGACGCTCCGGGTGGCGGCCTCGCTGGACCTCGCGCGGGAGCTGCGAGAGCTACGCGGGTAGCGTCCGCGCCGACGGCCGCCGGGCGGGCCGTCCAGGCCGTCTTTGGGAGACGGCCTGGAGGCCCGCCCGGCGGGTCGCGAAAGGCCGGTCAGTGCTGGTCGACCAGCGAAGGCCGGTCAGCGAGAGCCGGTCAGTGAAGGCCGGCCACCGAAGGTCGACCAGCGCACGGCCGATCGGCGGGGGCCGTCAGCCCGTGCTCGGGTCCGTTGTCCTTTCGTCCGCGCCGCGGGCCCGTGGCACCGCCGCCGCCGGGGGCAGCAGCCGTACGGGCTCCGTCTCCGCGTCGTTGTGCCGCAGGGCCCAGTTCTCCAGCGCGATGCGGCACGCGTGGTCGAGGTGGCGCAGACCCATCAGGTCCAGCTCGATGGGACGGTCCTTCGGGAGGTCCTCCAACTCCTCCATTATCCGCGGCAGTCGCAGGAACGTGGCGTTGCCGGTGACCGACACCACCAGCCGGCCGCCGGTCAGTTCCCTTACGTCGACGTGCAGGTGGGAGATCTCCCAGGCGGTCTTCACCACCGCGAGGAGCAGCCCGAGGACCACGCCCTCGAAGAGGTTGGTGACCAGGATCGCCACCGCCGTGATCGCGAGGATCACGGCCTCGCCCCGGTGCTCGCGCCACAGCGGCACGAGATCCCTCACCGGGACGAGCTTGAAGCCGGCGTAGACCAGGACACCCGCCAGCGAGGCGAGCGGGATGACGCCGATGGCGGCCGGCAGCAGCGCCGCGAACAGCAGCAGCCACAGGCCGTGCAGGACGCGGGAGAGCGAAGTCCGCGCCCCCGCCTGGACGTTGGCGGCGCTGCGGACGATGACGGCCGTCATGGGCAGCGCGCCGAGCGCCCCGCAGACCGTGTTTCCCACGCCCTGGGCCATGAGTTCCTTGTTGTAGTTCGTACGCGGCCCGTCGTGCATCCGGTCGACGGCGGCGGCGCTGAACAGGCTCTCGGCGGAGGCGATCAGGGTGAAGGCGAGCAGGGTGCCGATCCCGGCGACCCCGGCGAGCACGCCGAAGTCGTCGAGGCCCGGCGGCTGGACGGAGGCGAGCAGTCCCCGTACCTCCACCTTGGCGAGGGGCAGGTCGAGCACGATCGTCACCCCGGTGGCCAGCGCGACGGCCGCCAGGGGTCCCGGGACCGCCCGCACGCGGTCCGGGAAGCGGGGCCAGAGCACCAGGACGGCGACCGTTCCCGCGCCGACGAGGAACGCGGTGAGCGTCGTACCGTCGGTGACGATGTCCCAGGCCAGCCCGGGCAGCCCGGCGAGTTTGCCGAGGCCGCCGGACGGCTGGGCGGTGTCCGCCATGGCGTACACCTGTCCGAGGATGAGCACGAGGCCGATGCCCGCGAGCATCCCCTGGACGACGGCGACGGAGATGGCCCGGAACCAGCGGCCGAACCCGAGCGCGCCCAGGGCCAGTTGGAGCAGGCCGGAGACGAGCACGATGGCACCGAGCGCGCCGGTGCCAAATTCCTTCACGGCTTCGTACACGAGCACGGTCAGCCCTGCGGCCGGGCCGCTGACCTGGAGTGAGCTCCCCGGCAGGCAGCCGACGACGAGCCCGCCGACGATACCGGTGACCAGGCCCAGTTCGGCCGGGACCCCGGAGGCGACGGCGACGCCGACACACAGGGGGAGAGCGACGAGGAAGACGACGAGGGACGCGAGGATGTCGCGCCTCAGGACCCGGGGGTCCTTCAACAGCGTGAGCATGACGAGGGTTCCTAGCTGTGCGGTCCGAGAGCGGACGAGTGGTGGGGGAGGCGCCGTGCGGGCGGTGTCGCCGTCACAGCGGTTTGAACTCCCCGCCCAGGTCGGGCCGGTGGGCGCTGATCGCGCCGGTGTCCACTTCGTAGTACCAGGCGTGCAGGGCGAGCGTGCCCTCGGCGATCCGCTCCCGCACGGAGGGATAGCCGCGCAGGGTGTCGAGCTGGGCCGCCGCGTGGTGGCGGACGGCGTGGGCCAGGCCCCGGTCGGCCGGCAGTGAGGGCACTCCGTGGTCGAGCCAGCCTCTGACGGCGGGCAGGGCGGAGAGGTCGTCGCCGCGCACGAGGGCGCCGACCGCCCCGCAGTGGGAGTGCCCGCAGACGACGATGTCGCGGATGTCGAGCACGCGCAGCGCGTACTCGATGGTCGCGGTCTCGCCGCTGGGGCGCCGTTCGTCGTAGCGGGGGACGATGTTGCCCGCCGTACGGAGCTCGAAGAGCTCGCCGGGACGGGCGCCGGTGATCAGGGACGGGATCACCCGTGAGTCCGAGCAGGTGATGAAGAGTGCCTGCGGGGTCTGCCCCGCGGCGAGTTCTCGGAATTCCTCGGGACGCTCCGCCACCTGGACGGAGAACGTACGGGCGTGGTCGATGAGTGACTTCATGATGGCCTGCCTCCTGCAACCCTCGGTCTGGCCGGGGCGCGGTGTGGTCGGGTCAGTGGGGGGTGTGGCGCGGTCGGACGTCCTGGGCGGCCTGTGGCCGCTGTCCCCACCGGGTCGCGGCGGGGAGGAGGCCGGTGGAGCGGCCGCCGTGGGGTCGTCCGGGAAGCCGGGTCAGGCCGAAACGGTCCGGCGTCTGACGGCGGGCACGCGGTCGGGTCGGGATCTCACAGCTCGCCCTTTCCGTGGTGCCGCCGTCCGCCTGGGATTTCCTCGGCGCGGATCGGACTTCCTGGGTTCTTCTTCGGGTTCGTACGGCAAAACGGCGCGATGGTGTGCGCCGCCGGGCCGACAGCTCTGATGATGCGACACCCGAGCTTCCTCTACTTTGCCCGAACATTACCTTCGCGTGAAAGATCAAAATTTCGCCAAGCGGCGCGCGGGTGACGCAAAGTAGTGTTTTCACGTAAACGAATGGCCGGGGCCCCTGGAGCGATTCCCAGGGACCCCGGCCGTGTCTCCCGTACCACCGGTGTGGTCGGTGGCGTCCACCGATGGGGTCGGCGGCGCTCCGCCGACGTGGTCAGTGGCGGTAGAAGATCCGGTCGCGGTACTCGGTCATCACCCGTACGTTCCACTCGGGCCCGCCGTCCACATTGCCCGATCGCAGCAGCGGGGGCTCGGTGCCGCGCTCGACGAGTTCGCCGGCCGCCGCCGCCATCATCGCCTGCATGAGGGCGCTGGTGACGACCGTCGAGGCCGGCGCGAAGGGCGCCTCGATGCCGTCGGCGGTCAGTTCCGCGTCCCCGACGGCGATCCCGCTGTCGAGCACGATGTCGCAGTGGTCCTTGAGGAAGCCGCCGAGGGAGTTGCGGGACTCGGTCCTGCTCGCGTACGCCACCGACGTGACCCCGATGACGGTCAGCCCGAGCGCACGCGCGTGCGACGCCATCTCGACGGGCAGGATGTTCCGCCCGGAGAGGGAGATGACCACCAGGACGTCCCCCGCGGTGGCCGGGCTCGCGTCGAGCACGGTCGTCGCCAGGCCCTCCACCCGCTCCAGCGCCGAGCCGAGCGTCGCGGGCATGACGTCGACCCCCACCACCCCCGGCACGGCCAGCAGGTTCATCAGGGCGAAGCCGCCCGCGCGGTAGACGACGTCCTGCGCGGCGAGCGAGGAGTGCCCGGCGCCGAAGGCGAACAGCCGGCCCCCGGCCGCGACGGTGTCGGCGATCGCCCGCCCGGCCGCGGCGATGTTCGCGGACTCCGTGTCCCGTACGCGCTGGAGCAGGCCGATCGCGGCGTCGAAGAACTGATCGGCCAGCTTGCTCTCGCTCATGGGGGAGCCCTTCCAGGGGTGGGGCGGGAGGTGGGGAATGCCGGTGCCGCGGATCACGTTGAGGTCTGGACCATTGCTCTGTCAATACGCTTCCCGTGCGCTTCCCGTGTGCGTCGCGCCCGTCTTCCGCCGGTCTCCCGTGCGTCTCCCGCCCGCCTTCGCGGGCCGCCGCCGCATCGGCGCCTCCGGCACGGCACGGTTGTCAGCGGTATGCGTCAGAATTGGGTCAGGGCCAGCGCACGATTATCGAGGGGCACGTATGTCCGGACTGATCGACACCACGGAGATGTATCTCCGCACCATCCTTGAGCTCGAAGAGGAAGGTGTGGTCCCGATGCGCGCCCGGATCGCCGAGCGGCTGGACCAGAGCGGGCCCACGGTGAGCCAGACCGTGGCCCGCATGGAGCGCGACGGCCTGGTCCAGGTGGCGGGCGACCGGCATCTCGAACTGACGGAGGAAGGGCGCAGGCTGGCGGTCCGCGTCATGCGCAAGCACCGGCTCGCGGAGTGCCTCCTGGTCGACGTGATCGGCCTGGAGTGGGAGCAGGTGCACGCGGAGGCGTGCCGCTGGGAGCACGTGATGAGCGAGGCGGTGGAGCGGCGCGTCCTGGAGCTGCTGCGCCACCCGACGGAGTCGCCGTACGGCAATCCGATCCCGGGCCTGGAGGAGCTGGGCGAGAAGGCGGAGGCCGACCCGTTCCTCGACGCGGGCATGGTGAGCCTGGCGGAGCTGGATCCGGGCGCGGAGGGCAAGACGGTGGTGGTGCGGCGGATCGGCGAGCCGATCCAGACCGACGCCCAGCTGATGTACACGCTGCGGCGGGCCGGGGTGCAGCCCGGGTCCGTGGTGAGCGTGACGGAGTCGCCCGGCGGGGTGCTGGTCGGGAGCAGCGGCGAGGCGGCGGAGCTGGACGCGGAGGTGGCGTCGCACGTGTTCGTGGCGAAGCGCTGAGCCTCTGGCGCTTCGTGGTGTCTGTCCGCCCTGAGCGTCCGGGGCGCGTGCGGGGCTGCCCTCCGGGGCATATGTCAGGCAGACATCGGGGAGGGAGCGGTGATGGGCCGGTACGGACACGGGCACGGCGCGTCGCCCTCCGGTGACGCCCTGTGCGCTGTGTGCGCTGTCTGCGGGCCGCACTCGCTTCCCCTCCCCCCTCCGTACGGAGAGGGCTCCGGCGCCTTCAAGGCGCCGGAGCCCTTCCTCCCCCGCGCCGACCCGGAGCCCCGAGCTCCCAGGGTCGGCGCCTTCGGACCCTCATCCCCGAGTGGTCCGCCTCCCGGAGAACATCTCCCCTCGGGTGCGACCGGCAATCCCCGAGCGGGGTCACTCGAACGAGCGGTGTTGTAGACCAGAACGGCGTTTTCGAATGGGAGTTCGATAGTCTGGCGGGGTCGGACTCGACCACTCAGGACCGAAGGGGGTGCCAGGACGCATGGTTCAGCGCATCGATGTGACCGGAGCCGAGGGGGTACGCCTCGCCGCCTGGGAGTTCGGGGAGCCGCCCAAGCGTGGCGGGGAGCCCGTTCCCGGGCGGGAGTCCGGCGTGTTACTGCTCCACGGGCTGATGGGCCGCGCCTCGCACTGGGCCTCGACGGCCCGGTGGCTCGCCGAACGGCACCGCGCGGTCGCGCTCGACCAGCGGGGCCACGGGCGCAGCGAGAAGCCGGCGGAGGGCCCCTACACCCGCGAGGCGTACGTCGCCGACGCGGAGGCCGCCGTCGAACAGCTCGGGCTGGCGCCGGTCACCCTGATCGGCCACTCGATGGGCGCGCTGACGGCGTGGCAGCTTGCCGCGAAGCGGCCCGACCTGGTGCGGGCGCTGATCATCTGCGACATGCGGGCGTCTGCGCTGGGCGCGGCGTCGCAGCGGGAGTGGGAGGACTGGTTCACGACCTGGCCGGTGCCTTTCGCGACGCTCGCGGACGTCAGGAAGTGGTTCGGCGAGGACGACCCGTGGGTGGAGCGGGCGAGCCCGGCGCGGGGGGAGTTCTTCGCGGAGGTGATGGCGGAACGGGCGGACGGCTGGGGCCCGGTGTTCTCGCGCCGCCAGATGCTGACGTCGCGGGAGACGTGGGTGCACGACGCGCACTGGGAGGAGCTGGCGCAGGTCCGTTGCCCGACGCTGGTGGTGCGGGGGCAGGACGGGGAGCTGGGGCGGGCGGAGGCGCAGGAGATGGTGCGGGTGCTGCCGCGGGGGGCGTATGCGGAGGTCGCTGACGCGGGTCACCTGGTCCACTACGAC
This sequence comes from Streptomyces sp. NPDC088261, assembly GCF_044740805.1. NCBI lineage: Bacteria > Bacillati > Actinomycetota > Actinomycetes > Kitasatosporales > Streptomycetaceae > Streptomyces > Streptomyces sp. NPDC088261. Next base: position 216,359 of record NZ_JBIURL010000013.1, read on the forward strand.
CGCCCGGACGCGTGGCGCGCGGCGATCGAGCCCTTCCTGGACGAGGTGATCGCGCCGTAGCCCCCTTGGCCGTGGCGGCCGGCTCTTGTCCTCACGCCGGACGGGCGTGCGCGCCCCGGTGGTGGGCGCGGCTTCTTCTTGTCCTCGCGCCGGACGGGCGTCTGCGCCCATGCGGTGGGCGCGGCTTACTGATGTCCTCAAGCGCCGGACGGGCTTGATGGTGCCCGCTGCGGGCCGTCTTTTCCGGCGCGGGTTGTCGCCGGGGGCCGGTCAGGGGTCGTGTCCTGCACTGCATGTTTTACGTCGCGTGCGCGCCCTTGTTTTGTTTGACGGTAGCCATGCG
>NZ_JBIURL010000014.1:0-212526 GCF_044740805.1 Streptomyces sp. NPDC088261
TCGTGTCCTGCACTGCATGTTTTACGTCGCGTGCGCGCCCTTGTTTTGTTTGACGGTAGCCATGCGACACAAAACACGCTTTACGTTCCGGACACAACCCCTGCCCGTCCCCCTTCCAGGCCCGCGTCACTACCCGGCCCGCTCCGGGGCGGGGCGGGAGGCAGTTGGAGCCCGCACCGGGGCATTTCAAGCCGGTCCGGCGATTGAGGACATCGGTAACCCGCACCCGGCACCAACGCGGAGGCCACAGTCCAACCCGCCCCGACGCACCTCCAGCCCGCCCGGACGCCCCCTCAAGCCCGTCCGGCGATTGAGGACATCATTGACCCGCACCCATCACCGGCACGGAGACCAGCCCGTCCCGACGCACCCCCGGCCCGCCAGGACGCCCCTCTCCAACCCGTCCGGACGCACCCCTAGCCCCGTCCGGCGCTTGAGGACATCCGTAACCCGCACCGGCGCATCGCGCAGGGGCACCATCCAGCCCGTCCGGCGTTTGAGGACATAAGTGAGCCGCGCTCGCGCGGCGGGCCGCGGGGACTCCGGGGCGGGCGGGGTCGTTCAGTTCACCCTCGGCGTGAGGGGGGTGGGGTCGGAGGAGGTGCGTGTGGCCGGACGTAAAGCGTGTTTTGTGGCGCATGGCTACCGTTAAGAAAGCGAGTTCGTGCACGCGCCGTAAAACATGCAGTCCGGACATACGTACCTCCGGAGGCCCCGCCCCCCGTCACCACGACAAACCCAGCCCGTCCGGCGATTGAGGACATCAGTAAGCCGCGCCCACCGCCGACAGGCAGACGCCCGTCCGGCGCTTGAGGACAAAGAAGGAAGCCGCGCCCACCACCAGGGCGCAGACGTCCCTCCGGTCAGGCGTCAGCCCTTGCTTACCGCTGACAGGATCTCCGGCAGGCGCCGGGACGTCTGGGGGGCCGCCACCCGCAGGCCCGCCTCCGCCACGAGGCACCCGTACGCCACGCCCAGGGGCAGCAGGAGCCACGCCGAGGCAGACGCGTTCAGCCAGAGCGTCACCGCCACCACCGGCGCGCACACCGCCCCCGCCACCACCACGACCCCCAGCATCGACAGCCACGCCAACCCCGCCTGGCCAGGCGCCACGTTCTTGTAGCCGCTGTCCTGCGGAATGGAGTACGCCAGCCGCGCAGACGTCACCGCCCCCGTCGCCAGCAACGCCCCCAACGCCGCGAAGGCGAGGCCGAGCGCCTCGGGCAGCGCCCCCCAGTCGCCCAGGACCGCCGCCGTCAGCACGACGACCAGGACCGAGTACGGCACCGAGACCAGGAGCAACGCCACCGCCCGCGCCCGCAGTTCGAGATACGCGTCGCGCGGCGACGAAATCGTCAGGGCCACCATCCAGAACGCGGAGGTGTCCTGCCCGAACTGGTTGCTCATCTGCACCCCGATCATCCCCACCGCGAACAGCGACAGATAGATCGACCCGCTCCCCTGCACCGCGTTGAGGATCGGCACGATCAGCCCCACCGCCAGCGACGTCACCCAGCCCGCCTTCGTCTTCGGGTCGCGCCACGCGTACCGCAGGCTGCGTACGATCACCGCCCCGGTGCGCCCCTCCAGCAGCCGGAGCGAGGACAGCCGGGACCGCGAACCCTTCCGCGCCGGCTCCGCCGCCGACAGCGTGGAGCCGTCCGGCGCCGTCATCAGCTTCACCAGCGACCGCTGCCAGGCGTAGAGGAGGGCGCCCAACGCGGCCAAGGACAGGAGCAGTTGGAGCGCCGCGCTCCCGTACGCGCCGTCACTCGCCGAGTCCACCGCCCCCAGCGCCGACGCCGGCGGCAGCCACCGTACGACGTCCGCCGCCGGCGTCAGCTCCGCGAGGCCGCCCGCGTCGCCGAGCCGCTGCGCGCCGAAGCTGACGAACTGCGCGCCCACCGCGATCACCAGCCCGCTCAGGACCGCGAGGTCGCGGCCCTTGCGCGAGGTCAGCAGCCGGATGTTCGCCGTCGCGACCGCCCGCGCCAGCGCCACGTACACGAGCAGCGTCAGGGGTACGGCGACCACCGCCGCGACCACCCCCGCCGCGCCCCGCGCCGACGCCACCACCGAGCCGACCAGCAGGCACAGCGCGAACAGCGGCCCGATGCCGACCAGCGACGCCACGAGCAGCGCGCCGATCAGCGGGCGCGGGCGCAGCGGCAGCATCACCAGCTTGGTCGGGTCGAGGGTCTCGTCGCCGCCGGGGAAGAACAGCGGCATCACCGCCCAGCCCACCGCCAGCACGGCGGCCAACAGCACGGTCACGGTGGCCGCGTGGGCGTTCCCGCGCAGCAGGACGAGGCCGAGGAGCTGGAGCGCCGCGAAGAGCAGGGTGATGACGAGCGAGGTGATGTACACGGCCTTGCGGCCGGACGACTGGCGCAGCCCGTTGCGCAGGAGGGAGAGCTTCAGCCGTACGAAGAGCGGGGTCAGCGCGGCCGTGTTCACCGGGCCCCGCCCAGCCAGTCCAGGGTCTCCCCGGTCCCGCGCCCGTGCGCGCCGACCAGTTCGAGGAAGGCGCTCTGGAGGGACGGCGCGTCGCCCCGTACCTCCGCGAGCGTCCCCTGGGCCCGGATGCGGCCGCCCGCCATCACGGCGACCCAGTCGCACAGCGACTCCACGAGCTCCATCACGTGGCTGGAGAAGACGACGGTCGCGCCCGACTCGGTGTAGCGCTCCAGCACGGTCCGTACCGTCTGCGCGGAGACGGGGTCGACGCCCTCGAACGGCTCGTCCAGGAACAGGACTTCGGGGTTGTGGAGGAGCGCGGCGGCGAGCCCGATCTTCTTCCGCATGCCCGTCGAGTAGTCCACGACGAGCTTGTGCTGCGCGCCGGCCAGGTCCAGTACGTCGAGGAGCTGGGTGGCCCGCTGGTCGACCTCGGCGCCGGGCAGCCCCCGCAGCCGCCCGGTGTAGCCGAGGAGTTCACGCCCGGAGAGCCGTTCGAAGAGCCGCAGGCCCTCGGGCAGTACGCCGATGCGGGCCTTGACCGCCACCGGGTCGCCCCACACGTCGTGCCCGGCGACCCGGACCCGTCCCTGGTCGGGCCGGAGCAGGCCGGTGACCATGGAGAGGGTGGTGGTCTTGCCGGCGCCGTTCGGCCCGACCAGTCCGATGAACCTGCCCGCGGGCAGGGAGAGATCGATGCCCGCGACGGCGATCTGCTCGCCGAAGCGCTTCCACAGGCCCTCGACCTGGACGGCGGGCGGTGCCGTCTCCGCGGCGGGCGGTGCCGCCCCCGCGACGGGCGGGGCTGTTCCTATGTCCGCCGGGGGGCCCGCTGTCGCGGACGTCCTGCCCGGTCCGTGCTGTTCTTCCGGCATGGAGCACTACCTCTCGGTCTCCCCGTGCCGGTTCCCGTACCGACCGGGACGACCACCCTACGTACGCCCGTCGGTTGTGTCTGCCCGGACGTGATCAGCGCTTGCGCGCCCGTTCCGCCGCCGCGTCCCGTCCGCACGCGTACGCCAGCGGGCTGATCAGCTCGTCGGCGTCCGGCAGCCAGCGGTTGGCCGGGGTGGGGCGGCGGGCCCACTGCACCGCGCCGCGGCCGCCGAGGCGGGTCGGCGGCGCCGCCACGTACCCGCCCTCGCCGTGCGTGACCAGGTCGATCGCGGCGGGCACCCAACCCAGCCCCGTCACGAGGCCGTCCACCTTGAGGGCCGCGCCCGGCAGGACGAAGAACAGCAGCCGCCGGTCCGGGGTCCAGGTCACGGGACCGAGCGTCAGGCGCATCCGCTCCATCCTGGCGAGCGCCAGGAATCCCGCCGACTCCGGTACGTCCAGGGCGTCGAAGGTACGTCCCGTCGGCAGCAGGACGGCGGCCCGGGGCCGCTCCGACCACAGCCTGCGCGCCGCCGGCGCACTGCCCGTGACCTTCTGCGCCCAGTCGGGTCCCGTCGCGTGCGCCCCCGGCGAGGCACAGGCCGGGTCGCCGCACGAGCAACGCTCCGTGCCCGCCTCCGGCTCCAGCCAGGTGCCGGGGAACACGTCCCAGTGCCGTTCTTCCGTGTACCGCACCGCGCAGTCCAGCGGCGGTTCGCCACGCTGAGGGGGGATCTGGGCCGCGCCCGTGACGCCGAGGGTGTCTTCCACGCAGAGCACAACTCCCGCCGTCACCTCCGGTTACGGGCGTACCGCGCGCCGACCCGCATGTGGGGCGCATGGATGCATGGACGGGGGCGCGCGGGCCCGCGGAGGCCGGTTGGCGGGTACGCACCGTCCGTGGTCGGGCACGATGGGACAGGTGCGGCCCACATCGGAGCAAGTACACCCGCATGGCCAAAACACGCCATGTTTCGCGTGGTTCCTCGAAATATCGCCGATTCAGCCCAAGCCACGCATTCTCTGCATTTCTGCCGGGCAGTGATCAGTGAGCTGATCACTGCGGCCACAGGGGGTATCCATTGGCAGCCAGGCCTCTCGTCGCGCGCCAGCCGAACGAACGGCTCCAAGCACTCATCCAGGAAGCCGGGTGCTCCAACGCCGGGCTCGCCCGGCGGGTCAACATGGTCGGGGCCGAGCGCGGCCTCGACCTGCGCTACGACAAGACATCGGTGGCGCGGTGGCTGCGCGGGCAGCAGCCGCGCGGCCGGGCGCCCGGCGTCATCGCCGAGGCGCTGGGCCGGAAGCTGAACCGCACGGTCACCATCGACGAGACGGGGATGGCCAACGGCAAGAACCTCGCGTCGGGCGTCGGCCTCCAGTTCGCCCCGACCGTCGTCGGCGCGGTCGAGCAGGTCTGCGAGTTGTGGCGCAGCGACGTCGGGCGCCGCGACTTCCTGTCCGGGTCGGCGGTCGCGTCGTCCGCACTGGTCGAGCCGAGCAGGGACTGGCTGATCACGGGCGCGGACCCGGCGGTCGCGCGGAACACCGGCGCGCGGGTGGGGGATTCGGACGTCGAGGCGGTCCGGGCCATGACCGTGGCCCTGATCGACCTGGACCACCGCTTCGGCAGCGGCCACGTCCGCCCGGTCCTGGTCCACTACCTGAACAGCGTGGTGTCGGGCCTGCTGTCGGGCTCGTACCGCGAATCGGTCGGCCGCCGGCTCTTCGCCGCCGTCTCCCGGCTGACGGAGCTGGCCGGGTACATGGCGGTCGACACGGGCCAGCCCGGCCTCGCCCAGCGCTACTACATCCAGGCGCTGCGGCTCGCGCAGGCGTCGGGGGACCGGGGGTACGGAGGGTACGTACTGGCCGCGTCCATGAGTCATCTGGCCGCGCAGCTCGGGAATCCGCGGGAGATCGCCCAGTTGGCGCGAGCCGCGCAGGAAGGGGCGCGCGGACAGGTCCCGCCGCGCGCGCAGGCCATGTTCTACGCGGCGGAGGCGCGGGGGCACGCGCTCATGGGCGACCTGCGCCAGTGCCAGGAGGTCGCGGGCCGGGCGCTCGCGGCGCTGGAGCAGGCGGAGGACGGTTCGGGTGACGACCCCGAGTGGATCGCGCACTTCGACCACGCCTATCTCGCCGACGAGTTGGCGCACTGCTACCGCGACCTGGGCCGGCCCGACGCCGCGGCCCGGCACGCCGGGGACTCGATCGACGGGCATCCCGAGTCCCGGGCGCGCCGGCGGGCGATCGGCATGGTCCTGCTCGCCACGGCGCAGGTCCAGCAGCGGGAGGTCGAGGAGGCGTGCCGGACGGGCACCCGCGCGATCGAGCTGATGGGGACGCTGCGTTCCAGCCGGGGCGCGGAGTATCTGGACGATCTCCAGCAGCGGCTGGAGCCGTACGGGAGCGAGCCGTCCGTCCGGGAGTTCACGGCCCGGCTGGAGATCCAGGCGGCGTGAGCGCGGGCGGGGGCACGGGGGAGTGGGGGAGCAGGGTGGGGGTAGAAGGGGGCGAAGGTCCGTTGGTGTGAGGGTGTGGTGCATATCAAGTCACCGGCAGAACGGGTGAATTCGGTCGCTACAGCCGTGTCCTGGCGGGCCGGAACGGGAGCGGATCCACGTGCGTGGCAGAGCCCGTGATTCACCCGGTAGCGTGAACCGACGATTTCCGTAGGTCCACACGTTCCACGACGTAGGAGTCCCGGTGACGCACAGCGGACAAGGGGACGAGCGGGAGTACCCGGCCGCTCGCCCCGCGCACGAAGGCGTCGTGCTGCCCGGCGACGGCAGCGAGCCCTGGATCCCGCCCAGCGTCGCGGGGGAGCAGGTCGCCCCGGCGGGCGGCCAGCCGTGGGGGCAGCCCTGGGGGCCGCAGGACGGCGGCGGACGGCCCGGGACGGAGCCGGGGTACGGCGAGGGCGGCTACGGCGCCCAGCAGCCGCCGGAGGCCCCGCAGCAGGCCGCCCAGCAGCCGTACCAGCAGTACGGACAGGACCAGGGGCAGCCGCAGGGGTACGGGCAGGGCCAGGGATACGGACCGCAGGACCCGGGAGCGGGTCCGGGGCAGGGATACGGCCGGCCGGGCCAGCCGTACGGGCAGGATCAGCAGCAGCCGTACGGCCAGGGCCAGGGCCACGGCCACCAGAGCCCGCAGGGCCACCAGCCCCCGCAGGACCAGCAGTACGGCCAGAGTTACGGGCAGGGCCAGTCCTACGACCACGCCCAGCAGTACGGACAGCCGCTCCCCGCCGAGGCGTCCGCCGCCGGAAACGCCGACGCCACCCAGTTCATCCCGCCCGTGCCCACCGCGGGCAGCGCGGACGCCACCCAGTTCATCGCACCGGTCCCGCAGGGCCCCGGCCCGCTGCCCCCGGATCGTTCGTCGGACGCGACGCAGTTCATCGCGCCCGTCCCGTCACACGGCTCGGATGCGGACGCCACGCAGTTCATCGCCCCCGTGCCCGCGCAGGACCCGTCGTACGCGGTCCGCCCCGGCGAGCCCGGCGACCGTCCGCCGCCCGCCGAGTTCGACAACCTCTTCCGTACGGACGACGGCTCGGGCGCCAACTCCACCCAGCAGATGCCCGCGGTCGACATGAGCCAGGGCCGTCCCCCGCAGGGCCAGGGCCGCCCGCCGCAGGGGCGCGCGCCCCAGCCGTACGGTCAGCAGCCCCCCTCGCCCCCCTACGAGCCCCCGCCGGGGCGCGACACGGGCGGCCGCAAGTCGCGCGTCCCGCTGATCGCCGCGGTGGTCGTCGGCTGCGCGGTGCTCGGGCTGGGCGCGGGCGCGCTGATGAGCGGCGGGGACGACAGCCCGCGGGACACCGGGAAGAACGTGGCGTCGGAGAGCACCGCCGCCTCCCAGCCCGCCACGCAGGACGCGGCCGACCCGGTGAAGGCGCAGGCCGAGGGGCTCGACAAGCTGCTGGGCGACAGCAACAACAGCCGCGAGACGGTGATCCGCGCGGTCAACGACATCAAGACGTGCAGCAACCTGGACCAGGCGGCGAGCGACCTGCACGACGCGGCCGAGCAGCGCAGGGACCTGGTGACCCGCCTCAAGTCCCTCCCGATCGACAAGCTGCCGGACCACCAGGAGCTGGCGTCCTCGCTGACCACCGCCTGGCAGGCGTCGGCCTCGGCGGACGACCACTACGCGCAGTGGGCCCGCGAGGCCGGGACGGGCAAGGGCTGCAAGCAGGGGAGGGCCCGCACCACCCGGGAAGCGGCCAAGGGCAACCGGGCGAGCGGCGAGGCCACGGCGGCCAAGAACAAGGCCTCGGGCCTGTGGAACGGCATCGCGAGCAAGTACGACCTCTCGCAGCGGGACTCGACCCAGCTGTAGCGAAGGGGCCCCGGGGGCCGCGGCCCCCGGGGCCCCTCGTCGGCCGCAGCCCCCCCCGGGCCTCGTCGCCCAACCCGGCCGGGGCCCCTTCTCTCCCGCGCGCTACGGCTACGACCCGAGCGTCTTGCCCACGTCCACGAAGCCCTTGCGCTCCGCGATCAGCCGGCCGTCCCGTACCACCTGGAACGTGACGTCCCGGTTCACGATCCGCGGGAAGCCCGGCGCGCCCAGCATGTCCTCGTACCGCCACCGCAGCGGCGGGGTGAGGCCGCCGGTGTCCACCTTGACGCCCCGGTCCAGCGCGTTCGTGATCTTTCCGGGGGTGATCACGTCCTCGTGGATGGACTCGACGACCGTCTTGAGCGCCGTGTACGCGATCCACGTGGTCTGCACCCCGGGGTCCGCCGGGTCTATCGCGTCGTCCTGGAAGGCGTGCTTCTCGATCACGTCCCGCATCGGCTTCCACGCCGGGTCCGTCGCCACCGGGTACCAGCCGGTGAGGAGCGCCCCCTCGAAGGGGCCGTTCTTGCCGCCCGTACTGTCGATGAGGGGCTGCCCGACGCTGCCGAGCACCGAGGAGACCCGGACGTTCCTGCCGTCGTCGGGCACCCGGCGGTACGAGTCGAAGAACGTCTCCGTCTTCTCGCCCAGCACCGCCGTCACGCACCCGCCGTCCCCCGCGCGCTCGCGCGCCTGCTCGGCCGGCTTCGTGTAGTCCGTCGCGTCCTCGGCCGCGCGTATGTCCGCCGCCGAGGACCTGCGCCCGTGCGCCAGACCGGAGTCGAGGAGGTCGGGCAGGTCGTCGCCGGTGATCGTGTCGGGCCGTACGAGCGCGGTGTGGTCGCAGTCGGGGGCGAGTTGCTGCCCGTTGCCCGCGAGGAGGGTCGCCTGGCCGCCGTTCACCGGGTACGAGAGGAAGCTGGTGAACTCCTCCTCGGACATGCCGTACCCGCCGATGAACGGGATCGACGCGGCCTCCAGCGGCGCCATGATCTCCTTGCCGAACTGGCTGTACGAGCCGACCACCGCGACCGCGTCCTCCTTCACCGCCCGGCGCGCGCAGTCGGCGGCGGCCGACGAGTCGTTGCGCTCGTTGCAGGTGAGGACGCGCAGCTCGTGCCCGTCGAGACCGCCCGAGGCGTTGACCCAGCGGGCGTACGCCTTCGCCATGGCCGGCATCCCCGGCATGTTGGTGGCGTTCGTGCCGACGGGGGCGAAGGTCATGACGGTGATGGGGGCGGGCGAACCGCCCGACGTGCCGGGGATCACACCGCAGCCGGTGATCAGCGAGGCTCCCGCCACCGCCGTACACAGCGCGCGGATCCTCGCGCTCCAGTTGTTCGCTCGCGTACGGACAGAGATGGGGCGTCGCCGACCTGTCATAGGTAGAGACCCTTCCGCCTCCTGGGTAACGACGGAGTGAGGGTGCCGCAACATCCGGTGGCGACGAGGTGAATTGCGGGGGTCGGGCTCTCCGTCTCCGGACGGAACGTACGATCAACGACCGTGCAGCAAGGTTCCGAGAACTCTTCCCGTCCTGCCCGTCGCTCCCCCACCATGGGCGGCATGCCGCTCAATGACATGCCGTGGTGGCGCTGGCGCACCAATGTGCGCTCGGCGCTGCACATGCTTTCCGATCCCGTCTTCCACCAGGAGTACTGGCTGCCGGGCCGGGAGGGTTTCGGTGACGTCACCGACGCCGTCTACCGGCTGGTCGAGGACACCTGGCTGGACAACTGGTCCGCCGAGAAATACGTCGGCACCATATTCCGCGACTCCGGAGAGGCCGCGCTGGTCGATCTCGCCGTGCTGCGGGTGCTGCGCATCATGCACCAGGTGGGGGCGGACGCGCCCGTGTCGGCCTATCTGGAGCACCACGGGTGGCCGGAGGCGGTACGGGCGGCCCGCGAGGCGCACGTACGGCTGGCGGCCGCGGACGGGGACGACCCGGACGTGCTGCCGCGCTCGCTGGACGTGCTGCGGATCATGACGCGCAGCGCGTAGGGCCGTCCGGTCGGCCCGGGGTCTTCCGCGTTCTGGTCCGCGTTCCGGTCCACGTTCTGGCGGGTACCGGCCCGTGTGCGGAGGATGTGGGATCCTCTGACGTCATGACCACCCCCTCGCGAACGCAGCAGTACGTCCTCACGCTGTCCTGCCCGGACAAGCAGGGGATCGTGCACGCCGTGTCGAGCTACCTGTTCATCACCGGCTGCAACATCGAGGACAGCCAGCAGTTCGGGGACCACGACACGGGTCTCTTCTTCATGCGGGTGCACTTCTCGGCGGAGACGCCGGTGACCACCCTGGAGAAGCTGCGGGCGAGCTTCGCGGCGGTGGGCGACGCGTTCCGGATGGACTGGGAGATCCACAACGCCGACCAGCGGATGCGGATCGTGCTGCTCGTCAGCAAGTTCGGGCACTGCCTGAACGACCTGCTCTTCCGGTCCAGGACCGGGGCGCTTCCCGTGGACATCGCCGCCGTGGTCTCCAACCACACCGACTTCGCCGAACTGGTCGCCTCGTACGACATCCCCTTCCACCACATCCCGGTGACCGCGGACACCAAGGCGCGGGCGGAGGCGGAGCTGCTGGAGCTGGTGCGTGCGGAGGAGGTGGAGCTGGTGGTGCTGGCGCGCTACATGCAGGTCATCTCGGACGACCTCTGCAAGCAGCTGAACGGCCGGATCATCAACATCCACCACTCCTTCCTGCCGAGCTTCAAGGGCGCGAAGCCGTACCACCAGGCGCACGCGCGCGGCGTGAAACTGATCGGCGCGACCGCGCACTACGTGACGGCGGAGCTGGACGAGGGGCCGATCATCGAGCAGGAGGTCGAGCGGGTGGGGCACGGGGTGACGCCGGAGCAGCTCGTGGCGATCGGCCGCGATGTGGAGTGTCAGGCGTTGGCGCGGGCGGTGAAGTGGCATGCGGAGCACCGAATCCTGCTGAACGGTCACCGAACGGTGGTCTTCGCCTGAGCGGCCGCCTGGTGGTGGGCGCGGCTTCCTTCTTTGTCCTCAAGCGCCGGACGGGCTCTGTTTGTGGCGTCTGCCCGGTGCGGGGGCGCGGCTTACTGATGTCCTCAATCGCCGGACGGGCTTGATTTTGCCCGCTGCGGGCCGGTGCCCCGGGTGCGGCTTGTCGCCGGGGGCCGGTCAGGGGTCGTGTCCTGCACTGCATGTTTTACGTCGCGTGCGCGCCCTTGTTTTGTTTGACGGTAGCCATGCGACACAAAACACGCTTTACGTTCCGGACACGACCCCTGCCCGTCCCCCTTCCAGGCCCGCGCCAAAACAACCCCGGCCCACCCCGGCTTTTAAGCCCGTCCGGCGATTGAGGACATCGGTAACCCGCACCCGTCAACGGGCACCAAGACCCAGCCCGCCCGGACGCACCCCAGCCCGTCCGGCGTTTGAGGACATCAGTGAGCCGCGCCCGCGCGGCGGGCCGCGGGGACTCCGGGGCGGGCGGGGTCGTTCAGTTCACCCTCGGCGTGAGGGGGGTGGGGTCGGAGGAGGTGCGTGTGGCCGGACGTAAAGCGTGTTTTGTGGCGCATGGCTACCGTTACGCAAGACAAGGGCTCGCACGCGCCGTAAAACATGCAGTCCGGACATACGTGCCTCCGGAGGCCCCGCCCCCCGTCACCACGACAAACCCAAGCCCGTCCGGCGATTGAGGACATCAGTAGGGCGCGCCCACCACCGGGCCGCAGAAGCCCGTCCGGCGATTGAGGACAAAGGGCGCCGACGCTACAGGCGACTCATCGCGGCCGCCGCAAGCAGCACGTCCCTGATCGCCTCGCGATCACCGTCCTGCCCCGCCGCCGCGTCCTCCGGCGAAACGTGCCCCGCCACGACCTGGCAGAACTCCACGCCGTCCAGCGCGATCTGCGCCACCGCCAACTCGGGCGAGCCGACCGCCGCCGGGGAGTCGAGCGGGATGTACCAGTCGCCCCCGCCCGGCCCCTCCACCTCCAGGTGCAGCGAACGGCCCGGAGCGCCCGGCATCACCAACCCCCGCGCGGGAGACGCGAGACCGCCCCGCCGGCGGGCGGCGAGGGCGGCGGGCAGCAGCCGGGCCGCCAGGTCGACCATCCGGTGCAGATGGGGGCCGGAGGGCGGGTCGTACGGATAGTGCACGGCCTCCGCGATGTCCCCGCCGTGCACCCAGCACTCGAAGGCGCGGTCGAGCAGCGCGTCCCGCAGCGGCAGCGCGAAGTCCCCGTAGGACACGGACAGTTCGGCGGCCCCGCGGCCGGCGAAGGACACCGTGCGGATCAGGGTGTGGCTCTGCTCGCGCCAGGGCCCGCGGACGGTACGCGCGGCCGGGAACGCGGAGTCCCGCCAGAAGCGCGCCGTCCGGTCCGCCGGCGCCACGGGCACGGGCGCGCCGAGCGATTCGCCGAGCGGCGCCGCGAGCGGGTCGTCCAGGCCGAGGGCGGCGGACACCAGGCCGTCCACGGCCATCAGATGGCCGATGACCCCGGCGACGGTCGTCTTCCGCGACGCGGCCCGCTCGTCCTGGAACCACTTGAGCGTCACCGGCGCACGCCACTCGTCGTCGCCGAAGTCCCGCAGCAGCGCGTCGAGCCGCGCGGTCTCGGCGTCGTACGAAGCCGCCCAGCCGGGCACGGGGATCCGGGCGGGGCGGCGGCCGAGGCAGTTCTCCAGCACCCGGGAGCGGAGCATCGGGTCGAGATCCAGGCTGCGGTCGTCCTGGAGCAGGCCGACGGCGTCTCTCAGCCGCAGCGCCTCGTCGGCGCAGGGGGCGCATTCGGTGAGGTGCGCCTCGACCAGGTCGGTCTCCTCGGCCGAGCACGCGGACAGCGCCCAGGCGCCGAGGAGCGACTTGAGCACCTGGTGCGACAGCCCCTTGTGCCGTTTGCCGCCCCGGTCGGGCGGGGACGCGTCGGCGGGCTCCGACACCTCCGGGTTCGCGGGCAGGGCGAGCAGGGCCGACGGATCAGGCAGATCAGGCAGATCAGGTAGATCTGGTAGATCAGGTGGATCGGGCAGATCTGGCAGGTCGGGAGGCGTGGGCTCGGCGGGCATGACGGGATCCGCAGGCGCGACGGGCGCGTCAGGCGCGACGGGCTCGGCCGGCGCGACAGGTCGCTCCGGCCCGGTCGGCCGGGTCATCGGGCCCGGCTCCAGGTCGTCGGGGGCCGCGCGCGGCCCGGGCAGCCAGGGCAGGCGCCGCCGGCGGCCGCCAGGCTCGTCGGGGCCGCCGTCCAGCGGGCCGGTCACAGGGAGCGTCCGTTCCCCGGAGGCGTGAAGCCCTCCAGCGCTTGGGTGTTGGCCGTGGAGAGCAGTTGCAGCCCCAGCCGCAGCCGGCGCCGTGCCTCGTCCTCCGTGACCCCGAGGTCCGCCGCGGTCTGGCGGTAGTCCCTGCGCTGGAAATAGGCCAGCTCCAGCGCGGCCCGCAAGGACGTGGGCATCGAGCTGACTATGTAGTCGGCCCGCGCGGCGGCGGCGGCCCGGCGCACCTTGAGCTCCAGCTCCGCCAGCCCCTCCGCCGTGTCCTCCCCGGCCGCTTCGTACGCGGCGGACTCGGTCTGCCGGAGCCGTTCCACGGCCTTCTGCCGGGCCAGCCTGGCGACCCACGACCGCAGGGAGCCCTGCCGGGGGTCGTACGCCTCCGGGTTCTCCCACACGTGCCCGAAGACCTCGCGGGTGACGCGGTCCGCGTCCGCGTTGTCGTCCAGCACGCGGTGGGCGAGGCTGTGGACCAGCGACGCGAACCTGTCGTACAGCTCACCGAGCGCGGCGGCCTCGCCCCGCGAGAGCCGCTGTTGCATCCTGCGGTCCCAGCGGGGCGGTGTCTCCTTCGCCATGCGACCCCCACCCCTGTCCTCGGCCTGCCGGCCGTGCCGCTGCCTCTGCCCCGCTTCCGCTTCCTGCCGCTTCTCTTCTTCCGCTTCCGTGTCACTGTCCCCCATGACGCGGCAGCCCGCTGCCTCTTCGAATGTAGTCGGCGGGACCGACAACGCACGCCCCTTTACGTCAAGTGCGCCTCTCTTCGGCCGGGTGGGGTCGGGATCACGCCACTCTTCGCGGATCGCGTTTGCCGGAAATGAGGCGGGGAAACGCCCCAGTCCATGGGGGAGCTGGAGGGAGAGCCCCGGAATCCCCCACAAACTGAAGAGAGGGGTTCGGGCACGTGACGCTCAAGGTGGACGAGACCGAGCGGGGACCGTGGACCGTGTTCCGCATCACAGGCGAGCTGGACCTCATCACCTCCCCCGAGATCCGCCAGCGGGTCCATGACGCCGTCGCGGCGGGCCGCCACGCACTGGTGCTCGACCTCTCGCAGGTGTTCTTCTGCGATTCCAGCGGGGTCGGCGTCCTGATCGCCGCCCGCCGGCTGATCCGCTCCTGCGGGGGCAGTCTGCACCTCGTCCTGCCGGCCCGGGGCGCGGAGGAGGGATCCCATGTCAACCGGGTCCTCGCGGCCCTCGGAGTCCGGCGTCTGTTCCAGATCTACCCCGATGTGGCGAGCGCGACGGATGACCGGGTCAGGCCGGTGTCCGCCTGACCCCCCACACGACGGCGGTCCGTCGTCGTACGCTCCCGCCATGGACAGCACAGAGTACGAGGGCAAGATCGCCCGCCGGTTCGCGGCCTTCGACCAGGACGGCAACGGTTTCATCGACCGCGAGGACTTCAGCGGCGCCGCGGCGCGCCTGCTCGCCGAGTTCGGCGTGACGGCACGTTCCGACAAGGGGCAGGCGCTCTACAGCGGGGCCGAGGCGTTCTGGCAGGGCATGGCCGGGATCGCGGACGTCGACGGCGACCAGCGGGTCAGCAAGCAGGAGTTCATCACCGGCGCGGTGAAGCGGCTGCGCGACAGCCCGCAGCGGTTCGCCGAGATCGCCCGGCCGTTCCTGCACGCGGTGATCGCCGTGGCCGACGAGGACGGTGACGGCGTCACCCCGGCGGCGGCCGAGCGCGCGCTGCGTGTCCTGGGCGTCGCCCCGGACGTCGCCGTGCTGGCGGCCGCCGCTCTCGACGCGGACGGCGACGGCCGGATCCAGGAGGACGAGATCCTCACCGGCTTCGCCGCGTACTACGTCACGCCCGAGCCCTGACAGTGCCGGGGCCGGCCACCACCCGGCCCCCACCTGTGCCCGAGGGCTCCGCCGCGGGTGCCTCCGGCGCGCCCGAAAGCCCTGGCCTGAGCACGCTTTTGCGTCACCCTGTGTGGTGGGCGCCCGTGCCGCGAGGTCGATACCGGGTTGTGTCCTTACGCCGGGCCGTCACGGCCCGGAGTCGCGCGGGTGCTCCGGTACGCTCGCTCGGGTGCGAGAGGTCCTGAGGCGCGAGGGTCACGGTGTTGCCGGCACGGCGGCGCCGGAAGCCCGGATGTGCGCCGCTCGCACGCCGTCTGGGCGCCGTGCGCGCCCGTGTTCGACTCCCCGTGACGTGCGTCGCACAGTATGCACCACGCGTACTCCTTCGCGCTGGAATATGCCCGAAGCGCTTGTTGCGGTGACTGTACGTCAACCATGCTGTGTCGCAAGGGAATCACGTTCTGTGACCTTGTTGAGGACCTTGTCGACGCGCGAGGCGATGTGTCCGCCGGTTCGGATGGTGTGAGCGGTGCAGGTGCTTCTGGTTCAGTTGGAGGTTGGGCCCGATCCCGCGGAGGTGGGGCGGGCCCGTCGGTGGGCCCGGTCGAGGCTCGTGGGTTCCGGGATGGAGGACGACGAGCCGGTCGCGGAGACGCTGATCCTGCTCATCTCCGAGCTGGTGACCAATGCCGTGGTGCACACGGGCTGTCCGGCCGTGCTGCGGATGCTCTTCGGCTCGGGCGCGGCGGAGGCGGGGACGGTACGGGTCGAGGTCGCGGACTCCAGCGCCTGCCCGCCGCGCCAGCGCCACGCGACCAGCGAGGCCACCAACGGCCGCGGTCTCGAACTGGTCGACGGACTCGCCGACCGGTGGGGATGGCAGCCGGAGGGCGCGGGCAAGCGCATCTGGTGCGAGGTGGACCGGTGTACGCCGCAGTCGGCGGCGGGACCGGGAGCGGGTACGGGGACGGCGGCGGACACGGGTACGGGTACGGCTTCGGCGACACCCGAACCGCCCCGCCCGGCCCGCGCCGCCGAGGCCGCTCCGCCCCCGGCGGCCACGTCCCGGCCCCCCAGGGCGCCGGCCCCTCTCTCCCCGCCTCCCCCGTCGAAGGTCCCGGCCTCTCCGGCGCCCGCGTCCGCCTACCGGGCGTCGCGGGCCGTGACCCGTACGGCATGAGACGTACGTACGGCAGGGGTACGGCATGAGGCGTCCGGCCTGAGACGTTCGGCCGGGAGCCCCCAGGTCAGCCGGTGGGTGCCGCTCCCGCCCGGAACGTACGGCGGTAGACCGTCGGCGCGACACCCAGCGCCGACTGGAGGTGCTGGCGCATCGACTGAGCCGTGCCGAAGCCGGCGTCCCGCGCCACCTGGTCGACGGAGAGATCCGTCGACTCCAGCAGGTGCCGGGCCAGTTCGACCCGCTGCCGCACCAGCCACTGCCCCGGGCTGATCCCCGTCTCCTCACGGAAGCGGCGCGTGAACGTCCGTACGGACATGGACTGCCGTTCCGCCATGTCCCGGAGCTGGATCGGTTCGTGGAGGCGTACCAGCGCCCAGGTCCTCGCCCCTGAGGTGGAGGCCAACTGCGGCTCGGGCAGGGGCCGTTCGATGTACTGGGCCTGCCCGCCGTCCCGGTGCGGAGGTACGACCGTCCGGCGCGCCACGTCGTTGGCGACCGCCGTGCCGTGGTCGCGCCGCACGATGTGCAGGCAGAGATCGATCCCCGCGGCGACCCCGGCCGAGGTCAGGACGTCCCCGTCGTCCACGAACAGGACGTCCGCGTCCACCCTGACCCGCGGGAAGAGCCGCTGGAAGTGGGCGGCGTTGGACCAGTGGGTGGTCGCCGGGCGGCCGTCGAGGAACCCGGCCGCCGCCAGCACGAAACCGCCCGTGCAGATGGAGACCAGCCGGGTGCCCGGCCGGAGGTGGGCGAAGGCGGCGGCCAGTTCGTCGGTGAGCCGGCCCTCGTCGTAGACGGGACCCAGCTCGTACGAGGCCGGGACGACCACGGTGTCGGCGGTGGCGAGCGCCTCGGGCCCGTTCTCGACGAGGATCGAGAAGTCCGCGTCCGTACGTACGGGTCCCGGGGGCCGGACCGAGCAGGTGACGACCTCGTACAGCGGCCTGCCCCGCGCGTCGGTGGGGCGGCCGAAGATCCGGTGGGGGATGCCGAGTTCGAAGGGGAGCAGCCCTTCGAGGGCGAGTACGACGACGCGGTGGGGCGGTCGGTCCTGCATGGCGTTCTCTCCTGTCGGGTCGCTGTTCCGTGGTCCGCGTGCTGGATACCCCCTGGTGGTCCAGACCAGTTCCTTGATATCTGTCCCTTCTGTGACCCACAAGCACACCACCGCGACCCACCAGCACACAAAGGCCCAGGCTCCCCCCGAACCGTTGCCGGCCCCGCCGCGCGGCGACTCCGGGGCCGGGCTCTGGAACCGTAACTTCCGGCTCTTCTTCCTCGCCCGTACCGTGGCCCGCTTCGGCGACGGCATGGTGCCCGTCGCCCTCGCGGCGGGGCTCCTCGACACCGGGCACGGCGCCTCGGCCGTCAGCTTCGCGCTCGGCTCGTGGATGGTGTGTTTCGCCGGGTTCGTGATCGTCGGCGGCGTGCTGGCCGACCGCTTCACGCCGCGCCGGATGATGGTCCTCGCCGACGTGGTGCGGCTGGTCAGCACGGTGGTCCTGGCGGGGGCGTTCGCCTCCGGGGCGCCGCCGCTCTGCCTGGTGTACGCGCTCAGCGCCCTCAACGGCCTCGGCGCCGCCGTCTTCCAGCCCGGGGTCGCCAGCATGCTGCCGCTGATGGCGCCCGACGTGCAGCGCGGCAACGCCGTGCTGCGGGTCGCGGAGTCGGTGACCGCGATGGCGGGTCCCGCGATCGCGGGCGCGCTGGCCGGGTTCGGCGGGCCCGGCATGATCTTCGGGGTCAACGCGGCGACCTTCGGGATCAGCGGGATCTGTTTCCTCTTCATCCGGATGGACTCCATGGCGCCGGTGAAGGGGGAGTCGATGCTCTCCGAACTGGTCGGCGGCTGGCGGGAGTTCCGGGCCCGCTCCTGGCTGTGGGGGGTCATCGCGGTGTGGTCGGTGTACGGAATCACCGTGCTCGGCCCGATCACCCCGCTGGAGGCGGTGGTGGTCACCGACCGGCACAGTTCGGCGATGTACGGGCTGATGATGACGTTCAACGGCGCGGGCGAGGTGGTGGGCGCGCTGATCGCGATGCGGCTGCGGCCGGGGCGGCCGCTCTTCGCGGGGACGTTCGCGCTGTTCGGGGTGGTCCCGAACGTGCTGGTGCTGGCGTACGACGTCCCCGTACCGGTCCTCGCCGGGGGCTTCTTCGTGGGCGGGGTCTCGCTGGCGTTCTGGCTGGTGATGTGGTCGACGACCGTACAGACGCAGATCCCGAACGAGGCGCTCAACCGGCTGCACGCGTACGACGTGGCGGGCTCGCTCATCATGCTGGCGGTGGGCCGGGCGCTGGCGGGTCCGGTGGCGGAGTCGATCGGGGTACGGGACGTGCTGGTCGCGGGGGCGGTGATCAACGTGGGGGTGTGCGGGGTGCTGCTGGCGGCGCGGCCGGTGCGGGGGCTGAGGCGTGTGAAGTGACGTTTCTCCAAGTGCGGTGTCTCGGGCGGTGCTTCAGCCGTCGAGCGCGTCCTCTCCTCCCCTCCCATGGCCCGATCCTAGCGAACGCTGTCCTTCGGGCCACTCGCCCGCGGTCCGGGCCTCCGGGATCCTCGGTGGCGTGACACAGACAACCGAACGTTCCGCGGACGACGTTCCCGCGCTCCCGGCGACGGCCACCGGCGCTCCCCGCGCCCCCGGCCGGATCCACCGGGCGTGGTTCGTCGCCGTCGTCACGTTCGTGACGATCGTCGGCGCCGCGGCCTTCGCCTCGCTGCCCGGACTGCTGATCGACCCGCTGCACCGGGAGTTCGACTGGTCGCGCGGCACGATCGGGTTCGCGGTCTCGGTCAACCTGGCGCTGTACGGGCTGACCGCGCCGTTCGCCGCCGCGCTGATGGACCGCTTCGGGATCCGCCGGGTGGTGGCCGTCGCCCTGACGATCATCTCGGTCGGCGCGCTGCTCACGGTCTGGATGACGGCGGCCTGGCAACTGGTGCTGTTCTGGGGCGTCCTGGTCGGCCTCGGCAGCGGTTCGATGGCACTGGCCTTCGCGGCGACCGTCACCAACCGCTGGTTCGTCGCCAAGCGCGGGCTGGTGACCGGCATCCTCACGGCGGCGGGCGCGTCCGGGCAGCTGGTGTTCCTGCCGTTCCTGTCCTGGCTGGTGGAGCACCACGGCTGGCGGCCGGCCTCGATCACGGTCTCGCTGGCCGCGATCGCGGTGGTCCCGTTCGTCTGGCTGCTGCTGCGGGACCACCCGGCGGACGTGGGGCTGGCGGCGTACGGCGCGGCCACCTACGTACCCAAGCCGGGGCCGGTGCCCGGGGCGGCGCGGCGGGCGGTCAACGTGCTGATCTCGGCGGCCCGCACCGGGCCGTTCTGGCTGCTGGCCGGGACGTTCGCGATCTGCGGCGCCTCGACCAACGGCCTGGTCAAGACCCACTTCGTACCGGCGGCGCACGACCACGGCATGCCGATCACGGCGGCGGCCTCGCTGCTCGCGGTGATCGGCGTCTTCGACGTGATCGGCACGATCGCCTCGGGCTGGTTCACCGACCGCTTCGAGGCGCGGCGGCTGCTGGCCGTCTACTACGCCCTGCGCGGGGTCTCGCTGCTCTTCCTGCCGATGCTGCTGGCGCCGAGCGTGCATCCGCCGATGCTGTTCTTCATCATCTTCTACGGCCTGGACTGGGTCGCCACCGTCCCGCCGACGATCGCCCTGTGCCGCGAGAACTACGGCGACGACAGCGCGATCGTCTTCGGCTGGGTCCTGGCCTCCCACCAGGTCGGCGCGGCGATCGTCGCGTTCGCGGGCGGCGTCGCGCGAGACGTCTTCGGCTCGTACGACGTGGTCTGGTACGCGTCGGGCGCCCTGTGCGCGGCGGCGGCGCTGATGGCCCTGGTGATCCGCCGCGTGCCCCCGGTCAAGCCGGTGGTGGTGGGTGTGTGAGGCGGCTCAGCCTGCCTGGTCGAGAGGCTCGAAGCCCACATTGAGCCTCAGCTGGAGTGCCGAGGCGAAACGCTCCAGGAGCGGCAGCGTGGGAATGGTGCCGCCCGCCTCGAAGCGCGCGACGGCGGGCTGCTGCAATCCGGCCGCCTGCGCCAGCTGCGCCTGAGTCATTCCGAGTGCTTCGCGCCGTTCACGCACAGCGACACCGAGTTCGTACTGGATACGTGCTTCCTCGTACGCCTCACGAGCCTTGGGGTGCGCGAGCGAGTCGTTCCTCAGCTCGCTCCACCTCTTACGGTCGGCCATCCCACTACTCCTCATCGGCACTGTGTTCCTGGACCATGCAGTCGCGCATGCTCCGGATCGCCCGCTCGACCTCGTCTGTCTCCCGCATCCGCTGTTTACGGAAGACAGTGAGCAGGATGATTCGACGTCCGCTCGCGATCCAGTAGGTGATACGCATCGACTCGCCGTCGAGATAGAAGCGGAGCTCCCTGAGCTTGCCGTCCAACTGCTTGGCGTACGGGGCACCGAGCAGCACTCCCTTTGCGGCGAGCAGGTCGATGTAAAAGCTCGTCCTACCACGATGCTGCTCACTCAGTCCGAGGTACCACTTCTCGACCTCCGGTTCGACTTCGATCTCGCCCCATGTCATAACAGCGACGTTATAAAAGGCTACCCCGCTGGGGTACGGAACGCAGGGCGGTCACCCGATCGTGGTGCCGACTCCCGACGACACCGCGCTGCCCCCCGCCGACATCCCACCCCCTACCGCGACAACGCCTTCGCGATGCGGCGGGCGTCGCGGGAGAGTTCGCGGAGCATTCCGCTGATCGGGTTCGTGAAGCCGGTGAAGTGGAGGGCGGGGGCGTTGGGGGCCGTGTGGGGGCCGTGGGCGCGGGGGCGGCCTCGGGCGTCCAGGAGGTCCAGGTCGCCGACCAGGCCCTCCAGGGCGCGGCGGTAGCCCGTCGCCGCGATCACCACGTCCGGGGCGATCCGGGTGCCGTCCGCGAGGACGACCTTGTCCTCCTCGAAGGACTCCACCGCCGCGACCGGCTCCACCCGGCCCTTGCGCACCGCGTCAACCAGGCCCACGTCCTGCACCGGGATCGCGCCCTCGCGCGCCCGCGACAACAGGCCCGTGTCCGGCCGGGGCAGGCCCTTCGACGTCAGGTCGGGGAGGGCGATCCGGGCCTGGAGCGCGGCGAGCCGGTCCACGAGCGGGGCCGGCAGGCGGCGGATCAGGATGCCGGACGACTGCGCCGGCCACCCCAGCGTCGAACGGCGCACGATGTGCGGGACGGTGCGCACCGCGAGCCGTACCCGCGCCGCCCCGCCCTCGACCAGGTCGACGGCGATCTCCGCGCCCGTGTTGCCGACGCCGACGACCAGCACGTCCTTGCCCGCGTACGGCCGCGCGTCCCGGTACTCGCCCGCGTGCAGCAACTCCCCTGCGTACGCCTCGCGTCCGGGCCAGTCGGGCAGCTTGGGCGTGTGGTTGTAGCCGGTCGCCACGACCACCCCGCGCCCGGTCAGCTGCCGCCCGCCCGTCGCGTGCAGCAACCAGCCGGCGCCGCCGGGGGCGCGCTCGATCCGGGTGACCTCGACCCCGGTGACGATCTCCAGCGCGTGGTGTTCCGCGTACGCCTCCAGGTAGCGGACCACGTCCTCCCGCGCCACCCAACGCCCCGCCGAACGCGGGATCCTGAGCCCCGGGAGCGCCGACTTCCGCCGGGTGGTGTGCAGGCGCAGCCGGCTGTAGTGGCGGCGCCAGGAGGCCGCGACGGCCTCGGACTTCTCCAGTACGACAGTGCGTACGCCCCGTTCGCGCAGGGCGGCGGCGACGGCGAGCCCGCCCGGGCCACCGCCTATGACGTACACGGGCAGGTCGGTGCTGGGGTCGGTGTCGGCGGCCATGTACCGAGCGTAATCGCGACACCAATTGTTTGGTCTCGGTCAAGACGGGGTTCGGTTGCGAATCGATCACGCGGGGTGGTGAGGGGGCGCGTGGGGAGCTGTTGAATGGGCGCGTGAACCACGACATATACAACTACCGCCGCCTCCCCCCGCCGGCCGACGTCCTCGGGCACGGCCTGCGCCTGCGCCCGTGGCGTACGGGCGACGAGGCCACGCTGGTGCGCGGCCAGACCGACTCCGAGTTCCTGCGGTGGAACACCCCGCTCGTCCCCGTCACCGACGAGGCCGGCGCGGCGGAGCACATCCGCCAACGCGCGGAGGGCCGGGAGAGCGGCGAGATGGCGCACTTCTGCGTGACGGACGCGGCGGACGGGCGGATCCTCGGTCATGTCGGCCTGGCCCTGATCGACCTGCGGATGCGCAGCGCGCGCGTGGGGTACTGGGTCCTGCCGGAGGCCCGCGGCAAGGGTGTCGCCAGCCGCGCGCTGGCGGTGTGCGGCCGGTGGGGGTTCGAGGAGGTCGGCCTGCACCGGATCGACCTGGGGCACGCGCTGGGCCACGACGCCTCGTGCCGGATCGCGGAGCGGTGCGGTTACCCGTACGAAGGGACCATCCGGGACGGGATGTTCGCCTCGGGCCGTACGGACGCCTTCCAGGACGTGCACCAGCACGCCAGGCTGGCGACGGACCCGGATCTGCCGGCGGATGTGCTGCCCGGGGGGTGAGACGGGCGCCGACGCGGACCGCGTCAGCTCATCAGGCCGCCAGGTCGTCCGGCCGTCAGGGCAGGACGGCGGTGTGTGCCGCCGGGGACGCGCGCAGGCTGGTGTCCTTGCTGGGCGGTGTGCCGAACAGGCGCCGGTATTCGCGGCTGAACTGGGAGGGGCTGTCGTAACCGACCCGGAGGCCGACACCGCTGATGTCGGACGGGCGGCCGGCCAGCAGGAGCCGGGCCTCCTGGAGGCGGATGCGCTTCTGGAACTGGATGGGGCTCATTCCCGTGACCGTCTGGAAGTTGCGGTGGAAGGCGGACACGCTCATGCCCGCGAGCCGCGCGAGGTCTTCGACGCGGAACGGATCGGCGTAGTTCTCCCGGATCCGCCGCACCGCGCGGTTGATGTGGGCCAGACCGCTGTCCGCGAGGCCCAGTTGGCGGATGGCGGCCCCCTGTTCGCCGCGCAGGAGGTGCCAGAGGATTTCGCGCTTGACCATCGGAGCGAGGATCTTGCGGTCGGCCGGCCGGTCCAGGAGCCGCAGCAGGCGCACGACGGCGTCCAGCAGCGGGGGAGGGGCCTCGGAGACGGCGATGCCGGGTGGCACGGCGGTGTCGGCGGGGGCCGGCAGGTCGTGGGGGTCGGCCTCCAGGAGGAGTTCGGCGATGGCCTCGGGGCGGAGGGTCATGCCGAAGCCGAGGGTGGGCCGCCCGGGGTCCCTCGTGTCCCCGCCGTCCCCGGTGTCTCCGGCGTCTACGACGTGCCCGGTGACGGGCAGATCGGCGGAGGCGACGAGGTACTGGCCGGGCCCGTACTCGTAAAGATGCTCGCCCAGCGCGAGACGCTTGCGGCCCTGCGCGATCACGGCGAGCACGGTCCCGGACATGCCGGGCGCGGGAGTGTCCGTACGGTCGAACCGGCAGGCCCGGACCCCGTCGATCGCCGTGGTCATGTCGGCGCGCGCCTGCCGGAGCAGGAGCGCGCGCATCTCGTCCAGCGGATCCATGGTGCCAGTGTCACGCGGAGGGCCCGTGCGCGCGCACTTCCAGCCTGTCCGGCGTTTGAGGACATCGGTGACCCGCGCCCGCGCACCGGGCGGAGGCCAGGTTCAGCCCGTCCGGCGCTTGAGGACGCGGTAAGCCGTGCCGCCGCACGGGACAGGGGCACCCTCCAGCCCGTCCGGCGCTTGAGGACATGGGGGAGTGGACCGTCCACCGGGCGGAGTTCAGAGGTTCTGGCCGCCGGAGACCTCGATGTCCTGGCCGGTGATCCAGCGGCCCTCCTCGGAGACCAGCATGGCGATCACCGTGCCGATGTCGTCGGGCTCGCCGACCCGCCCCAGGGCGAACGTCTTCGCCAGCTCCGGGATGATCTCGGGGTTCTTGGCGAAGGCGTCACCGCCGAAACGCGTGACGGTCGCGCCGGGGGCGACCGAGTTCACGCGGATGCCGCGCGCGCTGAACTCCTTGGCCATGTAGCGGCTGAGCACGACCAGGGCCCCCTTGAGGGACGCGTAGACGGAGTATCCCGGCGCGGTCACGTGAGGCAGGGCGGAATTGCTGGTGACGTTGACGACGGCGCCCCCGTCGCCCAGGAGCGGCAGCAGGGTCTGGGTGAGGAAGAAGGGACCCTTGAACAGACCGCGGGTGAGCCGGTCGAACTCCTCCTCCAGGGCGTCCTCGAACATCGCCGACCCGGCGAATCCGGCGTTGTTGACGAGCTGGTCGAAGGAATCCCGCGCGAAGGTCCCGCGCAGCACGTCGGCCACCTCCGCCCGGAAGGCGGGGAATCCGGCGGTGTCGCCGAGGTCCAGGCGCAGCGCCACGGCGGTGCCGCCCCGCTCCTCGATCCGCGCGACGGTGTCCATGGCCCCGTTTTTGTTGGAGCTGTACGTCAGGATGACGCCGGCGCCCCGTTGGGCGAGGTGAAGTGCCGCGCTCTGTCCGATGCCTGAGCTCGCGCCGGTGACGACGGCTACGTTCATGGGGTGCCTCCTGGGGCCGCGGAGCCGGGTGCGCTCCGTACGCAATGTGTTGCTCCCAGCCAACCGCCGCGCCCGGCCCGTCGAAAGACCGATCCTCCCGGACTCTTGCCCAATCCTCGCGGCCTGTCCGCGAGGACGCCGAACAGCCGGTTCGTGCGTCGGGACGCCGAGCACCAGGTACGTGCGGGTCGCGGGCGCCGGGAGGTGCCGCGCCTCAGGGGCCGAGCACCGCGCGGATGCGTTCCGCGGTGCCGCGCGGGCGGAAGAGGTATCCGTTGTGGACGCCGGGGAACGTCTCCAGGCGCGTTCCGAGTGCGCCGGCGAGCAGCGCCGCGCACGTGTGCGGCCAGACGTGGCCCGAGTTCGCGCCGGCGGCGGGCACGACGCGGGCGGGCGACCCCTTGAGCGCGGTCACGTCGAGTACGTGTGCCCGGATGGCCGGCAGGTCGTGCGTCAGCAGCACCTCCGCGTCGCGCGAGTGGGTGGGTCCGGGAGCGCGTACCGGGAGGTCCGGCTCGCGGTCGCCGGGGTCGATGTCGAGGTCGGCCGTGAACCTGCGCATCGCGGAGGCCGCGCCCTCCGCCCCGAAGGTCTCCTCGACGGCGAGCAGTTGGCCGAGGGCGAGGGCGCGCGTGGGTTCCGGCAGCAGTGGGGTGACGGGCGGTTCGTGCGCGACGACTGCCGCGACCTGCTCGGGGTGCCTGACGGTCAGCTCCAGGGAGATCAGGGCGCCGAGGCTGGTGCCGTAGACGAGCGCGGGTTCCGGGGTGAGGGCGGAGAGCAGGCGGGAGACGTCGTCGGCGTGGGTGGCGAGCGTCGTCGCGGGGGCGTCGGTGGTGCTCCCCGACAGGCCGCGCCGGTCGTAGGTCAGGACGGTGTACCGGTCGGCGAGGTGGCGCGCGAGCGGTTCAACCGCGTCGACACCGTGAGAGCCCCCGGCGACGAGCAGGAGCAGGGGGCCCTCGCCGCGGAGGGCGTAGCGTATGCGCGCGCCCGGTACGTCCCGTACGGATTCCCTCATGGTGCGACCACCGATCTTCTCGTCGGACAGGCGGGGGACCGCCGTGCGCCGATCGTGCCGCCGCCTCCCGCACCGCGGAAGCGGAGCGTCTGCCCTAGGACCGGCGGTCCCAGGACGGGCCGCCACGACACAGACATCCGACATCCGACATCCGGAGAAGGACATGGAACCGAATCGTCCCGACCTCGCCGATTTCCTGCGCGTGTCCCGGGAGCGGCTGACGCCGCGCGACGTCGGGCTCGCCGAAGGGCCGAGGCGGCGGACCCCGGGGCTCCGGCGCGAGGAGGTCGCGATCCTCGCGAGCATGTCCGCCGACTACTACATGCGGCTCGAACAGGCCCGCGGCCCCCGGCCCTCGACCGAGGTGCTCGCCGCGCTGGCGGGCGCGCTGCGGCTGACCGAGGACGAGCGGGACCACCTGTACCTGCTCGCGGGGCACCGCCCGCCGGAGGGCGCGCGGGCCGGGGAGTACCTGCGGCCGGGCCTGCGGTACCTCCTGGACCGGCTGGACGGTGTGCCCGTGCAGGTGGTGAGCGATCTGGGCGATCTGCTCGCGCAGAACGACCTGGCGCTCGCGCTGTTCGGGTGCGTGTGCGCGGTCGCCGAGGAGGACCGCAACATCGTGCTGAGGTGGTTCACCGATCCCGCTGTCCGCGGTCACTTCGAGGCCGCGGAACACGAGGAGCAGGCCCGGCAGTTGGTCGCCGACCTGCGGGCCGCGACGACCCGGCGCGGCAACGACGCGGCGTCCCGCGCGCTCGTGGCGCGGCTCCGGGCCGCGAGCCCGGAGTTCGCGGCGCTGTGGGACCGGCACGAGGTCGCCGTCCGCAGATCGCATCCGTACCGGCTCGTCCATCCCGACCTCGGCAGGATCGACCTGGACTGCGAGGTGCTGGCCACGCCCGCGGCGGACCAGCGCCTGCGGATCTTCACTCCGCCCCCGGGCGGCACCACGGTGCTGGACGACCTGCGCACGCTCGGCCCCCAGCACCGCCACGAGACCACACGCCGGCCGTGACCGCACCACACGCCGGCCGTGACCGCACCACGCCCCCGGCCTGCCCGCCCGGCGCGGGGGGCGGCCGACGGTCAGGGCCAGAGCAACTTCCTTGTCCAGGTGGTGCCTTCGCGCCGGTAGTGCAGGCGTACGTGCTGTCTGCGGGCGTCGCCCTGGAAGAACTCCGCCTCGTCCGGCACCAGTACGTACCCCGTCCAGGACCGTGCCTCGGGCGCCGGGTCGTGTCCCGCCCGTTCCCACGCGTCCTCGCTCGCCCGCGCCAACTCCGCGAGGGAGCCGAGGACTTCGCTCTGCCGGCCCACCAGCGCGGCGGCCAGCGCGCCCTTCGATCTGGCCCGCAGGTCCGCCCGGGTCTCCGCCGCGTCGGCCACCGCCACCGCGCCCCGGAGCCGTACCGCACGGCCCTGCGCCGCCCAGTAGAAGCCGAGCGCGGCCTCGGGCCGGGCGGCCAGCTGCCGCGCCTTGGCGCTGGTCGCGTGGGTGGCGAAGTGCCAGCCCCGTACGTCCGCGTCGTGCAGCATCAGGGTCCGTACGTCGGGCCGGCCCCGCTCGTCGGCGGTCGCGAGGGTCATCGTGTGGGGCTCGGGCTGGCCGGCCGCCACCGCCTCGGCGAACCACCGGTGGAAGAGCGGCAGCGGTGCGCCGGGCGCGGTGGCGGGGTCGAAGGCGGGCAGCTCCGTGTCCCAGACGCGCTGGGCGCGCAGCAGCGTACGGAAGGCGTCCTGCGCGTCCGCGCCCGCGCTCGCGTCCGTGCCTGCGTCCCCGCCTTCGTACCGGCCCTCGCCTCGTTCGTTGTCCATACGGCTCATTTAACCCGGGCCCCCACGGCACTACACTCGGAGTGGTCCGAGGAGAAGGGCCCACGCGACGAGGAAAGGCGCGAACGGCGCAATGCGACAGAACCTGGCCCGGCGTGCCGCTCTCGTCGACGCGGCCATCGAGGTGCTCGCCCGTGAAGGCGCCCGCGGTCTCACCTTCCGGGCCGTCGACGCCGAAGCGGCCGTGCCCGGCGGCACCGCGTCCAACTACTTCGCCGGCCGCGACGACCTCCTCACCCAGGCCGGCGGCCGTATCTACGAGCGGCTGCGCCCCGACGACGCGACGCTGGCCGCCATGTCCGAGGGGCCCGCGACCCGTGCGCGGCTGGTGGAGCTGGTGCGCGAGGTGGTGGAACGGGTCACCGCGTTCCGTACGGGCTATCTCGCCCTGCTCGAACTGCGGCTGGAGGCCACCCGCCGCCCGGCCCTGCGCGCGGTGCTCACCGAGCGGGTCCGCGAGGACGTCGAGGCGAACGTACGGCGGCATCGGGACGCCGGACTGCCCGGCGACGGCGACGCCGTCAGGATGATCTATCTGGCGACCAACTGGGTGGTGGTGGAACGGCTGACGCTGCCGGGCGTCTTCCCCGCGGAGGACGCGGGCGCACTGCTCGGCGCGCTGGTGGAACGGTTGCTTCCCGCCGATACGGCCTGAGGCCGTCACCCGGCGACACGGCCCGACGCCTGCTGACGCCTACGCCTGCTGACTCCTGCGGACTCCTGCCAGGGACGGGAGCGCCGGCGGGGATCAGAGGATCAGTCGTCTGATCCGCCGCCGGCGTGACAGGACGGAGGGACGGGGGGACGGGGGGAAACGGGAGAACGGGGGAGGTGAGGGCACGCCCGTGCCGTGCCCGCCGGCCGCTGCGCCGGCTCGTGCGGCGCGATTACTTCGTGGGCTTCCTGCCGGTGATGCCGAGGTGCACCAACAGCGCCAGGTTCGGCTTCAGTTCGGCCTGCTTCACACCCCAGCCCTGGAAGCTCTTCTGGTGCGAGGCGACCGAGGCGAGCAGGACGACCAGGGAACCGGCCAGCGCCGCCGGGCTGACGTCCTTGTCGACCCGGCCCTTGGACTGGAGTTCCTTCACGGAGTCCGTAAGGGAGTTGGTGACGGAGTTGAGGACCTTCATGCGGATCTTGTTGAACCGCTTGTCCCCCTCCGCGGCGCCCAGATCGACGACTCTGAGGATCGCGTCGTGCTTGCGCCAGAAGTCGAGGAAACCTTCCACCAGATCTTCCGAGGTCTGCCAGCCGGCCTTGCCGGCCCAGGAGCGGCCGGAGACCAGGCCGGTCAACCCGGTGCCCTCCTTGGCCATTTCCTCGGCGATTTCGAGGACGGCGCCCTCGACATCCGGGAAGTATTGGTAGAAGGTCGCAGGTGAAGTCCCCGCCTTCCGGGCGACGTCGATGACTTTGACGTCCCGGTACGGCGAGGAGCTGAGCATCTCGCTGAGGCAGTCGAGCAGCTTCTGCCGCGTCGCCTGGCCGCGTCGACCAGCCACGCGGCCGTCGACGGTGCGTACTTGTCCTGTCATGCCGTCAGCTTACCGACGGGTGATCTGAGCGCGATTTGGCCGACTGCAAATGGGGAACCACCCCTTCCGCGTACGGGTCCCCAGGGATCCGCCAGGGTCCGCGGGGATCTCACCAGGATCCGCAGGGACCCGCCCGGCAATAGTGTTATCAACAGCCTGTGGACAACTTCGGTGGACAACTTTGCCGTGCGACCCGTGCGCCCACAGGGATCATGTCGCACTAATGGCTCATATGTTCTATTTTCCTGGCCTGCGCCCCGCCCCATAGCGCCTTAACTTGGCTGTGACGGGCACCACACGCGGAAGGCGCACGGAAGGATCCTGGCTCATGGCCGCATTCGCGGAAGGCACGCCGTGCTGGGTGGATGTGTCGCTCCCGGACCTGGCGGCGGGCAAGCGCTTCTACGGAGAGCTGTTCGGCTGGACCTTCGGCGACGACGACAGCGGCAGCAGCGGCGGCGGAGCCGCCGAGAGCGCCCCCGCCCCCGGGCACTACACCGAAGCCTTCAGCGACGGAAAGCGCGTCGCCGGTCTCACCGCCAAACGCGACGGCCGGATGCCGACCGCCTGGGGCGTCTACTTCGCCACCCCCGACGCCGCCGCCCTCAGCCGTACGATCCGGGACGCCGGCGGCCAGATGGTGCGCGAGCCGATGTCGCTGGGCGACCTCGGCGTCGTGGCGCTGGCGGCGGATCCGGCCGGCGCCGTGTTCGGCCTCTGGCAGACCGGCGACAACACCGGCTTCGAGAAGAAGGGCCTGCCGGGATCCTTCTGCTGGACCGAGGTCTACACCCGCGACAAGGCGAGCGTGGACCCCTTCTACGAGACCGTCTTCGGCTTCCGGGGCACGGACGTCTCCGACGACGCGGTGGACTTCCGCATGTGGTCCCCGGCCGGTACGGAACCGGGCCCGGACACCGCGATCGGCGGCCGCAGCGTGATCACCGACGCCTTCCCGGTGGAGATGCCCGGCCACTTCCTCAGCTACTTCGCGGTGGCCGACTGCGACGCGACGGCCGCCACCGTCGTCCGCCTCGGCGGCCGGGTGACGGCGCCCCCGTTCGACATCGAGTACGGGCGGATGGCCGTGTTCAGCGACAACCAGGGCGCGTCCTTCGCCGTACTGGAGGAACCGGAAGCGAAGCCCGACCCGGCGGCCGCGACCCGAGAGGGCGAAGAGAACGAAGAGAACGCTGAGAACGCCGAGAACGCGGAGAGCGACGAGAGCCCGGAGAGCGCCGAGAACGCCGAGAGCCCGGAGAGGGACGAGAGCGCGGAGCGACCGGCGTAAAGCGCGGGGCACGTGCGGTGTCCGGATCGCGGTAGGACACTCCGATCCGCCCCCGGGTTCGCAACCGATGCCTCCGACAGGAAGAATCAGGGGGCACGGGGCCGTACCTTTGTGGCCCGTACGGGGAGGTGGCAGGCAAGTGGAGCAGCTGACGCAGCACGACCCGAGGCGTATCGGCCCTTTCGAGGTGCTGGGACGGCTCGGGGCCGGCGGCATGGGGCTGGTCTATCTCGCGCGTTCGGCATCGGGACGCCGGGTCGCGATCAAGACGGTCCGTACCGAACTTGCCGAGGACCAGCTGTTCCGGGTCCGCTTCACGCGTGAGGTGGAGGCCGCCCGTGCCGTCAGCGGGTTCTACACCGCCGCGGTCGTGGACGCCGATCCCCGGGCCGCCGTGCCCTGGCTGGCCACCGCCTACGTACCGGCGCCCTCGCTGGAAGAAATAGTGAATGAGTGCGGTCCGATGCCGGCCCAGGCGGTGCGCTGGCTGGCGGCGGGGATCGCCGAGGCGCTCCAGTCCATCCACGGCGCCAACCTGGTCCACCGCGACATGAAGCCCTCGAACGTCCTGGTGGTGGAGGACGGCCCGCGCGTCATCGACTTCGGGATCGCCTCCGGCGTCTCCAACACCCGGCTGACCATGACCAACGTCGCCGTCGGCACGCCCGCGTACATGTCGCCCGAGCAGGCCAGGGACTCGCGCAGCGTCACGGGCGCCAGCGACATCTTCTCGCTCGGCTCGACCCTCGTCTTCGCCGCGACCGGGCACGCGCCCTACCACGGCGGCAATCCGGTCGAGACGGTCTTCATGCTGCTGCGCGAGGGCCCGGACCTGGAGGGCCTGCCGGACGAGCTGAGACCCCTCATCGACTCCTGCATGCAGATGGACGCCACCCGCCGCCCCTCGCCGGCCGACCTCCAGGCCCAGCTGGCGCCGCACCTCTTCGCCTCGGGCAGTGACGACAGCGGTACGGCGTCCGCGTGGCTGCCGGATCTCGCCACGGCCATGATCGAGCGCCGCAGGGCGGGCGGGCGCGGCCCCGCTCCCGTACCGGTACGGCCTCCGGCGCCCGCGCTGCCGCCCCCGCCGCCCCGGCCCCCGCACCAGCCCGAGTGGGAGTCCGCCCGGCGGCAGGGCGACGACCCGCGCGGGGGCGGGCCCCGCCCCGCCCCGCCGGCGTCCTTCCCGGGCGGGCACTCCCCGCATGCCCCGCAGCCGCCGCACGCCCCGGCCGCCGGCAGTCCGGTACGGCTCGCGGGCTCCCCCGTGCCGATCGGGCCGGGCCCCCGGGTCGCGGACGCGCGCGGCGCGGTGGCCGCCGACGCGGGCCCCGCCACCGGCTGGATCCGGCCCCCCGCCGGTCTCACCGTCGCGGGCGCGGAGAGCGTCACCAGCCCCGTCGTCCCGCCGGTCCCGGCGCCCGCGCAGGCGCCCGACGGCGCGCCGGGGCGGTGGCGCCCCTGGCGGTTCCGGATGTCGAACGACGTCTGGGGCACCCCCGTGGTCGACGGCGATCTGCTGTACGTGACGTCGTTCGAGGTCCACGCGCTGGACGTGGGCAGCGGGCGCCGGCAGTTCAAGACGCGCGACGTGGCCTGGGCGATGGCCGTGGCCGGGGGCCGTATCCACGCCTCGGACGGGCCGACGCTGTACGCGCTCGACGGCCAGGACGGCAGCGAGCGCTGGCGCCTCCAGACCGACGCCTGGGTGTACTCCCTCAAGGTCGACCGGGGCACGGTCGTCACCGGCACGCGCGGCGGCGGGATCCAGGCGTGGGACGCGGCCGACGGGCGGAAGCTGTGGGAGAGGTCCGGGGCGCAGACGGACTTCGAGACCCCGGAGGCCGGTCCCGCGATCTTCGACGACACGGTGTACGTGTGGCAGGACGCCCGGCTGCGGGCGCTCGACGCGCGCTCCGGCGCGGAGCGCTGGTCGTACCCCGTCGGGGACGCCGCGTCCTGCGGGGGTGTGCCGGTACGGGTCAGGCCGGCGCCCGACGGGCGGCTGTACGTCTCCGCCGGGACGCGCGTGCTGGCGATCGACATCGTCAGCGGCCGGGTGTACTGGCACTTCGAGGCGCCCGCCGTCTTCCTCTCCCCGCCGGCCTTCGCGCCGGGGCCCGCGGTGACGGGCGGCGGGGTGTACCTCGCGGACTACCTCGGGACGGTGTACGCGCTCGACGCGGCGAACGGCAAGGACCGCTGGCGGATCGCCACGGAGTCCCGCCAGTCCATCGAGCCGGTGCTGGTGGCGGACGGCAACGTCCATGTCGGCAGCGGCAGCGCGCTCTACACGCTCGACGCGGTGACCGGTACGCCCAAGTGGCGGTTCGCGGCGGGCGGCGAGGTGATCGGCGCGCCGGTCGTCGCCGACGGCAGACTCCACTTCGGCTCGGCGGACCACGTGCTGTACACGCTGGACGCGAGCGGCGGCCAGCTGCGCTGGAAGCTGGCGACGGGCGGCGAGATCACCGGGTCGCCGGTGGCGCGGCGCGGTGTGGTGTACGCGTGCAGCAAGGACCGCTGCGTGTACGCGCTGGACGCGGTGAAGGGGACGGCGACGGGGCGCGGGGGTGGCGGGGCGCGGTAGACCCATCTTCCGCACCACACGGCATGGGGCGGTGACCGGGGCCCTGGGCCGCGAACCGGCCCACCGGTCCCGGCCCACCGGTCCCGGCCCACCGGTCCCGGCCCACCGGTCCCGGCCCACCGGTCCCGGCCCACCCGTCCGCGGCCTCCGGTCCGGGGGAGTCCCAGGCGGGGCACTGTCTCGTGGTCTTGTGGTCTCGTGCTGTACGGCGTCCGCGACCGCGTCGCACACCTCGTCCGGCAGCGCCGCCCGCGCGGCATCCGCGGCATCCGAGGCCGACCCGCCCGGCCCGGTGGAACGGTGGTGAGCGCGGACCGGCGCCCCGCCGGGATCGCGGCCGCCCGGGTCGGCCACGCCTGAGCACCGACCCGGTCCGTTCTCGTTCCGCCCTCGTTACGCCCTCATTCCGCGGGTCGGCGTGACTCCTTCAGTTCGCGGGAGATGTCCCAGGCGTCCGCGACGGGGCCGACGTGACCCAGCTTGTCGGGGTTGAGCACCAGGCGGATCGTCTGGATCCGCCCGTCGAGCACATCGAGCCCCAGCGTGTGGAGCACCTTTCCGTCTCGGTCGCGGAAGATCGCACCGGGCCGACCGTTGATCACGTGGGGCTCGCCGGTGACGTCGATGCGGGCCATCGCGGGGAAGACGGCGGCCAGCAGCCGGGCCACCTTCTCCGCGCCGACGACCGACCTGGCCAGCTGCGGGGCCTTGCCACCGGCGTCGCCGGCCAGGGAGACGTCGGCGGCGAGCAGCTGCTGGAGGCCGTCGACGTCGCCCTCGCGCAGCGCGTCGAAGAACCGGCCCGCCAGCTCCTCGCGCTCCCTGCGGTCGGCTTCGAAGCGTGGCCGGCCCGCCCGCATGTGCCGGCGGGCCCGCACCGCGAGCTGGCGGCACGCGACCTCCGACCGCCCGACCGCCGAGGCGACCTCGGGGAAGCCGAAGTCGAACACCTCGCGCAGCACGAAGACCGCGCGCTCCAGCGGACTGAGCCGCTCCAGCAGCAACAGGGCCGCCGTCGACACCGAGTCGGCCAGCTCGGCCGAGCGCGCCGGGTCCTCGTACGGATCGGCGAGCAGCGGCTCCGGGAACCACGGCCCGACGTACTCCTCCCGCCGGACCCGCGCCGAGCGCAGCACGTCGATCGAGATCCGGGTGACCACGGCCGACAGGAAGGACTTGGCCGACCGGGGCCGCGTCGGGCCGGCCTCGAAGCGCAGCCAGGTCTCCTGAACCGCGTCCTCGGCGTCACCGACGCTGCCCAGGATCCGATAGGCGATCGAGAACAACAGCGGTCGCAGTTCCGCGAACTCCTCGACCCTGCCCACCATCTGACCCCTTTCGGTCCGTCCGACGGTCATTCGGCCCGCCGGCCGACTTCGCGGTCGCTTCCGTGCCTCCATCTTTCAGTGCCACTTCCTTTCAGTGCCACTTCCTTTCAGTGCCACTTCCCGGGCTGGTAGTCACCTCCGGGCTGCCGGGTGATGATGTTCATCCGGTTCGCCAGGTTCATGAAGCTGACCAGCAGCACCAGGGCGGCGAGCTGCTGTTGGTCGTAGTGCTTGGAGGCGTTCGCCCATACCTCGTCGCCGACGCCGGGGGACGCGTCCGCGAGCCGGGTTCCCGCCTCGGCCAGCTCCAGCGCGGCCCGCTCGGCGTCGGTGAAGACCGTGGCATCCGGCCACGCCGCCACCAGACCCAGCCGCACCGGGTCCTCGCCGGCGGCGAGGGCTTCCTTGATGTGCATGTCGAGGCAGCCGGCACAGCCGTTGATCTGGCTCACCCGCACCGACACGAGTTCCTGCGTGGTGATCGGCAGCGCCGTGTCCCTGAGCGCCTTACCCGCCGACATCAGGTACTTCAAGGCTTTGCCGGTGGTCGGCTCGGCCATGAAGTCCAGTCGTGCGTCCATGGTGTGTTCCTCCGTGCTCGTGAGTGGTTACACACCCGAGACGAGGCAGCCCGCCGCCCAGTGACATGGCAGAATCGTGACCTGCGTCACCAGGGTGACCGGGAGCGATTACGGGGGAGTTGGAAAGAGAACGTGATACGCCGACGTGTGAAGTTCGCGGCCGTACTGGTCGCGGTGGTCCTGGCCCTGACGGGCTTCTCGTCGGGCCACGGCAAGAGCGGGAGCAAGGGATCGAGCGGGTCGAGCAGCGGTGGCGGCGGGGGAGGCTGCTCCAACTCGAAGAAGAGCAACGGTTCGTACGGCGGATCGCACGCGGACTCCGACGACTACGAGTCCGACACCGACTACGCGTCAGGTGACACCTACACCAGCGCCCCGACCGCCACGGCGACCTCGGGGAACGGCGTCGTGGCCGAAGTCGTCACGTGCGTCCGCAAGGCCAAAGGCAAGCGAAAGGCCGTCACGTACGCGACGGTACGGGTCGAGGCCCCGACCGGCCCCACCGCGACCTACGAGGTCGATGTGGACTTCCGCGGCTCTTCGGGCGCGGTGCTCGACAACGCGGACACCGAAGTGACCCTGGACAGCGGGGAGTCCACGACGCTACGGATCCGCATGGAGACCCCGAGCACCCTCAGGAACGTCACCACCTGCAAGGCGACGGCCCGCGTGGTGAGTTGAGCGCGGACGGACGAACGACCGAGGGGCCGGGCGATGAGCCCGGCCCCTCGGTCGTTCACGGTCCGTCCTCCCCTTAACCCCGCGCCCTGACCGCTGATGGGGCACACGGAGTCGTCTTGACACCCCCAATGGATAACCGTTATTCATTGACTGCTCGCGGAGGAGGGGAGGCCCGTGCAGGACGTGGTGCTGGCACTGCTGGTCAAGGAGCCGCTGCACGGCTATGACCTGCGCAGACGGTTGCTGGCGGCGCTCGGACCGTTGGGGGAGACCCTGAACGCGGGGCAGATCTACGTGACGCTCACCCGGCTTGAGAAAGCGGGCCTGGTCGTCATGGAGCGGGAGGATCTGTCCGTGCGGGGCCCGCGCCGCAAGGTGTACGCGCTGACGGCCGCCGGGCAGGAGCGGGCGTCCGCCTGGATGGCCGACGGTGTCGGCGCCAGAGCGGACATCACGGAGTTCCACCTCAAGCTGGTGGCCGCCGCCGAGTCGGATCTGGCCGACCCTCTGGTGCTCGTGGACGCGCGGCGGCGGGAGTTGATACGCCGCCTGGCCGAAGCCCAGCGCGCCGCCCTCGCTCACGACACGGACTCGGAGGCCGGACTGCTCCTGGAGGGCATCGCCCTGCGATGGCAGGCGGATCTGCGCTGGCTGGAGGCGTGCGAGCGGATCTGGTCCACCCGCGCCTCGTCTGGGAAAGGCAAGGGAAACGGATGACGAGAGACGGTCAGCGGATCAGAAGTCGGTCGGGGCGGAGGGGTACGGACGACGGCCCGGACCCTGCGTGGACCGGCCGCCCACCCGACGAGGCGGCGGGACCGGTGCTGCGCGCGGTCGGCCTGTCGCGCGTGTACGGGGAGGGCGAAAGCCTGGTGTGGGCCGTCGACGGGATCGACCTCGACGTCCCCGCCGGGCAGACCCTCGCCGTGACCGGCCCCAGCGGCTGCGGCAAGTCCACGTTCCTCCAACTCCTCGGCGGTCTCGACCGGCCCACCGACGGCGAGGTGTGGCTCGGCGGGCGGCGCGTCGACGACCTCGGCGAGCGGGATCTGGCCCGCCTGCGGCGCCGCACCATCGGGTTCGTCTTCCAGGCCTGCCACCTGATGGACGAGCTGACCGCGGCGGAGAACGTCGAGCTGCCCGCGCTGCTCGCCGGCGCCTCACCCCGCGCCGCCCGGCGGCGCGCCGCCGGACTCCTCGACCGCGTCGGACTCGCCGACCGGGCCCGGCATCTGCCCTCGGAGTTGTCCGGCGGCCAGCGGCAGCGGGTCGCCATCGCACGAGCCCTGGTCAACGATCCGCTGGTCGTCCTCGCCGACGAGCCCACCGGCAACCTCGACAGCGCCGCGACCCACGACGTCCTGCGGCTCTTCGACGAGTTGCGCGCCTTCGGCCAGACCCTGGTCATGGTGACGCACGACGAGCGCGTCGCCGCCTGCGCCGACCGCGTCGTCTCCCTGCGCGACGGCACGCTGGCCGACGACACCCACCTGGACCCCGGCGACGGCACCACCGGGCTCGGCACACTCTTGAGCTGGGAGAACTGACCGTGGGGAAACTGCTGCTGACGGGGCGCCTGATCCTGCGCGACCTGCGCCGCCGCCCCGGCGAAGCCCTCATGCTCCTGCTCGCGGTCACCGTCTCCACCGCCAGCCTGGCCCTCGGAGTCGCGACCAACAACGCCGTGACCACCGGGTACCTGAAAACCCGCGCGGCCACGCTCGGCCCGGACATCACCGCCATCACGACGGCCGGGGACCCGTCCCCCGTGGCCGAAGCCCTCGCGGACACGCCCGGCGTGGCCGCACAAGCCCGCCCGGTTTTCGCCTTCACCACCGCCGTCCGGGCACATGGCCGAACCGCTAGCTCCTCGGTCGAGGGACGCGACACCTCACCGTCGGCCGTGGACCGACCGCTGGTGACCTCCGGAACCTGGGTGCGTCCCGGCGGCGCGGTGCTCGAACGCGGCTTCGCCCAGGCACTCGGCGTCCACGTCGGCGACCGCGTCACCATCGGCGGGCGCGGCTACCCGGTCGTCGGCCCCGCGATCAGCGCGGCCACCCCGGTGTATCCATGGAGCAACTGGGCCCAAGGCCCCGGGCCCGGCGATTACGGCGGCAGGATCTGGCTCACCACCGCCGACACCCGTACAGCGGCCGGCGACACCCCCGGTGTCTACCAGATCCACCTGAGACTGACCGACCCCGCCGCGGCCCTCCGCTGGCGCGAAACCGAGTTCCCCCGCGAGGCCAGGGGCGCCGCCTGGGTCAACACCCCCACCTGGCAGACGGTCCTCCGGACGGACACGAACATGATCCGCGAGACCCAGCCCGCCCTGGTCGTCGGCGGCTGGCTGCTCGCCGTCGCCGCGACCGTCACCCTCGCCGCCCTCGCCACCACACGCGCCGCCCGCGACCACCGGCGCGCCGCGGTGCTCAAGGCCGTCGGCGCCGGCCCCGGCACCGTCACGGCCGTACTGCTGACGCAACACCTCCTGCTGACCGTGCTGGCCACCGCACTCGGACTGGCCGTCGGAGCGCTGGCCGCACCCCACCTGGTCGATCCCAGCGACGGGCTGCTCAGCACCGTCAGCCCTCCGGACGCCAACACCGTCACCGCGGCGGTCCTCCTCGCCGTCATGGTCGCCGCCATCGGCGCGATCGGTCCCGCCGTACGCGCCGCCCGCGGCAGCACCGTCCACGCGCTGGCCGACCCCGCGCACCGGCCCCCGCACCACCCGCGCCTGAACGTCGTGACGGCGTACCTGCCGACCCCCCTGCTGCTCGGAGTCCGACTGCTCGCCCGCCGGCCCGGCCGCGCCTTCCTGGCCTCCGCCGGTACAGCCGCCACCACCGTCATGGTCACCGCGATGCTCACCTGGCGCACCGAACTCGACGCGACCCCCGCCTATCGGCGGTACGGCCCCATCGAGGTACGGACCGACCGAACAGGTCAGGTGCTGCTCGCCGTCACGCTCGCTCTGGTGGCACTGTCCACGCTCAACACCATGCTCCTCGGCCGGAGCACCGCCATCCAGGCCCGTCGCGCCCTGACCATCACCCGTACCCTCGGCGCCACCCCGGGACAGGTCGTCACCGCGCACTGCGTGGCGCAACTCCTGACCGCCGTACCCGGAGTGGCGGCCGGAATCCCGGTCGGGATCGGCCTGTACTGGATCTTCGGCACACCGGTCACACCCCCGGGATCGTGGCTGCTCACCGCCGCACTCGTCACCTTGCTGGCGGTCGGGGCGCTGACCGCCCTGCCCGCCTGGACGCACACCCGCAGTCCCGCCGGACGCGCCCTCGACGCCGAACCCGCCTGAGGGACCTCGGCCGGGTGCGCCGATCAGCCCCTCTGCTGTGAGCCGGTACGCACGAAACGGCCGCGACGGCTCCCCCTCCGCGCCGCCGCGGCCGTTCGTTCCCCGTCGTGGTCGTTCAGCTCATGGCTTCCGGCTCAGGGCTTCCGGCTCAGGGCTTCGGCGGCGGGGAGGACGCGTGGTTGTCCATCGTGGTGATCTCTTCACCCGAGGCGTGGTTGTCGAGCGTGGTGATGTCGCCCGCGGCGACCGGCTTCGGCGTGGTGGCGGTCGTGCCGCCCACCTCCGCGCCCGACGCGTGGTTGTCGAGTGGCTTCAGACCGTCCACAGGCTTCTTGGCAGGCTTCGTAACGTCGCTCATCGTCGTCAACTCCCCTATCTGTCTTGACACATGATCAAGGACGCCCGACCGACAATTCCCCCGGGGACTGTCGGTCGGGCTCCCGCAGCCGTTCCGCAGAAGTGGCCCGGCTTCCCCCCATCGACCGTCTGCCCCCCGACGCGACGGGTCGATGGACGTAAGACTGCCGTGCGCCGATAAACGAACGATGAACGAGCCCAGTGATCTTGACCTCACGCCGCCGCGAGGGGCGAGAGGAGGCTCCGGGTCTCCTCCGCCTCGGCGGAGCCCAGCCGCTCGTAGATGTCGAGCGCCTCCCGCCAGCAGGCGCGGGCCCGGCCCGGCTGGCCGATGCTGTCGAGCGCCTTGCCCAGTACGGTCAGCACCGTCCCGCGCCGCCACTCGCCGCCGATGCCCCGCAGCGCGATGGCCTGTTCGGCGTGGGACGCGGCGAGCGTGGGGCGGCGGGCGACCAGGTGGACCTCGGCCAGCCGGAAGTGGGTGACGCCCTCCCACAGCGGCTGGCGGTTGTCGCGGAACAGCTCCAGCGCCTCGGTGAGCTGGTCGAGCGCCTCGGCCAGGCGGTTGGCCCGGGTCAGGGCGATGCCCAGGGCGTACCGGCCGTTCGCCAGGCGCAGGGTCAGGCCCATGTCGTCGTAGATGTCGATGCCCTGCTGGGCCAGTTCGATGGCGCTGGAGGTCCGGCCGAGCGACAGGTGGATGCGCGAGAGGTTGCACAGCGCGCTCGCCTCGCCGACGAGGTTGTTGTCGGCGCGGAAGTTCTCGATCGCCTGGAGCAGGAACCCCTCGCCCTCGGCGGGCCGCTCCTGGTAAATGGCGATGATGCCGCGGTCGTTGGGCGCCCAGCAACTCGGCAGCGGGTCCCGCGCCTTGTCGGCCAGCAGCATCGCGAGCCTGGCCTCCTCGTCGGCCTCGTTGAAGCGCCCGGCCACCAGGTGAACGTTGGTCAGCGCCGTCCGCGCGCGCCCCTCGGCCCGCGCGTCGTCGGCGGCCCTGGCCGCCTCCAGGACCGCGAGCGCCGACGACTCGTACTGCTTGGAGTTGGCGCCCGACTCGCCCAAGTCCTTGGCCGCCCACAGGAGATCGACGGCCCGGCGGAGCGCGCCGGGTCCGGTGGACTGACGTACGGAGGCGAGCAGGCAGTCCGCCTCCGCGTACAGCCAGTCCAGCGCGTCGTGCCGGTCGTCGAACGACAGGCCCTCGTACGCCGTCGGCTCCAGGTGGTCCACCAGCCGGTCACCGGGCCGCTCGATCGCGTAGACCTTCGCCGCTGTCGCCAGGTAGAAGTCCAGCAGCCGGGACAGCGCCGCCTCCCGCCCGGCCGGGGGGTGTTCGTCGCGCTCCGCGCACGCACGCGCGTAGAGCCGTACCAGGTCGTGGTAGCGGTAGCGGCCCGGCGCGGCGGACTCCACGAGGGACGTGTCGACCAGCGACTCCAGGACGTCCTCCGCGGCGTGCTCCGGCAGATCCAGTACGGCGGCGGCAGCGGCCAGCGAGATGTCCGGGCCGTCCACCAGGCCCAGCAGCCGGAACGCGCGCGCCTGCGCCGGCTCCAGCTGCCCGTAACCCAGTTCGAACGTGGCCTTGACCGCCAGGTCGCCCGCTTGGAGTTCGTCCAGCCGCCGCCGCTCGTCCGCGAGCTTCGCGGCCAGGACGGAGACCGTCCACGTCCGCCGGGCCGCCAGCCGTGACGCCGCGATCCGGATCGCCAGCGGAAGAAAGCCGCACGCGCCGACGACGTCCAGCGCCGCCTTGCGCTCCGAGGTCACCCGCTCCTCGCCCACTATGCGGATGAACAGCTGGAGCGCCTCCTCCGGAGACATCACGTCCAGGTCGACCAGGTGCGCGCCCGCCAGGTCGACCATCCTGACCCGGCTGGTGAGGAGCGCCGCGCAGCCCGTGGTCCCGGGCAGCAGCGGCCGGATCTGCGCGGCGTCGCGCGCGTTGTCCAGGAGGACGAGGATGCGGCGGCCGTCCAGCGCCGACCGGTAGAGCGCGGACCGCTCCTCCAGCGTGTCGGGGATCGCGGTGTCCGGTGTGCCCAACGCCCGGAGGAACGCGCCCAGTACGGTCTCCGGTTCGGCCGCCCGGGGCCCGGCGCCCATGAGGTCCACGTACAACTGCCCGTCGGGGAAGTGCGGCCGGGCCTCGTGCGCCAGGTGGACGGCGAGGGTCGTCTTGCCGACCCCGCCGATGCCGGCCAGCGCGGAGACCGCCATCACGGACCCGTCGGCGGCGGCGAGCCGTTCGCCCAGCTCCCGTACGAAGGAGGCGCGCCCGGTGAAGTCCGGCACGTTCGCGGGCAGTTGGGCGGGGCGCATGACGGTGTGGACGGGCGCGGGCTCCTCCACCGGGCGGGCCAGTTCCGCGTCCGCCCGGAGGATCCGCTGCTGGAGCCTGGCCAGTTCGGGGCGGGGGTCGACGCCCAGTTCGTCGGCGAGGAGCCGGCGGGTGTCGGCGTAGACGGCGAGCGCTTCGGCCTGCCGTCCGCTGCGGTAGAGGGCCAGCATCAGCAGCTCGCGCAGCCGTTCCCGCAGGGGGTGCGCGGCGGTGAGGGCGGTCAGCTCGGAGACGGCCTCGGCGTGGCAGCCCAGCTCCAGGTCCAGGTCCAGCCGGGTCTCGGTGAGCTGGAGCCGCCACTCCTCCAGCCGGATGCGCTGCGTCTCCGCGTACGGCCCGGGTACGGAGGCGAGGGCCTCGCCGTCCCACAGCCCGAGCGACTGGTTGAGGAGCGCCCGCGCCTGCGAACGGTCCCCGGCGGCCCGCGACTTCTCCGCGTCGGCCGCCAACTCCTGGGCGACACCGAGGTCGAGGGCGTCGGGTCTGGCGCGCAGCGCGTACCCGCCCGACTCGCTGACCAGGACCCCCGGGGGCAGCACCTTGCGGAGGCGGGAGGCGTACGTCCGTACGGCGGCGAGCGCCTGCGACGGAGGGTCGTCGCCCCACAGGGCGTCGATCAGCTCCCCGGCGGTGGCGGTACGGCCCTCGCGGAGCAGGAGGGCCGCCAGCAGGGCGCGTTGCTGCGGCGACCCGGTGGACAGGCCCTCGCTGCCGAGCCAGGCACGGACGGGCCCGAGCACGCTGAACCGGAGAGCACCGCCCACCTCGCCCGCCCCGCCCGCCTCGTCGGTCCCGTCGGACGTCACCTGGGCCCGCTGATCCGCTCCACGCGGCCCGCCGTCACGGTCCATGGCTCCCTGCCCCCGCTCCTGCCGCTGCCGTATCACCGCCGCCGGTGAGGCTTTCGCGGTATCGCCCCACCGGTATCGCTACTTCCGTTATCGCCCTCGACAGTCTGCCTTGTCGGAGGCGGGCGCGTCAGCAAGGAGGGGCGGTCTGCACAAGGCTTCGACAGGATCGTGTCCGGGCCGGGACAGGGTTCACCGCGGCCGGTGCGGGACGGACGAACCCGTCGTGCCCTCCGAACCGTTCGGATCCGGCCGGTAGTCGGGACACACCGGCTGCCCGCACCGGCACTTGGGCCAGCGCAGCCCGGAGCCGGGGACGAGGTCGGCGCCGTCGCCTTCCCCGTCGTTGTCCCCGGTGCCCGGCTCGGACTTCCGGACGATCAGCATGCCGTCCACCCCGAACGCCTCGGTCAGTTGCGACAG
The DNA here is from genome assembly GCF_044740805.1 of Streptomyces sp. NPDC088261. NCBI lineage: Bacteria > Bacillati > Actinomycetota > Actinomycetes > Kitasatosporales > Streptomycetaceae > Streptomyces > Streptomyces sp. NPDC088261. Next base: position 42,604 of record NZ_JBIURL010000014.1, read on the forward strand.
GAGCCGTCGCGCGTCACTGCTGCTCATCGGCCAACCGCCTCAGTCCGTGCGCCACGCGCAGCGTCAATTCCATGGTGGGCGGGGCGAATTCCCGCGGTACCCAGGCGGGTACGAGCCGGTGGAAGCCCCCGGCCTCCACGAGTGCGTCGAGCGCGTCGGGTCCGCCGCCGGGCGGCGCGGGCGGGTCCGGTTGCCGGAGGTCCTGCTCGTACATACGGGGTGTGCCCTTCCGTCAGTGAATGATTACCGTCTGTGAGACAAGCGTGGCCATTCGTGCGTACGCTCAACAGGGGGGTGGCATTGACAAAGGGTGCTTTCACAGAAAGGCCGTCCACGTGACGTACGCAGAAGAGTTGGACCCGTCGGAATCCGTCCTGGCGTTCTACGCCACGGAGTTACGGCGTCGGCGCGAGGCGGCGGGCATGTCGCAGCGCGCCCTGGCGAAGGAGGCGCTGATGGCGCCTTCGCTGCTGAACAAGATTGAAGCGGCGAGAAGGCTCCCGACGCAGCCGCTGTCGGTAGTGGCGGACAAGATGCTCGCCGCCGACGAATTCTTCACGCGGCTGTGTCCGGTGGTGATCAGGCACGCCTATCCGGCCTGGTTCCGGCCGTTCGTGGACCTTGAGGCGGCGGCGACGGTGATCCGAACGTTCCAAGCGCAGGTGGTGCCGGGCCTGTTGCAGACGGCAGACTATGCGCGAGCGGTGCTCTCAGCAGGACGGTTGAACCGCGACACCGTCGAAGAACTGGTCACGGCCCGGCTCGAACGGCAACACATCCTCACAAGGGACAAGCCCCCGGAGCTGTGGATCGTGCTGGACGAGAATGTGCTTCGTCGCCGCATGGGGCGCGTTGACACGATGCGTAGTCAACTCGATCACCTTCTGAGGGCTGCGGAGAAGCCCAACGTCGTGCTTCAAGTGGTCGCGTTCGACGCCGGAGCGCATGCGGGAGTCGGCGGGCCTTTCTCCGCTCTTACGCTGGACGAGGGGCCGGACGTTGTGTACGTCGACGGCTTCTTGCAGGGGCAAATCCTGGCCGAGCGGGAACATGTGAAGGGGGCTGCTCGTGTCTATGATTTGCTCATGGCTGATGCCCTTTCACCCAGCCGCTCGATCGACGTGATTGCCGACGCTTTGAAGGATTTGAGACCATGATCAACGCGAGCAGTCTGCCCGGTGTCGTGTGGCGCAAGTCCAGCTACAGCAGCAACAACGGCGGAGATTGCCTGGAGATTACCAGCGTCGTCCCCGGCGTCGTGCCTGTCCGTGACTCGAAGTCCCCCGAGGGCCCGGTGCTCATGCTGAGCACCCACGCCTGGACGGGTTTCGTGACGTTCGCCGCAGGCCTGCCGCGATGACCGCCACTGAGCCGCCCCCGCTGTGGCGCAAGTCCAGCTACAGCAGCGACAACGGCGGCAACTGCCTGGAGATCGCCACCAACCTCCCCGGCATCGTCCCCGTCCGTGACTCCAAGGACCCCGAGGGCCCCGCCCTCATGCTCACCCCCGCCGCCTGGAACGCCTTCGTGGCGTTCGCCGGGGCGACGGGGGCCGTGTAGAGGCTCACGAACCCAGGAACACCGGGTTCGTGAAGGCCGCCAGGGGTCCCGGCAGGCCCGGGACCGTGGCCGGGTGGCGGACCTCCGCGCGGACGTACGTGGCGTACGAGGCCGTCGTGCGCCACTCGACCGTGCCGGTCCCCGAGGCCGGGAGTGTCGTGGTGTGGAGCGTGCCCTGGTCGGTGACGAAGTGGGCGGTGCAGCCGGGGGCGCCGGTGACCTCCAGGCGTACCGTCACCGGGTCGTCGTCGGCCACGCGCAGCCGCTCGCCGATGCCCGCGTGGGCGCCCCGGCCGCCGGAGGCGGTGAACGCCAGGGAGACGCGGGCCGATTCGGCGACGTAGCTGTGGCCCGCGCGGATGCCGGCGAGGATCGCCTCGCGGGTCAGGTCCTCGGCGAGGACCACCGTCTGCGGGGTGCCGATGGCGTCGGGGTCGCGGTGGGCGTCGCTGTTGCCCATCGCCGGGGTCCAGGTCCGCACCGGATGGTCCGATCGGTCCGAACGGGCCGCCGAGACCAGGGTGTTGTCCCAGTCCGCGAGAGAGACCTCGTCCTCCACCGTGTACGGGCCGTTCCACACCTCCACCGCGTCCGCGTCGCCGAGGCCGAACTTCCAGTTGCAGCCGATGCAGGTCGCGTGCGGGTGCGCGGGCACGACCAGACCGTCCGCGCGCCGGATCTCGCGGGCGTAGTGCCCGAAGCGGTTGTCGCGGGCCCGGTAGCGCCAGTCCACGAACGTACCGGCGTCCATGCCGATCGCCAGGACGTGGCCGTTGCGCGTCGTGACCTCCTCGCCGGTGAGGATCAGCAGGTCGTCGCCCCACAGGCCGTCCCACGCGCGGTGCCCGGCGGACGTGTTGTGCTCGCTGGTGTTGATGAAGTCCAGGCCGGCCGTACGGGCGAGCGTGGCGATCTCGGCCGGGGTGCGGCGGCCGTCGGAGTGCACGGAGTGGAGGTGGCAGTCGCCCCGGTACCAGGCCCGGCCGCGCCCCTTCGCCCGGCGTGGCGGGTAGCTGGGGGCGGGGGTGGTGCCGGGCGCGCCGAGGGTGAGCGTGACGGTGACCTCGTACGCCAGACCCTGCGGGGAGACGGTGTACGGGGCCAGCGCGACGTTCCAGGTGCCGGCCCGTACCGGACCGGGGAGGTAGCCGGGGGTCGCGTCGTCGGCGCGGAGGAAGAACTCGGTGCGGGCGCCGCCCGACCAGCCCCGGAAGCCCCGGCCGCCGAGGGCGGTGCCGCGCTCGTCGAAGACGCCGATGTCGAGGGCGTTGCCCTGGGTGCCCGGGGGGACGGCCGGGCGTTCGTACGTGTACGAGACGCGGATCTCGCGGACGCCGCGCGGGACCTCGACGGGGAGATAGACGAAGTCGGGGGAGCCGGGCGGGAGGGTGCCCCGCACGGTTCTGGTCACCTGGGGGACATCGTCGTCGTTGCTGTCGGCGGAGGCGGGGCTCGCGAAACTCACGGTACTCAACGTAAGCGCGGCGGCGGCTCCCGTCATCAGGAGGGTCCGCCGGTCCGGCGTCTTGCCGGAGTCGGAGTCGGAGTCGGCGTCGGCGTTGGCATGGGCGTTGGTGTCTGTGTCGTCCGGCTGCATGGCGGCGATTCCCCCGGCGGTCGAGAAGGACACGAGCGGTCGCGCGGATCGTGCCTGTGAAGTCTCGGGTCCGGCCGTGAACCGGCGGGCAAGGGAGGGGGATCGGCGGATGGCGGGGAGGCGGCGGAGGGGCCGTACCCGTAAAGGACACGTATCCGCGAACGGCCGCGCCGCCCGACCCGGTGGTCGGTGGCGCGGCCGTGGTGCCGGCTGGTGAGGTGGTTACGGAGCCGTCAGATCCAGGGGCCCGTCCGCAGCGTCGTGTACCAGCGGTCGGCCATCTTGGCGTACCCGGTCGCCGTGGGATGCACCCCGTCCGCGAGGTCGGCGGCCGTGAGCGCGCTGTGCATGTCGATGAAGTGGACGCGGCGGCCCTTCTGCGCCCACTGGCTGACGATGCCGGGAATCGCCGCGTTGTACGCCTTCCCCCGCGCCTCCACCCCCGGGTTGGTGAAGGGGATGATGCTCGCGACGAAGACGTCCGCGTTCGGCGCGGCGGCCGTGAGGTGGTCGATCAGGGCGGACAGCCGGGCCGGCGCCCCGGCGAGGTCGTAGTTCTGGGTCATGTCGTTGGTGCCGATGTGGAGCAGGACCGTACGGGGATTGGCGCGCTTCGCCCAGTCCACGACCTGGGCGTCGATCTGGTCGATACGGAAGCCGGAGTGGCCCTCGTTGTCACGGTCGGGGAGCGTGGTGGGCCCGTGGTACTGCGTACCGACGAAGTCGACCAGGCGCTTGTCGGCCGCCGCGCGCTCCCACAGGCGGTTGCGGTAGGCGCCCGCGATGTTGGAGCCGGCGGTGATCGAGTCGCCGAGCGGCATGATCCGCAGACCGCCGTTGGACTCGGCGGAGGCGGACGCGGGGGTCATGAGGCCGGCGACGAAGGCCGCGGTGACCGCCGCGCCCAGCAGGGCGGACCTGCGGCGGCGGGCGGGGGCGCCGGTCGGCGAGAAGGCAGGGGAAAGAGAACGCATCAGAACTCCTCAGGTACAGCTCGTGGGGGGACGAGGGGAAATGAGCGGGCAGGGGTCCGTACCGCCCTGGGTGGGGGCGGGTCACTCGCGCGCGGGGGTGCCGTGGGGGTCGGCCGGGTCGTGTCCCCGCAGGTCGGATCTTGATTGTTTTCTACTGCGGGTCCGGGGGGCGCGCAAGCCTCGCGGCACGTCCGCCTCTTCCGTAACCGCTTCCGTAACCGCTTCCGTACCTCTTCCGTGCCTCTCCGTACCCGACCGGGTGGTCCGGACGGCGGCCCCGGGCCTTTCCCGGGGGCGTACGTATCCTCGAAGGATGACGACGCACGTGCCTGATCAGCCCAAGGCCGGACGACCGACCGCAGCGCAGGCCGACACCCTGGCCGGCGCGCCGGCCGCCGAAGCCCCCACCGCTCCCGGCGCCCCCGCCACCCCCTCGACCCCCACCGCCAACTCCATGCGGCGGGCGCTGAAACGGGCCCGGGACGGCGTCGCCCTGGACGTCGGCGAGGCCGCCGTCCTCCTCCAGGCGCGCGGCGACGACCTCGCCGACCTGCGCGCCTCGGCCGCCCGCGTCCGGGACGCCGGCCTGGCGGCGGTCGGGCGGCCCGGGATCATCACGTACTCCCGCAAGGTCTTCATCCCGCTGACCCGGCTGTGCCGTGACAAGTGCCACTACTGCACGTTCGTGACCGTGCCCGGCAAGCTCCGCCGCGCCGGGCACGGCATGTTCCTCTCGCCCGACGAGGTCCTGGCCATCGCCCGGCGCGGCGCCGAACTGGGCTGCAAGGAAGCGCTGTTCACGCTCGGCGACCGGCCCGAGGACCGGTGGCCGGAGGCGCGGGAGTGGCTGGAGGCCGAGGGGTACGACGACACCCTCGCGTACGTACGGGCCATGGCCATCCGCGTCCTGGAGGAGACGGGCCTGCTGCCCCACCTCAACCCGGGGGTCATGACGTGGACCGATCTCCAGCGGCTCAAGCCGGTCGCGCCGTCGATGGGCATGATGCTGGAGACGACCGCGACCCGGCTGTGGAGCGAGCCCGGCGGCCCGCACCACGGCTCGCCCGACAAGGAACCGGCCGTCCGGCTGCGGGTGCTGGAGGACGCGGGCCGCTCCAACGTCCCGTTCACCAGCGGGATCCTGATCGGCATCGGGGAGACGTACGAGGAGCGCGCCGAGGCGCTGTTCGCGCTGCGCAAGACCAGCCGGGCCTACCACGGGCTCCAGGAGTTCATCATCCAGAACTTCCGCGCCAAGCCGGACACGGCCATGCGCGGGATGCCGGACGCCGACCTGTACGAACTGGCCGCCGCGATCGCGGTGACCCGGCACATCATGGGGCCTTCGGCGCGGGTGCAGGCGCCGCCGAACCTGGTCGACCGCGAGTACGCGCTGATGATCGGCGCGGGCATCGACGACTGGGGCGGTGTCTCGCCGCTGACCCCCGACCACGTCAACCCCGAGCGGCCGTGGCCGATGGTGGACGAACTGGCCGAGCGGACCGCCGCCGCCGGGTTCGCGCTGCGGGAACGGCTCACCATCTACCCGGAGTTCCTTCAGCGGGGCGAGCCGTGGCTGGACCCCCGGCTGATGCCGCACGTCCGGGCGCTGTCCGACCCGGAGACGGGATTGGCGCGCGAGGACGTCACCCCGGTCGGCCTCCCCTGGCAGGAACCGGACGAGGGCTTCACCGCGTCGGGCCGTACGGACCTGCACCGCACGATCGACACGGAGGGCCGTACGTCGGACCGCCGTGACGACTTCGACCACGTGTACGGCGACTGGGAGGAACTGCGCGAGGCCGCCGCGCCCGGCATGGTGCCGTCCCGCATCGACGCGGACGTGAAGCAGGCCCTCAGCCAGGCGGCTTCGGACCCGACGAAGCTGACGGACGACGAGGCGCTGGCGCTGCTGCACGCGGACGGCCCGGCGCTGGACGCGCTGACCCGTATCGCCGACGCGCTGCGCCGGGACGTGGTCGGCGACGACGTCACGTACATCGTCACCCGCAACATCAACTTCACCAACGTCTGCTACACGGGCTGCCGTTTCTGCGCCTTCGCCCAGCGCCGTACGGACGCCGACGCGTACACCCTCTCCCTCGACCAGGTCGCCGACCGCGCCGAACAGGCGTGGGAGGTGGGCGCGGTGGAGGTCTGCATGCAGGGCGGCATCCACCCGGACCTCCCGGGGACGGCGTACTTCGACATCGCGCGCGCGGTGAAGAAGCGCGTCCCGGGCATGCACGTCCACGCGTTCTCCCCGATGGAGGTCGTCAACGGCGCCTCGCGGACGGGCCTTTCGATCCGCGAGTGGCTGACGGCCGCGAAGGAAGCGGGACTTGACTCGATCCCGGGCACGGCGGCGGAGATCCTGGACGACGAGGTGCGCTGGATCCTCACCAAGGGCAAGCTGCCGACGGCCACCTGGATCGAGGTGGTGAAGACGGCGCACGAGCTGGGCATCCGCTCCAGCTCCACGATGATGTACGGGCACGTCGACCAGCCGCGCCACTGGCTGGGCCACTTCCGCACGCTGTCCCGCATCCAGCAGGAGACGGGCGGCTTCACAGAATTCGTGACGCTCCCCTTCATCCACACCAACGCCCCCGTCTACCTGGCCGGCATCGCCCGCCCCGGCCCGACGGACCGCGACAACCGCGCGGTGATGGCGATGGCCCGCCTCCTCCTGCACCCGCACATCACCAACATCCAGACGAGCTGGGTGAAGCTGGGCACGGAGGGCGCGGCGGAGATGCTCCGCTCCGGCGCGAACGACCTGGGCGGCACGCTGATGGAGGAGACCATCTCCCGCATGGCGGGCTCCAGTTACGGCTCGTACCGCTCGGTCAAGGACCTGACAGCCATCGCCGAAGCGGCGGGCCGCCCGTCCCGCCCGAGGACAACGCTGTACGGCGAGGTCCCGGAGGAACGTGTGGCAGCGGCAAGCGCCTCGGACGGCCACCTGCCCCAACTACTCCCGCTGCTACCGAACGAGCCGGTGGCCAACGAGGTCTAAAACCCGGCGGCTTGTGTCAGCGACCGTTGTCACCGCCCCCTCCGCCCGCCGAGCCCCGGCGGCCGGGGCGGAGATAGGGGCGGGGGACGCCCACCTGCCCGGGGACGGGGGGAGGAAACCGCGGCCCCGACCCGCCCCCGCGCCGATGACCGCTGGCAGAGCCCCCGTTGGCGCGGGCTGCGCCTGGAAGAGGCGGACCACTCCCTCCGCGCCCGCCCGGCGACGGCCCTCGCCGCCGCCCTGCGCTGCGCCCAGGCGCTCGCGGAGGCGGGGGAGGACACGGACGAGGCGGTGGTACGGGAGGTGGGGCGGCGGCTCGGCGCGGCGCTGGGCGAAGACGGCGCGGGCGTACGGACAGGCATAGGGACGGGCGTAGGGACCGGTGTCCGGACAGGGACAGCGACGGGCGTGGGTACGGGCGTAGGGACGGGTGTACGGAACACCCTCGGCCTCCTCCTCGACGCCGGGCGCCCTCGACCCGGCGCCCCGCGCGGTGGCCCACCGCGTACGCGGCCGCGTCCTGAGCGCCGAGGGCCGGGCTACGAGCCGGCGCTCGCCGACCTCGACCGGTCGCTGGCCCTCGCCCCGGCCGGTACGAGGCGTACCTCGGCCGACCGCTCGCCCACCGCGGGCGCGGCGACTCCCCGGCCGCCCTCGCCGGCTTCCGCCGCGCCGACGAACTGGCCCCGGACACCGCCGGGATCCTCACGGCCTGGGGCGAGACGCTGCGCGCGGCGGGACGGTACGAGGAGGCGGTGGCCCTGCTGGACCGGGCGATCGGGGCCGCGCCCGGGGACGCGTACGCGACGGCGGTCCGCGGCAGCGCCCTGCACCGGCTGGGCCGCCACACCGAGGCCCTCGCGGACCTGGACCGCGCGATCGCCCTGCGCCGCGACAACGCGTGGGCGATCGCCCGCCGGGCGGAGGTACGTGCGGAATCGGCCGCGGGCACCCCCTGGATCACGCCGGTTCCGCCCGCGCCGCCACCCCCCGTCCCCGTTCGATTACAGTGCTGCGCACCGAGCCGCCGAGAGGTGCGGCGCGAGGCGCGGTGAAGGGAGAGGGGCGCGTGAGCACACCGTCCGGAGCCGCCGTCTGGGGGCGCGCGGAGCAGCAGGACTTTCGCAGCCGGGTACGGGGCTGCCTGCTCGGTGGCGCCATCGGGGACGCGCTCGGGGCGGGCGTCGCCGGACTCACGCTCGACGAGATCCGGGGCGTGCACGGCTCGGACGCCGTCGTCGACTACGTACGCGCGTACGGCCGTCGCGGCGCGATCACCGCCGCCACCCAGCTGACCCTCTTCACCGTGGACGGACTGATCCGCGCCCAGGTCCGCAGGGACACCGGCGCCTGGCACCCGCCGACCGACGTGCACCGCGCGCACCTGCGCTGGGCGGCCACGCAGCGCGACTGGGGGCCCGACCTCCGCCGCAAGGACAACGGCTGGCTCGCGCAGGAGGAGTGGCTGTACGTACGCCGCGACCCGACCATCTCCTGCCTGACCGGGTTCGGCGACACCCTCATGGGCACGCTCGACAAGCCCAAGAACCCCACCGCGCGGGACGCGGGCGCGCTCGTACGGTCCGCGCCGTTCGGCCTGCTCGTGGGGTGGGAACCGCAGTTGGTGTGCCAGCTCGCCGTGGAGTGCGCGGCGCAGACGCACGGCCACCCCACCGCGTACCTCTCCGCCGGCGCCTTCGCCGTGATCGTGCACGGCCTGGCCCGGGGGGAGGCGCTGGAGGCGTCCGTGGCGCGGGCCCTGCTGCTGCTCGGCCCGCGCCCGGGGCACGAACCGGTGTCCCAGGCCCTCCGGTCGGCGCTCGGCGCCGTACGACAGGGCGTTCCGGGACCGGACCGTATCGCCGGACTCGGCGAAGGCCGCGCCGCCGAGGACGCGTTGGCCGTCGCCGTGTACTGCGCGCTCGTCGGTGAGGACATCCGCCACGGGCTGCGCCTCGCCGTCAACCACGACGGCCCGTCCGGCGCCACCGGCACGCTGTGCGGGGCGCTGCTCGGGACCCTGCACGGGGAGACGGCGCTGCCGCCGGCCTGGCTGGCGGAGCTGGAGGGCCGGCCGACCCTCCTCGAACTCGCCGACGACTTCGCGATGGAGATGACGCAGGGGCCGGCCCTGCACAGCCCGACGGTCGCGGTGTCCGGCTGGCTGGCGCGCTACCCGCGGGGCTGAACGGCGGTACGGAGAACGGCGGTTCGGAGGGCGGCCGTACGGAGGACACCGGTACGGGGCGATACGGAGCGCCCGGCGGGCCCGGACCGAACCGAGCCCGCCCGGCGCTCACGTACCCCGAAAAACCGGTCAGCCGTCCGACGACGCCTTCCCGCCCGCCACCTTCGCGTCCCGCGGCCCCGCCTGCCCCGGCAGGTTCAGCGACGCGGCCGTCAGGCCCGAACCGTCCCCGTCGCCCTGGCCGTTGATCCGCGCCAGCAGCACATCGCGCTCCGGGGTGTCCTCGGGCTTGAGGAAGCCGATCACGATGTACAGCACCAGCGAGACGGCCAGCGGGACCGACACCTGGTACTGGAGCGGCACCCCGCCGTCGACGTTCCAGTTGATCGGGTAGTTCACCAGCCAGAAGGCCAGCAGCCCGAACGCCCAGCTGACGAGCGCCGCCGTCGGACCCGACCTGCGGAAGGTCTTGAGCATGCCCAGCATGAACGGGATCGCGATCGGACCCATCAGGCCGGCCACCCACTTGATAACGACGGTGATGATGTCCTTGAACGTCGGCGAGTTGACCTGGGTGGCGATCGCCATGGACAGCGCCAGGAACGAGATGGTCGACAGCCGCGCCGCCGCCAGCCCCGCCCGCTCCGACCAGCCGCGCGCCGCCTTGGAGAGGGCGGGCGCGATGTCGCGGGTGAAGACCGCCGAGATGGCGTTCGCGTCGGAGGAGCACATCGCCATGGTGTGCGAGAAGAACCCGACGATGACCAGGCCCAGCAGCCCGTGCGGCAGCAGCTGCTCGACCATGAGGGCGTACGAGTCCGAGGCGTCCGGCTTCTGCGCCTTCACGAGCAGCGGGGCGCACCACATCGGGAAGAACAGGACCAGCGGCCAGACCAGCCAGAGGAGGGACGACAGCCGCGCCGAGCGGGTGGCCTCACGGGCGTTGGCGGTCGCCATGTAGCGCTGCGCCTGGTTCCACATGCCGCCGTTGTACTCGAAGGTCTTGATGAAGAGGAACGCCAGCAGGAACGTCACGGTGTACGGGCCCGCCACCGGGTCCGCGTGTCCGTCGGGGAGCTTGTCCCACACCGTCCACAGCGAACTGAACCCGCCCAGCTTGCCCATGACGGCGACGAGCATCGCGATCCCGGCGAAGAGCTGGATGATGAACTGGCCCAGCTCGGTGAGCGCGTCGGCCCACAGCCCGCCGACCGTGCAGTAGATGCCCGTGATGACACCGGTGATGAGGATGCCCTGGTTGAGGGAGAGCCCGGTGAAGACGGAGAGCAGGGTGGCGATGGCGGCCCACTTGGCGCCCACGTCCACGATCTTCAGCAGCAGACCCGACCAGGCGAGCGCCTGCTGCGTCTTCACGTCGTAACGGTTCTTGAGGTATTCGAGCGGCGACGCGACGTGCAGCCGTGAGCGCAGCCGGTTGAGGCGTGGCGCGAAGAGCTTCGCGCCGATCCCGATGCCGATGGCGATGGGCAGGGACCAGGTCACGAAGGACGTGACGCCGTAGACGTACGCGATGCCCGCGTAGCCGGTGAACATCACCGCGCTGTAGCCGGACATGTGGTGCGAGATGCCGGACAGCCACCACGGCATCTTGCCGCCGGCGGTGAAGAAGTCGCTGACGTTGTCCACGCGCTTGTGCGACCAGATGCCGATCGCGACCATCACGCCGAAGTACGCGATGAGCACGATCCAGTCGAGGCTGTTCATGTGCCCCCTCCAGGGGTCCGCCTTGTGAACGTCGATGCTCTTCGTCAGAACGTCCGGATCAGCGGTGGCCCCGTGCGGGAGTGGGGACTTGGGGGATTGAACCGCCTGGCGCGGCGGCGGGTCAAGGCCCCCTGAGGTCATAAATGTGAACAGGGATCAGAAAGCCGAACGATTTTACTCGTTCTTGACTCCACGGGGCGTTGTCGTGAACGTGACGACGACCACACGATGAGCGAGCACTTCGTCAGAGTCCGAAGCAAAAAAAGACGACCGCCGGGATGCGGGTCCCGTGCGGTCGGGTGAGGGAGTGGAGAGCTGGGGAGTACGTGAGGGACGGGGGCATGGCCGAGCCCCCTCGGCCAGGACGGCGGACCGGTCGAGAGGGCTCTCACTTTTGGGGCGCCGACGCGGCGGCTGTCAGCCGTTGTTGAACGCGCCCCTGCTCATTTCCTGGACGAAGGCATTCCACGATGCGGGGACGAACGAGATCGAGGGCCCCTCGGGTGCCTTTGAATCCCGTACGGCGATGGACTGGACCTCGGGTGATTTGACCTCGACGCAAGCGCCGTTACCGCCGGAATACGAGGACTTCGTCCACGTGTCCGTAGCGCCCTGAAGAATTGCCATGTTCGCTCCGGTTCAGCAAGTGGTGGAACATCACGCCAACTTCCTGCTGGCATGATCGACGCTACTCGTCCGCCTCGACGGGCGGGACGGGCGTTCACTCATCCGGATGGCATATCGGAGGGGAGCCTTCCACGGTGGGGCGGTTGAGGTGTAGCGTGCCCTCACCCCGGCGGGGAAATGGACGTACAAGACATTTGGGAAGCGCGCCGAAGCGAGTCCGGAAGCGATCCCGGAGGCGATCCCGGAGACGGAACCGGGGGGGCGGCCGGCGCGCGACCGCCGCCCCCCGGCCGCCTCAGCGGGCGTATTCCTTGGCGATGTCCGCGATGAACTGCCTCGTCTGGTCGACGTTCAGGGCCTGCGCGCGCAAATGCTCGTACATCACGCTGTAGCGCTGTACGTCATTCGCCTTCTCCAGATAGAGATCGCTCGTCACGCCCTCGATATAGACCACGCTGGAGTCGGACGCGTCCGGGAATTCGAGAATGGCGTAGTGCCCCGAGATACCGGGATGCGCGCCCATCTCGAACGGCAGCACCTGCACGGTCACGTGCGGGAGCTGGGACTGCTCCACGAGGTATTCGAGCTGCTCCCGCATCAGTTGGCGGTCCCCGACGACCCGGCGCAGCGCCGCCTCGTCCACGACGGCCCACAGGCGCAACGGTTCCTCAGTGGTGGTGACGCGTTCCTGGCGGCGGATCCGTACCCCGACCCGCTTCTCGACGTCCGCGGCGGCGGACTCGGGCAGCGCGCCGTTGATGAGCGCCTCGGCGTACCGGCGGGTCTGGAGCAGCCCCGGCACCACCTGGGGCTCGTACACGCGCAGTGAGGCGGCGTCGGTCTCCAGGCCGATGTACACGCTGTACGGGATGTCGCCGAAGGCGTGCCACCAGCCCTGCTGGCGGGAGTCCTTGGCCATCTGCATCAGGGAGTCGACGATGCGGGTGTCCTCGACCTCGTACACGCCGCACAGGTCGCGGACGTCGCGCTGGCTGATGGAGCGGCGGCCGTTCTCCAGACGGCTGATCTTCGACTGGGAGACCAACAGGCGTTCCGCCACTTCCTCGGCCGTCATGCCCTTGAGCTCACGGAGCCGTCGAAGCTCCTGTCCCAAGCGGCGTCGCCTGACGGTGGGGTTGACGTTGGGCGCCACGGGAAACTGCACCTCCGGCTGCATAGCTGATAGCTGTACGTATCTACTGCTCAGCAGACTGCCACCAAAGGTCCCAACTGCGCGGGAAAACGGCCACAGAGACGAATACGCCTGTTTCGCGCGCGGGCGGCGCCGGGGGCCGCGGGCGCAGGCCGGGGGGCCGGGAGGCCGTGAACGCAACACGCGGGGCAGCCCTGGAATCAGGCCTGCCCCGCGTGTCCTGTGCGGCTCCCGAACCGGGTCTGGGGACGTCGGTGCGGCGGATTGCGTGGTGGTGCGGTGGTGCGGTGGTGCGGTTACGGACCGTACGGCTTCCGTGCGATTTCCGACGACTCCCGTACGTACGACGGTCAGTGCGCCGCGACGCGAGCCATGCCACTCGAGTGATGCGGCTGCGTCGGCACGCCCCCCGGCCGTCCGGCGGGGGCGCCCTGCGCGCTCCGTTCCGGCTGGCCACGGTGCGGTTGACCGCCCGCGCCGTTCTGGACGTCCATGACGGCGTGCGCCACGAGACCGCCCATGGGGTCGTGTCTGATCAGGTCCCGGAGGCGGGAGCGCGACGAGCGCCCCTCGTTCCCGGGGTACAGGTGCTTGCCGAGTCCGACCGCGTGGGCCAGTGCGGCGAGCGCCGCGGTCCGCGGGTCCGGCGGTACGCCGGTGCGGATCGCACTGTCCAGCCGGGCCCTGATCTCCCGGCTGATCGCCGTCTCTGTCGCCTGGTAGCGAGTCGTCGGCAGCACTCCACACATCTGGGTCGAAACGGCATGCACCATGCCGCACCGCTCCAGGTGCGAGAGGTAAGTCTGGCGCAGCCCCAGGCGGGGCCCGCCAATCCAATGGACAGCCCGAACCGGGCTGCCGCGTCTGCGCAGCAGTTCCAGTGCGGAGTCCAGAGTCGGATCTCCGGTCGGCCGTGGCATCACCACGGCGATACGATCCCCATCGGGGGCTATCCGTCCTGCCAGAGCCAGCTCTACTAGCTGTGCCCCGGCCAGGCCGAGGTCGAGCGACTGCGGCTGCGCTGTGGTACCCGTGGCCGGGTCCAGAGCGAGAAGCAGAAGCTCCTCCGGAATTGTTCTGCGGCTCTTGCCCATCCATGCCTCCCCGCGTGGATGAATGACAGGGTGACCCCTCTCACAATGGTCTGTCGAGAGTGCCTGGGTGCTTTGTACGGGAACCGTTATGTATGTCGTTCTCGTCTGGCACCGGGACAGCGGTTCCGGACAGGAAACTCGTAGTTGGTTCGGACAGTCGGACAGTACGGCGCGTCGCGCGAGGTGCCGTACGAGACATGAAGGAGACGCGGTGGCGGGCGAGTCCCCCGGCAAGTCGGAGCAGCAGAAGTCGTCGGGGGAGACGACTCCGGTCGAGCGGGACCCACGCCTGGCGGTCTTCCGCGAGGCCGCGGCCGAGTCCCCCGAGGACGGCGCGACGAAGGTGCTCGGGACGGTGACGGGCCGGCCGGACCGCGCCGGCGACGGGGGCGCCGAAGAGACCGCCCCGAAGCCGCAAGCCCCCGGGCGGACCCGGGGGACCTCTCAGGCCGGGGGGACCCCCCAGGCCGGGGAGACGCCCCAGGCCGGGGGGACCCCCCAGGCGGGGGAGACCCTCCAGTCCCGGGAGACCCCGAACACCGGGGAGGTCCCGCAGACCCGGGAGGTCCCGAACACCCGGGAGGTCCCGCAGACCCGAGGGGTACGAATCCCGAAGACCGGCACGCGCCCACCCCGGGCCCCCGAGCCCGAGGCGCCGAAGGAGGCCCGGACTCCCCAGCCCAAGACCCCCGACGCACAGCCCCCGAAGGGCAGTTCCCCGAAGGGCAAGGCTCCCGAGGAGGGGGCGCCCGAGGACCAGCCCTCGCAGGGGCGGGCCCCGGGGGGCCAGGTCCCCCAGGGCGAGGCTCCCGAGTCCCGTGAGGCGGCCGCGCGTTCGGGGGCTGTTGAGTCCCCGAAGACTCCGGCGCCTTCGGAAGCCTCTAGGGCTTCCGGGGCCCCCACGCCCACGGACGCCTTGAAGGCGCCGGACATTTCGGCCTCCTCGGAGGCCGCCGAGGATTCCGGGACCTTGGCCTCGTCGGAGGCTGTCGACTCCGGGGCGGCCAACCCGGCCCCGGCGCTGGCCGCCCAGGCCCCGGCACACGTGCCGACCCCGGCGGACACGCCGGCCGCCACCCCGGCCCCCGCGGGCAAGCCGGCCCCCGCGGCCACCCCGGCCCCCTCGGCTACGCGTCCCCCCGCGGGCACCCCGGCCTCAGCGGCCAACTCGGTCCCGGCGCACGCGCCAGGCGTGGCCGCGTCGGTTTCGGATGCCGAGGAGTCGGTGGCGCGGCGCTCGTTCGAGCCCGGGGGCGCTCCTGCGGCTGTCTCCGGGCTTCAGGAGGGCGGCGTGGGTGATTCCACGGAGTCGGGCACTCCGAAGGCCGAGACGGGCAGCCAGAGGGCTTCTGGGGGCCCGTCCGGCGGGGGCGACGAGTCCGTTCCGGTCGTTGCCGCGGCGACTGACGGCGATTCCGATTCCGTACGCGACGCCAAGGTGTCGGACCCGGCGGAGGCCGCCGCGTCCGGGATCCGGGACGATTCGGGCCCTTCGGGCGCCGCGTCGCCGGATTCCGCTTCGGGGGAGTCCGAGGCATCCGACGGGCGCGATGCGTCCGGCCGCCCGAACGGGCCGGTGAAGTCCGAGACCTCTACGGGCACGTCGTGGGGCCGGTCCCGTACCGACGACGAACCCCACTCCGCGCCGGAAGCGGGACCCGGGCCGAAGGCCGACTCGACGGCCGACTCGAAGGTCGGCCCGAAGGCTGGCCCGGCGGCTGGCCCGGCGGCTGCTTCCGAGCCGCAGCCCGGAGCCACCTCCACCTCCACCTCCACCTCCGCCACCGACGCCGACTCCGCGACCGAGCCCACGCCGGGCTCTGCCACCGAGCCCAAGCCTGGCTCCGTGACCAAGCCAACGTCGGGCTCCGCCACCCAGCCCGCCCCGGACTCCGCCACCCCCGGCCAACCCGCCCCCGCCGACGACCCCCCCGTCGACCGCCAGACCGCCGTCTTCAAGGCCTTCGAGCGGCCGCAGCCCGTCGATCAGCCCACCACCACGCTCAAGAGGCCCACGCCCCCGCCCGCCAGGAGCAACCCGGGCAACCCGGGCAACCCGGGCACCAGTGCCAGCACCTTCGTACCGCTGCGCAGGGACGAGAAGTCCGAGGTACGGGCCACACCTCCGCCCTCCGCCTCCGCCTCCGCCACCGGGACGAAGCCGACGCCCCCCGGCTCCACCGGAACGAGCACCCCGGGCACCCCGACCACCACACCCCCCGGCTACGCCGGCCCCGCGCTCTCCGGCGCGGAACGCACCCGGCAGCAGCCCATGCCGCCCATGCCCCCGCTCGACCTCCTCGCCGAGCTGACCAACACCCCGCCCCCGCCTCAGACCCCCGTCCGTACGGCGGTCCGGCGGGTCAAGATCTGGACCCCGCTGGTCCTCCTCGTACTGATCATCTTTGCGATCGTGCAGGCTCTCCGCCCCCTCCCCGACCCCGCCCTCTCCCTCACCGCCCCCGCCACCTTCACCTTCGACGGCGCCAAGCTCGACCTGCCCTGGCCGTCCGAGGGCCAGGGCGCCGTCGAGGTCGAAGGGGTCGGCAGCCTCGGGAAGTACGGCCCCGGCAAGCCCGCCCCCATCGCCAGCGTCGCGAAGACCATGACGGCCTACGTGATACTCAAGGACCACCCCATCACCGGCAAGCAGGTCGGCCCGAAGATCACGGTCGACAAGCAGGCGGGCGAGGAGTCGAACCGTCCCGACGAGTCGACCGCGCCCCTCCAGGAGGGCCAGCAGTACACGCAGAAGGAGATGCTCCAGCTCCTGATGATCCCGTCGGGCAACAACGCGGCCCGGCTCCTGGCCCGCTGGGACGCCGGCTCCGAGAAGGCCTTCGTCACGAAGATGAACGCGGCCGCCGACGACCTCGGGATGACGAACTCCACGTACACGGACCCGAGCGGTCTCATGAAGACCACCGTGTCCACCCCGGCCGACCAGCTCAAACTGGCCGAGGCGGTGGTACGGAACGACGTCTTCCGCGAGATCGTGAACACCCCGGACATCGAGATCCCCGGCATCGGCAAGCGGATCTTCAACAACAACAAGATCCTCGCCGAGCCCGGCGTGAGCGGCATCAAGACCGGCTCCTCCACCCCCGCCGGCGGCAACCTGCTCTGGACCGCGCAGACCATCATCGACGGCCAGAACCGCCGGATCATCGGCATAGTGATGGGCGCGCAGCAGGCCACCACCCTGGACGACAAGCTCAACCTCGCCATCCAGAACAGCCTCAAGCTGATCCAGGCGTCCCAGGACGGCGTCACGTCCGCCGCCGTCGTCAAGAAGGGCGAGGTCGTCGGGGTGGTGGACGACGGGCTGGGTGGTACGACTCCGGTCGTCGCCACGAAGGACCTCAAGCCGGTCGGCTGGGCCGGGCTCAAGGTCACGCTCAAGCTCGGTGACAAGGGCACGAAGGTCCCGCACACCGCGAAGGCGGGCACGGTGGTCGGCGAGCTGACCATCGGCACCGGCGACGGCAAGGTCTCCACCCCGGTCGCCCTCCAGAAGGACCTGGCGGAGCCCGGCTTCGGCGCCAAGCTGACGCGCGTCGGCTGATCCTCACCCCGGGGACGCGTCGGTGATCCCCGCCCCGGGGAGAGGGGTCTCACATGCCCCTCTCCCCGGCCCGCCCGCCGTGCTAGCGTCCGAAACGGACATCTGCTGAACGGGGCAGGGCAACTGTGGGACGCGGGGACGGCGTCCTTAGGACATGAGGCCCCCGGGCGCACGCGGAAACGCGGCGGCCGGAGGGGCGTGTCGGGGAGACGTGGAGAGCCGCAGTGACCACCACTGAGCCGGCCCGTACGGACGGCAGCACCACGCCCGAGGGGGCGCCGAGACCGCTGCCCGCACCGCCGGCCGACGGGACGGGGACCCTCACCACCGGTCTCCACCGCCTCCGCAGCCTCGCCGGCCTCCACCGCCTCCCCGGCCTCCCCGGTCTCCGTGACCTCCCCGACCGCGTGCGAAGGCACCCCGTCCTCTTCACCGGCGCCCTCGCCGCGGCCGTCCATCTCCTCTGGTTCTTCTTCTTCGCAAACAGTGGCGGAGACATCGCCGCCCAGGACGCGTGGGCCGAGTTCGTCGGCCGCCACCCCGACTCCGCGTACAACCTCGCCTGGTACGGCGGCATGCACCCGGTCTCGTACAGCGTCGTCTCGCCGTACCTGATGTCGGTCCTCGGCGTCCGTACGACGATGATGATCGCCGGGACCGTCTCCGCCGCCCTGCTCGCCCTGATCCTGGTGCGCGTCCGCGCGGTCCGTAACCCGATCGCGTGCGCGATGGCCGGGGTCTTCGCGTTCCTCTGCAACGCCCTCTCGGGCCGCGTGACCTTCGGCCTCGGGGTGATGTTCGCGCTGGGCGCGGTCGCCGCCGTGTTCTGCTGGCCGTACCGCTGGCGCGGCAAACGCTGGCTCAAGGCGGTGGCCGCCGCCCCGCTCGCCGGGCTGGCGACCGCGGCGAGTCCCGTCGCCGGACTGTTCCTCGGAGTCGTCGCGGCGGCGCTGTTCGTGAACAAGCGGCGCCCGGGTGCGTACGCGCTCGGCCTCGCCCCGGCCGTCGTGGTGGCCGTGTCCGCCTGGCTGTTCCCCTTCTCCGGAACACAGCCGATGTCGGTCGGGACAGCCTCGCTGCCGTTCGTCTTCGCGGTGTTCGTCTTCGTGCTGGTGCCGCGCGACTGGCGTACGGTACGGGCCGCCGCGGCCGTCTACGGCGTCGGCGTGCTGCTGACCTGGGTGGTCGACTCCCAGATCGGTTCGAACGTGTCCCGCCTCGCGATGATCGTCGCGGGGGTGGTGCTGCTGGCCGCACTCCCGTACACCCACCCGGGCTCACGCCGGTGGTACGCGCTGGTGGTGGCGTTCGCCGGCCTGAACTTCTGGATCGGTTTCAAGGGCGTCGACGACATCGTCCGTACCGCTCCCACCGCCTCCTGGACCCGCGAGCTGGCACCGCTGGTCAACCAGTTGCAGCGGGCCGGCGCCGAGCGGGGCCGGGTCGAGGTGGTCCCGGCCAGGAGCCACCGCGAGGCGTCGGCGCTCGCCCCGTACGTCAATCTCGCCCGGGGCTGGAACCGGCAGGCGGACATGGAGCGCAACCCGATCTTCTACGACGACACCCTGTCCGCCGACAACTACCGCGGCTGGCTGGACCGCTGGGCCGTGCACTTCGTGGTGCTGCCGAAGGGCAAGCCCGACACGGGGGCGAAGATGGAGGCGGAGCTGGTCCAGAAGGGCCAGCCCTACCTCAAGCCGCTGTGGGGCGACGCCAACTGGCAGCTGTTCGCCGTCGAGGACCCCATGCCGCTGGCCGACCCGCCGGCGACGGTGGACCGGGCCGGCGCGGGCGAGCTGACGATCCACGTGAAGACGGCGGGCCGGGTGCTGATCCGTATCCCGTACTCGCCCTGGCTGGGCCTGGTCGACGCGGAGGGCAAGAGCGTGCTCCCGCCGCAGGAGACGGAGGCGTCGAAGGCGGACGACGACGGCCCCAAGGTCTACACGAACCCCAACGGGTGCCTGATGAAGACCGAGGAGGACGCGGAGGGCGACGAGTGGACGGAACTGCTCGCGCCCCGGCCGGGGGTGTACCGCCTGGCGGCGCCGTACCAGCTGCCGCGGGGGACGGGCTGCCCGGAGGAGCTGCGCTGAGGGGGAGCGAGGGGCCCCGCCGAGGGGGACCGAAAGACGGCTCCCCTCGCCTACCCCCCCCCGCGCGGTCACCTCACCGTCACCTGATGGGGAAGGCCACGTCGCACACCTCGTCCGACGGTCCGGCGCCGTCCCAGTCGGCCTCGAAGTACAGCTCCCGGCAGGGCCCGGCGATGGTCAGCCCCTGCTCGGCGATCCACTCCTCGACGGCCTCGAAGGCGGACAGGATCTGCGGGTGCGCGACCTGGGCCTTGGTGACCCGTACGTACGCGAGCCGCTGCGCGGGCTCGATGCGCAGTGCGGTCGTACGGTGGTTCTCGGCCGCGTACGCCTCCGCCGCCCGTACGTCCCCCACCGGCACACAGGTCTCCGCGGGCCCGTCGCTGTCGAGGCTGACCTCGGCGTGGTAGGCGACGAAGGGGGTGCCCGCGATGCCCCCGCACCGCTCGGCGGCGCCGGTGAGCCGGTCGAGGGCGGCGGGGATCCAGCGCGGCAGCTCGGTGGCGAGCAGGTGCCTGCGCTCGGTCAGTACGGCCTGCTCGCCCACGTCCACGGTCTTGATCTCGTACATCGGACTTCTCCTCCTACCGGACAATCGGTCACGGAGATGGGCGGCCACCGCGCTCTGCGTGGCGTGGCGTTCCTCGCGCTCGGCCCAGTAGCCGGCGAGGACGTCCGCGGCCCGCGGCCCGGGCAGCGCCACCACCTCGGCGATCCGGGCGAGGGGCATGTCGAGCTGCCGGAGCAGCGCCACCAGCCGGGCCCGCTCGACCTGGTCCGGGCGGTACCAGCGATAGCCGGTGACCGCGTCGACCCGGTCGGGCGCGAGCAGACCGAGACGGTCGTACAGGCGCAGCGCCTTGGGCGAGAGCCGCGACCTGGCGGCGAACTCGCCGATGGTGAGGAGTTCCCCGAGGTCGGCCATGGCCCCATCTTCCGTCACCGGGCCGCTGTCGGCCCGGTGACGGGAGGGTGAACCCTGCCGTTGGGGCAAGGTCAATCCCCGGCTTCCGGTTTCCGGTGGGGGCGTGATCGCGCATAGTGGGGCGGCATGAGGCCCGAGCACCCCGAGTACCCGCCGCGCAGGGCACCGCGCGCGGTGTGGACGATCCTGGCGCTGGGGGCCGTGGCGGCAACGGCAATCACCCTCACCCTCACCCTCACAGCGAGCGACACCCCGGACACGACAACGGACGACCCCCCTCCCACCACGGCGCCGACGGACGTCAGACAACCCGAACTCCCCGCCCTAAGGGGGGCGGTGGCCCCCACCCCGAAGCCGATCCAGGGCTACTCGGTGTGGGCGGGGCCGGGTTGCGGGACGGGGGAGTACGAGGAGGCGGGCCGCTTCGAGAACGGCGACGCGGCCTGGTACACGGTGAAGTCCGGCGGCCACGAGGGCGATTCGTGCGACGGCAGCTTCTCGGCGATGCCCATGTCGGGCAGCGCGAACGACGACCGGGGCTCGACGGCGACCTGGTCGTGGGAACTGGGCAGGGGCTACGAGAAGTGCGCCCTGTCGGTCTACATACCGGCCACCGACAACCCCCGCGACACGGCGGGCGACCCCTCGGTCTACGAGATCCTGTCCGACAGGAACGACCCCACGTCGGGCTACGCGGCCTTCGGCATCCGCCAGCCAACCCACCGGGGCACCTTGCTCAAGGTAGGCACCTACCGCGTAAAGGCCCCCCGCTTCACGGTCCGCCTAAGAGACAGAGGCCAAGACTGGGGCACCCCGTCCCGCTACGGAGCCCACCACGCAGCAGCCCAAATGAACCTGACCTGCACCTGACCCACGCCCCCGACCGGCCCGTCCGGTGTCTCGTAACGGGCGAACGGGACAGCCGTCTCCGGCTGTCCCGTTCCCCCGTTCCCCCGTTCCCCCGTTCCCCCGTTCCCCCGTTCCCCCGTTCCCCCGTTCCCCCGTTCCCCCGTTCCCCCGTTCCCCCGTTCCGGGGTGGCTTCCCCGGCCGAAGAGGCCGGTAGCCGGGTCCCGTACGCGGACAACAGCCGCCCCCCCCGGCTGCGCACGGCTGCCGGCCTCTCACCGCCCGGCGGCCGACCTCAGCCCCGAGCCGGCCAGGCACGCCGCCGCCACCGAGGCCCCGAGGA
Organism: Streptomyces sp. NPDC088261; assembly: GCF_044740805.1. Taxonomy (NCBI): domain Bacteria; kingdom Bacillati; phylum Actinomycetota; class Actinomycetes; order Kitasatosporales; family Streptomycetaceae; genus Streptomyces; species Streptomyces sp. NPDC088261. The sequence goes on from NZ_JBIURL010000014.1 coordinate 64,317, forward strand.
GCGCCGAGTCCGCCGTACCGCGCTTGGCGAGCCCCGTACGTATCTCGTCCACCAGCGTGTGGAAAAGGAGCGCCCGCCGGGAATCGACGAGTACGGCCGCGGTCTCCGCGTCGACGCCCCAACTCCACAGCGCACTCTCGCAGTTGCCACCGATGGCGAGCCGCGCGCCCTCCGCCACCCAGCTTCCGGCATCCTCGGCCAGCCGCTCCATCAGCTCGACGAGCGAGTCGCGCGACCGGCTCTGGAGCCGGTCGAGGACGGTGATGGACCGCAGGTACTCCCGGGGCTGGGTCGACAACAGATCGGGCGACCGGTCGACCCACTCCCAGTCGAAGACCGGCGCGGAACCGTCGAACACCGCCGAGCGCTCCGTCGCGGTCAGCAGGCTGCCGAGGAAGAGCGTGGCGACCTGCTGCTCCCGCTCATCGATCCGGTCGAGGAGCAACGTGGCCCGGATCCGCGCCGGCGGGTGGGTGGTGCCGCTGCGGACGAACAGCGCCTGCTCGGTCACATGGACCGCGAGCATCGCGACCAGCGGGCCCAGAACGGAGGAGAACTGTACGGCCGGTTCCGCCTCGGTGCCCGCGAACTCGCGCTCCGACGCCCGTACGGTCGCCTGGTGGGCCAGCAGGTCCGCGTTGAGTTCCAGACGCTGGTCGCCGGAGCACGCCGGAACGTGTTCACCGGGTGAGAAGGCGCTCATCGGGGTCCGGTGCCCCAGCACGTGGTGCGCGATCTCATGGCCGATGACGAAGCGGGCCGCCTGGAGCGTGACGAGGCTGCCGATCTCCATGACCAGCGGCTCCGCCCGGTGCCCCAGCTTCGCGGACTTCCCGTACACCCGCTGGTTCACGTTGTAGTAGCGCAACAGCGCGGTGAGTACGGCGGGATCGCCGCCCATCGCCCCCGCACGGGCCGCGCGGAGGGCCTCGAACAGTCCCCTGACCGGGCCGCGCGCACCGATCCGCGCCAGTCCGATCCCGGAGAACTGACCGTACAGACCGGCCAGCGTGAGAATCGAGTCCGAGACCTCCACCAGCCCCGATCCGTCGGCGAACGGTGTCATCTGGGCCGACACGTCGTCCTGCGGGAAGGAGCAGACGAACACGGTGTCCAGTCGCTCCTGAGGAAAGCCCAGGTCCCGCAGTGCCGTCTTCATCTCCTCGGTCACTTGCCGCACCAACGCGGTCGCGGGGTCGTACGGTGAAGCACCCTCGCTCTTCTGCCACTCCGCCATGCTCGCGTCCAGTTGGCGGAGCGACTCGTGGTCGCCGAGCCTGGCCAGTTCCTCACGTATGTGCGCGAGCTGGTCGGTCCGGTTGACCAGCAACCGGCGGAGCTTGCGTTCCGCCATCGACTCCCCGCCGCTCATGACGGCGCCGGGGCGTTCGCACAGAAGGATCCGAGACCGATACGGGCCACCAGCACGGCGAGCACGCCGGCGGTGGCGGGTTCCTCACCGAGGTGCTGGAGCACTTCGTACACCGCTGCCGCGTCGAGCACCCGGTCCGAGCCGGTGGTGCCGAGCAGGCCCTGGACCCGCTCCTGATGGCAGATCTTGCGTTGCAGATCACGGTGCTTGTGCTCGAACCACTGCTTGCCGAAACGGCGGTTGGCGCCCCGGTCCGCCGGGGAGATGCCGAGTCCTTCGTCGAGGAGGCCGGCGCCGAGCAGCTCGAACAGCTCGTCGTCGGTCTTGTCCAGGTAGAGATCGAGGGTCATGGAAGTGCGTCCCCTGTGTTCCGAACGGAAGGCCCGCCGCCCGCCGCGGCGGCCTCCCACCACCGTGCCACCGGGCCCGGCGCGCGCCCATCCCTCGGAGGATGAGCGGTACGGGGCCGGGACTCACCCACCGGGTGAGTGACGGAGGCCGGGAGCCTGGCCGCCCGACACGCCCTACACGGCCTAACGCGCGAGGTGCCGGCGGACGTCCTCGGCGACCTGCTCCCGGGTGGTCATCCCGTACTTCCGGTAGATGTTCTTGAGATGCGCCTTCACGGTGTTCGGGCTACGGCCGATCTCGGTGGCCAACTCCTGGTTCCCCAGCCCGTTCACCAGCAGCACCGCCACCCGCTGCTCCACCTCGGTCAGCGAGAGAAAGCGCTGCTCGGGCCCCTGGTCGGCCCACAGCGCCATCTCCATCAGCTCGGTCTGGGTCTGCTCGCAGAGCCGGACGATCTCATCAGGACCCAGAAGCCCGTCCTCTCCCGCTCCCGCTCCCCCTCCCGCCTCCTCCACCATGCGCCGGGCAATGCCGTGGATCTCGGACAGCCGGGCGGCCATGTACTCGATGACATGATCCGACGTGAGGGTCCGTGACACCCCACCGCCCGGCAGCAGCAGGAGAAAGGCCTCGGCGTCCTCCTTCTCGCGGGTCAGGACCCGCGCCAGTAACCCGGTGAGCCACTCGAACGAACGAACGGCGTTGTCGTCGAAGGCCCCCGCGGTGTAGCTGTGCATGGACACCATCCCGAACAGCACGTCGCGAGAGCCCGGTTCGGTCCGGAACATCGGCACGGTGACCGCGTCGGCCGACCGCCTGCGGGTGTCCCCGAACGACATGCCCGCGTTCAGCACCGCGCCGTTGTCGTAGGCGAAGCGATAGGTCTGCCGGTGCTTGACCAGCCAGGCCGTCTGCCCGCTCGGTCCGTAGGTGTGGGAGGTGGGGTCGTCGAAGACGGCCCCCTCATACCCGTACGGAAAGCGCACGCGGTTGGCGCCGTGCAGCAGCGCCACATAGAACGAGTCGAACGGCGCCAGCTTCGCCGCAGTAGCGCGAACGTAGTCGTACAAATCATACCGATCCCGAGCAAGCCCCCCACGCATCTTGTGATACGCCTCATGCAGAATCCCCATGCTCCTGCCATCGACCCGCACCGGAACGTCCCCCATACCCACCCCTCCCCAACCACAAAACCGCCACCCCCATGCTGCCCCCACAGAAGGAAACGCCAAAGGCCCCGAACCGAGATCGGTCCGGAGCCTTTCCGATGGTGCCCCCGGCAGGATTCGAACCTGCGACACCCGCTTTAGGAGAGCGGTGCTCTATCCCCTGAGCTACGAAGGCGGGGCTTGTGTGGAGCCTTGTGCGGAACTGTAGAGCAGTCTGTGCTCAGGCTTCTTGGCAAGCCGTGAGTGTCTGAGGAATGTCACTACGGTGTGTGCGTGCGCGGTCGCCCGCGTGCGGCACATCGCATCGCCTGCCTCAGATGCTCGACCCACAGACTACCGGATCGTGGCTGGGGCGGGCCCTGCGGTTGGGCTTCGGAGCTGTAGGAGGGGCGGCGCCCACGTCGGATTTCGTCGTCGAGGCGGGTTTGGTGAGGCTTCGGGAAACGGGGTGGGAACGTATGTCTGTTCTGGGTAGTCTGCCTCGATCTGATCAGGCCAGAGAGGTTTCCACCGTGAGTGTCACCACGTCGTCGCTGCCCGAGCGGATCGAGCTTTCGGGGGAGGGGGTTGTTCTCCGTGACTGGGCGGAGGGGGATTTGGTCGCCATGCCGGCGTTGTTCGACCATCCCGACATCGCCTATTGGACGCCGATCGTCTCGCCCTTTGACGACGCGGCCGCACGCGCGCGGCTGGAGCGGGATCGGCAGATGCGGAGGGACGGTACGACCATCCTCCTCGCCATCACCCTCGACGGCGGTGCGCCGCTGGGCGAGGTGATGCTCCGGCGGGCTTCAGGGGGTGCGGCGGAGCTTGGGTACGCGGTCGGTCCCGCGCATCGTGGACAAGGGCTGGCGGCTCGGGCGGTGCGTGTGATGGCCGCGTACGCCTTCGAGCAGTTGGGCGTTGAGCAGGTCGTTCTGGAAGTGGAGGCCGAGAACGCCGCCAGCGTGTCCGTCGCCACCAGAACCGGCTTCGAACTGCTCGACGTCCCGCCGATCACGGGCGAGGAGAAGGGGCGGCCCTTCGTCCTCCAGACGTGGGGTTTGAAGCGTCCCTGATCTCGGGGGTGGGGGTGAATGGGTGGATGGGGGTGGGTGGGTGAGGAGGGGTGGGTGAGGAGGAGTGGGTTCAGGCGCTCGATATGCCCCTCTCCTTGATGGGTGGAGTCCTGTTGTTGACCTTGTGGGCGGGGCCGCATAGCGTCCCGTCGTGTGGGGGATCTTGGGTGGGCCGGAGCTGCGTTGACCGCGCCTGGGGCGCCCTTTGAGGTGGTACGGGGGGACGACGGCGCGCTCGTATATGCGAGCGGGCCTCGGAGCTTGGTCGAGTTCGTGGAGACCACGTGGGCCTTCGGGGACCGGCCGTTTCTCTTGATCGGTGAGCGGAGCTTCAGTTACGGGGAGTTCTTCGCCGCCTCCTCCGCCCTGGCCGTACGGCTTGTGGGTGGGGAATTCGGGCTGCGTACCGGGGATCGCGTGTGCATTGCCATGAGCGATCGGGTCGAGTGGCAGGTTGCCTTCTGGGGCGTGCAGTTGGCCGGGCTGGTGGCTGTTCCCGTTGACCCCTCCTGGGAGGAAGAGGCCTTCACGGCCGTGCTCGGCGACTGCACCCCTCGGGTGGTGTTCGTCGATCGTGCGAGGTTGTCGCGCGTTGGGGGGTGGGCCGGTGCCGGTGCCGCCGCGGCGCCGGTAGTTCTCTTGGAAGGGGTGCTGGAGGGCGTCGATCCCGCTCTCGCTCCTCCCGGGCTCGACGTGCGTCCCGAGGACTGCTCCACCATCTTCTATACGGGTGACGGGAGTTCGGGCCGCCCGCCCCTCGGTGCCGTCGCCACCCACCTCGCGCAGGCCGGGGCCGTGATGAACGCGCGCTTCTTCGCCGCCGTCTCCGACCTCGGGCGGGGAAGGGGGCGGATTCCCGGGTTCGGGGCCGTGCCCGTCGCGGACCTCACGTACCCCTTCTTCCACCCCGCCTCCTTCGCCGACGTCTATCGCGCCATGGCCCTCGGCGGCGCCCTCCGAGTGGAGGAGGGGGAGCGGGAGAGGGTTGCGGGAACTGGTGGGTTTCTCGCCGAGACCTCCGGGCCCGTGCTTCTCGACGGGCGGCCCACCCCCGCCACCGAAGTCCGCGTCACCGGGCCCCGCGGCGAAGTCCTCCCCGACGGCGAAGCCGGGGACCTGTGGCTGCGCGGGCAGTCGCTCGCGCGCGGCTACTGGGGCGATCCGGAGGCCGGCCGCGCCGCCTTCCCGGACGGTGGCGGCGGGTGGTTCCTGACCGGTGTCCGGGCCACGGTCCGGGAAGGCCGCGTCAGCCGGTACGAGGGAGAGTGACCGGTACGAGGGAGAGTGACCGGTACGGGGGGAGAGCGAGGGGCCCGGCCGCCTACGAGCGCGTCACCCTCACCCTGAACCCGCCCCGTTCCTCCCCCACCACCGCGATCCGGATCCCGTTCGCCCGGTCCACGAACGACTCGCCCGGGCGGTACGGCGCGTCCGACAGCTCCGCGTGCACGTTCGGCCGCCGCGTACAGCCCCCGCTCGTCTTCGCGCTGTCCGCGACCGTCACCGGCCCGCGTCCCGTGTCCACCCCCGAGTCCACCCGGTAGATCAGCACCCCCGGCCGGCACACCGCCTCGTCGTTGCCGGCCCGGGTGCGTACCTCCACCGCGTACCCCGCGTCCTCGGATATCGGTACGAACGTCAGCTTCGGGCCCCCCGCCGCCGCCAGCGGGCCCAGCAGGTGCTCACTGCTGCCCTCCGCGGACGCGCAGCTGATCTGTGAGTCGTCCAGCCAGCCGAGCTTCCACTTGTGCCAGCCGAGCAGGTCGTTGTTGGCTCCCCAGTCCTCCGACATGATGTCCCAGTGCCCGACCGTGCCCCCGCCCTGCGGCGTGTACAGGTCGGGCAGGCCGAAGACATGGCCGTTCTCGTGGGGCAGCACCCGGTAGCCCGTCTCCGCGTACGACCCCGAGCCGTCGTCCTGGCGGCTGTAGACGAAGGACGTGTTGGCCAGCGGCACGCCGTCCGCGTGGGGCGCGTCCCCGTTCCCCGAGAAGGTGACGGACAGGACCGTGTCCAGCGCCGAGGGGCCCGCGTTGGGCGTGACCAGTACGTTGATCAGGTCGTACGCGCTGAAGTCGACCTTCGGGTCCGCGACCCGCACGAGGTCCTCGACGAGCTTCCGGTAGCCGGGCTCGTACGGCGACCCGCGCACTATCCCGTACGCCGTGAAGTCCTGCGGCATCCGCAGCCAGCTGGTCACGGGGGCCTCGGGACGGTAGTCGAGCCGCCCGTACGAGCTGGTCCTGAACCACTCGGACGTCTGCGGGAAGAACTCCCCGAGCCGCTCGAGCGCGTCCCCCGGGCCCGGCGCGTCGGGAAAGTCGATCATCAGGTTCAGGGCGCGGACCGTGCCGGTGGAGGGGGAGTAGCCGGGCGGGGTGGGCACGCCCTCGGACATTTGTACGGTGGAACCGGACGCGATACGGCACGGGCCGAGGGGCGAGTCCAGACCGGTGACCGCCGGACCGGCGCTGGCCCGGGACGGGGCCTGGAGGGACGCGCTCGCCGTGGTGAGCGCGGCGAGGGTGAGTGCGGCGAGACCCGCGAGCGCGCTGAGCCGGCCGGGCCTGCGGTGACGGCCGCGGTACGGGCCCGAGCGCCCGTCGCCTCCGCCGTTCCCTCTGCCCCCGCCTCCGCCCCTGCGTATCCGACGCGTCTGCTGCATGCGGTCGCCTCCGGGTCCGAGGCGGCGGGCCGGTCGTGACCGCTGCCTGTTCGATACCGCTGCCTGCTCGCTCACCTGCCTGTTCGATCACCCTCCGTCGGTCGGCGTGTCGGCGCTCGCTGGGTGCGCCGATCGTGGGTTTTTTCCTGGTTTGTGTGTGCTTCGCGCATGATCGTTCTTCATGTGACCCAGGTCACGCGAGGAAGGTGAAATAAGCGGGGACCCTCTCCCCGTTTGCACGTGTGTTCCAGGGAAACGGGGAAGCGATCCCCGCTTACCGAGGAGCCGCGGCCCCCGCTCGGCGGGGGCTCGGATCGACCGGCGAACGATCGAAGATCGAGCGAAGGCCGACCCGGGAACGACCGAGGAACGACCGAGGGAGGGCCGGACGTGACCACCACCGCCGCGGAACCGCGCGTGCGCCGCATGCCCCGGCCGCGCGCCGACGCGCTGCGCAACCGGGAGCGGATCGTGCACGCGGCCCGTGAGATGTTCGTGGAGTTCGGCCCCGAGGCCGCGTTCGACGAGATCGCCCGCCGCGCCGGCATCGGGAACGCCACGCTGTACCGGCATTTCCCCGACCGGCACTCCCTCGTCAACGACGTCGTGCTCTCCGTGATGGCCCGTACCGCCGAACAGGCGGAGCGGGCCGCGACCGAGGAGGACGACCCGTTCGCCGCGCTGCGCCGCTTCGTGCACGCCGCCGCCGACGAACGGATCGGGGCCCTGTGCCCCATGCTCTCCGGTACGTTCGACCGGGACCGCCCCGAACTGGACGCCCAGCGCGAGCGCCTCGAAGGCGCCGTGGAAGGGCTGATGGAGAGGGCCAGAAGGACGGGACAGCTGCGCGCCGACGTCGCCGTGGGCGATCTGATGGTCGCGTTGTCCCAGCTCACCCGCCCGTTGCCCGGTACCGGCTGCGTAGACATGGACCGGTTCACCCACCGGCATCTCCAGCTGTTCCTGGACGGACTGGCCGCCCCGGCCCGGTCCGTACTGCCGGGCAAGGCCGCCACCCTGGAGGATCTGCGCCGCGCCGCTCCGTGACGCGCCCTGAACCAAGACCCACGGATCAAAACCCTCGGATCAAGACCCACGGATCAAAACCCACGGAACGAGAACGCCGACCGTACGTGAGGACCGCGCGCCGCGGACCTTCCGGCCCGGACCGGCCCAGACCTCACCAGGCCAACCTCACCAGGACGAACGTGCCGGACGAACGTCTCGGACGGACGTGCCGGACGACGTGCCGGACTTCGTCCGTCCATCACTCCGTCACTCAGTGACCCCAGTGACTCCATGACCTCGTAAGGCATGCACCGTCGCATGTACTTACGTACGTTTTCGCCTTTCTGCACCCTTAGGTGGATCCCTCCATGTCAAAAACAGCCGAAACACGGCTCCCCGACCAGGACGCCTCGGCTCCTGACCCGACCCGTTGGAAAGCGTTGGCGTTCATCGCCCTCGCCCAGCTGATGGTCGTGCTCGACGCGACGATCGTGAACATCGCCCTGCCCTCCGCCCAGAAGGACCTCGGGATATCGGACGGCAACCGGCAGTGGGTCATCACGGCCTACGCGCTCGCCTTCGGTGGGCTCCTCCTCTTCGGCGGCCGTATCTCGGACCTGTGGGGACGCAAGCGCAGCTTCGTCGTCGGTCTCTCCGGCTTCGCCCTGGCGTCCGCGCTCGGCGGCGCGGCCACCAGTGAGTTCATGCTGCTCGGCGCGCGCGCCCTCCAGGGTGCCTTCGGCGCCCTGCTCGCCCCGGCGGCCCTGTCGCTCCTCGCGGTGACCTTCACCGACCCGAAGGAGCGCGCCAAAGCCTTCGGCATCTACGGGGCGATCGCCGGTGGCGGTGGCGCCGTGGGTCTGATCCTCGGCGGCTTCCTCACCGAGTACCTCGACTGGCGCTGGACGTTCTTCGTCAACGTCCCCTTCGCGGTGGTCGCCGCCCTCGGCGCCTACTTCGTGATCCGGGAGCCCTCGGGCACCCGTAACCGTTCCGCCCTGGACGTCCCCGGAGTGGTCCTCTCCACGCTGGGTCTGGTCTCGCTGGTGTACGGCTTCACCCGCGCCGAGTCCGAGGGCTGGTCCGACCCGACGACCATCGGCCTCTTCGTCGCCTCCGCCGTGCTCCTCGCGGCGTTCGCGGTGGTCGAGTCCAAGGTCAAGAACCCGCTGCTGCCGCTGCGCGTGGTGACCAACCGCAACCGCGGTGGTGTCTACCTCTCGCTGGGCCTCGCGATCATCGCGATGTTCGGGCTCTTCCTCTTCCTGACCTTCTACCTCCAGATCGTGAAGGGCTACTCGCCGGTCAAGACCGGCTTCGCCTTCCTCCCGATGATCGCGGGCATGATCACCGGCTCGACCCAGATCGGCGCCCGGCTGATGACCCGGGTGCCGGCCCGGCTGCTGATGGGCCCGGGCTTCCTGCTCGCGGCGATCGCCATGCTGCTGCTGACGCAGCTGGAGATCGGCTCCTCGTACGCCGGTCTGATCCTCCCGGCCGAGATCATGCTGGGTCTCGGTATGGGTACGGCGTTCATGCCGGCCATGTCCCTCGCCACCTTCGGCGTCGAGCCGCGTGACTCGGGCGTCGCCTCCGCGATGGTGAACACGTCGCAGCAGGTGGGCGGCGCGGTCGGTACGGCCCTGCTGAACACGATCGCGGCCTCCGCGACCACCTCGTACCTCACCTCGCACGCCGTCGGCTCGGGCGGCCAGAAGCTGCTCCAGGCCCAGGCGCTGGTGCACGGTTACGCGAGTGCCATCTGGTGGGCCGTCGGGATCCTGGTCGCCGCCTCGGCGATCGCGGTCACGTTCATCACCGCCGGGCGTCCGAACATGGACCCGACGAAGGTCGGCGGCAGCGAAGGGGCCGAGGGCGAGGTCCAGGTCCCGGTCGCGATGCACTGACGGTGCCGTGACGCGCTGACGGTGCGCGCGACGCACCGACCGTGCCCGCGACGCACTGACGGTGCGTGAGCGGAAGGCGAGGGAAGTAGGGAAGTAACGACGACGGATCTGCCCTGGTGCCGCAGCGGTTCAGCGGCGCCAGGGCAGATCCGCGCCCGTACCCTCCGGCTGCAACCCCTTCGCGATCACCCACATGATCTCGCCGAGCTGGGTGACCTGCTCCGGGGTCAGCCGGTCGAAGATCGCCTGGCGTACGGCGGTGACGTGTTCCGGCGCGGACCGCGCGAGCACCTCGTTGCCCTCGTCCGTCAGGTACGCGTTCTGGCCGCGCTTGTCGGAGGGGCAGTCCTCGCGCCGGACCCAGCCGTACTTCTCCAGCCGCGCGATCGCGTGCGAGAGACGGGACCGGGTGATCTTGGCGGCCCTGGCCAGCTCCGTCATCCGCATGCGGCGGCGGGGGGCGCGGGCGAGGTAGACCATCAGCGCGTAGTAGATGTGCGGCATGCCCGCGTCGCGCTGGAGCTGCCGGTCGAGGTGGTCCTCCAGGAGGGTGCTGCCCTGGACGTAGGCCTGCCAGGTGTCCTGCTCGGCGGCGGTGAGCCAGCGCGGTTGCGTGCCGCTGCCTATACCGCTCGTACGGCCGCCCGCGTCGCCCGTACCACCCGTGCTGTCCGTATTACCCGTACTACCGCCCGTACCGGCCGCGCTGCCGGAGGATGCCGTGGTCATGAGGCCACTCTACCTATTCTTGAAAGTTAAACTAGATGCGGCTAGGCTTGCTGCGGCAAGCACTTGAAGTCTCAAGAGGTCTCAAGAAAGAGTCCGGACCGCCCGAACGGATCACCCCTGGAGTCGCCATGAACGCCGTCTCGGAGCGCATGCCTGCCCTCTACCTCTCCCATGGCGCGCCCCCTCTCGCGGACGACGCGGACTGGACCCGGGAACTGGCCGCGTGGTCCGCGACACTGCCCCGCCCCAAGGCGGTCCTGATGGTCTCCGCCCACTGGGAAGAGGCCCCGCTCGCGCTCGGTGCGACCGAGACCGTACCTCTTGTGTACGACTTCTGGGGATTCCCCGAACGCTATTACGCGGTGGAGTACGCGGCGCCTGGGGCGCCGGAACTGGCCGACTCCGTAAGGAAGTTGCTGCGCGGTGCCGGTACGCCCGTGCAGGACGTGCCGGACCGCGGCCTCGACCACGGGGCCTACGTGCCCCTGGTGGAGATGTTTCCCGAGGCCGACGTCCCCGTACTCCAGGTCTCCATGCCCACCCTCGACCCGCGGAAGCTGCTGGAGATCGGGCGCAAGCTCGCGCCGCTGCGGGACGAAGGGGTGCTGATCGTCGGCAGCGGCTTCTTCACCCACAACCTGGCGGCGCTGCGACACGCCGGCGGCGGGGTGCCGGGCTGGTCGGCGGAGTTCGACGACTGGGGGACGCGGGCGCTGCTCGCGCAGGACATCGACGCACTGATCGACTTCGAGAACAAGGCTCCGGCGGGGCGGCTGGCCCATCCCCGTACGGAACACTTCGCGCCGCTCTTCGTCACCCTTGGCGCCTCGGAGGCGGTCGGGGAGCTGGGCAGCGGGCGGAGCGTCATCGACGGCTTCTGGATGGGGCTGGCGAAGAGGTCGCTGCAATTCGGCTGAGGCGGACGGCGCTCGACGCGCGGGGGAGCCGTACGAGGGGCGGAAGCGGGCGGTACTGCGCCGCCCAGTACCCGTGGCGATCGGGTCCTGAGGCGTGCAGCCGCTCCAGTGCCTCGTCGAGCGTGCCGGAGGAATCGCCGGGGCTGTTCTTGTTGTTGTCCTTGATGCTGCCGCCACTGAAGCCGGTGGAGTCCGTACCCGAACGCTGGGCGCGGCCCGACCGGTGCCGTAACCGAATGAGGACCTACGGTGACGGCCCCCGGGCCCAAGCCGCCGGGCCCCGCGCGGCTACGCCTCAGGGCCCAGCCCCGCGGCTAGACCTCAGGACCCAGCCGCTTCTCGTACCGCGCCACGTCCCAGTACCGGCCGAACTTCCGGCCGACCTCCGCGTACGTCCCCACGTGCCGGAAGCCGAAGCGGGTGTGCAGCCGGGCCGAGGCGTCGTTGGGCAGGGCGATGCCCGCGTACGCGCGATGCACGTCCTCACCCGCCAGCGCGTCGAAAAGCGCCTGGTAGAGCAGGGTGCCGAGGCCCCGGCCCCCGTGGTCGGGCGCGCAGTAGACGCTGACCTCCACGGACGTGGAGTAGGCGGGCTTGGGGCGGAACGGGCTGCTCGTCGCGTACCCCAGAATGCGGGCAGAGGGGACATCCTGAGCAACCAAAAGGCGGTGCGGGCCGTCTACAGGGTGGGAGCGCAGCCACGGCAACCGCTCCTCCGGAGTGAAGGCAACGGTGTCGAAAGTGATGGCCGTCTCATGGATGAAGTGGTTGTAAATGTCCGTGAGTGCGCCGAGATCGGCCTCCGTCCCGGCCCTGACCTGCACGTCCTTCGGCGGCTGCGGCATGCGCCCTCCCTCGTCGGCCGGACAGGGTACTGCATGATCACAAAAATCCAGGTACGCAGGGGAATTCTGTCCTGATTCCAGTCGTTGTTTCCAACGGATGCAGGGCACCCGAAAGGGTGTCGCGACCTACTCAGTCCAGTTAAGGGAGCTCGCATGGCAACCCGTGCCGTCGCCCGTCGTTCCACCACTGGTGGTTCGAAAGCGGCAAGCAGTGTTCGCGCCGTGGGCGGGGAGATCGCCGACCGCGACCTGGTCGGCATGTACCTCGACGAGATAGCGCGCACGCCCCTGCTCGACGCCGCCAAGGAAGTCGAGCTGTCCCAGACCATCGAGGCAGGTGTGTTCGCCCGGCAGATCCTCGACGGAGAGGTGAGGAGCGAGGCCGGCGGAGCCTCGCACGAAGAGCTCGAGGCGCTGGTCGCCGCGGGCGAGCGTGCGAAGGACGTCTTCATCCGCTCGAACCTCCGTCTGGTGGTGGCGGTCGCGCGCCGGTATCCGCGCAGCGGCCTGCCCCTGCTCGACCTGATCCAGGAGGGCAACGCCGGCCTGGTGCGTGCCGTGGAGAAGTTCGACTACGCCAAGGGCTTCAAGTTCTCGACGTACGCCACTTGGTGGATACGCCAGGCCATCACCCGGTCCATAGCGGACCAGTCCCGTACGATCCGGCTGCCCGTCCACCTGGTGGAGGAGCTGGGCAGGATCCGGCGCGTGCAGCGCGAGTTCAACCGTGAGAACGGCCGCGATCCCGAGCCCGCAGAGGTCGCCAAGGAGCTGGACTCGACCCCGGAGCGGGTCAACGACGTGCTGGACTGGGCCCGTGACCCGGTCAGCCTGAACATGTCGGTGGACGACGACGGGGACACGCAGTTCGGTGACCTGCTGGAGGACACCTCCGCGGTCTCGCCCGAGCAGTCCGTCATGACGCTTCTGCGCAGTGAGGAGCTGGACGATCTGATCGGCAAGCTCGACGAGCGCACGGCCTCGATCATCAAGATGCGGTACGGCATCGTCGACGGCCGGGAGCGCACGCTGACCGAGGTCGGCAAGGAACACGGCCTCACGCGCGAGCGGATCCGGCAGATCGAAAAGCACGCGCTCATGGAGCTGAAGAAAATGGCTCGTGACACCGGCTTCGACGCGGCGGCGTGACGTCGCCGCCCATCGGCCGTAGTGTCAGTCCTACGCACACTGCTTCCGGGTGTCGCGTACGGGCCGACACGTCGGCCCCCTCAGACGAGCCCCGGCACCAACCCCCCCCAGGTGCCGGGGCTCACCTCTGTCTCCTGGCTCATTTCTGTCCTCCTGCTTTCCCGTGCCCGGTCGTCTGCTCCGGCGCCGTGGCCGGCGCCGCCGCGCGGGTGAGCCGGGCCCCCAGGTCGTTCAGATAGTCCGTCAGCTGTACGGGTCCGTGGACGGTGAACTCGCAGTCCACCAGGGCGAGTCGCAGCGCCAGCCACTCCAGCGAGTCGTGCGACGTGGTGCGCAGCCGGCAGGAGCCGGGGCCGGTCGGCTCCGGCGCGCCGAGGTACGCGGGCAGCCGCGCCGCCACGAACCCGGCGGGTGCGGCGAAGCTCACATCCACCTCCAGCCGCGGCTGCATCCGGGCCATGGATCGGACCATGTACTGCGCCGCGTCCCCCGTGGGGAGTTCGCGCGGCGTGAAGCGCGCCCCGGTGGCCATGGGGTCGCTGACCCGGTCGACGCGGAACGTACGCCAGTCCTCCCGCCCCAGGTCGTACGCCACCAGGTACCACCGGCGTCCCGTCGACACCAGGCGGTACGGCTCGACCTGACGCCTCGTCTCCGTACCGTCCCCCGACCGGTAGCCGAAGCGCAGCCGCTCCGTACCGGTGACGGCCGAGGCGATCACCGTGAGCGTCCGCGCGTCGATGGTCGCGCCGTCGCCCCGGGTCAGCGGCATCGTCGCGGCCTGGAGGGTGGACACCCGGCGCCGCAACCGCGATGGCAGCACCTGTTCCAGCTTCGCGAGCGCCCGTACGGACGCCTCCTCGACGCCCTCGATCGCGTGCCCGGCACCGGCGCGCAGGCCCACCGCGATGGCGACGGCCTCCTCGTCGTCGAGGAGCAGCGGCGGCATCGCCGTGCCGGCCACCAGGCGGTAGCCGCCGATGGCGCCCTTGGACGCCTCGACCGGATAGCCCAGGTCACGCAGCCGGTCGATGTCGCGGCGGATGGTGCGCGGGCTGACGTCGAGCCGTTGGGCCAGCTCGCTGCCGGGCCACTCGCGTGGCGTCTGGAGGAGGGAGAGCAGGTTGAGGAGCCGTGCCGGGGTGTCCGTCATGGCTTCATGATGGCGTCCATCTAGGACGCAAGCTGGCCTACATGCCCCCTAGCTTCTCTCCCATGAACACCTCGGCCGCCGTACCGGATACGGCTTCTCTTCCTGTCACCGACCCGGGAGCTGCCACTGAGCCGGAAGCTGTCACCGACCCGGGAGCTGTCACCGGTCCCGGAGCCGTCCCCGTTCCCGGGGACACCGACCACCCGGGCGCGGGGGGCGGCGGGCTCACCGGCCCCGCGGGTGACCGGCGCCGCTGGCTGGCGCTGGCGGTCGTCATGACCGCCGCCTTCATGGACCTGGTCGACGTCACCATCGTCAACATCGCCGTCCCGAGCATCGAACGGGACCTGTCGACCTCCTTCGGGGCGATCCAGTGGATCACCGCCGGGTACGCGCTGGCCTTCGCGGCCGGGCTGATCACGGGCGGCCGGCTCGGTGACATCTACGGCCGGAAGCGGCTCTTCCTCGTGGGCATCACCGGCTTCACCGTCGCGTCCGCGCTCTGCGGGTTCGCGGTGAACCCGGACATGCTCGTCGCCTCCCGCCTCCTCCAGGGCGCGATGGCGGCGATGATGGTGCCTCAGGTGCTGGCGATCATCCACGCCACCTTCCCGGCGCACGAACGCGGCAAGGTCTTCGGGATGTTCGGCGCGGTCATCGGGCTGGGCGCGGTCTCGGGACCGCTGCTGGGGGCGCTGCTCACGCAGTGGAACCTGTTCGGCCTCGAATGGCGCCCGATCTTCCTCATCAACCTGCCGGTGGGCATAGCCGGGGTGCTGCTGGGCCGCAGGTTCATCACCGAGTCCAAGGCAACCAGGGCGCTGCGCCTCGACCTCGTGGGCGTCGTGCTGGTGACCGCCGGCCTGCTGATGCTGATCTACCCCCTCACGCGGGGGCGCGAGTTGGGGTGGCCGCTCTGGGGCCACCTGTGCATGGCGGGCAGCCTGGTCGTCTTCGGCGCGTTCGCGGCGTACGAGAAGTACAAGACGCGCAAGGACGGGTCGCCGCTCGTCGAACTGTCCCTCTTCAAGGTCAAGAGCTTCGTCGCGGGCATCGCCGTGCAGCTGACCTTCGGTGTCGCCTCGGGCATCTTCTTCCTGGTCTGGACGCTGTACATGCAGATCGGCCTCGGCTGGACCCCGCTGCGCGCCGGCCTGACGGGTCTGCCGTTCTCCGTCGCGGTGTCCGTGGCCGCCGGTCTCTCGGTCCAGGTCCTGGTGTCGCGCTTCGGCCGCAAGGTGCTCCAGGCGGGGGCGCTGACGATGATCCTGGGCGTGGTGCTCTACATCGGCGAGGCGGCGCGCTACGGCACGCAGATCCACTCCTGGCAGATGATCCTGCCGCTCACGGTCATGGGGGTCGGGATGGGCCTGATCATGGCGCCGCTGACGGACGCGGTGCTGTCCGAGGTGCCGCGCGAACACTCCGGCTCGGCGTCCGGACTCATCAACACCACCCAGCAGATGGGCAACGCGCTGGGGCTCGGGCTGGTCTCGGTGGTCTTCTTCGGCGTGGTGGACGACCGGGTGGGCGCGGGGGCGACCCCGGCCGCGACGGCCACCGCGTTCACGGACGGCTTCCAGAACGCGCTCTGGTGGGTGGTGGGCGTCCTGACGCTGATCTTCGCGGTGATGTTCGCCCTGCCCTCGAAGGCGCGGAGCGCGAAGAGCTAGGGGGTCTGCGCTCCCGCTGGGAGGAGGTGCCCGTCGAAGCCCGCGTCCACGAGGGACGCGTACGCGGCGAGCACCTCCTCCGGCACGTCCTGCTCGACGGCGAACCCGCGCTTCGGATACTCGATCACCCGCTGAAGATCACCGACGAGCATGTCCACGACCAGCTTCTCGTCCCCCATGGTCGTCACGTACTCCTCGAACCCCAAAGGCACCGAGGCACACGTCACCTCGACCTCGGGCCAAAGCTTCCGGGCGGTCGCGTAGGCCCGGCGCTCCATGTACGGCTTGCAGACGAGCAGTACGCTGCGGGGCACGATCCCGGCGGCGGCCAGCACGTCGCGCGAGAACACGATGTTCTCCCCGGTGTTCGCCGCCCTCGGCTCCACGAGGATCGCCTCGTCCGGGACGCCGAGCGCGAGCGCGTGCTCGCGGAAGTGGGTGGCCTCTCCGCGGGGGAACCAGTCAAGGGTGCCCGGGCTGTTGCCGCCGGTGAACAACAGGGTGGCGAAGAGCCCGGCACGGTAGAGCGCGGCGCAGTGCGCGGCGACGCCGAGGTCATGACTCCCCAGCCCCAGCGCCACGTCGACGACGCGGGGGGCGTGGTGCATGCGGTGGTAGTCCCACAGGGTCGAGATGTCAGTGGACCGTCCCACAAGCGCCTCCTGAACACCGGCCTGGGCGGCCGCGCCTGTTTGTCCTCAATCGCCGGACGGGCTTGATTTTGCCCGCTGCGGCCCGGTGGGCGGGGTGCGGGTCGGTTGCCGGGGGCCGGTCAGGGGCCGTGTCCTGCACTGCATGTTTTACGTCGCGTGCGGCCGGTCGTGTTGGTTGACGTTCGCCATGCGACACAAAACACGCTTTACGTTCCGGACACGACCCCTGCCCGTCCCCCTTCCAGGCCCGCGTCAAGACACAACCAGCCCATCCGGACGCCCCCCATCCCGTCCGGCGATTGAGGACATCCTTGACCAGCACCGTCGCACCGCGCAGAGGCAAACCCAGCCCGTCCGGCGTTTGAGGACGCAGTGACCCGCGCCCGCGCCGGGCGGAGGCCAAAGTCAGCCCGTCCGGCGCTTGAGGACAATAGACACGGCCCCGCGCCGGGCCCGCCGCAGAGGCGACGCACCCCCCGCCAGACCTACCGCACCCGCGCCCTCGCCTCCATCACATCCCGCGCCGTCCGCTCCGCCCCGTACACCTCACACATGTGCCGCCCGTCCGGCGTCGCCGTGTGCTCGACCTCCCACAGGCTCATCTCACTGCCGTCAACGAGTAAGAACGCGTGCTCGTACAGCATGAACCCCGCGTCCTTGCCCTCCACCTGGCACTGCCGCCCGAACACCTGCGTGATGTGGTGGGCGAACGCCGTCCGCAGCAGCCGAGCCGTCTCCTCGCCCGGCCGGTCCGCGTTCTCCGCCCGCCGCAGGACCCGGCGGGCGTGGTCCGGGGAGTTGTCCGGGACGTACATGCGGGGCGCGGGCGTCGGCGGCGTGGCCAGCAGGCGGTCCAGGAGCGCGAGGTCGAAGTCGTCGAGAGGCGGCGGCCCCGGGGACATGAGCGCATCCGGCGACCCGAGCCGAGGCGCCTCGGGGCTGCCGGGCCGGCACAGCCGCGACGCGGCCAGCTGCGCCTCGTCCTCGTCGGCGTACAGCTCGTGGAGCTGCGCACCACCGCGCCCGGTGTTGTGCACCAGCTCCCAGAGCGTCATGGTGCTGCCGTCGGTGAGCAGGTAGGAGTGTCGGTACGTCTCGCGGTGCAGTCCGGCACTGTGGTGGGCGGAACACAGCGAACTGGCGTGCGCCAACGCCGAATCGAGCCGCTCGACCAGTGCGTCGGGAAGGTCGAAGGAGTTGAGTGCCCGACCCAGGAGTCGCTCGAGGTGCGTCTCGGTTGTCTCATGCGGATCGTTCAAGTTGGGTCTCCAGGCCGTCGCCACATGTCACTTGGTGATTGCATAACGTAGCCCCTGGGGGTGACATTGCGTCCCAAGTTTATGAAAACTATGGGCGCGTTCGCGTGGTTCATGCGCGCCCCCTCAACTCCGTTGGCCCGCAGGCCGGTCGAGCCCGTACAACTCCCGGTACGAGGGAAACATTCCGCCCGGCCCCTCGACGCTCTCCGCGGCGAGCACGGCCCGCACGATCGCCCTGGTCACGACGTCGGCCCCGGCGGCGAGCACCTCGTTGAGGGCGAGCGGCCCGTCGTCGGCGAGGGGGCGCTCGCCCGTCGAGAGGGCGAAGACCGTGTCGCCGTCGTTGAGCAGGTGTACGGGACGGACGGCGCGCGCGATGCCGTCGTGCGCCGTCCCCGCGAGCTTGTGCGCCTCCGCTCGGGTCAGCCCGGCGTCGGTGGCGACGACGGCCAGCGTGGTGTTGAGGGGTGGCGGCCCGCTCCGCTCCCGCAACTCGGCCAGGCGCCGCAGGGCCGCCGCGTGGACCTCGGCCGGCGGATACACGACCGGCCCGTCGAAGTACCGCCCGTACAGCACCCCGGTCAGCGGATCGACCACCGAGCCCGCCGCG
This sequence comes from Streptomyces sp. NPDC088261, assembly GCF_044740805.1. Classification (NCBI taxonomy): domain Bacteria; kingdom Bacillati; phylum Actinomycetota; class Actinomycetes; order Kitasatosporales; family Streptomycetaceae; genus Streptomyces; species Streptomyces sp. NPDC088261. Next base: position 82,835 of record NZ_JBIURL010000014.1, read on the forward strand.
TTGGCCACCACCAGCGCGGCGACGGTGATCCCGGAGCCCAGGACCGTACTCGCCGAACCGACCCCGCCCTTGAGGGGGCCGACGAGGGCGCCCGTGCCCGCGCCCACCCCGCCCTCCGCGACCGGCGCTCCGCTCCCGGTGGCGGCCGCGGCCTCCACCGCGGCGCGCCCGGTCGCCGCGTCCGGGCGGATCGGCCAGCCGCCCCCGCGCCCCAGGTCGAATATCCCGGCGGTCGGCACGACCGGCACCACCTGCGCGGGATCGGGCCCGACCCGCACCCCGCGCCCCCGCTCCTCCAGCCACGCCATCACCCCCGCCGCGGAGTCGAGCCCGAACGCGCTGCCGCCCGACAGCACGACGGCGTCGATACGCCGGACGATGTTGCGCGGATCCAGGGCGTCGGTCTCCCGGGTGGCCGGCCCGCCGCCCCGTACGTCCACCGCCGCCACCACCCCGCCCTCCGGGGCGAGGACCACGGTGGTGCCGGTGAGGGCCAGCGCCCCCGGCACCCGGGCATGGCCGACCCGCAGTCCGGCCACATCGGTCAGCGCGTCGTTGGCTGCCATGAGCATCGTTCCCTTCCTCAGAATCGGGCCACGCGCGCGGACCGCGCGGCGAGCGTCACTCCCACAGCGACCGCCGTCGCCGCCACCACCCCCGCGGAGAGGACCGCCCACACCCCCGCGAACGTACAACCGATGATCACCACCGCCGCGCCGGGAAGCACGAGCTGTTGCGCCGTACCCGTCTTGAAGTGCCGCGCGTGCAGCGCCCACACCGTGATCACGAACAGCGCGGCCGGGATGGTCACGGCGGCCGACGCCGCCGCCGTCGAGATGTGGGCCTTCGCCACCGCGTGTTCCACCGCGACCTCCAGTCCCGCCCCGATGGCCGCCGCTGACCCGAAGATCACGAAGTGACCGTATCCCCACGGGAGGGCTTCCCTGTTGCTGGTCAGCCGTTGGTGCGCGGGGACCGCGAAGTAGATCCACCAGGCGGCGAAGACCAGCAGGATGCCCCCGCCCGCGATGGGCAGCAGCTTCCCGACGGCCTGGTGCTCGTCGAGCGCCGACTGGACGGCGACGGTCGCCGCCGACATCGTCTCGCCGAGGACGATCAGGGTGAACAGCCCGTATCGCTCGACGATGTGATGCGGGTGCCAGGGCGTCTCGTGCGCCCGCTCCGCGATCACCGGCACCAGCAGCTCGGCCACCCCGACCACGAGGAACAGCCAGCGCCGCATGCTCTCCGGCGCGGTCAGCAGCGCCACCCACGCCCCCTGGCAGATCACCAGCCCGACCGCGTAGCGCAACGCGGCCGTCCTGGCCGGCCCCGCGGGCTCGGAGGCCGCCGCCCGCAGCCACTGCCCGGTCAGCGCCACCCGCATCACCAGATATCCGATGACGGCGACGACCCAGTCGTTGTCCGCGAAGGCCCGGGGCACGCCCGCCGCGTAGATCAGCACCCCGCAGATCTGCACCAGCGTCGCGATCCGGTACGGGACGTCGTCGCAGTCGTAGGCCGAGGCGAACCACGTGAAGTTCATCCAGGCCCACCACACCCCCCAGAAGACGAAGAGGTAGCCGATGATCCCCATGCCCGGGTGGCCCTCGGCGAGCGCGTGCACCAGTTGTCGTCCGGCCTGCGCGACCGCCACCACGAAGCACAGGTCGAAGAAGAGCTCCAGCGGGGTGGCGGTGCGATGCGGCTCGTCCCGGCCGCGCGCGGTCATCCTGCGCAGGGGGCCCGCGGCGTTGGTCGACGTCATGCGCCCAGCACAGCAGAGGCGGCCCCGGTGGCCGGGCCGGACGCGCGCACGGGTCCGCCCGGCCGCCGATCCGGCCGGGAGGGCGGTGACCGTACTCTGGAGCTATGAGCACCGCTCCCACCCCCGAGCCGGCCGCAGACCCGTCCCGGCCTTCCCGTCCGAAGGCGCCCCGCCCCAGCCCGGGGCTGGTTTTCGACGACCCGCTGGACCAGCAGTCCTCGGACGACACGGACGGTGGCTGGGGTGAACGGCCCACCGGGGGCGGCGACAGCGCCGCCGACCTGGCCCGTTTCCTGGACGAGAAGCCGCCCCACCACATCTGATCCGGGCGACCGCCGGGCACGCTCCGGCGCCGGGCCGCTAGGGCGTCCTGGGAGCAGGGGTGCTGGGCGCGCTGTCCCCCGGGCCGCGCTGGGCGACGAGAGCGTCCCTGATCTCCTTCAGCACCTCCAGCTCGCTCACCTCCATGACTTCCTTCACCTCTTCCTTGGCGGCCTGGTGCTTGGCCCGCCGGGCGAGGAACCTGGACATCGGCAGCACCATCAGGAAATAGACGACGGCCGCCGTGATCACGAAGGTCAGGACCGCGCTGACGACCGTTCCCCACATGATCGGGATGCCTTCGACGACGTTGCCCGCCTCGTCCGTCGAACACGGCGACTTGAGGCACGAGTGGTACCTGTTCAGATCCTTCGTGCCGAACGCGCCCACCAGTGGGTTGATGACGCCCTTCACGACCGAGTTCACCACGTTCGTGAACGCCGCGCCGATGACCACCGCCACCGCGAGGTCGATCACGTTCCCGCGCATCAGGAAGGCTTTGAAGCCCGCCAGCACGCTCTCCTTGTCGTTGCTCACGAGTGAGCCCTTCTTCATGTCTGCGGTACGGACGACCAACTGCTCCGCAACCTACGACAGCGCGTGCCCGTGCTGTCCAATCCGCACACGCGATCAGGCGACCCGCCAGCTCGCCAGTACGACTCAGCACAGGGTCACCGCCAAGGGGGAGACCGCGCCCGCCCCCGCCAGCTCGGCGGCGGTGGCGCGCGGCACGGACAGGACGACCAGCGCTCCGGCCTCCGCCGGCGTCTGCCGGTCCGTGTCCCCCTCACCGCCGGCGGGCTCGGGGATCTCCGTCACCCGGGCGCCCGCCGCCACCACACGCGCCCCGGCGCTCTCTTCCGCCCCGTCGAGCCCGGCCGCGGGCGTGGCGATCACATCGACCCGGTCGCCGCGGCGCAGGAGCCGGACCGTCGCCGCGTCGGCGATCCGCACGGGCGCGGACGCCATCTCGACGGGGGCGGGACCGGCGGCGGAGGCCTGAGGCGATGAGGTTCCGCGGGGTGGGGCGCCGTCGGGGGCACCGGCCGCGTTGTCGCCGCGGGACCCGGCGTCCCCCGTCACCCCCGCTGAGCCGCCCGCGGCACTGGCGGCCAGGGCCGCCGCCGTCATGGCCAGGCCGGCGGCCATCACACGCCGCCGCCTGCGCAGCGCGCGGTTCAGCCGGTGGCGGGGGCCGCCCACCCGCAGCGGCTCGAAAGCCGGCACGCCGCGGAGATCCGGTGCCGACGAGCCGGTGGGCGCGGGCAGCGGGATCGGGGGCGGCGAGGGCGGGCGGGAGCGGGGAGAACAGGAGTGGGGAGCGGAGTGATCGTGCGCGGACGAACGGGACATGGCAACCACCGCCGGTCGTGAGGAGTTTCTGCGGTCGCTCCTCACGATCCACGGTTCGCGACGATCCTGCCGCGGCCTGTGGACGGGCCGCCGATTGTGGATAACTCGGCCACGCGCGCGGGTGGTTCGGCGGCCAGGCCGATTGGCGCGGTTTTGCTCAGGGCAGTTTCAGACCGGTGTCGATTCCGTCGAGCGCATGCGCACACAGACAGTTCCGGGTCTCGCTCGCCTGCAGTCCGCCCACTGCGTCGAACAGGACGGTGCGCAGCCGGTCCACGTTGGAAGCGAACACCCTCAGCACCTCTTCGTGGGAGACGCCCTCACCCGTCTCGGCTCCCGCGTCCAGGTCCGTCACGAGCGTCATGGAGGTGTAGCAGAGACCGAGTTCACGAGCCAGGATCGCCTCGGGGTGTCCGGTCATCCCGACCACCGACCAGCCCATCGCCGCATGCCACCGGGATTCCGCCCGGGTGGAGAAACGAGGCCCTTCGATGACCACCAGCGTTCCGCCGTCCACCGGCTCCCACGCGTGCCGGCGTGCCGCCGCGAGCGCGGACTGACGGCCCTCCGGGCAGTAGGGATCGGCGAGCGAGATGTGGACGACCTTGGACGCGCTGCCGTCGGGCAGCGGCACCCCGTCGTAGTACGTCTGCGTCCGCGCCTTCGTACGGTCCACCAGCTGATCGGGTACGAGCAGCGTGCCCGGCCCGTACTCCGGCACCAGCCCGCCCACCGCGCACGGGCCGAGGACCTGCTTCACACCGACAGACCGCAGCGCCCAGAGATTGGCGCGGTAGTTGATGCGGTGGGGCGGCAGGTTGTGGGCGCGTCCGTGCCGGGGGAGGAACGCGACCCGCCGGCCGGCGATCTCGCCGAGGAAGAGGGAATCGCTGGGCGCTCCGTAGGGAGTGTCCACCTCGACCTCGGTCACGTCCTCCAGGAAGGAGTAGAAACCCGACCCACCGATCACGCCGATCTCTGCGTTCGCCATACCGATCACAGTAGCCGCAGAGGCATACGCCAAGGACCCCGGCCGTCGGTGACGGCGGGGCCCCGGAGAGGAGGGATCAGGCGGCCGAGGAGCCGCTGGAGCTGCCCGACGAGCCGGAACCGGAGCCCGATCCGCTCGACGAGTTGCTGGAGCCCGACGAGCCCGACGAGGAGCCGGAGGCTGAGGACGACGACGAGGCCGCAGTCGAGGACTTGGCGTCCGACGACGACTTCGTGGCGGCGGAACCCGAGGCGGAAGAGCCCGCCGACGCCGGTGCGCTGCTGGACGACGAGCCGCGGCTGTCGTTCCGGTAGAACCCGGAGCCCTTGAAGACGATGCCGACCGCGGAGAACACCTTCTTGAGGCGTCCCTCGCAGGTGGGGCACACGGTGAGGGCGTCATCGGTGAACTTCTGCACCGCTTCGAGGCCCTCGCCACACTGGGTGCACTGGTACTGGTAGGTCGGCACTTGTTCCTCCTGGCACTCTCACTCAATGAGTGCTAACGACGCTCCATAGTGACGTATTCCGAGAGTTCAGTCCACTGTCACCGGCACGCGGTGACTCATCCCACGCGCCGCGACCCGTCCGGGACCCTTCGGCGAGAGCCGTGAGCGCAGTGCCACCAGCGTCGCCAGAGCCAGGGCCGTACCGGCGAGCGGCACCAGGAATCCGGCGCTCGCGCCGTGCGCGTCGGCGAGCTGTCCGGCGACGGTGACCGCCGCCGCCTGGCCGAGCGCCACGGCTCCGGTGAGCCAGGTGAAGGCCTCGGTGCGCGCTTCGGCGGGGACCAGCGACTCGACCAGCGTGTAGCCCGTGATCAGCGCGGGGGCGATGCACAGCCCCACCAGCAGACCCAGTCCGGCGAGAAGAGGAGCGGAATGCACAGTCCACAGCGCGGAGGCGCCCAGAGTCAGCGCCGCGTACGCCACCAGCAGCCTGCGGCGCGGGCCCACCTTCCAGGCCACGGCGCCGCACACGAGCCCGGCCAGCATGTTGCCGGCCGCGAAGATGCCGTACAGCACGCCATTGCTCCCGGGCTTCCCGATCTCCTCGGCGAACGCCGTCAGGGAGACCTGCATCCCGCCGAAGACCGACCCGATGCCGAGGAAGGCCACGGCGAGGACCGGTATGCCCGGTACGGAGAGGGCCGAGGTGCGCGGCCGGGACGGGGACCCCGCACCGTCCGCGCGGCGCTGTCCCGCGGTTCTGGGCTGGGTGCCCCGCTGGGCCGCGAAGAGCAGGCCGCCGACGAGCGTCAGCGCCCCTTCCGCGACCAGCCCGGCCGCCGGGTGGACGCCGGTGGCCAGCGCCGTCGCGAGCACCGGACCGATGACGAAGGTGAACTCGTCGGTTACGGATTCGAAGGCGGCCGCTGTGGGCAGCAGCGAAGACCCCTTCCCCTTCCCGAGGACGGCGGCCCAGCGCGACCGCACCATGGGGCCGATCTGCGGGACGGAGGCGCCGGTCGGGACGGCCGCCGCGAACAGCGCCCACAGCGGGGCGCCGGCCAGTGCCAGGGCGATCAGCGCCGTGACGGACGCGGCGTGGACGAGCACGCCCGGTACGAGGACCGCGCGCTGGCCGAACCGGTCGGCGAGCTTGCCCCCTTGGGGTGCGAAGAGCGCCATCGAGACGCCCGTGACGGCGGCGACGGCGCCCGCCGTCCCGTACGAACCGGAGGTGTGCTCGACGAGCAGGACGATGCCGATCGTCAGCATCGCGAACGGCTGCCGGGCGGCGAAGCCGGGCAGCAGGAAGGTCCAGGCACCGGGGGTGCGCAGCAGCCGCCCGTATCCGGGGCGGGGTGTGGCGGCGGTGTCGGTGTCCGAGGTCCGCCCGGCGGTGTCGACCGTGTGGGACACGGTCCGTGCCTTTCTGCCGCCTGGTAGCGGGCCCCCGCGTGGGCGGGGGCGGCCGAGAGCTGTCCTCTTGCGCGGATCTGCGGTAGATACCGGGGCCCACGGTGGGGGACTCCACGGCCGCCATACGGTCGCGCCAGCTCTGCGTCAGGCAGAGGTGGTCGATCAAGTGCGCCTTCATCGTACAGGTAGGAGCTATGCGGTGGCTGGGAAACCCCCGGTGGCCCCGGGGCGTGCCTGGGATTGGTAAGGGCTGTCCCAGGCACACCCCAGGCGGCCCGGCCAGGCACACGCTCCGGGGGAGACGCCCAGGCACACGCTCCGGGGGAGACGTTCGCGGACTCGGCCTAGACGCCGGCGTTCGTCCCCAGCCATCCGGCGAGCTTTCCGCCCTGTCCGACCGCCCGCAACCGCCGTTCCGCCGCGTCCCGCACCGGGTCCGTCGCGACGACCAGCAGTTCGTCGCCCCGGCGCAGCACGGTCGACGGCAGGGGCACGAAGCTCGTCCCGTCCCGTACGACCAGGGTCACCGCGGACCCGGCGGGCAGCCGCAGCTCCGCGACCTCCACGCCGTGCATCCTCGACCGGGCGGGGATCGCCACGGAGAGCAGATGCCCCCGCAGCCGCTCCAGCGGCGCCGATTCGATCCCCAGGTCGGCGGCGTCGGAAGAACCGCCCAGCCGCAGTGCCTTGGCCAGCCAGGGCAGGGTCGGCCCCTGTACCAGCGTGTACACGACGACAAGGACGAAGACGATGTTGAAGATCCGCTTGCTGCCCTCGATCTCGGACACCATCGGGATGGTCGCCAGGATGATGGGCACGGCGCCGCGCAGCCCGGCCCAGGACATCAACGCCCCTTCCTGCCAGGGGACACGGAAGGGCGCGAGGCTCACGAGGACCGACAGCGGCCGGGCCACGGCGGTCAGCACCAGGCCGACGATGACGGCGGACCAGAAGTCGTGGCCCAGTTCGTGTGGCGTCACCAGGAGTCCCAGCAGGACGAACATGCCGATCTGCGCGATCCAGCCGAGCCCTTCGGCGAAACCGCGGTTGGCGGGGGCGTGGGGCAGCCGGGAGTTCCCGAGGACGACGGAGGCGAGATAGACGGCGAGGAAGCCACTGCCGTGGGCCGTGGCACCGATCGCGTACGCGGAGACGGCGATGGCCATCACCGCGATCGGATAGAGACCGGAGGCAGGAAGAGCCACATGCCGCAGACACAGGGCACCGACCCAGCCGACCGCGAGACCGATGAAGGCGCCGATGGCCAGTTCCATCGCGATCTCGCCGACCAGGACGTACCAGTGCTCCACCGGACCGGACGCGGAGAGCGCCACCACGATGATCACCACGGGGGCGTCGTTGAAGCCGGATTCGGCCTCCAGCGCCCCGGTCACCCGGGTCGGCAGGGGCACCTTGCGCAGCACGGAGAAGACGGCGGCCGCGTCCGTCGAGGACACGACGGCGGCGATGATCAGCGCCGCCCGCCACTCCAGGCCGACCAGATAGTGCGCGGCGGTGGCGGTCACCGCGATGCTCACCGCGACGCCGGCCGTCGACAGGACCACCGCCATGGGCAGCGCGGGCGCGACCTCTTTCCACTTCGTGCCCAGACCGCCCTCGGCCAGGATGACGACCAGGGCGGCATAGCCGATGACCTGGGTCAGTTCGGCGTTGTCGAACTTGACGTTGAAGATCCCGTCCTGGCCTATGGCGATCCCGATGCCCAGATACAGCAGCAGGCTGGGGAGGCCGCTGCGGGACGAGATCCGTACGGCCGCGACCGCGATCAACAGCACGAGGGAGCAGATGAGCAGGAGTTCATTGAGCTGGTGGACAGTCAGCGGCCGATCCTTCCCCTCGTGCTCGCCGGATCGTTCCTCCGGCAGCGGGTACTTCGTTACCTTACCTAATCTTTAACGTTTTCTTGACGCGCTCGATCGTCAGTACGAGCGCCACCCCGTACGCCGCCTCACGCGCCCCTCATCCTTGTGTGATCGTCTGATCAGTCGCACTACATGACACCGAGTCCTGAACGTTGAAGCGCTGCGCCTATGGTTGCTCCAGCATTCCCAGGACCACCCTGCCCCTCGAAGGACAGCGATGCCCGCCAATACAGCCCCCCCTTCCGCCAAAAAGAAGGGGCGACGCGCCCGTCTGATCCTGATCGTGCTGGTGCTGGCGCTCGTCGCGGGTGTCGGTTTCGGCGCGTACTGGGGTGTGAGCACGGTCCGCGCCTCCTTCCCCCAGACCACGGGGTCCGTCCAGCTCAAGGGCCTGTCCGGCTCCGTGGACGTGAGACGCGACAGCTACGGCGTCCCGCAGATCTACGCGGACACCGACGCCGACCTGTTCCGCGCCCAGGGCTACGTCCAGGCGCAGGACCGCTTCTGGGAGATGGACGTCCGGCGTCACCTGACGTCGGGCCGCCTCTCCGAGATGTTCGGCAAGGGGCAGGTGAAGACCGACGCCTTCCTCCGCACGCTCGGCTGGCGCCGGGTGGCGCAGCAGGAGTACGACACCCAGCTGTCGGCGGAGACGAAGAAGAACCTCCAGTCGTACACGGAGGGCGTCAACGCCTACCTCAAGGGCCGTGACGGCAAGGACATCTCCGTCGAGTACGCGGCGCTGGGCTTCACGAACGACTACAAGCCCGAGAAGTGGTCGCCGGTCGACTCGGTGGCCTGGCTCAAGGCGATGTCCTGGGACCTGCGCGGCAACATGCAGGACGAGATCGACCGTTCACTGATGACGAGCCGGCTGAGCGCGAAGCAGATCGCCGACCTGTACCCGGAGTACCCGTACGACCGGAACGCGCCGATCGTGGACGAGGGCGGGATCGACCCCGTCACCGGGAAGTACGACCCCAAGGCCCCGGCGACGGACCAGCTGGGAGACACCGGTGACGGTACGGGCGTTGGAACGGGTACGGGCACAGGCACAGGCACAGGCACCGGGGACGGCACCGGCACGGGCCTCGGAGACGGCACAGGCACCGGCACGGGAACAGGCACAGGCACAGGCACGGGAACAGGCACAGGCACGGGAACAGGCACCGGTACCGGCACCGGCATCAGCACCAACAGCGGCGGCAACCCCGCCGACCCCGGCAGCGCCGCCGGCGCCACCCAGGCGCTGGCCTCCCAGCTCGGCTCCCTCTCCAGCACCCTCGACGAGATCCCGGCCCTGCTCGGCCCCAGCGGCAGCGGCATCGGCTCCAACTCCTGGGTCGTCTCGGGCTCCCTCACGACGACGCGCAAGCCGCTCCTTGCCAACGACCCGCACCTCGCGCCCCAGATGCCGTCGCTCTGGTACCAGATGGGCCTGCACTGCCGCAGCGTCTCGCCGAAGTGCCAGTACGACGTCGCCGGCTACACCTTCTCCGGCATGCCGGGCGTCGTGATCGGCCACAACCAGAACATCGCCTGGGGCTTCACCAACCTCGGCGCCGACGTCACCGACCTCTACCTGGAGAAGGTGAACGGCGACTCGTACCTCTACGGGGACGGGGAGAAGCGCTTTGTCACGCGCGAGGAGACCATCAAGGTCGCCGGCGGCCCCAGCAGGAAGATCACCATCCGCGAGACCAACAACGGCCCCGTGGTGTCGGACCGCGACACCGAGCTGGAGAAGGTCGGCGACAAGGCCCCCGTGGGCAATCTCGCCCCCGACCGGGGCACCGGCTACGCGGTGGCCCTCAAATGGACCGCGCTGCAACCGGGCAAGTCCATGGACGCCGTCTTCGAGCTGGACAAGGCGGCGGACTGGGGCCAGTTCCGCAAGGCCGCCTCGCGCTTCGAGGTCCCCTCGCAGAACCTGATCTACGCCGACACCAAGGGCAACATCGGCTACCAGGCACCGGGCACGATCCCGATCCGCCCCAAGGGCTTCGACGGCAGGACACCGGCCCCCGGCTGGGACCCGAAGGCGAACTGGGAGAAGGACCCGATCCCGTTCGACCAGCTGCCGTACGAGTTCAACCCCAAGCGCGGGTACATCGTCACCGCCAACCAGGCCGTGATAGACGCGAAGAAGTACCCGTACACGCTGACCGAGGACTGGGGCTACGGCGCCAGGAGCCAGCGGATCAACGACCTCATCGAGTCGAAGACCAAGGACGGCGGCAAGATCTCGACCGATGACATGCGGACCATGCAGATGGACAACAGCAGCCCGGCCTGGACGCTGCTGAAGAGCTACCTGCTCAAGATCGACGTCTCGGACCCCTCCGTCCGCGAGGCGCAGAAGCTCCTCGAAGGCTGGGACGGCACCCAGGAGCCGGACTCCGCCGCGGCCGCCTACTTCAACGCGGTCTGGCGCAACGTCCTCAAGCTCGCCTTCGGCAACAAGCTGCCCAAGGAGCTGCGCGCCAAGGGCGATTGCCTCACCGTCGCGCCCGCCGACAACACCGGCCCGGTGGACGACCTCGACACCCGCGCGGTACGGGAGTGCGGCCAGCGCGACCCGGACTCGGCGCAGCCCGACGGCGGCGACCGCTGGCTGGAGGTCGTGCGCAACATCATCAAGGACGACAACAACGCGTGGTGGAGCGCCGCGGGCGGCCGCAGGGACGGCGCGACGAAGACCCGCGACGAGCTGCTCGCCCGCGCCATGACGGACGCCCGCTGGGAGCTGACCGCCGCGCTCGGCAAGGACGTCTCCTCCTGGAACTGGGGCCGGCTGCACCAGCTGAACCTCAACAACCAGACCCTCGGCACCGAGGGCCCCGGCGTCCTGAAGTTCATACTGAACCGCGGCCCGTGGAACCTGGGTGGCGGCGAGGCGGCGGTCGACGCGACGGGGTGGAACGCGGCAGGCGGTTACGACGTCATCTGGGTCCCGTCGATGCGGATGGTCGTCAACGTCGGCGACTGGGACAAGTCCCGCTGGATCAACCTGACGGGCGCTTCGGGACACGCGTACAACGCGCACTACAGCGACCAGACCGACAAGTGGGCCAAGGGCGAACTGCTCGACTGGGCGTACACGCCCAACGCCGTCGAACGCACCACGACGGACACCCTGACGCTGAATCCGTAACGCCGGTATCGGCATCCGCGACGCCGGTGTCGGCGGTGTCACCGGCCGGTCGGAAGGCCGCCCCCTCCACGAGGGGGCGGCCACGACCCGCGCTCTCTCCCCTCCCGCACCCTCAAGGACGGCCGCCGGTGAAGTGCCTGACACCCCCGGGCGTCACCACCGCGTGGACGGGACGGTCGTGCGGCTCCGCCGGGACCCGCTCGATCACCTCGTCGTCGTACAGCAGGACGGCCAGCGCCGGCGTGGCGCCGGCCCGCTCCAGCCGGGCGAGGACCCGGTCGTACGACCCCCCGCCCCGCCCCAGCCGCATCCCGCGGCTGTCCACCGCGAGTCCCGGCAGCAGCACGACCTCCGCCGCCAGCACGGCGTCCGGGCCGAGCGGCGCCCCGTCCGGCTCCCACAGGCCCCGCCCCGCCCGTACGAGCCGCTCCGCCCCCTCGTACCGCGCCCAGTCGAGGTCGTTGTCCGCGCGCAGCACCGGCAGCAGGACGTCGACACCCCGCGCGCGCAGCGCGTCGAGCAACACGCGGGTGCCGGGTTCACGCCCGACGGAGACGTACGCGGCGACCGTACGGGCCCCGGCCAGCGCGGCCAGATCTCCGGCCCGCCGCGCGAGAACCGAAGCGGTCTTTCGCGCGTCTTCACTGGACAGCAGGGCTCTCGCGGCAAGGAGTTCACTCCGTACGGAAGCCTTTCCGGACATCTCATGCGCCACCGGACATCACAAACCTCTCGATTGTGGATGTACACCCATAGGTGCGGCGAAAGTTAACCGGAGCATCATCTTCCGCGCATAGCCCACCGGATAGGGTTATCCGTATGACTCAGTCGCCCTCCCGGATCACCAAGGCTGTCATCCCCGCCGCAGGCCTCGGCACCCGGTTCCTCCCCGCCACCAAGGCCACTCCCAAGGAGATGCTGCCGGTGGTCGACAAGCCCGCGATCCAGTACGTGGTCGAGGAGGCGGCGGCCGCCGGCCTGTCCGACGTGCTCATGATCACCGGCCGCAACAAGCGCGCTCTCGAGGACCACTTCGACCGCAACTACGAGCTGGAGGGCGCGCTCACCCGCAAGGGCGACGCCGAACGGCTCGCGAAGGTCCAGGAGTCCAGCGAACTGGCCACCATGCACTACGTGCGCCAGGGCGACCCCAAGGGCCTCGGTCACGCCATCCTGTGCGCCGCGCCGCACGTGGGCGACCAGCCCTTCGCGGTCCTGCTGGGCGACGACCTGATCGACCCGCGCGACCCCCTGCTGTCGCGCATGATGGAGATCCAGGAGCGCGAGGGCGGCAGCGTCATCGCCCTCATGGAGGTCGACCCCCAGCAGATCCACCTGTACGGCTGCGCCGCCGTGGAGCCCACGCGCGACAGCGACGTGGTCGAGGTCCACGACCTGGTCGAGAAGCCCGACGCCGCCGACGCGCCGAGCAACTACGCGATCATCGGGCGCTACGTGCTCGATCCCGCGATCTTCGAGATACTGCGCAAGACCGAGCCGGGCCGCGGTGGTGAGATCCAGATCACCGACGCCCTCCAGCAGCTCTCGGTGGACGAGAAGGTCGGCGGACCGGTCCACGGTGTGATTTTCAAGGGCCGCCGGTATGACACAGGCGACCGGGGCGACTTCCTGCGTGCCATTGTCAGACTCGCGTGCGAACGTGAAGACCTGGGCCCGGACTTCCGCGCCTGGCTCCGCAGTTATGTCAGCGAGGAGATGTAGCGCCTTGAGCAGTACGGCAGAATCGGCTCCGGTGGCCCGCCACGAGCAGCTGTGGTCCGTGGACGAGCACCTCGCGGACATCCTCGCCGCGATCCACCCGCTCGAACCCATCGAGCTGCAACTGCCCGACGCCCAGGGCTGCGTCCTGGTCGAGGACGTCACGGTGCCGGTGGCCCTGCCGCCGTTCGACAACAGCTCCATGGACGGGTACGCGGTCCGTACGGCCGATGTGGCGGGCGCCACGGACGAGTTCCCCGCCGTGCTCACCGTCATCGGCGACGTCGCGGCGGGCAGCGGCGATCTGCCCGAGGTCGGCCCGGGGGAGACCGCCCGGATCATGACGGGCGCCCCGCTCCCGCCGGGCGCCGAGGCGGTCGTACCGGTCGAGTGGACCGACGGGGGTACGGGCGAGGGCCCCGCGACCTCCATGCGCCCGGCGGGCGACGCGCCGGGCGGCGGGAGCGGCGAGGTGCGGGTCTACCGCTCGATCGAGGCCCGCGGCCACGTCCGCGCCCAGGGCAGCGACGTACGGGCCGGCGATCTCGCGCTCAAGGCCGGCACGGTGCTCGGCCCCTCGCAGATCGGCCTGCTGGCGGCCATCGGCCGCGGTTCCGTCCGGGTACGGCCGCGCCCGCGCGTGGTCGTCCTGTCCACCGGCAGCGAGCTGGTCCAGCCCGGCGAGCAGTTGGGTACGGGCCAGATCTACGACTCGAACAGCTTCGCGCTCACCGCCGCGGCCCGGGACGCGGGCGCCATCGCGTACCGCGTCGGGGCCGTCACGGACGACGCCGAGACACTCCGCGCCACCATCGAGGACCAGCTGATCCGCGCGGACCTGCTCGTCACCACGGGCGGCGTCAGCGTCGGGGCGTACGACGTCGTCAAGGAAGCGCTGTCCTCCGTGGGAGACGAGGACGAACCGGGCAGCGGCATCGACTTCCGCAAGCTGGCGATGCAGCCGGGCAAGCCCCAGGGCTTCGGTTCGATCGGCGCGGAGCACGTCCCGCTGCTCGCGCTGCCCGGCAATCCGGTGTCGTGCTACGTCTCCTTCGAGTTGTTCGTACGGCCCGCGATCCGCGCCCTGATGGGCCTGGAGGACGTCCACCGTCCGGTGGTCCGCGCAACGCTGGTCGGCGACGGGCCGCTGTCCTCGCCGAGCGGCAGACGGCAGTTCCTGCGGGCGAAGTACGACGCGGAGGCGGGCACGATCGCGCCGGTCGGCGGCGCCGGGTCCCACCTCGTGGCGGCCCTCGCCCACGCCGACGCGCTGGCCGTCGTCCCGGAGGACACCGTGTCGGTCGAACCCGGCACGGAACTCGACGTGGTCCTGATCGGCTGACCGCCCCATGGTGGCGGTAGCGTGTCAGCCCACACAGGCCCTCTCGGGCCCGGACCGGGAGCGCTCACAGCAATGACCGCGTTGAACCGGGGGGAGACCTCCGGACCGTCTCAGCAAGATCCTCCGCCCGTCCCTCCCCCGGGGGGACAGGCGGGGGGACTGACCCACATCGACGCCTCGGGCGCCGCCCGCATGGTCGACGTCTCCGCGAAGGACGTCACGGCGCGCACCGCCCGCGCGAGCGGACGCGTCCTCGTCTCGCCGCGCGTCGTCGAGCTGCTCAGGGGCGGGGGAGTGCCCAAGGGGGACGCGCTCGCCACGGCCCGTATCGCGGGCATCATGGGCGCCAAGCGGACGCCGGACCTGATCCCGCTCTGCCATCCGCTCGCCGTCTCGGGCGTCACGCTGGACCTGGCGGTCGCCGACGACGCCGTCGAGATCCTGGCGACGGTGCGGACGACGGACCGTACGGGCGTGGAGATGGAGGCCCTGACCGCGGTCTCCGTGGCCGCGCTCACGGTGGTCGACATGGTGAAGGCGGTCGACAAGGGCGCGGTGATCACGGACGTACGGGTCGAGGAGAAGACCGGCGGCAAGTCGGGCACGTGGACGCGCGGGACCGGGGCCGGGGACGGGAGCACGACATGACAGACGATCCCGCCCTCCCGGCCACCCCCTACCGGGCCCTCGTCGTCACGGCCTCGAACCGCGCCGCCGCCGGTGTCTACGCCGACACGGGCGGCCCGATCCTGGTCGAGGGCCTCACCGCGCTCGGCTTCTCCGTCGACGGCCCGGAGGTCGTCCCCGACGGCGACCCGGTCGAGCGGGCGCTGCGCGACGGCGTGGCCGCCGCGTACGACGTCATCCTGACCACGGGCGGTACGGGCATCTCCCCCACGGACCGGACCCCGGACGTCACCCGGCGCCTCCTGGACCACGAGATCCCCGGCATCCCCGAGGCGATCCGCGCCCAGGGCGCCACGAAGGTCCCCACCGCCGCGCTTTCGCGCGGCCTCGCGGGCGTCGCCGGCCGGACGCTGATCGTGAACCTGCCGGGCTCCGCCGGTGGCGTACGGGACGGTCTCGCCGTCCTCGGCAAGCTGCTCACCCATGCCGTGGACCAGCTCCGCGGCGGCGATCACCCCCGTACCTCCGGATGAACCCCTCCTGGCCCGTGCTGCTGGTGGACGGAGACGTGACACTCCGTCCGATAAGGATGCGCGACCAGCGCGCCTGGCGAGAGGTCAACCGGCGCAACCGCGACTGGCTGCGCCCCTGGGAAGCGACGATTCCGCCGCCGGCCCCCGGGGCGCCGCTCGCCCAGCGCCCCACGTACCGGCAGATGGTCCGTCACCTGCGCGCCGAGGCGAACGCGGGCCGGATGCTGCCGTTCGTCATCGAGTACCAGGGGCGGCTGGTGGGGCAGTTGACCGTCGCGGGGATCACGTGGGGCTCCATGTGCTCCGGGCACGTCGGCTACTGGGTGGACCGTGAGGTCGCCGGGCGCGGCGTCATGCCCACGGCGGTGGCGATGGCGGTCGACCACTGCTTCCGCTCGGTGGGGCTGCACCGGGTCGAGATCTGCATTCGCCCCGAGAACGGGCCCAGCCGCCGCGTCGTCGAAAAGCTGGGATTCCGCGAGGAGGGGCTGCGCCCGCGCTATCTCCACATCGACGGAGCGTGGCGGGACCATCTCATTTACGTACTCACGGCGGAGGAGGCCCCGGAGGGGCTGGTCCAGCGCTGGCACCAGGCGCGGAGGCCGGGAACGTCACGGAAATAAAATAAGTGTTCGAATTCGGTCGGATGTGACCATCACCCGATCCGAACAATCACAAAAAAAGTCCGTGATATCAGCCAGATCGTGCGACACACCGGCCCAATTGGCGGATGCCCTCGCGCGAACCCCTCTACGGTGTGAACCGTGAGCAGCAGCGGCCTCATCTACGCAGTCATCGTCGGGGCCTGGGCCGCCTACTTGGTGCCGATGTGGCTCCGCAGGCAGGACGAGCTCAACGAGGCGCGCCCGACGGAACGGTTCAGCACCGCGATCCGGTTGCTGTCCGGCCGGGGCGCCATGGAGCGTCGTTACGCCAAGGAGCTACAGGTACGCGCCGCCGAGGAGGCGGGTTCCGACGTCGAACCGGACGATCGGGCGGAGTCGATGAGCTCCGTCGACGTCCGGGCCTTTTCCGCGCCCCCGGACCGGACCGAGGCGCGCCTGGAGATCCCCGCGGAGCTTCGCGGGGAGGCCAAGGCGCAGCCCCGCCCGCCGGCGCAGCGCCCCGCGCCACCCCGGCAGGCGGCGGCCCAGACGGCGGGACCGGCCCAGGTGCACGCCCCGGTCCCGGAGCCGGCGCGCCCGGAACGTACGTTCCGGCCGTCCCGTCCCTCCCGTACGGCCCGTCCGGTACGGGTCCCGCGTGCGGTACGTCCGCGGGCGGGACGGCAGTCGGGGGCGGCGGCGGAACGCGCCCGGCGCGCGCAGCGCTCGCAGGTCCTCGCGCGCCGTCGCCGTACCACCGTCCTCCTCTTCCTCGCCTTCACGCTCGGCGCGATCGTGGCGGCGGTGGGCGGCCTGGGACTCCTCTGGGCACCGGCCGTCCCGGCGGTCCTGCTCAGCGTCTACATCGTGCATCTGCGCGGCCAGGAACGACGGCGCTTCGCCTTCACCATGGACCGGCGCAGGGCCGAGGCGGCGGCGCAGCGCCTGCGGGAGAACCGCCCGCGCCGCCACCAGCCACCGCCCGCCGGCAGTGCCGGTGCCGGAGCCGGCGCGCCGGACGAGGAGGAGCCGGAATCCCCGCCGGACGCCGCTCCCCCCGCGACGGTCTCGCCGCAGGAGGCGGGCCGCCGCGCGCTGGTCGAGCAGACCGACCACGCGGAGTGGGTGGACCAGCAGCGCGAACGCGGCCCGGCCCGGGGCGACAGCTGGGAGCCGGTCCCGGTCCCGCTCCCGACGTACGTCACGGCCCCGGTCGCCCCCCGCGCGAGCGGCGGCGTCGAGGTCGGCGACCCGGAAACCTGGAGCGCGGCCCGCTCCTCCACGGCGGAACCCACCCCGGAGGCACCCCCGCAGCCCCCGGCCCAGCGCACCCCACCACCCCGCCGCACCCGCGACCGGGGCAGGACCCCCCTCTTCGACCAGTACGAGGAGGGCGACCGCCCCCGAGCTGCCAACGAGTGACGACCACCCCGTGACCAGCCGCCGAACCCAACGGATTTCCGGGCACGGCGACGGGGGTGCTAAGGTTTCACTCGTTGCAAGGGCCTGTAGCGCAGTCTGGTAGCGCACCTCGTTCGCATCGAGGGGGTCAGGGGTTCGAATCCCCTCAGGTCCACTGCACCGACAGTTCTTGAGTAGCTCTCAAGGATCGTCTCAAGATCCCGTTCAGCCGAAAGGCTGGGCGGGATCTCGGCGTTTGTGGGGTGTGTTCGAGGTGGTGCCCGAACGTGGGTGGGGCCTCGGGCGGCTGTCTGGCGGAGGGGCGGCCGCCTGGGTTTCGGGGTGGGTCGGGTGCGTGAGGGGCGGTAGGCGTCCTGCCGGCTGGGGTGGAGGAGTGCCGGTCCTGGCGGAACTCGTCGAGCTTGCCGACGAAGGTCCTGCGGCCCGGTCATGTCGCGGCAATGTCTCTCCACGCAGCCTTGACGCACCCCTCCTCCCAACACCACCACTCCTTCGCCTCACCGTGCTCCAACAGCTCGCGGATTCGAGGGAGGTCCGCATCGGTCGGGACATCCAGAGCGACCATCTGGTAGTGCTCGATCCCCTCGCCGGTCGTGCCGAGGTGGTGGAAGATCTTCAGTACGCTCTCACAAGCAGAGGCCGAGCCGCCGTCCTTCAGTACGATCAGCCGAATCGTGCAGTTTCCCGAGGCGCGGACCGTCTCCTCGGCCCAGCGGACGCCCTCGCCATCGAGCCCCACCTTGATGATGTCCCCGCTCGCGACTCCGCGTACGAACCAGGGCGTGTTGTCCAACCGCACCGTGCCGTCGCCAAGGTCCACAGCCCACAGGCTCTCGACACTCGCCGGCGGCCACCCGTCCTCGTCCATGTCCATCCGGAAGTGGACCTTCACGTGGTCGTCACTGATGTTCGTCACGCGTCATCACCCCCGCCGTATCCATGGGCCCGGCCGCGGGTGTGCGGACGGAAGATGTCATCGGATCTGGACGGTGGCGCAGGTGAACGCCGTGTCCTGGAGCAGCTCGGGAGTGATGGCAATGCCGGTGAGATGCTCCGCCAGAGCGAAGGCGGCTGGTGAGGAAAGGTCCCTCTCGGTTTCCGGTGCGTCCTCGTCGACGTGGAAGCCGATGCGAGTCATGGCGCCGAGGAATTCGTCGGGTGCGGTGCCCCAGCGATCTTCGGGGAACATGGGGTCGAAGCAGAGCCGCTGGGCCTGGTCCTCGGCCCAGAGGAACGTACCGACGGCGTTGATGTTGACGAAATGCGAGATCCAGCTCATGCCGGCGGAGGCCGGAAGCGCTCGCTCTTCGGTGACCCCGAGGTAGCCGTTGGGCTCGATCAGCAGCGTCCAGGCTCCGACAGTCGTCACGGCGACCAGCTGGCGGTCGCCACCCTCGAGCTCGTACCGGGCGAAAGCGGCTTCGACGACTGCGGCTATGCCCTGCAAGGGTGCCTTCGATCGTCCTTCGAGCCGCGAAATCAGCTCAGAGGGCGACAGGCCCCGCACCAGAGTGAAGCAGTATGCCTCGGCGATGTCTGGAAAGTCGTCTTCGAACCACGCGTAGTCCGCCCCGGTCTTCGTCATGCCGCCCATCCTTGCCCCTGCCACTGACAGGGGAAGGACGCCGTGGCCATCAACGGAAATCGGCCGCCACCTTCACCAGTTCGGGAATCGATCTCGCCCCGGGACGCCGCGGCTGCTGTCAGTGCCCTCTGTCACGATGGCCCTCTGTCACGATGCCCCGGTCGACATCATGATCAGGAGAGACCATGGGCACCTGGGACATCGGCCCCTTCGACAAAGACACCTCGGCGGACTTCGGCGACGACCTTGACGAGGCAGCCGCAGGCGAACGTGAGGGTGTCGTCCGCAGCACTCTCACACCGGAGGAGCCCCTTCCCGACCTCACTGGCCTGAGTTCCGCGATCGAGTGGTCGGAACCTCTCAGTGATGCCCCCGGGCCGCAGCACTGGCATCCGCCCCAAGCGCCCTGGAGCCCCATCGCGTCTTGAGGACCTGCTCCCGCCAGGCCGGATGGTCACATCCGATGAAGGTGATGGAGATGCACAGCCCTTGTGGCTCAGCGACGGGTCGGCCACGGTCGAACTGTGGGCACGGACGCACACCGGACGCACACGTTCCGGCTTGTGGCCGCTGCTGCTCGACGCGCTGGATTCGAACGACGGTGAGTTCCGCCCATGGGGAATCCAGGGAGGTCTTCCCCGAGGAGATGACCTCCCCGGGGGACCATGACCCTGCCGACCTTCTCGCCGCACCGCCGGTGAGCGAGAGGGATGCTCTCCTGGTCGCAGCTGAGCACTTCGCCCTCTGCCCGGACAACGTCTGACAGGGCAGAAGACCGTCCACACTGGCCGCGTACGCCGTCGTGAACAGCCCACCGCACAGGCCGTTCGCGGGTTGCCTCGTAGGCGGTTGCGCGAGTCCCGTCCGATCATCTCGATCGGACGGGACTTCGTCGGTTCCGGCTTGTTGGTCGGTTCGGGTGCCGATGGCCGCTCGGCGTGGCGAGGGCCACTGCCGGAACCGGCGATTTTCCAGCCGTGGGCGCCTCCTCCGTCCTGCGGGCGGCCCGGGCGTTGTTACTTCACGTCTTTGGCCAGGACTGTGACCGCTACCTTGCCCACCACCGTCGTCAGGACGTAGTTGGCCGTGCTGCTGAAGGCGACGCCTACGCCGGCGGGGATGGCCTTGGCCATGGCTTTTTGGGTGAAGGTGATGGACACCCGCTTGAACAGCTGCTTGATCGTGATCAGGGCGGGTCCTCGCAGGTACTGGTAGACCAGCTTCTCCGCGATCTTCAGGACCGCCGCCCTGCCGCCCTTCGCCGCCATCTGTTCTGCCGAACCCGCCAGCGCCAGCACGAAGGCGAGGTGCTTCTTGTCCTCGGTGCTCAGCTCGGTCTCGTACACCTCGACCAGGCACATGCACATGTCGACCTGGAGCTTGAGGACCACGGCGGCGTCCGTGACACCGCCGCCCAGGACCGCGACCGCCGTTCCGACCCCCGGGATCACGCTCGGGGCCGCGGTGACCGCCCCCGCGGCCGCCGACAGTTTGGAGTAGCGGCTGATGATCTTGGCGGCGATCCTGCGCCTGTCCTCCAGGCTCTCCGGCTGTCGTTTGAACTTGCTCTCGAAAGTCGCTCGGTAGCCGCCCACGAGGTGGGTGGCCGCCTCCGGCGTGATGGCGATCGTCTCGACGGCCTTCTGGAGGCGGGACGGTTCGAGCTCGTCCGTCGCGTGGTCCATGGTTTCCCCCCGGATCTGTCGCGCGACGCGGATTCCGGACGCGCCGGCACAAGCAAGGATCCTGCCCGACCGACCGCCTACCTGTCACAAGCGGGTGCGGTGACCAAGTGGTGTGGGGCGTGCGGAGCCCGTGAGGGGAAACCGTTGGCCGGCCTCGGTACCGCACGCGGTGATCGACCCGGTGGGGTGGGGTGGGGGGAGTCGGGGGCTGGGGGAGGGCTGGGACGCCTTCGGGACCGGTCCTCCCCCCCCGGTCGTTCAACAGGGGGGGAGGAACCGGTCCCGAAGGGTTCTGTCGTGGGGTG
The DNA here is from genome assembly GCF_044740805.1 of Streptomyces sp. NPDC088261. NCBI lineage: Bacteria > Bacillati > Actinomycetota > Actinomycetes > Kitasatosporales > Streptomycetaceae > Streptomyces > Streptomyces sp. NPDC088261. The sequence continues at coordinate 103,992 of NZ_JBIURL010000014.1, forward strand.
CGGTGAAGTCAGGACTGGGTGACGAAGTACGGAGTCACCGTCAGCCAGCCGTTGGCCCGGGCGCCGTTGAGGCGGCCTGTGGAGGTGTTGGCCAGGGTGTACCAGGAGTCCACGTAGTCCGGGTCGTTGGTCCACCAGGAGGCGGGGATCGCGTCGAGGATCGCGTTCACCAGGGGGATGTACGTGCCCAGGTCGGTGATGGTGAGGAGGGCGTCCGCCAGGGCCTTGGCCAGGGCCTGGTAGTTGGTGTCGCCGTCGTCCTCCATCATCACGACGTCGGCCAGGTTGTACTTGTAGGACGACCAGTTGACGAGAATCTGGTTCGGGTAGTACGTCGTGCCGTCGTTGTCCAGGTACGGCATGTCGACCGTGTCGACGCGCACCTTGCCGTCGAAACCGAAGCCGCTGACGATCGAGAAGACCTCGGCGTCACCCGAGACCCAGGGCTCCTCGTCGTTCGACAGCTGGACCGAGTCGATCCTGGTCGTCCAGAAGCCCGCCGCCGCCGACCGCGTGGGGGAGGAGGAGGTGGGGGAGGAGGCGGAGGCGGAGGTGGAGAGCTGCTTGGCGGGGGTCGCCAGGCCCCTGGCCGTCAGTTCCTTGTTCAGGGTCTTCAGGCCCGCCGCCATCGCCCGCGACACGTCGATGTCCACCACGTAGACCGGGCGGTCCGGGGTCCGCCGGGCGTCCAGGGTGTGGGCGCGGCCCCGGCTGTCGTACGCCGTGATCGTCTCCGCGCTGTCGTCCGTGGTGGCCGCCGCGACCAGCGGGGCCGTACCCGACGCCAGTTCGGCGCGCATGGAGGGAGCGGCCAGGCGCAGGCGCAGCAGGGAGCCGGTGTCGGCGGCCAGGCCCTTGGCCTCGGCGATGCGCCGGTCGGCGGTCGCGATCGCCGGTTCCAGGGCGCTGCCGGCCCGGGTCGCGGTCCGGCCGGTCAGTGCGCGCAGGTCGATCTGGTCCGAGGCGAGCGCGGCGGTACGTACCTGGGTGCGCCAGCTCCCCTCGCTGAGCGACTCGGCGAACGCGCGGGCCGTGCTGTCCTCGATGTGGCCAACCTTCGACGTGGAGGAGGACGACGAGGACGTGGAGGCGGCCGGCGTGGCGCCCGCCGTCGGCGACGCCACCCCTTGCAGGGTGGCGACGGTGGCGGCGCAGAGTGCGAGAGCGAGGGCACTGCGGCGCGTGCGGGACGTGCGCGACATGCGGAACGGGCTCAAGCGATCCTCCTGGAGGCGGGCCGCGTGCGCCTCTCGACGCGGCGGCGGTGTGGGGGCGTTCAGGGCTGCGCCGGATCTGTGGAGCTCTGGAACTCTCGATCTATGCGGGTAGACCTCACTCCGGAAAAAGCATGTCCGTAGCATGTCAAATCTGCAAGGGCGCCTCGGTGAACAACCGTGAACAACGGCGAACAACGTCAGAGCGCCAGGTGCATGACGTGCAGCCCCACATACCCCTCGACCGGATGCCGGAACGCCCCCGGCACCGTCCCCACCACCTCGAAGCCGAGCGAGCGGTACAGCTTCACCGCGCACTCGTTCGTCTCCACCACCGCGTTGAACTGGATCCCTCGGAACCCCGCCGCCCGCGCCCACTCCACCGTGTACACGCACAGCGCCCGGCCCACGCCCCGCCCCGAACGCGCCGGATCGACCATGTAGCTCGCGCTCGCGACGTGCGAACCGTTGCCCATCTGGTTCGTGTTCATCTTCGCCGTACCGAGGACGGCCCCGGAGCCGTCGACGGCGACGACCGTACGGTTCGGGGCGGACAGCACCCACATGTCCCGCCCGGCTTCCTCCGTCAGGTCGGTCGGGTACGTGAAGGTCTCGCCCGCGGCGACGATCTCCTGGAAGAAGGGCCAGATGGCGGGCCAGTCCGCCGCGGTGGCTTCTCGGATCAGCATCCGCACACCATGGCACGCACGGTGCGCGGGCGCCGAGCGGTTTTTTGTACGGGGAAAACTGGGCCCCCTCACAGGCGGCGCGCGCCCCTCACCCCCTCCCGACCACGTACGGCATCGACCGCACCCGGTTGTCGAAGTTCGACGGGACCAGGACCGGTGCCGCCGTCGCGCGCAGCTCCGGCGCCCGCGTCAGCAGCTCGCGGAACAGCGCCTTCATCTCCTGCTTGGCGAGGTACGTGCCCAGGCAGTAGTGCGGCCCCCCGCCCCCGTACCCGACATGGGGGTTCGGGCTCCGCGTGATGTCGAAGGCGTCCGGGTCGGCGAAGACGGTCTCGTCGCGGTTGGCCGACGCGTAGAAGAGGACCACCTTGTCGCCCTTGCGGAAGGCGTGGCCGTTCATCCGGTGGTCCCGGGTGAGCGTGCGCCGGAACTGGATGATCGGCGTCGAGTGCCGCACGATCTCCTCCGTCGCGCCGTCCGCGTACCGATCGAAGTCCCCCATCAGCAGCGCCCGTTGCTCCGGATGGCGGGTGAGCAGGTCCAGGCCGTGGGCGATCGCGTTCCTGGTCGTCTCGACGCCCGCGACCATCAGGAGCGAGAAGAAGGCGCCCAGTTGACGGTCCGTCAGCGCCTGTCCGTCGACGTCGGCGCTGACCAGCATCGACACCAGGTCGTCCGTGGGCCTCCTGCGGCGCTCCCGGCCCAGGTCCGCCACCATGCCCTGCATCGAGGCGAGCGCCCGCAGGCCCTTGCCCGGCATCCGGAACCGGTCGCGGGCGGCCCGCGCCACCCCGGTGTCGCCCGACGCGCGGTTCACCTGGCCCAGGATCGCCGGCCGTTCCTTCTCCGGGATGCCCATCAGGTTGCAGATGACCTCGAACGGCATCCGCGACGCGACCGCCGTGACGAAGTCCCCCGGCCGGTCCGAACGAGCCGCGCGGGCACCCCCGTCCGCGAGCACGTCGTCCACGATCCGCGCCGCCACCGCCCGGATGTCCTCCTCCGTCCGCCCGAGGATGCGCGGGGTGAAGGACCGGGAGACGATACGGCGCAGCTGCGCGTGCCGCGGCCCGTCCAGGTTGACGAGGGAGTCGCCGAACAGCGCGCGCACCCAGCGGGCCGGCTCGGGTGTCGTGGCGCCCGGCGCGCTGGCGAACACCTCGGGGTTACGGCTCGCCTCGACGACGTCCGCGTGGGTGACGAGCGCGTGGAATCCCCGCTCCGGCCGCCCCCGGCCCTTTTCCCGCTCCACGAAGTACTGGGGCGCGTCCCATTGGCGCAGAAGGGCGAACGCGTGCAGCCGTTCGGCGTGCGGGAGTTGCCAGAACGACGGATCCCCGAGATCCGGTCGGGGTCCTTTTGGCTTTTCTCCCCCTGCCGCGGCCTGTTCCGCCAGCGTGGTCATGGGAATTCCTCTCGGGTCGGGGCGTGGTCAAGGAGCTTGCCACGAAGAGGAGGCTCCGGCGCGGGACCAACTCTCGTACAGGAGAACGACATAGGCGTGCGCTCGCCCACTCGGGTGACACGGACTCACGGACATTCCCCGCGGGCCGCTACTGTGCGGGAGCATGACCACTCCCCACACCGCCGCGAACAGCCTCCGTTACACCCCTCTCCTGGGCACCCTTTCGGTGATTCCCTGGACCAGCGATCCCGCCGACGAAGAACGCAACGCGCCTTATCTGCTCGCCTATTCACTGGGTGACGGCCGCGAGGGCCCGGAGGCCGGCGAGGAGACCATGCGGACCGTCCTCGGCGAGGTCGGGCTGAAGCCCGGCGGCGACCTGATGGACCTCTCCCACGCCCCCGGCCTCGGGATCAAGCTGCTGGTGGAGGCCGGCCGGGCCGTCCTGACCATGCCGTACCTCAACGCGCAGTGCCCCGTCCCGCCGGAGTGGGAGCAGGACGCCCGCGAGATCGGGCACGTCTACTTCATGGTCGCGACCCGGCCGTGGACGACGGGGACGCCCGGAAAGCCCGTCACCGAGGAGAGTCTGCGCGCCTTCATCGGCGACGACGAGGTGCTGTCCAGCGCCGCGCACTGCCTGCTTCCGGTACGGAGCCTGCGCGGCTGAGGCGGCGCGGCCGGAACGGCGCCGGGTGGCGGGAGTGGAAAGCACCGCCCCATTCACGGAGCGCGGAAAGCATCGCCTCACGCAGGGAGCCTGAGAAGCATGGCATCAGCACTGGTCGGCAATGCGACAGCCGGCGAAGGAAACAGGAAACACGCGAAGGACGAGACGGCGGCGGCGGACGGAACCGGCCTTTCCCCGGGCGGTGTTCGGGCGTTCGCGGTGATGCTGGTGATCACCGGTGCGATGGGGCTGCTGGCGGCGTGGGTGATCACGCTGGACAAGTTCAAGCTGCTGGAGGACCCGAACTTCACCCCGGGATGCAGTCTGAATCCGGTGGTGTCGTGCGGGAACATCATGAAGAGCGCGCAGGCCTCGGCGTTCGGGTTCCCGAATCCGATGCTGGGGCTGGCGACCTATCCCGTGGTGATGGGGATCGGTCTGGCGCTGCTGGCCGGGGCGCGCTACCGCCGCTGGTTCTGGCTGGGCCTCAACGCGGGCACGCTCTTCGGGGTCGGATTCTGCACCTGGCTCCAGTACCAGTCCCTCTACCGGATCAACTCGCTGTGCCTGTGGTGCTGCCTGGCGTGGGTCGGCACGATCGTCATGTTCTGGTACGTGACCTCCCGCAACCTCCGCCACGGGATCATCCCCGCGCCCGCCGGGCTGCGCGGACTGCTCGGTGAGTTCACCTGGGTGCTGCCCGTGCTGCACATCGGGATCATCGGGATGCTGATCCTCACCCGTTGGTGGGACTTCTGGATCAGCTGACCGACCGTTGATCGGGTCGGTGGGGCGGGATCCGTCCTGGCCGGCCGGGCCGGTACGAGCAGTTCGGCCCCCGGCCCCGGCGGACGGGGCGGGGGCCGGTACGGCGAACTCCGCGGCGGCGCACCGCGTTCCGGAAGGTCCGGTGCTACTTGCCGAGCGCCTTGCCGAGCGGGATGCCGCCGAGCAGCTTGTTGCCCTTCGACTTGCTCAGGCTCGCGGCGGTGTCCTTCACCGCGTTGATGAGCGAGCCCTTGTTCTTGGAGTCGAGCGCGTTGGTGTTGAGCGGCGAACCGCTGCGCAGCCCGTCACTCGCCAGGGTGTCGACGGCGCCGTTCAGGCTCATCGAGGAGGAGCCTTCCGCGGCGAAGGCGGGGCTGGCGGCACCCAGCGCCATCATGGAACCTGCGACGACCGCGGCGACCTTCATGGGCTTCATTCTTGAATCCTTCTTTCTGCGATGTCAGTGGCGAGGCGGCGGGACAAGCGGCAGGACGGCGGCGAGACAACTCGCCTTTCGCGCGGGCCTCTTGGAGGTTTCCCTCGCGCGGCCTCGTCATGGGTAACGATTCCTGGGCGCCCCGGAAACTCCGTGCGGAAGGAATTCTGGGCAGGCCACCCGAATGAAGGGGACTCGGCTTATTCTCGTATCAAATCCCCCGCGCCCGGATCCCTCGACGAGGGACCCGGGCGCGGGGGCGTGCGGCGGCCCGTTCTCACGGGCGGAGTGCGCTCAGGAGGACTGCCCCGGAGTCGCCGGGAGCTGGGGCGTCGTGGGGACGCCGGGGGTGGTGGGGAGCTTCGGCAGGTCCGGCAGCTTGGGGAGGTCGGGCAGCTTGGGGAGGTCCGGCAGCTTGGTCAGGTCACCGCTCAGCAGGTTCGAGAGCAGGGTGATGATCGAGGCGAGCAGCGCCTGGAGCTGGGTGAGCACGTCGGTCGGAGCCGCGGCGGCGGTGGCCTTGACCAGGCTGTCCGTCGACTTCCGTACCGCCGCGAGCGCGTCGCTCCTCGCGTCGGCCGGGAGCGTGTGGAAGCCGTCGTCCGCGTCGCGGCCGGGAGCGGCGGGCCTCGGAGCGGCCGGGGTCACAGAAGCGCCGGGGGTGCCAGGAGCGGCGAGAGCCGCCGGGACCGCCTTGCCCAACAGCCCCAGCGCGTCCTTGATCGCCGCGATGTGCTGGTCCGCGTCGTCGCGAAGGGCGTCGGCGTCGTGGCGGGCGGAGAGGGCCGTGCGGAGCGAGGCCGCTTCGTCCGCGGCGTGGGAGGCGGCAACGGCCGGGCCCGCGGTACCGATGATCAGCGCGGCGCAGACGGTGGCGGTGGCGGCGCGACGTGGCAGCAGGGGACGCATGCGGGTGTCCTTTCGGGGCGGAGCGTCGGGAACGTTGGTCTCACCGTGAGTTCCGCGACCGCGCCCCGCAACCGATCGGGCATCTGACGCACTGTCGGCCAACTGGTGGTCGTACCTCCCCTGACCTGGTACGACCTGTCACCGCCCGGCGCCACGGCCCCCGCCGCCCGGCCGCCGAAAGGGTGGCGGGGCGGTACCCGTACAGCGGAAGAGCCGCCCTGCCCCCGAGGGGCGGGCGGCTCTTCCCGGCGTCGGCGCCGACGGTGACCGGAGGTCAGGCGTTGACGCAGGTGTTGCCGAAGGTCGGGTTGAGCAGACCGATCACGTTGACCGTGTTGCCGCAGAGGTTCACGGGGACGTGGACCGGGATCTGGAGCACGTTGCCGGAGAGCACACCGGGGGAACCGACAGCCGCGCCCTGCGCGCCGGCGTCGGCAAAGGCAACGCCGGACGCACCGGCGACGGCGGCGGCAGCCGCGGTGGACAGAACAACAGCCTTGGCGATACGCGACATGGGGGGAGCTCCTCGGAGATAAAGGGAACGGCAGGCGGGCGCGGTTGCCCGACTCATCCATCAACGCCGCAGCGGGCCATCGGTTGCGCGCCCGAATGAGTGACGCGCGTCCGCCGACCGGGCACGCGCGGACGCGAAAGGGGTCCGTACCCGATAGCGGAGACGGCCGCCGGGGCACGTGATCGGCGGGAATCGACGGTTGTCGGCGGTGATCCGTGGTGATCCGTGATGGTCCGTGGATTCCGGCGCCGTTCGAACCGGAGCGTTTTCCGTAAACGAGAGTCCGGTTGTACGTTCAGCATTTTTCCGGGAGTTCCAGCGCGTCTGGCGTGATTTTCAGCCCGGTCTCTGTAAAGGTTCCCGGGTGTTTGTGTATGGAATTCAGCGACACGCCCGGACCGTATCGGCATTGCGTTCGATTCGCTGTCGGGCGTGACTCCGCCCCTCCCGGTGCGTTTCTCGTAGAGGCAGCAGCACGGAGCTCGGCTCCGTGGGTCCACGAGTGGAAAGAGTTGCGCGTGCAGCCACAGCGGCACCGGCCGGGGACCGGCTTCACGGCGCTCCATCTCGTCCAGCCCGTCGACGGCGGGGTCGCGACGGTGGTCCTGGACCTGGCCGGGGCTCAGGCCGCCGCCGGGACGCGGGTGGTGGTCGCCTGTCCCGCGCAGGGGCCGCTCGCCGCGGAGGCCGCCCGCAGGGGTGCGGAGGTACGGGAGTGGCGGGCGACCCGCGAGCCCGGACCCGGTCTGTACGAGGAGACTCGGCAGGTGGCCCGGCTCGTCGAGGACGTACGTCCCGACCTGGTCCACGCCCACAGCGCGAAGGCCGGCCTCGCCGGACGCCTCGCGGTCCGGGGCCGTGTCCCCACCGTCTTCCAGCCGCACGCCTGGTCGTTCGAGGCGGCCGGCGGGGTGACGGGCCTGCTGGCCCGGCGCTGGGAGCGGTGGGCGACCCGCTGGACCGACCGGGTCGTCTGCGTCAGCGAGGCGGAGCGGCGTACGGGTGAGCACGCCGGTGTACGGGCCTCCTGGGCCGTCGTCCACAACGGCGTCGACCTCGACCGCTTCCGGCCGCCCGCCGACCACGACCCCGCCGCCCTCCGCGCGGCGCTCCCGCTCCTCGCCGGGCTGCCCGCCACCGCCCCGCTCGTCGTGTGCGTCGGCCGGCTGTGCCGCCAGAAGGGGCAGGACGTCCTGCTGCGCGCCTGGCCGCTGATCACCCGCCAGGTCCCGGGGGCGCGGCTGGTGCTCGTCGGCGAAGGACCCGCGTCCGCGGCGCTGCGGGACGCGGCCCCGCCCTCCGTCCTGTTCGCCGGAGCCGTACCGGACACCACGCCCTGGTACCGGGCGGCCGATCTGGTCGTCCTCCCGTCCCGCTGGGAGGGCATGGCGGTCGCCCCGCTGGAGGCGATGGCGTGCGGACGCCCCGTCGTCCTCAGCGACGTGGACGGCGCGCGCGAGAGCCTGCCTCCGGGGCGGGAGGCCCTCTGCCTCACTCCACCCGAGGACCCGCCCGCGCTGGCGGAGGCCGTGAGCGCCCTGCTCCGCGACGGGCCGCTGCGCGAAGCCGTCGGCAGTCAGGGCCGCCGGCACGTACTCAGCAGTTACGACGTGCGGCAGACCGCGCGGGCCATCGCGGACGTGTACCGCGACGTGGCCGCCGTGCCGCGCCCCGAACGCAGGGAGCCGATCCCCCAGTGACCACGGAAAGCACCAGCGTTCCCCCGCCGTCGGGGCGCGCGCGCCCGGCCGGCCCGTCCACAGGACGCCCGTCCACGGTGCGTCAGCCCTCCGGCCGTCAGGCCCCCGGCCTGCAAGCCCCCGGCCCGCACCCGGCCGGCGCGCATGCCCCAGGCCCGCACCCCGCCGCCCCCCACGCCCCCGGCCCGCATCCCCCCGGGCGCCGGCCCCGGGCGCGGATCTCTGTGGCCGTCCCGCGCCGGGACACGCCCGACCGCGTGGCCGTGCCGGTCCGGCGTCCGGCGGGCGACCCGCTGCGCTTCCGGCTGCCGCTCGTCGCGGGCGACTCGCTCGCCGCCGTGCTCTCCACCGCCTTCCTCGGCGAGGAACAGCGCGACGCCGTCCTGCTCCCGCTGGTCCTCTGCGTGACGGTGCTGAACGCGCTCGCCGGCCTCTACCGCCCCGGCCTCGTCCTGTCCGGCCTCGACCAACTGCCCACGCTCGCCGCCCGGATCGCGGTGTCCTGGTGCGCGGTCGCCGCCGTCCTCGCCGCGCTTCTCCCCGGCCGTACCCTCGGCCTCCCGGCCCTCCTCGCGGGCGCCGCCCTGCAACTCGCCACCGCGTGCGCCTGCCGTTCCTTCGTCCACGGACGCCGCCGCGCCCTGGCCCGCGACCGGCCACGCTCCACCCTCGTCGTCGGTACGGTCCCGGCGGCGCGGCGCGTGGCCGCCCTCCTCGCCCAGCACCCCGAGTACGGCCTGCGGCCCGTCGGGATCGCCGCGCCCGCGCACGAGGAGGGCGGCGACGGGGGCACCCTCCCCGTCCTCACCTCCACCGAGGAGATCCACCGCGCCGTCATCCAGAACGGCGTGGTCGAGGCGGTGTTCGTCGACTCCGGTACGGACCACGGCGCCGGCCTCGTGATCGGCTCCGGCCTCGCCTCCCCCGGCGCGCCGGGCACGGACCGCTCCGAGGGCGGGGACCGCCCCGCGCTCGTGGGCCTGTTCCACGCGTACGGCTGCGCCACCTGGTTCGTCGGTACGGGCCCCACGGAGCCGGCCCTCGCGAGAGGCCCGGCCGGCGGTACCGCCGGGTCCGGCCACATGGCCCAGCACCTCTGGGGGTTCGCCGGGCGCCGCCTGGAGCCCCCGGCCGCGCGCCGGCGCGGCGCGCTCGCCAAGCGCCTGCTGGACGTGGTCATGACGGCCCCCGTCCTGCTCGCCGTCTCCCCGCTCCTGCTGGCCTGCGCGCTCGCCGTCCGGCTCTGCGACGGACCGGGCGTGCTGTTCCGCCAGGAGCGCGTCGGACAGGACGGCCGCCCCTTCACCCTGCTCAAGTTCCGTACCCTGCGCGCCGATCCGCACGAGGCGGCCACCCGTTGGAGCGTCGCGGGCGACCACCGGATGAGCGCGGTGGGGAACTTCCTGCGCCGTACGTCGATGGACGAGCTGCCGCAGCTGTGGAACGTCCTGCGCGGGGACATGAGCCTGGTCGGGCCCCGCCCCGAACGCCCGTACTTCGTCGCCAACTTCAGCAAGACCCACCCCGGATACGCGGCCCGCCACCGGATGCCCGTCGGCATCACCGGTCTCGCGCAGGTGCACGGGCTGCGCGGCGACACCTCGATCGAGGACCGGTCGCGCTTCGACAACCACTACATCGACCACTGGTCGCTGTGGCAGGACGTCTGCATCCTCCTGCGGACCGCCGTGTCCCTCGTCCGCCCGGCCGGCAGCTGATGACGGCCGCCACCGCGTACCTCCCGCCGGCCACCGGCCACCCGCGGCCCGGCCGCCCGCCGGCCGATGTCCCCGCCACCCCGCGAGCACCCGGGCCGCTGCGGCGGTACGCCCCCCTCCTCCCCGCCCTCGCCGTCGTCGCGCTGCTCGCCGTACCGGCGACACCGGCCGGGGACGGCTCCGCCGGTTCCGGCACCCCGGCCGACGCCGCGTCGGGCCTGCTCGTCCTCTTCTGTCTGGTACGGGTCCTGCGCGACCGGGCCCGCCCCCTGACCCGTACCGCCGCACTGGTCCTCGGACTCCCCGTCCTCGGCGTGTCCGTCGCGTCGATCACCTCCCACGACCCCGCCGCGAGCCTGCCGGGCGTGGCCCGCTATCTCCAGATCTTCGTCCTCGTGCCCGCCGCGCTGCTGCTGCTCCTGCGCGACCGCCGCGACTTCCGGGTCGTCGCCGGGGCCGTCGTGGTCCTCGGGCTGGGGCAGGGCGCCCTCGGCGTCGTGCAGTACCTCACCGGCACCGGTGCCTCGTACCGGGGCGAGGACATCCGCGCGGTCGGCACGTTCGGCGCGACGGACGTGATGGGGATGGCGACTGTCGTCGCGTACGCCCTGGTCGTCTGCGTCGGGTACGCGCTCGGCGAGGACCGGGACGTGAGCGGGCGGCTGCGGGCGGTGGCGCTGGTCTGCGCCGGGCTGCTCTTCTTCCCGCTCGTCCTGTCGTTCAGCCGGGGCGCCTGGATCGCGACCGCCGCCGCCCTCCTCGTCCAGCTCGCGCTCTCCGGAGTACGCCGCGCCACCCGGGTCGTCCTCGCCGCCGCCGCGCTCGGCGTGGTGCTCGTCGGCGGACTCGGCATCGGCTCGCAGATGATCACCGAGCGGCTGAGCAGCATCACCCAGGTCGCCGACGCGCCCGACCAGTCCGTCACCGACCGGTACACGATGTGGGCCGCCGCCACCGACATGTGGCGCGAGCGGCCCGTCACCGGCGTCGGGCTCAAGGGCTTCCCCGCGTACCGCGACAGCCACTCCTCGCTGGCCCTGTCCGCCGCCAGCGACACGGCGGGCGCGGGCGCGGGCTTCCAGCGCCAGCCGCTGCTCTCCCCGCACAACATGTACCTGCTCGTCCTCAGCGAACAGGGGCTGGTGGGCGCGGTCGCCCTCGTCGGCAGCTGGGCCGCGCTGCTGGTGTGCGTACTGCGCCGGGTGCCCGCCGCCCGCCGCTCCCCGGCCGGCGCGGGGCCGGGACTGGTCGTCGGCGGGCTGCTGGTCTGGCAGGTGGTGGACTTCGGGTACGCGGACATCGGCGGCCCCTCGACCGTACTGACCGCGCTGATGCTGGGCCTCGCCGCCTGGTGGGGCCTGCATCGGGGCGCCGTACCGACGGACGGCCGCGGGCCGCGGGACCACCGGGAGCCGCGCCGCGACCCCGGGCCCGGGGACCACCGAGCCCCCCACCACCACCGAGCGAACAGCGGGGCTGCCCAGGCGTGAGCGAGACCAGGCAGTCCCTCCCCGGGATCCCCCCGCAACCCGGCCCGCCCCGCGCGGCCGCCGGGGAGATCGGCGCGACCGGCGCGACCGGGACGGGAGGCGCGGGCGGCTCGACCGGCCCGGGCGGCCCGAAGACCGGCGCGAGCGGCGGCGGCCTCTTCTCCGGGAAGTTCCTGGCGCGCGCCGCCTTCCTCACCGCCCTGCTGACCGCCGCCGGCGCCCTCCTCGGCCTCCTCCGCGACCAGACCATCGCCCACCTGTACGGCGCCGGCCCCGACACCGACGCCTTCCTCGTCGCCTGGACCGTCCCCGAGGTCGCCTCCACGCTCCTCATCGAGGACGCCATGGCGCTCATCCTCGTCCCCGCGTTCAGCCTCGCGCTCGCCCGCCGCGCCACCCACCAGGACCCGGAACCCGACCCCGTACGGGTCCTGATGCGCACGACCCTGCCCCGGCTGTTCCTCGCCCTCACCGCCGGAGCCGCCCTGCTCGTGGCCGCCGCCCCCTGGGTGGTCGCCGCCCTCGCGCCCGGACTGCCCGAGCCGCAGGTGGCCGTCGACTGCACCCGGCTCACCGCCACCTGCGCCTTCTCCATGGGCCTCGCCGGATACATGAGCGCGGCCCTGCGCGCGCACGGCAGCTTCGTCGCGCCCGCGATGATCTACACCTCGTACAACGTCGGCATCATCACGACGATGCTGCTCCTCAGCGACCGGCTGGGGGTACGGGCCGCCGCCGCCGGAGTCGCGGCGGGCGGCGTCCTGATGGTCCTCGTCCAGAGCCCGGCCCTGTGGCGCAGGCTCAAGGAGCGGCGCCCGGTGACCGGGCGTGAGCCCAAGGGCACCCCCCGCGTGCCGCCCGTCGCGCTCGGACTCCTCGCGCCCGTCATCGTGTTCGCGCTCAGCCGCCAGTCGCAGGTCCTCATCGAACGGTTCCTCGCCGCGCCGCTGCCTGCCGGGGCCATCTCGCACCTCAACTACGCGCAGAAGGTCGCGCAGATGCCGATGGTGCTCTCCCTGATGCTCTGCACGGTCACCTTCCCCGTGGTCGCGCGCGCCATGGCGGCGGGGGAGACCGACCGGGCGCGCCGCCGTGTCGAACGGGACCTCGCGATGGCCGGGATCATCGTCCTGGTCGGCGCCGCGACCGTCATCGCCTGCGCGCCGCAGATCATCGAAGTCCTCTTCCAGCGCGGCGCGTTCGACCGGGCGGACACCGCCGCCACCGCCGCCGTGATGCGGGTGTACGCGCTCGGCCTGCTCGGCCACACCCTCGTCGGCGCCCTGGTCCGCTGCTACTTCTCCGCCGCCCGCCCCCTCTGGTTCCCGGCCCTGGCCATGCTCGTCGGCCTCGCCCTCACCACCGTCGCGGGCGCCCTCCTCGTCCAGGTCTGGGGCGTCCTCGGCATCGCCGCCGCGAACGCGCTCGGCATCACCGTCACCGCCGCGCTGCTCCTGCACGGCCTCGCCCGCCACAGCGTTCCCCTCAGGACCCGGTACATGATCGGCGCCCTGGTCAAACTCATCGCCGCCGCAGCGGCCTCCACCGGCTCCGGCTGGCTCTGCGGCGCCCTCGTCCCGTCACCCGTCCTCGGCGCCACGGCCGCGTTCGTGGTGATCGCCGTCGTGTTCCTCGGGATCGCCCACGCGCTGCGGGCCCCCGAGATCGACACCGTCCTCCGTCCCGTCACACGAAAGCTCGCTCATGCCCGCTGACACAGCGTCCGCAGGCCCCTTGTGGGCAGTCATGTACCACTCGGTCGCCGACCGCACGGACGACCCCTACCAGGTGACGGTCACGCCCGGACGCCTCGAACGCCAGCTCAGGTGGCTGCGCCGCCGGGGCCTCGCCGGCGTCGGCATGGCGCAGCTGCTCCGCGCCCGCGCCGAGGGCCGGGGCGCCCGGCTGGTCGGACTGACCTTCGACGACGGATACGCCGACTTCAACGAGGCGGCCGTACCGCTGCTCCACCGGTACGGCTTCACCGCCACCGTCTACGTCCTGCCCGGCCGCCTCGGCGGCGAGAACGAGTGGGACAGCCCCGGCCCCCGCAAGCCCCTCCTCACCGAGGACGGCATCCGGCTGGCCGCCGAGGCGGGCATGGAGATCGGCTCGCACGGGCTGCGCCACGTCGACCTCACGGCGGCCGACGACGAGACGCTCACCGCCGAGACCGCGCGCAGCCGCGCCCTCCTCCAGGACATCACCGGCACCGAGGTGACCGGCTTCTGCTACCCGTACGGAACGGTCGACGAGCGCGTCATCGGAGCCGTACGGCAGGCGGGGTACGCGTACGCCGTCGGCATCGACCCCGGGCCGCTCACCGGCCTGTTCGCCCTCCCGCGCATCCACGTCGGCGAGAACGACACCGCCCTGCGCCTGCACCTCAAGTGGCGGCTGCACCGCTGGCGCCGCGAACCGGTCCCGTACACCGCCCCCCACCGGCCCGAGCGGGCCCGCCCATGAGAGTCCTGCACGTCATCACCGGCCTGGGCATCGGCGGCGCCGAGCAGCAACTGCGCCTGATGCTCCGGAAGCTGCCCACCGACAGCGACGTCATCACCCTCACCAACCCGGGCGCCGTCGCGCGCGGCATCGTCGCCGACGGGGTCCGCGTCCGGGACCTCGCGATGACCGGCAACCGGGACATCGGCGCGCTGCCCCGGCTCACCGGGCTGGTCAGGCGCGGGCAGTACGACCTGGTGCACACGCACCTCTACCGCGCCTGCCTGTACGGGCGGTTCGCGGCGCGCCTCGCGGGCGTACGGGCCGTCGTCGCCACCGAACACTCCCTCGGCGCCGCGCAGATCGAGGGCCGCCCCCTGTCCACCGGCGCCCGCGCCCTCTACCTCGCCGGGGAGCGCCTCGGCACCGCCACCGTCGCCGTCTCCGCGACCGTCGCCCGGCGGCTCGAACGCTGGGGCGTACGGCGCGACCGCATCCACGTCGTGCCCAACGGCATCGAGGTCGACCGCTTCGCCCACGACCCCGCCGCCCGCCGCGACGCCCGCGAGCGCCTGGGCCTGCCCCAGGACGCCTTCGTGGTCGGCGGAGTCGGACGGCTGACCGGCAGCAAGCGGTTCGACACGCTCGTGCGGGCCGTCTCCGACCTGCCGGACGCGCGCCTGCTGCTCGTCGGCGAGGGCACCGAGCAGGTCAGGCTCCAGCGACTCGCGTACGTACGGGGGGCGGCGGACCGGATCCTGCTGCACGGCGCGTGCCAGGACCCGCCGCCGGACGCCTACACCGGATCCGGGCCCTCGATCACGGACCCCGCCGACGGGCCCGACCTGCCCGCGCTGCTCGCCGCCATGGACGTCTTCGTCTCCACCTCCCAGGACGAGGCCTTCGGGCTCGCGGTGGTCGAGGCGCTGGCCGCCGGGCTGCCCGTCCTGCACGTCACCTGCCCCGCGTTGGAGGACCTTCCCGCGGAAGCGGCCCCGGGGGCACGGCAGATCAGCGGAAACGTTCCCGAACTGATCGCGGAGCTGCGGCGGTTCCAGGACGCGGCCCGGGGATCCGGGGCCCGCCGCCTGCCCGTCCCGGCCGCCGCGCGCCACTACGACATCTCCCGCAGTGCCGAACAGCTGATGGCCGTCTACGAGAACGCGCTGCGCGGCCCGGCCCCCACCCGAGAAGTGAGTTGCCCATGACCAAGGAATCGAGTTCTCCGCGCCGCGAGGACGTCCGGCCCGCGTCGCCCTCGCCCCGGTTCAGGAAGCCGCCGCTGTGGACGGTCGTCCCGGCGGCGGCGGCGCTCGGCGCGCTGGCCGGCGGGGTGTACGGGGCGGTCGCCACCCCGCAGTACAGCGCGACCAGTTACGTCCTCGTCGTCCCGACCGAGAAGTCCGACCCGGCGGCGGCCCTCGGCTTCGCCACGGCGTACGGACGGGTCGCCTCGCAGGTCGCGATCCTCGGGGACGCCCAGGTGTGGGCCGGGGTGCCGGCCGCCACCCTCAAGGCGAACGTACGGACGTCCACCTCGCCCGACGCGCCGATGATCTCCGTCACCGCCACGTCCTCCGACGCGTCGGCCGCGGTGAGCATGGCCGACGGGGTGGCCCGCTCCCTCGTCGTCAACGGCTCGCACCTCCAGACCAGCACGAACGTCAAGGTGCTCCAGTTCTCCCGCGCCGTGAAACCGACCGACCCGGTCTCGCCCTCCGCGCCGCTGGCGGCCCTGGTCGGCGGCAGCGCGGGCGGCCTCCTCGGCGGCCTCGGCCTGCTGGTCAGGCCCAAGCGGCGGCGGACGGACGCCGCCTACGGAACCGTACCGAACCCGTCGACCCCGGAATCCCCGGCGCACTCCGCGCAGTCCCAGCCCCAGCCCCAACCGGAAACGGTGTGATGGCCACCCCACCGAAGACACGCAGCACGCCCGCGTCCCCCACGACCAGGACCTCGGCCCAGGCCCCCGCCACCCCCGCCAGGGTCACCCGCTCCACCACCGTCTCCTCACCCCTCGCCGGGTCCTTCTCCGGCTCGGTGTTCACCACCGAACTGGTCAGGGACGCCGACGGCTTCGCCGCCCTCGCCCCCGCCTGGAACGACCTCTACCGCCGCTCCCGCACGGCCACCCCCTTCCAGAGCCACGCCTGGCTCCACTCCTGGTGGCTGTCGTACGGCACCCCGGGCCGCCTGCGCGTCGTCCTGGTCCGCCGGGGCGGGGTCCTGGTCGCCGCCGCCCCGCTGATGCTGATCCACCGCCCCTTCCCCGTACTGATCCAGCTCGGCGGCTCCATCTCCGACTTCTCCGACGTCCTGCTGGACGACGGCTGCGCCGACGCCGCGGCCGCCGCCCTCGCGAAGGCCCTCGCCCGCACGGCCCGTACCGCCGTGATCGACCTGCGGGAGGTACGGCCCGGAGCCGCGGCGGAACGCGTCCACGCCTGCTGGCCGGGAACACGCAGGCAGCTCGCCGACTCGCCCTGCCTGGAGCTGCCCGCCGTCCCCATGGACGAGCTGCTCGGCCGCCTCGCCTCCGCCCGCGCCCAGCGCGCCCGCGCCAAGCTCCGCAAGCTCGACGCGCTCGGCATCGAGGAGCGGGTCGTGCCCGAGGACGAGATCCCCGGCGCGGTCGAACGGCTCCTGGAACTGCACCGGCTCCAGTGGCAGGGCCGCGGGGTCACCCCCGAACACCTCAGCACCCGCTTCGCCGCGCACCTGACCCGCTCGGTCCGGTCCATGGTCCGGCAGGGCGACGCCATGATCACGGAATTCCGGCTGGCCGGGGAACTGGTCGCCTCGGACCTGACCCTCATGTCGTCCCAGCTGGCCGGCGGCTACCTCTACGGGGCCGATCCGGTGCTGCGCGCCAAGAAGGTCGACGTGGCCATGATGCTGCTGCGCACGTGCGCGCGGCAGATCGGCGCGGGCGGGCGTACGACGCTGAGCATGCTGCGCGGGAACGAGCCGTACAAACACCACTGGCGCCCGGACACCGTCTGCAACCAGCGCTACCTCCTGGCCAGGACGTATCTGACGCCGTGGCTGCACCTGCTGGCCGCCCGCGCGGCGGGCCGGGGCCGGGCGGCGGCGCTGGTGAAACGGCTGCGGCGGGACGGCGACAAGGCCTGACCGGGATACGGTCCGGTCCGCCGTGCCGCCGCCCCGCCGCTGGGGGGGCGGTCTGTCAGGAGTTCTTGCGCTCCCACCAGTCGACCCGGAGGCAGATCTTGCCGCCGATCCAGGACTCGACCCAGCTGCCGAGGTTCATCGGGGTGCAGCTGCCCGGTGTGGTGGGCACCGGCGGGAGGGGCGGGACGGGCGGGGTGGGGGCGGTGGGCACGGGGATGGTGGGCGTCGGGACCGTCGGGGTCGGGACGGTCGGGGTCGGTACGGGGGGCGTGGTCGGTACGGGCTCCGGCAGCCTCCCGTACAGCATGGAGCGGAACACCTTCGACGACCGGGGATTCTTGTCGCACTGCCACACGCCGTGCGGGCAATAGTCGGTGACGGTGTTGTAGAGCGGTTTGTGGGTGTCGATCCACTCCAGCATGCGCCGCATGTAGTCGGGATTGTCGCCGTTCCGGTAGAGACCCCATTCGGGATAGGAGACGACCTTTTTGTGCTCGGCGGCGAAGTCGATGTGCTGTCGCAGGCCGTACGGCTCGTTCACCTGCTCGTCGAAGGTCCGGCCCGGCGGCTGGTCGTACGAATCCATGCCGATGATGTCCACGACGTCGTCGCCGGGATAGCACTCGGTCCACGGAACCGCGTCCCTGCCCCGGTTCGGCGCCCAGTCGAAGCGGAACTTCTGGCCGGGCACCGCGCGCATCGCGGTGACGATGTTCTTCCAGTACTTCTTCCACGACTCGGGGTCGGGCCCGCAGCGGTGGGTGTACGTGGTGCCGTTCATCTCCCAGCCGAGCACGATCACCGTGTCGGGAACGCCGAGCCCGACGAGCCGTTCCGCGAGGGCCCTGAAGTGGCCGTCGTAGCTTCCCTGGGCGCCTTTGCGCAGCTCACGGCGTACGAGACCGTCGGGGACGCGGTCCTCGTTGCGCTCCAGCATCGGGACGTTGAGGACGAACAGCCGGTCGGCCCCGGCCTTGCGCCACTCCGCCCAGTCCTCCAGAAAGCCGGGGCTGCCCTCGATGTTGGACCAGACGTCGCCGGGGAGGTAGGTGTGCCCGACGCGCAGTTCCGTACCGCCGAGCCATTTCTGCATCTCGGCGATGCGCCGTACCCCTTGGGGCCCGTAGTCGAGATAGGCGCCGAACGCGGGCGCCGGGGCCTGCGGCGGTTTCGGGTCCGGCGGGTCCACCGGTCCCGTCGTGGCGGTCGGCGACGGAATCACCGCGCCTGTGGCCAGAAGGCCAGCCGTGACCGCACCCAGACAGGTGCTCGCCAGCCGTCGACGTCGGGACATGTCCGCTCCTCGTGATCGAGCCTCAGCTTCCGTTGCTCAGCTTCTGGTTCAAAAGTATTTCTGATAAGCCGATGGGGAGCCCGGGTTGGCTTTCCAGTAGCCCGTTCGTGCATTTGATCCCCCGCATGGGTTACCGAAATGCAGAAGACGGCGGAAAAAGAGCGCGGAAATGGCAGGGACGGCAGGGCGCGGTCGGGGCGGAACGTTCCTGCTGGAGGAGGGAGCGGACGGCGCGTCAGCTGGTCGCGCGCGGTCGTGGATCGTACGGGGTCACCGGTCGCCGGACGGGTTCGGGGAGACGCCGTCCGGCGACGGACGAGTGGCCCTGCGGGCCGTCAGTACTGGCCTCGGACGCGGACCTTGGCGGTGCTGCGGCGGTAGAGGATCCCGCCGCCGAGCAGCAGGCCGGCGCTCATCGCGGCGGCGGCCAGGAGGTGGTCGCTGCCGGTCTCGGCGAGCTGCGGGGCCTCGGCGCGGGGCGGGGTGGCCGGGCGGTACTGCGCGGGGACCACCGGCGGGGCGGCGTGGTGCGCGACCGGCCTGTTCGGGGTGTGCGGGGGCGCGACGGGCGTGTTCGGGACCACGGAGCGGTCGTCGACGGGCGGCTCGACGGGCGGCTGGACGGGGGGCACGTGGCGGACGGGGGGCGGGGGCGCCACGGTGCCGTTGCCGCAGCCGTTGCCGAAGGCCGGGTTGAGGAGGCCGACGATGTCGGCGGTGTTGCCGCAGGCGTTCAGGGCCAGCTCGACGGGGGCCTGGAGGAGGTTGCCCGCCGCCACACCGGGGGATCCGACCGCGGCGCCCTGGGCGTGGGTGGAACTGGCCGCCTGGTGGTGGGGGCGGGGGGAGACGGGGGCCTCGTGGACGGCGGGCCCGGGCTGGGGGCGCGGGGCGGGCTTGTGCTCCCGTACGGGGGCGGGGGCGTGAGGGGCCGCGTGGGCGGGCGCGGGCGGGGCGGGGCGGGCGTGGGCGGGCGCGGGCGCGGCGTGGGCGGGCTTCGGGGCCGCGTGGGCCGGGGCGTGGGCCGCCGTCGGGTGGTTCTCGTGGGCCTGCGGGCGGGGCGCGGGGGCCGCGTGCGCGGGCGCCGGGGCCGGGGCCTGCCGGTACGCCGCCGGGGCCTGCGGAGCGTACTGCCGGTACGTCTCGTGGGCGGAGGAGTGCGCGGAACCGGACGTGTTCCCGCAGGTGTTGCCGAAGGCCGGGTTGAGCACGCCCACCGGGTCCACGGTGTTGCCGCAGATGTTGACCGGGACCTCCACCGGCACCTGGATGGTGTTGCCCGAGAGGACGCCGGGTGATCCGACGGCCCCTCCGTCGGCCTCGGCCGCTACGGCGTAGCCGCCCGTCATGGACAGGACGCTCGACGCCGCGGCGGCGGTGAGCAGTCCTTTGCTGATGAGGTCTCGCATCTGGTTCTCCTCCTGCTGGCGGATTCGGCAAGCAGTTGTCGCGGGTGGAACAGGTCCCAACGGAGGCCGGTCCCCGAGCGCGTGTCGCACGCGCTCGGGGACCGGCCGGAAAAGCAGCCCCCGAGGGGGCGTCCGTACAACGTCAGGCGTTGGCGCAGACGTTGCCGAAGGCCGGGTTCAGCAGGGCGACGATGTCGATGCTGTTGCCGCACAGGTTGACGGGGATGTGGACGGGCACCTGAATGACGTTGCCGGACAGGACACCGGGGGAACCGACGGCGACACCCTCGGCGCCCGCGTCGGCGACGGCGGGGGCGGCGGCACCGACGGCCAGGAACAGCCCCGCGACGATGGTTGCGGCCTTCTTGCACTTCATCTTTGAGCCCTTTCCGCAGCGGAGAAGACGTCCGCACGACTGTCGTGGCACGCGAGCCTCGTAAAGCCGGCTCATACGTCCGCTGCTGGAACTCCAACGAGCCCGGCCGATTCGAGGAAACTGGCCCGTTTTCGGCTTTCTCGGGTTCACCCGACTGCCGCGTCCGGAGGTTTCGTTTCCGCACCGGAATCGCGTACGGCGCGGAGGGCGAAACGGGCCGGCCGGGGCGTCGGTGCCCCGGCCGGCCCGTCGGCCGGGACCAGGGTCCCGGCGATGGCGCGTACGGCGGATCAGCTGTTGCCGACGCCGTTGCCCGAGAGGACCGGGATGTCGTCCACGATGTGCGACAGCGGCTCGTCGCCCTTCGCCTGGGTGGAGTTGTCGGCGCACTGCTGGTTCTGCGGCGAGGCCAGGACGTTGACGTCCTGGACGGCGACCGGCACGAGAACGCCGACGAGCGCACCGGCGTTGACCTTGACCGGCAGGCCGACACAGAGCTTGTTCAGCGAGCTCTGGACCAGCTGACCCTGCGGGCTCATGTTGCCCTTGGTCGAGTTGTTCCCGAACGCCGAGGCGGCACCGTTGCCGCTCGCGGAGGTCGTGCCGTGGTCGTTGCCGACGGCGAGCGCGGTGGGCGCCGCCGCGGCGGAGACGCCGACTACGGAGGCGGCGACGGCGGCGCCGGCCATAATCTTCTTGATCACGAGAGTGTCCTTTTCTCAAAGAAATTCAGGTGGAGCGGGCCGAACGGGTCGAGCGGGCCGAACGGGTCAAGCAGGTCGAGCGTGTCGAGCGACCTGCACAACCGCCTCCCAGGTGTTTGGTTGCGGTGCTTCACTCGATCGGCTTGTTGAACGCCGGTAATAGGCCATTGGAGTGAAGTGAAAGAACTAAACCGACGATGCGAAGTTGCTCAGTACGCCCCGGAGACTTTGGGGCATCCGTCAGAAGGGGACTCATCGTGATCAAGAAGGTTCTGGCCGGCGCCGCTGTCGCCGCCTCCGTCGTGGGCATCTCCGCCACGGCCGCCCCGCAGGCGCTCGCCGTCGGCAACGACCACGGCACCACGTCCGCCAGTGGCAACTTCGCCAGCCAGCAGTACGGCAACTCCGCGACGTACGGGAACATGAGCCCGCAGATGGCGCTCATCCAGGGCTCGCTCAACAAGCCCTGCATCGGCCTGCCCGCCAAGCTGAACCTCGGCTCCCTCGTCGGCGCCGTCCCGATCGCGGTCCAGGACGTCAACATCCTGTCCTCGCCGCAGAACCAGCAGTGTGTCGAGAACTCGACGCAGGCGAAGGGCGACGAGCCGCTGTCGCACCTGCTCAACGACATCCCGATCCTGTCCGGGAACGGCGCGGGCAACAGCTGACCCGCCGGCCGAGCGATCGGCCGAGGGCCGGACCACCGCTGAACCCCGCGGCGGTCCGGCCCTTTCGTGCTGCTCCGAGCTGCGGCTAAACAGAAAAGTCGTTGGGCCGTTCGGGGGAATGCCCGAAACTATCCGCCCCGTGGTGAGTTGAGTAATCGGACTCCACCGGTGGAGTCCGACTTTCCGGAAAGGCATTTACATGAACAAGCTGTGGGCAACCGCTGCTGTAGCGGCATCGCTCGTCGGGGCCTCGGCCGCCGTCGCGTCGCCGGCCCTGGCCGTCGGGAACGACACGGGCACGACGTCCTTCAGTGGCAACGGTGCCGAGCAGGCCTTCGGCAACTCGGCGACTCACGGGGACATGAGCCCGCAGCTCAGCCTCGTCCAGGGTTCGCTGAACAAGCCCTGCATCGGCCTGCCCGCCAAGGTCAACGCCGGTTCGCTCATCGGCCTCGTCCCGATCGCGGTCCAGGACATCAACGTCCTGTCCTCGCCGCAGAACCAGCAGTGCACCGAGAACTCGACGCAGGCGAAGGGCGACGAGCCGCTGTCGCACATCCTCAGCGACATCCCGATCCTGTCCGGGAACGGCGTCGGCAACAACTAGTTGCCCCGAAGGCCCGGCCCGGCGTCCTGACGCCGGGCCGGGCCTTCGCACTGTCCCGGGTTCGTACGCTGTCGCCCCGGCTCACAGCAGGCAGAACTCGTTCCCCTCGGGGTCGGCCATCACCACGTGATCGGGCCGGCCCTGGAGTTCGTCCTCGTGGATCACCGTCGCGCCGGCGGCCGTCAGCCGCTCCACCGCCGCCGCCACCCGGGGCCAGCGGACCTCCCACGGGGTCTCGCGGCCGCCGCCGACCTGGACGTCCAGGTGGAGCCGGTTCTTCGCGACCTTCGCCTCCGGCACCCGCAGGAACGAGATGCTGGGCCCCACCCCGTCCGGGTCGGCCAGATAGGCCCCGTCGTCCCACTCCTCCTCCGGTACGTCGTGGTGCGCGAACCACTCCTCCCAGGTCGCGAATCCCGTGGGCGGCGGCTTCTCCCCGTACCCCAGTGCGAGCGCCCAGAACCGGGCCATTTCTGCGGGGTGCGCGCAGTCGATGGTCAAGGTCCACTTGGTTGCCATGAGGCTTCCCGTCCGTTCGGCTCCAGTGCCCCGGACCCTACGCCGTCCCCGACGGGCGACCGCGGCGCGCCGGCGTCCGACCACCGCGCGGGCACGCCTCCCGCGCACGTCGTCCGACAGAAGAGGCCCCGGGCCGCCGCTGGGCGCGGCCCGGGGCCTGTGGTGCCGTGTGTGGGGGAGGTACGGGTCAGGAGAGCGCGCCGTCGTAGTCGGGGAGCTTGAACGTCTTCTCCGCGTGGCCGCCCACGAAGTCGGACGTGTTGTTGCCTATGTTGGCGATGATCGTGTAGCCGCGCCTCTCGATGTCGGCTCTCTTCGCCGCCTTGTACGTGCCCGCGTCGCCGAACAGGTCGCCGATGCTGCGCTCGTACAGACCGGTGACGGGGTAGCCGACGGACGTCAGGTTCGGCTTGGTGACCCAGCCGATGAAGTCCGGGCGGGCGGTGATGAAGAAGACCGCCACGCCGTGGGCGTCGGCGTAGCGGGCCAGGTCGAGGGTGGGGGCGACGGCGGGGGAGGGCGGGAAGGGGGAGAAGTAGGTCTCCAGCGAGGTGTTGTCGATGTCGAGGACGATCGCCTGCCGTTCGCCGGTGCCGTCGGCGATGCGCTGTTCGAGGTACGGGCGCGCCTCGTCCGTCACCGCGCGTACGTCGGCCTGCCAGGTGGCGTAGTCGACGGCGGCGGCGGCCGACGCGGTGGTCGCGGCGGCGGTTGCCGGGGCCGGTGTGCTCGCCGCCCGGGCGTCGGTCGCGCCGGCCAGCGCGATGAGGGCCGCTGTGGCGACGGCGGCACCAAGTCGTCGGCCTCGCAGGGGTGTTGCCATGGTTCCTCCACGGTGTCCGGGCCCGGGGTGCGGGCGCCGAGTTCGTTGTCGATCTCGACCTAAGCCGAAAAGCGCGGGGTTGGGGGCGTGGCGTGCGAAGTTGGCCGGTGAACGTTTGGTGACATGGACACATCCGGTCCGGGGGCTCCGGGCCGGGGGGTGGCAGGGGCCGGTTCGGTACTGTGCCGGGGTGCTGACCGTGACAAGCGTGAACGTGAATGGCCTCCGCGCCGCCGCCAAGAAGGGGTTCGTGGAGTGGCTCGCCGGGACCTCCGCCGATGTGGTGTGCCTCCAGGAGGTACGGGCCGAGCCGGAGCAGCTGCCCGCCGGGGTGCGGGAGCCGGCGGGCTGGCACACCGTGCACGCGCCGGCCCTCGCGAAGGGGCGGGCGGGGGTGTCGCTGTACACGCGGCGGGAGCCGGAACGTACCCGGATCGGCTTCGGAAGCGCGGAGTTCGACGCGAGCGGGCGGTACGTGGAGGTCGATCTGCCCGGGGTGACGGTGGCCAGCCTCTACCTGCCCTCGGGCGAGGTGGGGACCGTACGGCAGGACGAGAAGTACCGGTTCATGGACGAGTTCCTCGTCCACCTGGAGCAGCTGCGGAAGCGGGCGGCGGCGGACGGGCGCGAGGTGCTGGTGTGCGGCGACTGGAACATCGCCCACACCCCGGCGGACCTCAGGAACTGGAAGGCCAACGCCAAGTCCTCCGGCTTCCTCCCCGAGGAACGCGCGTGGCTGACCCGGGTCTTCGACGAGGTCGGCTACGTGGACGTCGTACGGGCCCAGCACCCGGGCCAGGAGGGCCCGTACTCCTGGTGGTCGTACCGCGGCCGCGCCTTCGACAACGACACGGGCTGGCGCATCGACCTCCACGCGGCGACCCCCGGTCTGGCCGAGCGCACGGTGAAGGCGTACGTGGAGCGCGCGGCCACCCACGCCGACCGCTGGAGCGACCACGCCCCGGTAACGGCGGTCTTCGACCGCTAGGGCGGGGCCTTGGGCGGGCGCGGGCCGCGCCGGGTCGCGGCGCAGGGCCGCCCGCTTCCGGTGTGGTCAGCTCAGCGACTTCTCGATGGCCTCGAAGATGTCCGCGTCGGTCTCCCGCTGCCAGGACGGCAGGTCGGGCCAGTCGGCCACATAGGCGGCCTTCGGATCCTCGAAGTGCTTGAACATCTGGGCGGTCCAGCACGTCGCGACGAAGCGGCTCTTCTGCTCGCGTGTCAGTCGCGCCGTGCCGCCGCCGCTGATCTCGATGAAGTGCCGGACCTGTTCGTGGACGGAACCCGCCGCCTCGCGCTCCCACTCGGGAGTGTCGTCCCACGGCGTGACGTAACCAGCCTTCGGGGTCCCTGGGAAGTGCAGGTGGACTCCCGCGATCCAGGCCTCCCGGAACACTCGTGCACCCTCGGTCTGCGACATGCCCGCCCTTCCCGTCACGGTGTGCTCAGAGCGGCGATCTCCGCCTCCAGCTCGGCCACGCGGTGGTCGCGGCTCAAGGGACCAAAATCGTCGCACAGGGCTCGGAGTCTACGGGCGACATACCCGGAAGCGGACGCACGGGCCAGGCCGGCGGCTTCCCTGCCGTACGTCACGACCTGTTCGGCGTCCCGCCGCTTCACCCCGACGGCCGCCAGGTCGGTGAGCACAGCTCCGCGTCGTCGGTACGACTGTCCATTTGCCAGGGCCGTCTGCTCCAAGGCGTCCTTCAAGGCGCTCTCCGCCAGGTCGAGACGGCCGAGCTGTACGTAGCGAGATCCCCGTTCCTCTGCCAGGCGCGCCCCGTCGAACCGGAGCCACCCGCCGTTGGTACCGTCCGCCGTGAGGTCGCGGACGGTCTCCGCCCGGTCCATGGCGCGTTCACAGGCACCCAGATCTCCGAGGCCCGCGTAAGCCTCGGCTTGGACGGAGGCGACCCACTGCCGGGTCGCGAGGCTGTTGTCACCGCGGGCGGCCAGTCTCTCGGCCGCGGCGAGAATCTGTGTTGCTTGGCGGTGGCGTTGCTCGGACATGTCGACGTAGGCGTACCGGACGAGTGCGCAGGCCCACAGGTCGTATGTTTCCGCGTCCTTGCTGACCGACGCCGCGAGGGAGTACGAAGCGACGGCGTCGGAATACCGGTTCGCGTCGAACGCCACCTCGCCGGCCAGCTGAAAGAGGTCGGCAGCCGCGCCCAGCAGGGGGCGGGACGTGTGGTCGGCCAAGGCGTCGTGGAGAGTTGTCAGCTGGTCCCTGACGACGGGGTAGACGGACCCTTTGGATCGGGCCAGTTGGTAGATCTGCCAGAGATGCCTGTTCATGCGTGCGAAGTCGGCGGGCGTCCCTCTGCGGACGCCCTCTGCAAGGCCCTCGGCCTCCTCGACCGGCAAGAGGGTCAGAGCCCCACTGACAGTCAGTATGCGGAGGAATTCTCGGCGGATCATCTCGTCGGGGTCTCCCGCGCTCGTCGTGTCACTGGAGTGGTGTCCGGCGGTCTTCCGACCTGTGGCTCGTGGCGATGTCAGGAGCATGTCCAGCTCTTGGAAACCTACTTCGAGGGCGAGGGCCAAGCCTCGTCGCTGGGACGGCTGAGGGGCTGCCCCGCCGCTTTCCCAGCGCCCGACCGTTGTGCGGTCCACGCCGAGTAACTCGGCTAATTTTTCCTGACTGTAGCCCAGGGTTCTGCGCCGTTCCGCCAGTCCCATGACGACTCCTTCCCGCGCCTTCGGCCCCTTCGGCGTCCGGCGTGGATATGCACGGATGTGCGTCAAGACTGCCGCATCGATGCCGTGGTTATCCCCAATTCTTCGCGCTTTCCTGGATGTTGTCCGAACAGGCGGTATCCGCCGAGGAGTCCGGTCGTTACCGGCGGAGTGTCCGGCACGGCCCTGTGGAGGAGGCCCCATGCACCAGCTGATCGCGAGCCCGCACAACGGCGCGTTCCTCGTGGCCCGTCCCGGCGCCCGGGCCGGGATGCGGATCCCCCGGGCTTTGTACGAGCAGGTCGCCTCGATCGCCGAAAGCGGCGCCCCTTTGCCGCCCTGGCTCCTGGAAGGCGCCCGAACGGCCTGGGATCTGGACCTGGCAGGTCTGACCATGCGTGACACCGTTCTGGTGCGCCCCGAGACCGGGCTCGGCTACGGACGTGCCACGTACGAGATCAACAAGGGGTGCAACTTCAACTGCGAACATTGCTACCTCGCTGAGCGGAGGTTCGAGGGACTTCCCTGGGTCGGCAAGGCGCGGCTCTTGCGTCTGCTGCGGGATGCCGGGGTGCTGTGGTTGCAGTTCACCGGAGGTGAGCCGTTGATCGACCGCGATTTCATGGACGCGTACACGTTCGCCCACCGATCCGGCATGCTGATCGAGATCCTGACCAACGGGTCCCGGCTCCATCGGCCCGAAGTCATCGCGTTGCTGCGGGAGCTGCCGCCGTACAAGGTGACCGTTTCCCTCTACGGTGCGACGCCGGACAGTTTCGACTCCCTCACCCGCAGGAAAGGGGCGTTCAAGCTCGTCGAAAGGGGTCTCGCCGCCGCGCGGGAGGCAGGGCTCCCGTTGGAACTGGCGCTGATCTTCACCAGGCACAACGCGCACGAGGTGGACGCCATGCGGGCCGTCGCCGACCGATACGGGGCCGCGCGCACGGAGTACGGGACGATCTCCCCCACGTACTCGGGCACACCCGAGCCGCTGGCCGCGCAGGCCCCCGGCTTCCTGGACAAGACCGGCGTCTTCCAAGGCTGCCCCGCAGGCCACACCTTCTTCCACGTCGACCCGCACGGCCTGGCGACCATGTGCAAGGTCGGTCGCGAGAACCCCGTCGATCTCATGGCCGAAGGCCTGGACGGCCTTCTCCGGCTGCCCGGCATCGCCGATGCCCAGATGCTTCGCACCGGTGGTTGCGGTGGCTGTCAGCTCTCCGGCACCTGCCGGGTCTGCCGACCGCTCGCCAAGGCGTACCAGGAGGCGAAGGCACCACTGAACACCTACTGCCGACACGGAAACGAGGAAGCATGAAGACCGCTCTCACTGTGGAGATCATCACCCGGCCACCGGTCCTGGACGAGCCCGAAGGGGTCGTCCTCCTTGACGACCTGGAAGTATTGACCGAGGGGGCCGTACCAGGCTGCAACGACGACAACCCCTACCGGTAGTCGCACTGCCGTGCAGAACCGCGGGGGTTTCCGGGCGTTCTTCCGTGAGGAAGCCCCCGCCGTACTGCCCCTGTCGAAGAGTGAGGTCACATGGCGACCACCCGCATCGGTTTCGACCGGCTGCCCGCCGCCGTCCGTGCCGCCGTGGAACGGCACACCGGGCCGCTGCTCACGGTCGCGGAGGCCAGCGAGGGGTTCAACAGCGAGATCGCTGTACGGATCACCTCCGCCGCCGGAGCCTGGCACGTCAAGGGGCTCCGTACCGATCATCCCCGGGCCTCGACCCAGCGCCGGGAAGCCTCGGTCGCTCCGTACCTCGGTGCGGTCGGTCCCGGCCTGTGCTGGCGCGTCGAGACCGGCGGATGGGACCTCTTGGGATTCCAGGCGTTGGACGGCCGTCACGCGGATTACGGCCCTCGCTCCGCCGACCTGGCCGAAGTCGCGGCCCTCCTGCGGCGGCTCGGTGAAATCCCGTGCCCCGGCGTCGAACTGCGGCGTGCCGAGCAACGCTTGGAGCGTTACGTCACCACCTCCGACGACCTCCGCTTCTTCGCCGGGAACTACCTCCTGCACACCGATCTCAACCACACCAACGTGCTCGTCGACGACCGTGCCCCCCAGGGCGATCGTGGGTGTCTTGTCGACTGGGCGTGGGCCACCCGGGGAGCCGCCTGGCTCGACGCCGGCTACTGGGTCGTCTGGCTCATTGCTTCCGGGCATGATCCGGTCTCCGCCGAGCGCCAGGCGGACGCAATCCCCGCCTGGCACAGCGCTCCCGCGGAGGGGGTCACCGCCTTCGCCGCCGCCAACCGCACGCTGTGGGACGAGATCAGTGGCGGTGACCCCGACCCGTGGACGCTGCGGCTGGCGGCCGCCGCGGCCTCGTGGGACGAGCACCGCAAGGTTGGGGTGTGAGGGCTCAGGTGGGTGGCTGCGGTGGTTGGGGTGGTTGGCGGAGGGTGCGGTCCAGGGCCATGGAGAGTTCTGCTTCCACCACGCTGTGGGCCAGGGGGCGGAGGGTGGTGGGGGGCGTGTGGGGGGTGTGGGTCTTGAGGGTGGTGGTGAACAGGTCCGCCAGGGCCGTCGCGTGGGCGCGGACCTCCACCGCCGCCGCCAGGACCGCCGCCAGGGGGACGCCCTCGCGGACCAGGGCCGCGGAGGCGTCCAGGAGGCGGCGGCTGATGTGGACGATGTCGTTGCCGTCGACGGCGAGGTAGCCGAGGTCCAGGGCCGCGGCGAGGTTCTCCGGGGTGACCTCGCCCGCGAAGTGGTCGGCCAGTTCCTCGGGGGAGAGGCGGACCGGGGTTTCCTCGGTGGGGGGTTCGTCCAGGCCGAGCGCCGAGGCGAAGCCGCCGGGGGCCTGGGCCGCCTCGAACGTCGCCGCCAGGTCCGCGATGCCGTTGAGGGTGTGGCCGCGCTCCAACAGGGCGGCGATCGTGCGGAGTCGGGCCAGGTGCTGGTCGTCGTACCAGGCGATCCTGCCCTCGCGGCGCGGCGGGCTGAGCAGGCCGCGCTCGCGGTAGAAGCGCACGGTGCGCACCGTGATGCCCGCCTCGCGGGCCAGGTCGTCCATGCGGTACTCCATGGGCGTCACTTTATGTCGTACCGTCGGTAACTTCTGTCGTCCGGACCCTACCCATGGGTAGGGGGCTGCCCCTACGCTGCTTAACCGTGCCAGTGATTACTGGCGCGGTTCGGTTTGGTTCGGTTCGTTCGGGTGCGGTCGCGGGAGGCGTTGTGGTGGTCGGTCGGCACGTGCGGCACGTACGCGTTGCGGTCATCGGGTCGGGGTTCGGCGGCCTCGGGGCCGCCGTGCGGTTGCGGCGGGAGGGGATCACCGACTTCGTGGTCCTGGAGCGGGCCGGATCGGTCGGCGGGACCTGGCGGGACAACACCTATCCGGGGTGCGCGTGCGATGTGCCCTCCCACCTCTACTCGTTCTCCTTCGCGCCCGAACCCGACTGGCCGCGCACCTTCTCCGGGCAGCCGTACATCCGGGCCTATCTGGAGCGGGTCGCCGACACCTTCGGGATCCGGCCGCATCTGCGCTTCCGGCACGAGGTGACGAGGGTCCGGTGGGACGAGGTGGCGCTGCGCTGGGAAGTCGCCACCACTCAAGGGGACTTCACCGCCGATGTGGTGGTGTCCGCCGGAGGCGCGTTGTCCGATCCCCGGGTGCCTGACGTGCCGGGGCTGGAGACGTTCCCCGGGGAGGTTTTCCACTCCGCCCGCTGGGACCACAGCCGTGAGCTGCGGGGCAAGCGCGTCGCCGTGATCGGCACCGGGGCCTCCGCCGTGCAGATCGTGCCCGCGATCCAGCCGGAGGTCGGCCGGTTGACGGTCTTCCAGCGGACACCGCCCTGGGTCATGCCCCGTTCCGACAGGGCCATCACGCGGATCGAACGGCTGATGCACCGCGCCCTGCCGGCCAGCGGTACCGTCCGGCGTCAATTCCTCTGGGGGGTACGGGAGTTGCAGGTCTCGGCCTTCACGAAGCGGCCGGATCTGCTGGGGGTGGTGGAGCTGCTGGCCAAGGCCAACTTGGCCAGGGCCGTCAAGGACCCCGCGCTGCGGGCCGCGTTGACCCCTTCGTACCGCATCGGCTGCAAGCGCATCCTGCTCTCCAGCACGTACTACCCGGCGCTGACGCGGCCCAACGTGGACGTCGTCGCCTCGGGTCTCGCGGAGGTGCGCGGCTCGACGCTGGTCGCGGCGGACGGGACGGAGACGGAGGCGGACGTGATCGTCTTCGGGACCGGCTTCCACGTGACGGACGTCCCGATCGCCGAACGGGTGGTGGGGACGGGCGGGGTCACGCTGGCCGAGGCGTGGAAGGACGGCATGGAGGGGCTGCGCGGGACGACGGCGGCCGGGTTCCCCAACTGGATGATGATCACCGGGCCGAACACGGGGCTCGGGAACTCCTCGATGATCCTGATGATCGAGGCCCAGTTGGAATATCTGGCCGACTACCTGGGGCAGTTGGGGTGGTTGCGCGGCCCCGGTGGGGCGCCGGTCGCCCTGGACGCCCGCGTCTCCGCCGTCGGCGCCTGGAACCGGCGGGTGCAGGAGCGGATGACCCGGACCGTCTGGAACACCGGCGGCTGCACCAGCTGGTACCTGGACGCCCACGGCCGTAACACCACCATCTGGCCGGGCACCACACGCGAGTTCCGCCGCGAGACCCGGGCCGTCGACCTGGCCGAGTACGACGTGATCCGCGCCGGTGACGGTGGCGGCGACAACGACGACGGCCCTGCGCCCCGGCGGGCCGCCACGAAGGAGACCGTCCGATGAGCCCGTTGCCCACGCCCACCCGCCGTGCGCTGACCGCCGTCTCCGTCGACGGGTCGCGGATCCATGTGGAGATGTACGGCTCCGAGGGTCGGCCCGCAGTCGTGCTTGCTCACGGGTGGACCTGCTCGACCCGTTTCTGGTCGGCGCAGATCGCCGAACTGGCCCTCGATCACCGGGTGATCGTCTACGACCAGCGGGGACACGGGCGGACCGCGTTCCCCGGCCCCGGCGCCTGCACCGCCGACGCTCTCGCCGACGACCTGGAGGCGGTCCTCGCCGCGACCCTCGCGCCGGGCGAGCGGGCCGTGCTCGCCGGGCACTCCATGGGCGGCATGGCGATCATGGCCGCCGCCCGGCGGCCGGTCTTCCGGGAGCGCGCGGCGGCCGTGTTGCTGTGCAGCACGGGGAGTTCGGGGCTGGTCGCGGAGTCGCTGGTGCTGCCGTTGCGTGCCGGGCGGGTGCGGAAGCGGCTCACCCGGCTGGTGTTGGGGTCGCCGGCTCCGCTGGGTCCGGTCACACCGCTCTCCCGGCGGCTCCTGCGCTACGCGACGATGGGGCCCGCGACCGCGCCGGACCGGGTCGCGCGGTGTGCGCGGATCGTGCACGCGTGCGGGCGGAGGGCGCGGGTCGCGTGGTCGCACGTGCTCGACGCGCTCGATCTCGACGCGCACGTAGGGGAGTTGAGGGTGCCGACGGCTGTCCTGGTCGGGTCGGCCGACCGGATGACCCCGCCCGTACACGCGCGGGCGCTGGCCGCCGCCCTGCCCGACTGCACCGGGCTGACCGTGCTGCCGGGGGTGGGGCACATGACGCCGGTGGAGGCGCCGGAGGCGGTGACGGGGGCGATCCGGGGGCTGGCCGCCGCGTATCTGGGGGCGGAGACCTTGCCCGCACCGCGCGCCGCGGCCGACGAACGTACCGCCGACCCCACTGCGACGGAGGACGTGGCATGAGAGGACGTGGCATGAGCCGTATCGGATCGAAGAGTCGTACCGGATCTGACAGCCGTACCGGATCTGACGGCCGTACCGGATCGAACCGTCTCGAAGGGCAGGTCGCCGTTGTCACCGGCGCCGCGCGCGGGGTGGGGGAGCACCTTGCCCGCAAGCTCTCGGCGCGTGGCGCGCGGGTCGCGCTGGTGGGGCTGGAGGAGGACGGGCTGAAGCGGGTGGCGGGGCGGCTGCACGGGGACGCCGCCCACTGGTACGCGGACGTCACCGACCACGCCGCGATGGCGCGGGTGGCCGGGGAGGTGAAGGAGCGCTTCGGGACGGTGGACCTCGTCGTCGCGAACGCGGGGGTGGCGTCCGGGGGGCCGTTCGTGGGCTCCGACCCGGACGCGTGGCGGCGAGTGGTGGAGGTGAACCTGATCGGGGGCGCGGTGACGGCGCGGGCGTTCCTGCCGGCGCTGCTGGAGAGCCGGGGCTACTTCCTCCAGATCGCGTCGCTGGCCGCGCTCACGCCGGCGCCGATGATGACCGCGTACTGCGCGTCCAAGGCGGGGGTCGAGGCCTTCGCGCACAGCCTGCGCGCCGAGGTCGGGTACCGGGGGGTGCGGGTCGGCGTCGGGTACCTGTCCTGGACGGACACCGACATGGTGCGGGGCGCGGACGAGGACGACGTGATGCGGGAGCTGCGGGGGCGGCTGCCGTGGCCGGCCAACCGTACGTACCCGCTCGGCCCGGCCGTGGACCGGCTCGTCGCCGGGATCGAGCGGCGGTCCGCGCAGGTGTACGGACAGGCGTGGCTGCGGGGGGCGCAGGCCGTTCGGGGGTATCTGCCGGGGCTGATCGCCACGGTGGGGCGGCGCGAGATGCGCCGCTTCGGGCCCCGGCTCGAGGGGGTGCGCACGGGGCTGGTGGGGGCGGGCGGGGCGGCCGACGAGGAGGCCCGTACGCTGCGTAACTGATCGAAATGCGCGGAATGTCGGGCCGTGTCAGTCTGGTCGGGATCCACCCCCCCCGTAGGGCCCCACAGACTTTCAGGAGTGGCTTTTCATGGGTATTTCGGACCAGTTCAGGGACAAGGCGCAGGAGCTCCAGGACCAGGCGCGGTCGCGGATGAGCGACCAGGAGAAGGACAGGGCGAAGGCCAAGGGTCAGGGCCG
This sequence comes from Streptomyces sp. NPDC088261, assembly GCF_044740805.1. Taxonomy (NCBI): domain Bacteria; kingdom Bacillati; phylum Actinomycetota; class Actinomycetes; order Kitasatosporales; family Streptomycetaceae; genus Streptomyces; species Streptomyces sp. NPDC088261. The sequence goes on from NZ_JBIURL010000014.1 coordinate 137,020, forward strand.
CGGCGCGGACGGCCGTGGCACGGACGGTCGCGGCACGGACGGACGCAGGGACCGGGACATGGACCGCGACATGAGCCGTGACGCGGGTCGTGACGCGGGTCGTGGCGGCGACCGCGACATGGGGCGCGACATGGGTGGTGACCGCGACCGGCGGGGCACGGACCGGGACATGGGCCGCGACATGGGCCGCGACCAGGACCGGGCCGACCGGGAGCGGGCGGACCGCGACGGCATGCGGGGCGGCGCGCGCGACGCCTGATCCTTCGGCCCGGTACGTACCGTACGTACGGGAGGCGCACCCCGATCGTGGGGTGCGCCTCCTTCCCGTGCGGCGGTCCCGCGGGCCGGTGGCGTCCGGTGGTGTCCGGTGGTGTCCGGTGGTGTCCGGGGTCAGGCCGGCCCGCGCGGGGGGAGCTTGGGCCGGCGGAGGTCCGGGACCGCGCCGTACCCCGGCGGGGTCGCGGCCGGATGCGCGGCCAGCAGGTCCAGCGCCACCCACACGGCGTCGTCCAGCTGCGCGTGCCGGCCCTCCGCCCAGTCGAGCGGGGTGCGCAGGGCCTCGATGTCCGGGTCCACGCCGTGGTTCTCGACGGACCAGCCGTACGCGTCGAACCAGGCGGCGTTCATCGGGACGGTGATGACCGTGCCGTCGCCGAGCCGGTGGCGGCCGGTGATGCCGACCACCCCGCCCCAGGTGCGCTGCCCGACCACCGGGCCGAGGTTCAGGAGCCGGAAGGCGGCCGTGATCATGTCGCCGTCGGAGGCGGTGGCCTCGTCGGCGATGGCGACCACCGGGCCGCGCGGGGCGTTCGAGGCGTACGAGACGGGCTGGGCGTCACGGGTCAGGTCCCAGCCCAGGATGCGGCGGGTGAGCTTTTCCACGACGAGTTCGCTGATGTGGCCGCCCGCGTTGCCCCGTACGTCCACGATCAGGGCGGGGCGGGAGACTTCGAGGCGCAGGTCGCGGTTGAACTGCGCCCAGCCGGAGCCGCCCATGTCGGGGATGTGGAGATAGCCGCAGCGACCGCCGCTGATCTCCCGTACGACCTCGCGGCGTTTGGCGACCCAGTCCTGGTAGCGCAGCGGGCGTTCGTCGATGAGCGGGACGATCGCGACGCGGCGGGAGTGGGCCTCGGGTCCCGCGGTACGGAAGGTCAGCTCGACGGTGGTGCCGCCGGCGGCGGACAGGAGGGGGAAGGGGCCGGCCACGGGGTCGACGGGGCGGCCGTCGACGTGGGTGAGGACCGCGCCCTCGCGGATGCCGGTGCCGGCCAGCGGGGAGCGGGCCTTGGAGTCGGAGGAGTCGCCGGGGAGGATGCGCTTGACCATCCAGTTCCCGTCGCGGCACACGAGGTTGGCGCCGAGCAAGCCCATGGCGCGCTGGTAGTGGCGGGGGCCTTCGTTGCGGCGGGCGGGGGTGACGTACGCGTGGGACGTGCCCAGCTCGCCGACGACTTCGCGGAGGAGGTCGGCGAACTCGTCGGGAGAGGCGACGCGTTCGACGAGGGGGCGGTACTGGGCGAGGACGCCGTCCCAGTCGATGCCGCACATGTCCGGCTCCCAGAAGTACGCGCGGATCAGGCGGCCGGCCTCCTCGTACGCCTGGCGCCACTCCGCCTCCGGGTCGACCTCGTGGAGGATCCGGCGGAGGTCGAGGTAGACGGTGGAGTCGCTGTCGCCGGGCTCGGTGGCGGGGACGGCGCGCAGTTCGTCGTCGTCCACGACGACCAGGCGGGTGCCGTCGCCGCTGGGGGCGAACCAGTCGAGGTGGGCGACGAGTTCGCTCTTGCGGGCCTTGGTGAGGTCGAAGTGTTCGAGGGTGGGGCGGCCCGAGGTGTCGGCGGGGTTGGCGAAGGTCTCGCCGAGGGCGCCGGAGATGGGCCAGCGCAGCCAGACGAGGCCGCCGCCGCTGACGGGGTGCAGCGCGGAGTACTTGGACGCGGCGACGGGGAACGGGGTGACGCGCGCGGCGAGTCCCTCCTCCTCGACGGTGACGGTGCCCTCGCCGGCGTCGGCGTCGCTCATCGCCGGGTCGAGGCCGCCGGCGGCGGGGCGGCCGTCGGGGGAGAGGGCGAAGGGGGACGGGGTCGCGGAGGACAGCGGTACGAGGTAGGGGCGGCAGCCGAGCGGGAAGGAGAGGTCGCCGGTGTGGACGTCGTAGACGGGGTCGAAGCCGCGCCAGGAGAGGAAGGCGAGGTAGCGGCCGTCGCTGGTGAAGACGGGATTCTCGTCCTCGAAGCGGCCGTTGGTGACGTCGATGATCGTACGGTCGGCGCTGCCGCCGATGCGGGCCATCTTGATCTGGCGCAGGGTGCGGCCGACGCCGGGGTGCGACCAGGTGAGCCAGTCGCCGTCCGGCGAGAACGCGAGGTCGGCGACGGGGCCGTTGATGGACCGGATGACCTCGGTGACGATGCCGTTGCCCTCGCCGGGCGGCTTCCATCGGGTGGACCCGGTACGGGGCGGGTCGCCTGCGGCGGGCGCGGGGCCTGTGGCGCCGGGCGCGGCGAACGGGGCCCCTTCGGGGGTGGCCCCGGCGGCGGTGGGTGTCGACCCTGCGGCGGGCGGGGCGGGGGCCGTGGGCGCGGCGTCGGCACCCGCCCCGGGCGGCGCGGTCGCCGGACCCGGCCCCGGCGTGGGCGTGCTCGCCTCCGGGGTGTCCTCCGTTGTGTCGATCAGGAGCAGTCTGCCGTCGTGGGATGCGACCGCGATGCGGTCTCCCGTGGGGGACGAGACCAGTTCGTGGACTCTGCCGAGGTGGCCCGAGGCCAGGCGGCGTGGGGGGCGGTCGCCCGTCGCGCGGGGGAGGTAGGCGATCTCGATCGCGTCCTCGCCGTCCGCGTCCGTGACGTACGCGACCTGGCCGCCGCCGCCCAGCATGTCCGGCTGCCGTACCCGTACCCCCGGCGTGTCCGCGATTGTGCGGGCCGGGCCGTCGCGGTGGGTGAGCCAGTAGAGGCTGCCCCGTACCGACACCGCGCTCGCCCGCCCCGTCGTGTCCACCGAGACCGCGTCCACGTGGCTCGCCGCCGGGACCTGGTACGCGCGGCGGCCGGCGCGCGGGCCGCCCAGGCGTACGTCCAGCTTGCGCGGCACCGAGTCCGGGGTCAGGGCGTCCACCAGCCAGATGTCGCCCGCGCACTGGTAGACCACCCGGCGCCCGTCGGAGGAGGCGTGGCGGGCGTAGAACGCGTCGTGGTCGGTGTGGCGGCGCAGATCCGTACCGTCGGGCAGGACCGAGTACAGGTTCCCCACCCCCTCGTGGTCCGAGAGGAACGCCACCCGCCCGTCCACGAACATCGGGCAGTCCAGATGGCCCCCGATGTCGGGGAGCAGGCGTTCGCCGTGCAGCCACAGCCGCCCCGTCGCCCCGCCCCGGTACCGCTTCCACGCGGCCGGCTCGTGCGGCGGCTTGCCGGTGAGCAGCAGCGTGCGGTGTTCGCCGTCGATGTCCGCCACCGCCAGGTCCGCGACCGGCCCCCACGGCAGTTGGCTGCCCGGCGAGCCGTCGGTCGGGACGCTGTAGGCCCAGGAGTAGTACGAGAACGGCTGGCCGTGCGAGGAGACCGCGAGGATCTGCGACTCCCCGTCCTCACCCGGCGGGGTCCAGCCGCAGACCCGGGTGTCGGTGGAGCCCCAGTAGCCGAGCCGGCGGGCCGGGCCCCCGTCCACCGGGGCCAGGTGGATCTCCGGGTCGAGACTGCGCCACGTCGTGTAGGCGATCTGCCGGCCGTCGGGCGAGAAGCGCGGGTGACCGACTCTGGTGCGGTCGACGGTCACCCGCCACGCCCGTCCGGGCCGGTGCCCGGCCGGCACGAGGGGTGCGACCCAGAGGTCGTCCTCGGCGGCGAAGCACAGCAGGTCGTCGTGCAGGTGCGGGAACCGTAGATACGCGACGTCGTCACTCACCCCCCAATGCTTTCCGCGTGGAGGGGGTGCGGCAACTTCTGGCCGGGGACTTTTTGCGCCCACATTTATGCCGTCCTCACGTCTGTGGCGCAGCCCACAAGCGAAACGGTTTCGTTTCGCTGGGCGCCGGGTTATCTTCGTACTGTACGAAACCGTTTCGTTCGGAACGCCGGGCAGGGCGAGCGGGCGAGAAGAGCGGGCAACGACGCGCAGGGGGTGGACCATGGCGGGTACGAGGCTGACGCCCCAGCGTGAGACCGAGTTGTACGGCACCGTGCTCGACCTGCTGCGTGAGGTTGGTTACGACGCCCTGACCATGGACGCCATCGCCACCTGCGCCCGCTCCAGCAAGGCCACCCTCTACCGCCAGTGGGGGAGCAAGCCGGTGCTGGTCGCGCGTGCCCTGCGGCACACCAAGCCCGACCCGGCGCACGAGGTCGACACCGGTTCGCTGCGCGGTGACTTCCACGCGATGACGGCGCTCACCGACGAAACCCAGATGGAACGGGACTCCGCGCTGATGCGGGGGCTCTTCCATGCCGTCCACGACAACCCCGACCTCCGCGACGCGCTGCGCGACGTGGTGGTCGAACCCGAGACGAGCGGACTCAAGACCCTGCTCAGGCGAGCGGTCGACCGCGGCGAGATCGCCGCGGACCATCCCGCGCTGCCGTTCGTCCTGCACATGCTGGTCGGCGCCTTCGTCGCCCGGCAGCTCATCGAGGACCGGTCCGTCGACCGGGCGTTCCTCGTCGCGTACCTGGACGCCGTGGTCCTCCCCGCCCTCGGCGTCTGACCGTCCCCGTACGCGAAGAAGTCCCCCAGTTCACGAAGTCCCCGCAGTCCCAGTAGTCCCCCCAGTCCCAACAGTCCCCGCACCCTCTCCCCGTAACACCCCGCAATCCCCTGACGCGTGCCGCTCTCTCGCCGTCGGGTCGGCTCCCCATGCCCTTGTTTCGTCCACAGACCGGGAGTACGCCCTCGTGGCCACGTTCCTCTACAAGCTCGGCCGGCTCGCCTTCCGGCGCCGCCGCTACGTCGCCCTGATCTGGGTGGCCCTGCTGGCGTTCGCCGGCGTCGCCGCGGCCTCCGCGTCCACGCCCACCTCCAGCTCCTTCTCGATCCCGGGTACGGAGGCCCAGCGGGCCTTCGACCTGCTCGACCAGCGCTTCCCCGGGGCCAGCAGCGACGGCGCCACCGCCCGGGTCGTCTTCAAGGCGCCCGCGGGCGAGAAGATCACCGAGGCCGGGAACAAGGCCGAGGTCAAGAAGATCGCCGACGAGCTGAAGGCCGGCTCGCCGCAGGTCAAGTCCGTCAACGACCCGTTCACCACGGGCGGGGTCGCCAAGAACGGCTCGACCGCGTACCTGAGCGTCTCGTACAAGGTCGGCTCGGAGTCGCTGACCGACGAGACCCGTACCGCGCTGGAGGACGCGGGCGCCGACGCCAAGGCCGAGGGCATGGCGGTCGAGATCGGCGGGGACGCGCTCCAGGTCGCCCCGGAGACGGGCTCCGGTGAGATCATCGGTGTCGCCATCGCGGCGGTCGTGCTGGTCATCACCTTCGGGTCGCTGATCGCCGCCGGACTGCCGCTGGTCACCGCGCTCCTCGGCGTCGGCGTCGGGATCTCCGGGATCACCGCGCTCGCCACCGTCCTCGACCTCGGCTCCACCACCTCGATCCTCGCGATGATGATCGGCCTCGCGGTCGGCATCGACTACGCGCTGTTCATCGTCTCGCGCTACCGGGCCGAGCTGGCCGACGGCCGGGAACGGGAAGAGGCGGCGGGACGGGCCGTCGGCACGGCGGGATCCGCCGTGGTCTTCGCCGGGCTCACCGTGGTCATCGCCCTCTCCGGGCTCGCCGTGGTCAACCTCCCGATGCTCACCAAGATGGGCCTCGCGGCGGCCGCGACCGTGGTGATCGCCGTCCTCATCGCCCTCACCCTCACCCCGGCGATGCTCGGGTTCGCGGGCAAGCGGGTGTTCGGCCGCAAGGCCCGTAAGGCCATGGACCACACCGACGCCCAGGTGCGCGCCGGAGCGGTGCCCGTCGAGAAGAAGCCCAACATGGGCACCCGCTGGGCGCGGTTCGTGCTGCGCCGGCCGGTCGCCGTGCTGGTGGTGGGTGTGCTCGGCCTCGGTGGCATCGCCCTCCCGGCCACCTCGCTGGAGCTGGGCCTGCCCGACGACGGCTCGCAGCCGGTCAGCACCACCCAGCGCAAGGCGTACGACCTGCTCTCCGACGGCTTCGGCCCCGGGTTCAACGGGCCGCTCATGCTGGTGGTCGACGGCCAGGCGGACAACAACGCCAAGGCCGCCGCGCTCGGCATCTCGGCCACCGTGAAGAAGATGGACGACGTCGTCACCGTCCTGGACCCGGTGCTCAACAAGGCCGGCGACACCGCGACCGTCACCGTCATCCCCAAGGACCGGCCCTCCTCGATCAGGACCGAGGAGCTGGTGCACGACATCCGGTCGGCCGCGGCGACGGCCCGGGCGGAGAACGGCGCCGAGGTGTACGTCTCCGGCGCCACGGCCCTGAACATCGACTTCTCGCAGCGCATGAACGACGCCCTCCTGCCGTACCTGGCGCTGGTCGTCGGGCTCGCGTTCCTGCTGCTGATGCTGGTCTTCCGGTCGGTCCTGGTCCCGCTGAAGGCCGCCCTCGGCTTCCTGCTCTCGGTGGTCGCGGCGCTCGGCGCGGTCGTCGCCGTCTTCCAGTGGGGCTGGCTCGGCGGGTTGCTCGGGGTCGAGCAGACCGGCCCGATCATGTCGATGATGCCGATCTTCATGGTGGGCGTGGTCTTCGGCCTGGCGATGGACTACGAGGTCTTCCTGGTCACCCGCATGCGGGAGGCGTACGTCCACGGCGAGCGGCCCGGCGAGGCGATCGTGACCGGGTTCCGGCACGGGGCGCGGGTGGTGTCGGCGGCGGCGGTGATCATGATCGCGGTCTTCTCCGGCTTCATCGGGGCCAGTGACGCGATGATCAAGATGATCGGGTTCGGCCTCGCCGTCGCGGTCTTCTTCGACGCCTTCGTGGTCCGGATGGCGATTGTGCCGGCCGTGATGGCCCTGCTCGGCAGGCGGGCGTGGTGGCTGCCGCGCTGGCTCGACCGGGCGCTGCCCAACGTGGACGTGGAGGGCGAGCAGCTGCGCAAGCGGCTCGGGGACGACGCGGAGGAGGCGGCCGGCTCCGGCGGTCCGGAGGGCGGTCCCGGCTCCGAGCGCGAACTCGTGCGCGTCTGAGGTATCCGACGTACGGAAAGGCTCGGCGTCCTTCCGGATACGCCGTCCCAGTGCTCCGGGGTGCGCGGGTGTGAGCGGCACCCGGACCCCGGACACGCACCGGCACCGTGGGGACGGGGGCCGGGAGCGGCGCGTGGCCCGGTCCCGCACCCCCGAGAGGGGGGCGGGACCGGGCCACAGCGCGTTGACCGATCAGGTCCTGTCCGTCCGGCTCAGGTCTTGTTCAGCAGGTTCCCCAGCTCGTTCTCGACCTCGATCTCGTGGTGCTCCTTGCCTGCCGGGACCATCGCGTACGAACTCTCCAGGAACCGCCGCAGCGGCGCGTTGTCGAACTGCACCAGCGCGACCCCGTCCGGCGAGTGGAACTCCAGTACGGTCTGGGCCCGCCCGCACGGCCACACCAGCACGTCACCCGTGCCGGACGGCAGCCGCAGGCCGGTTTCGAGCAGGTCGCGGGCGAAGGCCCAGACCACCTCGCTCCGGTCGAGCGAGACCTCGGGAGGAAACACGATGCGCATCGCGAGCGGATCGGCGCCGTCGTAGAGCAGGGTGACGGGAACGGTCTTGTGCTGGGCGGCGTCCGTGATCAGACGGGCTTTGGCGGGTTGTTCCACGACGGGTGGCATCGGCTCGCTCCTCTGGGGTGAGAGCCGGGGACGGTGAGTCTGGCGTCACGACCCCGCAGGCTTTATCGGACCTTCATTTCATAGTCACACAAAACAGTCAAATGGGGACATGGTGCCCAGCGAGGCTGGTTCGCCTCACGCTTCCCCGCAACCCCCCGTTCCCCGGGAGGGCGGGTTGCATACAACCTGCTCTTGCGAGTTGTTCGCAAGAGGGCCCTATCATCAGACGGTTCCCCACCGCCAGCAGACGGTGACCACCGCCCGGTCCTCAACAGCCCCCGCAGGAAGCGGAGCCCGCCATGCATGTCCCCGACGGATTCATCAACCTGCCCGTCTCCGCCGCCGCCGGTGTGGTCGCCGTGGGCGCCGTCGCCGTCAGCCTGCGCGGCGCACGCCGTGAGCTGGACGAGCGCACCGCGCCCCTGGCCGGGCTCGTCGCCGCCTTCATCTTCGCCGTACAGATGCTCAACTTCCCGGTCGCCACCGGCACCAGCGGCCATCTCCTGGGAGGAGCCCTGGCCGCGATCCTCGTCGGCCCGTACACGGGCGTGCTCTGCATCTCCGTCGTCCTGCTGATGCAGGGCATCCTCTTCGCGGACGGCGGTCTCACCGCGCTCGGCGTGAACATCACCGACATGGCCGTGATCACCACCGTCGTCTCGTACGCACTGTTCCGCGCGCTGGTGCGGATCCTGCCCCGCGCCCGCCGCTCCGTGACCATCGCGTCCTTCGTCGCCGCGCTGGTCTCCGTACCGGCCGCCGCGATCGGCTTCACCCTCTTCTACGCGGTCGGCGGCACCACCGACATCCCGATCGGCAAGGTCCTGACCGGCATGGTCGGCGTCCACGTGCTGATCGGCATCGGCGAGGCCGCCATCACCGCGCTGACCGTGGGCGCGGTCATCGCCGTACGCCCCGACCTGGTCCACGGCGCCCGCGGCCTCTCCGCCCCGCTCAAGCTGCGGGTCGGCGGCGAGCTGGTGGACGCGGCGCCCGCCACCGCGCCCGTGCCCGTCGCGGCGCGGTCCGCCTCCACCCGCGCGGTCTGGGCGACGGGCCTGGTCACCGCCCTCGTACTGGCCGGATTTGTGTCCTTCTACGCCTCCGCGAACCCCGACGGCCTGGAGAAGGTCGCCGCCGACCAGGGCATCGACAAGAAGACCGAGCCGCACCACACCGCCGACTCCCCGCTCGCCGACTACGGCGTCAAGGACATCACCGACGCCCGGATCTCCGGCGGCCTCGCCGGGGTCATCGGGGTGGCCGGCACCGTCGCCGTGGGCAGCGGGATCTTCTGGGCGGTGCGCCGGCGCCGTACGGCCGACCGGGACGGCTCCGTGACGTCCTTCGCCGGCGGGAGCGTCTGACATGGGCGCCGGTCACGCCCACAAGCTCTACCGGCACGGCCACAGCCCGGTCCACGACCTGCCGCCGCACTGCAAGCTCGCCGCCGTCTTCTGCTTCGTCCTCGTGGTGGTCTCCACCCCGCGCGAGGCGATCTGGGCGTTCGGCCTGTACGCGGTGCTGCTGGCGGCGGTCGCGGCGGCGGCCCGTATCCCCGCCGGATTCCTGCTGCGGCGGATGCTCATCGAGGTGCCGTTCGTCGCCTTCGCCGTCCTGATGCCCTTCGTGGTCCCCGGCGACGAGATCCACGTCCTCGGCGTCCCCCTGAGCGTCCCCGGGCTCTGGGGCGCCTGGAACGTCCTCGCCAAGGGCACCCTCGGCGTCGCCGCGTCCGTCCTGCTCGCGTCGACCACCGAGCTGCGGTCGCTGCTGCTGGGCCTCCAGCGGCTGCGGCTGCCGCCCCTGCTCGTGCAGATCGCCTCCTTCATGATCCGGTACGGCGACGTCATCACGGACGAGATGCGCCGGATGTCCATCGCCCGGCGCTCGCGCGGCTTCGAGGCGCGGGGTGTACGGCACTGGGGGGTGCTGGCCAAGACGGCGGGCGCCCTGTTCATCCGCTCGTACGAGCGCGGTGAGCGGGTCCATCTGGCGATGGTGAGCCGGGGGTACGCGGGCACGATGCCGGTCATCGACGAGGTGACGGCGTCGCGGGCGCAGTGGCGGTACGCCGCCGCCCTCCCGGTGACGGCGCTCGCGGTGTGTCTGCTTGGCTGGACCCTATGACTCGGCCGGACCCCGTACCCCAGGACGCCACGCCCCTGGAACCCACACCCCACGCCCTGACGCCCCAGGACCCCACGCCCGTACCCGCCACCGCCACCGCCCCCTCCGCCCCCCGGCCGGCGTCCCTCGACGTCCGGGGCCTCGCCTACGCCTATCCCGACGGCCACCAGGCGCTCTTCGGCGTCGACCTGACCGTCGCGCGCGGCGAGCGGGTGGCGCTGCTCGGTCCCAACGGGGCCGGCAAGACCACGCTCGTCCTGCACCTCAACGGCATCCTCGACGCCGGGGCCGGCACGGTCGCCGTCGCCGGGCTGCCGGTCGAGAAGCGGAACCTCGCGGAGATCCGGCGGCAGGTCGGCATCGTCTTCCAGGACCCGGACGACCAGCTGTTCATGCCGACCGTCCGGGAGGACGTGGCGTTCGGCCCGGCCGCCGCCGGGCTGCGCGGCGCCGAACTGGAGGCGCGGGTCGCCACCGCGCTCGGGCGGGTCGGCATGGCGGAGTACGCGGACCGCCCCCCGCACCACCTGTCGTTCGGCCAGCGCCGCCGGGTCGCGGTCGCGACCGTCCTGGCCATGGAGCCGGAGATCCTCGTCCTCGACGAACCGTCGTCCAACCTGGACCCGGCGTCCCGGCGCGAACTCGCCGACATCCTGCGGTCGCTGGACATCACAGTGCTGATGGTCACGCACGACCTGCCGTACGCGCTCGAACTCTGCCCCCGCGCCGTCATCCTGAGCGAGGGCGTCATCGTCGCGGACGGTGCCACCCGCGATCTGCTCGGTGACGAGGCGCTGATGGGCGCGCACCGGCTGGAGTTGCCGTTCGGTTTCGACCCGAAGTCCGTGGCGCCGGGACCCGTCGCACCGTAGGTATGTTTCTTCCGAGCGGTACGCGCGCGCGAGCGGCGACCGGATCGGAACAGCGAGCGGTACGACGGGCGGGAGTGCGGGCGTGGACGTCCAGGGCACGGTGGCGGCGGGCTTCGAGCCGGTCAGGGATGCCTTCGTACGGAACTTCGAGCGGCTGGGTGAACGCGGCGCGGCCGTCGCCGTCTACCGCGACGGGCACAAGGTCGTGGACCTGTGGGCCGGCACGCGGGACGTCGACGGGACGGAACCGTGGGCCCTGGACACCGCGCAGACGGTCCGGTCCGCCACCAAGGGGATCGCCGCCGCCGTTCTCCTCCTGCTGCACCAGCGCGGGCAGATCGACCTCGACGCCCCGGTGGGCACGTACTGGCCGGAGTTCAAGACGGCGGGCAAGGAGCGGGTGCTCGTACGGCACCTGCTCACGCACCGCGGTGGACTGCCCGCCCTGGACCGGCCGCTGACCCCGGCCGAGGCGATCGACGGCGAGTCGGGCGCGCGGGCGCTCGCCGCCCAGCGGCCCCTCTGGGAGCCGGGCACCGACCACGGCTACCACGCGCTCACCCACAACTGGCTGATCGCCGAACTGGTCAGGCGGGTCACCGGCCGGAGCGTCGGCCGCTGGATCGCGGAGGAGATCGCCGGGCCGCTGGGGCTGGACTTCTGGGTCGGTCTGCCCGCCGAGGAGGCCCACCGGGTCGGCCGCATCGGCCCCGCCGAGGCGCCGCCCGCCGCCGAGGGGGGCGGTGAGCTGCGGCTGCGGCCGAAGCGGTCCGTGGCGGAGGCGTACAAGGACCCGGAGTCGCTGACGCGGCGGGCGTTCGGCGCGATCGCGCCCCGGGCGGACGAGAACGATCCCGCCTACCGCGCGGCCGAACTGCCCGCAGGGGGCGGGATCTCGACGGCGCGGGCGCTGGCGCGCGTCTACGCGGCGATGATCGGCCCGGTCGACGGCCACCGCCTGTTCGCCCCCGCCACGCTCACCCTGGCCCGCACGGAGGAGTCGGCGGGCCCGGACCGCGTCCTGGTCGTCGCCACCCGCTTCGGCCTGGGCTTCATGCTCCACGGCCCGGCGGCCCCCCTCCTGGGCCCCGGCTCCTTCGGCCACCCGGGCCGCGGCGGCGCCCTGGGCTTCGCGGACCCCGAATCGGGCATCGCGTTCGGCTACGTCACGAATGGCATGCGCAAGGGCGTCACGGCCGACCCGAGAGCACAGGCGCTGGTACGCGCGGTACGCGCGGCGCTCTGAGCGCCGGATCAGGTGGCCTCAGCTCCGTGAGGGAATCGAGGGATCTGCACGTACCGCCTGCCGGGCCTCGCCTGAGCCACGGAATGCATGACGAGCAACTCCTCTATGCAGACCCGGCAGGCGAACAGGGGAGTGATCGCCTCCGGACTCACGATCTCGCCCGCGCGGGCCACCTGGAGCCCCTCCCGCGAACAGCGGAAGCACCAGCCAAGCTCGTACTCGTACGCCGAGAAGAGGGCGTCCAGGCGGTCCACGGGGCGACCGGTCACCGGTGTCGCCTCTCGCCGGGTTGCACCAATGGCTCGGTCACGGTGAGCTTCTCGGCGTCCTCGGCCACCCAGTTCCCGCCCCCTCCCCAGATGGGCCGGAGAATGTACGTGGTCCCCTGCTGGACGTCGGTCACGATGGCCTTCCGGTCGGTGGCCCCGTCGTGCACCTGATCGCCCACCCATGCTTTCCCGTCCTTCATGCCGCGTCCTCCACTCGCATCTCGCCCCACACCTGTTTGCCCCACGGGTAGAGGTCGGTGCCCCAGCGCTCGGTGAGGGAGTTGACGATCACGAGGCCCCGGCCCCGGATCTGGTCGCCGTTGGAGTCGGTCCGCATCATCGGGATGGCTTTCGAGCGGTCGACGACCCCGAGGCGAATCCAGTTCTCCGTGGGGCGCGAGACGATCACACGGATCGAGGAGAGCCGGCCGTGGTCTACGGCGTTCGAGACCAGTTCGGTGATGACCGCCGTGGCGTCATCGATCTGGTCCTCCAGGCCCCATGCGGCCAGGGCGGTACGGACGAGCCTGCGGGCGACGGCAGCGCTCTCCGGCTGGCGGGGGAGGGGCTGGGAGTACCCGGGGTGTCCGGTGGGGCTGGGTGTGGCGGTCACTGTCATCGGGACCTCAATGGGTGTGTGAACTGCCTGCGGTGTGCCAGCCGGCGGACGGCCTCGTGTCAGTGAACGACCCGCTTCAACGTCGCAGGAGGAAATATCAGCCCGTCGTGCGTGTGACTCGACCGGAAATTTCGGTAGTTCACCACTCACTGATGGGAACTCGGTCACTACCGTGGGTACATGGAGGGGAACGAGAGCCTCAGCAGCGCGATGCGGGAGCGGGGCCTGACACAGGTCGAGTTGGCCGATGCCGTGAACACACTGCTGATCCGCTCCGGCTACGACGGCACGGTCAGTGACAGGACGATTCGCCACTGGCTGACCGGAAAAACCAGGTGGCCCCACCCCCGGCAGCGCAAGGCGTTAGAGGCAGTATTCGGCTGTACGGCCGGGGAGCTGGGGTTCAGCCCACCGACTGGAAGACGACGTCCCGCCAGCGAACCGGAGTCCCCTGTGGACCGCAGGAACTTCCTCACCGCAGCCACTGGCACAGCCGCCGCCGTGGCGTCTTTTGTCGGTGCCCCGCCGCAGGTAGGCACTTCTGACGTCATCAGGCTTCGCAGTGGGCTGGACGCCTTGATGGAGCTGGATCGCAGCAGAGGAGGCCACGAGGGCCTGGAGCGGACTGCGTTGGCCGGAGCGGCCGAGTGTCTGGAGAAGCAGAAGCTCGGGGCCTCGCAGCGCATCCGGCTCCGGCTCTTCTCCGTGGCCGCCGACTACACCGCCACGGCGGCCTGGAGCGCGATCGACGCCCGGCAGATGGACCGCGCCTCCCAACTCCTCGGCCGGGCGTTGTACTTGGCCGGAATGGCCAAGGACCCCACCGCGGAGATGCGGGTTTGGAACTCGTACGCGATGCTCGCCTACCACCGGGATCAATACGCTGAAGCCGTCGATGCCGCTTACGCGGCTCTGGGGACGACGATCGCCCGGCGGGAGCCGCTGTACAGCTCCCTGGCCCATGCCCGTACGGCCATCGGCCACTCGCACCTCGGTGACCGTCAAGCCGCGATCCGCTCTCTGGGGCATGCTCAAGAGGCCCTGGACAAGGCGGAGACGGATGGTCCCAGGCCGAGCTGGATCGCCTTCTACGGGCTCTCCGAACTGATGGCCATGACCGCCATCGTCCGGGACCGGATCGGGGACTCCGCCGAGGCCGAGGCAGCCTCCCACACTGCCCTGGCCACCATCCCGGGGGAGTTCCGGAGGAACAGGGCCCTGGCCACCGTCCGGCTCGCCCTGGCCCAGCTCCACCAGCGCGATGTCGACCAGGCGTGCACCACGGCCGCCACGGTCTTCTCCCTGATGTCCGGCAACCCGATCCCCGGCCGGATCCGATCCCTGCTCGGCGACTACTACCGGGACTTGATCACTCTTGCGCCGGACGCCTCGGTCACCCGAGAGTGGGGCGACCGCTACCGAACCGAATGGAGCCGACTGTGAGCGCCGCCGAGCTGGACATCCGCCGTTTCGGGCACGACGACCTGCCACAGATCCGGCAGACGATCATCGACCTCCACGCCGCGGCGGCGGGCCCCGACCGGGACGACGACTTCAAGAAGAAGTTCCCCTGGTTCGTGGACCACTGGGGCGGTCACCCGGACTTCGCCTGCGTGATCGCGTACGACGGGGACGAGGCGGTGGGCTTCGCGTACGGCGCTCCCGCCACTTATGGCCGCGAGTGGTGGCGAGAGCACGTGGAGACCGTGCCGGAGAAGACGCTGACCTTCTCGTACTCCGAGCTGGCCGTCCACCCGAAGAAGCGGAAGCAGGGCGTGGCGCACGCCCTCTCCCGTGCCCTCCTGGCGGAGAGGCCCGAGAACCTCGTCGTCCTCCTGGTGGACGTAGACCACCCCCGCGTCCAGGCCCTCTACGAGAGCTGGGGCTTCCGGAAGGTCGGCGAGCGTCAGCCCTTCCCTGACTCTCCGGTGTACGCCGTGATGCTGGCCGACCTGCCCCTGAGCTGACCGCGAACGCGAAGAAGCCCCCCTCGACTCGCCGGAGGACCGGGCGGGGCGCCCCCGGCCCTGGTGCCGGAGGTGGGTTCGGCGGCATGATCGCCGGACCGCCGGCCGGATGGGTCGGGTGGCCGGACGGAGTGAGTGGCATGCGACAGGTGGATCAGGCGGAGGCGGGACGGACCGGGGACCAGCCGGTGGGGGACGTGCCGCCCGGTGTGCGGCGGTTCGACGGGTACGGGGTGCTGATCACCGGGGCCGGGCGGGGGATCGGTGCGGCTACCGCGCGGCGGCTGGCCCGTGAGGGGGCCCGTGTTCTTGTCACCGATCTGGAGGAGGAGCGGGCTCGGGCCACGGCCAGCTCCCTGCCGGGTGCGCTCGCGTACCGGTGTGACGTGGGCGATCGTACGGAGGTCGAGGCGGCGGTCGCGTATGCCGTGGAGCGGTTCGGCTCCCTCGACGTCCTGGTCAACAACGCGTACGCCTGCGCACCCGACGCGCCGCTCTTCGAGGACGAGCCGGACGACGTCTGGGCGCGGGACCTCGACATCACCCTGACCGGGGCGTTCCGCTGCGCGCGGGCCGCGCTGCCGCACCTGGCGGCCTCGGGGCGCGGCGCGATCGTCTCCATCGGCTCCGTCAACGGCGAGCAGGACTTCGGCAACCACGCCTACAGCGCGGCCAAGGCGGGCCTCGCCAGCCTGACCCGTACCCTCGCGGGCCATGCCGCTCCCCGGGGGGTACGGGTGAACCTCGTCGCCCCCGGCACCATCCGCACGGAGGGCTGGGCGGGCCGCGAGGACGCGCTGGACCGCGCCGCCGCGCACTACCCGGCGGGCCGGGTGGGCACCCCGGAGGACATCGCGTCGGCGGTCGCGTTCCTCGCGTCCACGGACGCGGCGTGGATCACCGGCGTGACGCTCCCCGTCGACGGCGGCATCCTGACGAGCAACCTGGGCCTGCGACGGGCCCTCGGGGGCGAGGACTGAGCCGATCGTCCGGTACGTGGCGGCCGGGACGGCCACCTGCCGCCGCGCCGACCCGTCCCCGTACCGTTTCCCCATGCCCGAACTCCAGCGCCTGCGCCCCGACCACGCCCCGGCCCTCCTCGCGTTCGAGCGCGAGAACCGGGCCTACTTCGCCGTGTCGGTCACGGACCGCGGCGACGCGTACTTCGCGCACTTCGACGCCCGTCACGACGCGCTGCTCGCGGAACAGGCCGCCGGGCTCTGCCACTTCCACGTGCTGGTGGAGCGCGGGGGAGAGGTGGTGGGGCGCGTCAACCTGGTGGACGTGGCGGACGGGTCCGCCGAACTGGGCTTCCGTATCGCCGAGAAGGCCACGGGGAGAGGGCTGGCGACCGTCGCCGTCCGCCGGATCCTCAGGCTGGCCGCCACGGAGTACGGACTGACCTCCCTGCGGGCGGGCGCGGCGCGCGACAACCTCGCCTCGCGGGCCGTCCTGACCCGCACCGGGTTCACCCCTACGGGCGAGAGCGTCTTGGGCGGGACGGGCGGGACGGGCGGGACAGGAGGGCGGGCGGGGATCACCTACGTACGGGAGTTGGCGCGCACGTCCACCGGTACGGGCTCCTGACCGTGGACCCCCGCCGTCACGTGTGCAGGCGGGGACCCCCGCCGTCACGTGTGCAGCATCAGGCCGATCCCCACCACCATCAGCCCCGCCGCCGCGATCCTCGGCGTGCCGAAGCGCTCCTTGAAGAACACCGCCCCTATCGCCGCGCCCACGATGATCGACGACTCCCGCAGCGCCGCGATCGGGGCCAGCGCCGCCCGGGTCTGGGCCCACAGGACCAGCCCGTACGCCGCGACCGACAGGAAGCCGCCCAGCAGGCCCAGCGCGGCGTGCGGGCGGAGTTGGGGGAGAAGGACGCGGGCGCCGCGCACGTGGAGCGCGTACACCGGGATCAGGACGCCCTCCAGGATCATCAGCCACGCGAGGTAGCTGACGGCCGAGCCCGCGTTCCGTACCCCCACCCCGTCGACGACGGTGTACGCGGCGATCGACAGACCCGTCGCCAGCGCCGCCACAGCGCGGGCCAATGGGGCTTGGTACGCGAGCCCTTGATGCCCCACAGGGCCACCCCCACCAGCCCCGCCGACGCCACCGCCACCCCCGCCGCCTGCCAGGCGTCGAGCTTCTCGCCCACGAAGAGCGCGGCCAGCACGGTGACCACCAGCGGCGCCGTACCGCGCGCGATCGGGTACATCTGGCCGAAGTCCCCGAGGCTGAACGACCGCATCAGCAGCGCCTGGTAGGCGATGTGCAGCGCCGCCGAGACGAGGAGGTACGGCCATGCCGCCGCGTGCGGCAGCGGGGCGAAGCAGGCGGCCACCGCGCCGAGCGCCGCGCCGCCGCCGGCGATCAGGGTGAAGGCGAGGAGCTGGTCGCGGATGGTGTGCGCGATGGCGTTCCAGGTCGCGTGGGTGAGGGCGGCGACCAGGACCGCCACGGCGACGAGCGGAGTCACGCCTTGCGCTCGCGGACGTCCACCAGGGTGCCGTTGGCGTGGGCCACCAGGGACGCGGGGTCCATCGGGAAGACGGTGTGCGGGGTGCCGGCCGCCGCCCACACCACGGCGTGGTCGAGGAGGCCCCGGTCGGCGAGGACGGTGGTCTTCGTACGGTGGCCGAAGGGCGGGATGCCGCCGATGGCGTACCCGGTGGTCTCCCGTACGCGATCGGCGTTCGCCCGGGTGACGGCCGCGGCGCCCAACTCCCGCCGTACCCGCTCCAGATCGACCCGTGAGGCGCCGTCCATCAGTACCAGGACCGGGACCCCGTCGGCCTCGAAGACCAGGGACTTCACGATCTCGTCCAGCGCGCAGCCGACCGCCGCCGCGGCCTCGGCGGCGGTGCGGGTGGCGTCGGGGAAGCGGCGTACCTTCCCGGCCAGGTCGCCGAGGCCCAGCTCGCGCAGGGCCTCGGCGAAGCGGGGGTGCGCGGCGGTGGGGGGTGCGGGGGCCGGGGCGGGGGCCGTGGGGGTGGGCGCCGGGGGGTGAGGCGCGGTGGCGGGAGCTGCCGTGGTGTCGCGTTCGTTCATGGCCGGCACGCTAGTCGGCGGGGTACGGGCTCCGCGAACGGCTTTGGCGCCCGCGAAGCTTCCGGCCGGCACCCCCGTGAGCCCCGCCACCTCCGCCACCCGCGTGGGTCCCGGTCACCCGCGTGAGCCAAGGCCCCCCGTGCCCCGCCCCCCCCGCGTGAGCCTAGGCTCACCCCGCCCCCAGCACCGCCGCCACCACCGGCCCCGCCGCGTCCGCCCCGTGCCCGCCGGACTGGACCACCGCCGCGGCCGACAGGTCGTCCTGGTACCCGGTGAACCAGCTGTTCGAGTCCGCCTGGTTGTCGACCTCGGCGGAGCCGGTCTTCGCGCCCTTGTCACCGCCGAGCCCCGACATCGCCTGCGTGGCGGTGCCGTACGAACTCGTCGCCGTCAGCCGCATCATGTACCGCAGGTTCTGCGACACGGCGGACGGCAGCGAGCGCTGCGCGTACGCGATCTGCCGGTCGTCCAGCGTCTTGGACACGATGACCGGCTGCCGGAAGGTGCCGTTCTTCGCGGTGGCCGTGATCGACGCCAGGTTGAGCACGTTCATCTGCACCGTGCCCTGCCCGATGTACTGCGCCGCCGCCTCGCCGCCCGCCGCGGCCGGCACGCTGCCGTCGAACGACGTCACGCCCGTCTGCCAGTTGAGCCCGATGCCGAAGACCTCCTGGGCCTCCTTGCTCAGCGCGGCGTCGTCGTGGGTGTCGTCGATGAAGTGGATGAAGCCGGTGTTGCAGGAGCGGGCGAAGCTCTGCGCGAAGGTGCCGCCGGGGATCGAGAAGCCCTCGAGGTTGGTGAACGTACGCCCCTGGTACAGCACATCGGGGGAGCAGTCCGCCGGGCCGTCCGGGCTGGCGAGGCCCTTCTCCATCAGCATCGCCGCCGTCATGATCTTGAGCGTGGAGCCGGGCGCCTGCTTGCCGAGCATCGCCGCGTTCCAGCCGTCGCTCCGGTTGTTGGCGACCGCGACGATCTCGCCCGTGCTCGGCTTGACGGCCGCGACCGACGCCTCGCTGAACTTCTTCACCGCCGTCTCCGCCGCCGCCTGGACGTTCGCGTCCAGCGTCGTGCGCAGCTTGCCCGCCTTGCCCTTGGCGAGCGTGAGGAGCGTCCGGTTGGGCGTGGTGGCGTCGTCGCTGCTCAGCGACAGCTCGACGCCGGGCGTGCCGCCCGCGTCCTCGCCGTACTTTTTGCGCAGCTCGTCCAGGATGCCCGCGAGGGACGGGTACTTCTCCGCCGTCAGCACCGTGCCGTTCCGGTCGACCGCCTCGATCGGCGGGACGGACGCCTCGCCCGTCACCAGCGACGTGGTCGCGGTCAGGTCGGGGTGGATCACGCTCGGCGCCCAGTCGACGAGCGGCTTGCCGGTGGTCAGGCCGCGCACCACCGTCAGTTCGGAGCTGTACGACCAGGGCTTGCTCCTGCCGTCGAACGTGACCGTGGCCTTGACGGTGTACGGCACCTTCGCGCCGACCGGGGTCCCGGGGGTGATGACGGCGGAGGCGACGTGCGCCGCCTCCCGGTAGTCGGTCAGCACGGACTGGGCCTCGGCGGCGTTGTTGGTCAACTGCGCGGCGGCGGCCGGGTCCTTGCCGCTCGCCCACGCGGCGAGGAAGTCCTTGGCCGCCTTGTCGATCTCCTCGGCGCTCAGCGGGCCGGTCTTGACCTCCTCGGACTGCGAGGTCGTGGTGGTGTCGCCCGTACCGCCCTCGCTCAGCCCGCTGAAGACGTTGACCGCCCCGTACCCCACCCCACCGACGACCACGGCGAACACCCCGCCGACGATGGCCACTTTCGCTCCGCTGCGCATCCTGCTGTCCCCTCCCCGGAGCCTCCTTTGAACACGTTCAAGGAGGCAGTCGGGGGAACTCTACGGGACAGGTGTGACAGATCGGCCGGGTGTTATCGGACTGCGACGATGACATTCGGGCGGCGGACGGTCGACGTTACGGCGGTGTACGGATGACGTTGGGGCGGCGTACGGAGGCCGTACGAGTGCTCCGTACCCCCCGCGCCGGCGGTCCCGGCTACGCGGGCGCCACCCGCAGATCCAGCTTGAGCAGGGCGTTCTCCACCAGCTCCGGCATCGCGGGATGGATCCAGTACTGACCGCGCGCCATCGTGCGCGCGTCGAGGCCGAAATGCATGGCCTGGATGACCGGCTGGATCAGGGTGGGCGCCTCGGGCCCGATGAGGTGGGCGCCGAGGAGGAGGCCGGTGATCGGGTCGGCGAGGAGTTTGACGAAGCCGGTGGTGTCCTCCATCGCCCAGCCGTACGCGATGTCCGCGTACGCGTGCGTCGCGCAGACGTACTCGATCCCGGCCGCGCGCGCCTGCTCCTCGGTCAGGCCGACCGAGGCGATCTTCGGCGCGGAGAACACGGCGTGCGGCACGTACCGGTGGTCGGACTCGATGGGCGCGTCCGGGTTCAGCAGGTTGTGCTGCACCACCCGCGCCTCGTGGTTGGCGACATGCTTGAGCTGGTACGGGGAGCTGATGTCGCCCAGCGCCCAGACGCCCTCCACGGACGTGGCCTGGGTGCTGTCCGCGTACACGCGCCCGTCGTCGGTGAGCTTGAGCCCGCCCGCGGCGGCGTCGATCAGGTCGGTGTTGGGGACGCGGCCGGTGGCAATGAGGAGTTCCTCGGCCTCCAGGGTCTCGGGGCCGTCGGGCCCGTCCACGTACACCCGTACCAGACTCCCCTCCCGCTCCACGCGCGACGCGGTCCGGTCCATGCGCAGATCCCAGCGCTGCCCGGCGAGGTCGGTGAAGCGGCGGGCGATGTCGGTGTCCTCGTGGCGCAGCAGCAGGTCCGAGCGCCCGATGACGGTGATCTCGACGCCGAGGGCGGAGAAGACGTGCGCCAGCTCGACGCCCACGAACCCCGTCCCCATGATGATCATGCGCGGGGGCAGCTCGTCCAGGCGCATCACGGTGTCGCTGGTGAGGTAGCCGGACGTGTCGATCCCCGGCAGCGCGGGGACGGCGGGGCGGCTCCCGGCGGCGACGACGATCCGGTCGGCCGTGAGGGCCTGCGGCCCGGCGGCGGTCTCGACCACCAACTCCCGTACGCCGGTGAAGCGGGCGGTCCCCTTGAGCAGCGTGACGTTGGGGCTGCCCTCGGCGCGGTAGCGCTCACCGCCGGCCGCGATGGGGTCGATGCGGCCGAAGATCCGGTCCCGGATCTCACCCCACCGCACCCCCCGCAGCTCCAGATCCACCCCGAGCCGTGACGAACCGGCGGGCGTACGGGCGCTGTCGGCGGCGTGCACGAACATCTTGGTCGGGATGCACCCGACGTTCAGGCACGTCCCTCCGTACACGGAGCCGGGCCCGATGCCCTTCTCCACGATCGCCACGTCCCACTCGGCGAACCGCTCGTCCACGATCGAGTTCCCCGAACCGGAACCGATGATGACGAGGTCGTAATGGCGCATTCGTTGATCCGTCCTTGCTGTTCTGATCGTCACGCTGCTACAGACTCTCCGAAGTCTCTCCCGCCCCCAGGCCGGGCACCAGCCCCGGGCCGACCACCGACCACCGACCACCGACCGCCGATCACCGAACGCCGACCGCTGACCACCGACCGCCGATCAAGGAGCACCAGGCCGTGATGTACGTCGAGATCTCCCCGCGCCTGCGCGAGGCCGCCACCGGACTAGGGGCGGGCGTTCCGTACGCCTTGAAGGTCCTGGCCGGCCGGCTGGCCGAGGAGCCGGAGCTGGGCCGGCCGATGGGTCCGCCCGGCGTCCTCACGGTGATGGTGGACGGTGACCTGTTCGAGGAGTGCCCGACCCTGGCGGTCGACTATGTGCGCGGGCCGGACAGGATAGAGATACGGCAGGCGACCTCGACCCGCGCCGCCGCTCCGGCCCGGTCCCGGGAACGGCTGGTGGACCCGGCCGCGGAAGCCGAGGCGGAGGCGCTCACCGTACGAGAGGTCAAGGACGCCTGGCAGCGCGTGACCCGCTGGCTCGGGCGCCGCGCCTCCGCCTCCTACGAGGCCCTTCGCCCCGGCGCCGGCCCCGCCGCCCTCGCCGCCCTGGAACGCGACCTCGGCACCCCGATTCCGCCCGCCCTGCGCGCCCTGTGGTCGCTGACGGCGGGTGACGACGGGGTGGGCGGGCGGGGATGCCTGCCGGGAAACCGGGCCCTGATGACGCTGGACGCGGTGGCGGAGTCGTACCGGCACCGCATGGGCGCCCGCGGCGCCCACCGGCCGGAACCGGAATACGACCGGTTCACCGCGTGGCAGGCGACCTGGATCCCGGTGATCTCCCTGGCCCCGGCCGACGGCACGTCGGGCCTGTACCTGGACACGGCGACCGGCTTCCTGGGCGGCTGGTCCCGCTACAGCGAACCTCCGGCCGACGAACTCGACACTCTGGTCACGTACTTGGAGGAGGTGGCCGACATGCTGGAGGCCCCGGCCCTGGCGACGAGGGACCGGCCGGGGCTGAGGGACGGGGCGCTGGTGTGGAGCGGGGAGGCGGAGGACGGCTGGCATCCTCTGGCGGGGTGAGGCCCCACAAGACAAGAGGGACGACACAAGAGGGACGACAGGGTCACGCACCCGGCCCCTCACGCGCCGGGCCGCTCACGCACCCGGCCCCTCACGCACCGGGCCCCTCACCCACCCGACACCTTCCCCGCCCGGCGCTCGGCCATCTCCCCCGTGACGGCCGCCGCCCCGGCGCAGACGACGCCGCCCAGGGCGAAGCCCACGACGGCCTGGTTGACGTAACCGGGAACGGCGTCGGTGGCGAAGCTTCCGCCGCCCGTCGTCTCGCAGACGAAGCGGAGGGGCACGTAGTCCACGCGGTAGTCGATGACCTGCGACGCGCGCTCCCACTGTCCAGGGGTACGGCAGGGCAGGAGCGGCGAGGAACTGGCACCCCCGTCCTCCGCCGCCAGCACCGCACCGGCGGCGAGGAGCAGCCCCCAGGTGTAGACGGCGACGGCGCCCGCACCCAGCAGCGAGCCGAGACACCGCAGCCACACCACCCGCCCGGCCCCTCGAACCCCGACCCGCCCGAGCACGCCGAAGCCGTACCCGGCCAACCCGAAGGCGGTGATCAGAGCGACCGGAATGAGCAGCAGAAGCACCATCCGCAGAGTGCACCAGCCCGCCCCCACCCCGGATGTGACGGACCCCACAATTCCGGCAACGAGGCTGTCACAGTCCGTCCCGCCCGGCGTAGCCCGTGTCCGGGGCGGGACGGTCCTACGATCCTGGTCATGACGACTCCCGCCTGCTACGCGTGCGACCAGGAAGCCCAGTTCGACGTACTTCCCCCTCGGGAGCGCGTGGCCTTCGACCAGCACTGGCGGGCGGCCCACGCCTTCGGCACCGCGCTGCCCGGCTGGCTGGTGCTGCTGCCCCGCCGTCATGTCACCGCGGTCCACGACCTCACCGACGCCGAGGCCGCGTCACTGGGAACCTGGCAGGTCAAGCTCTCCCGGGCCCTGCGGGCCGTGACGGGCTGCGTCAAGACCTACGTCATCCAGTTCGCCGAAGCCGAAGGCTTCGCCCACGTGCACTTCCACATCGTCCCGCGCCCGGCGGACCTGCCCCCGGAGCACCGCGGACCAGGCGTCTTCAGGCTGCTCCAACTCCCCAAGGAGCAACAGGTGACGGCCGACCGGGCAGACCACCTGGCCCACTCACTCCGCCCCCACCTCGACACCTGACCCCGAACCGCACGGCTCCGGCCGCAGCGCGCCCGGCCGGAACCCCGTTCGCCCAGGGCGCGCGGCGCGCGAGGATCGCTACACCCACGTGTCGAACCACATCCGGTTCCGCCACGAGTCCACCGGAATCGACGTCCCCGTGTACAGCGGCCAGAAGTAGATGAAGTTCCAGACGATCAGCAGGACCAGGACGCCCGCGCCCACCGCGCCGATCGTGCGGCGGCGTTCGTCCGAGCCCGCCGGGCCCGCCATCGCGCCGATCATCATCGCGACCGCCAGGCACAGGAACGGGACGAAGATGACCGCGTAGAAGAGGAAGATCGTGCGTTCCTGGTAGTGGAACCACGGCAGCCAGCCCGCCGCCACCGCGCACGCGATCGCGCCCGCGCGCCAGTCGCGGCGGAAGATCCACCGCCACAGCAGGAAGAGCAGCGCGAACGCCGCCGTCCACCACAGCAGCGGCGTCCCCAGCGCCAGTACCTCGCGCGCGCACTTGCCCGTCGTCGTCGCCGGGCAGCCGTCCGTGCCGGCCGCCGGGGACTCGTAGAAGTACGAGACCGGCCGGCCGAGGACGATCCAGCTCCACGGGTTCGACTGGTACGTGTGGCCCGACGTCAGGTTCGTGTGGAACTGGAAGACCTCGTACTCGTAGTGCCACAGGCTCCGGATCGAGTCCGGCAGCCACGTGAAGTGCCCGCCCCGGCCCTCGCCCTTGGTCGCCCAGTCGCGGAAGTAGCCGTCGTCCGTGACGAACCACCCCGTCCACGACGCCAGATACGTCGCCACCGCGACCGGCACCGTCGACACGAAGGCCGGCAGGATGTCCCGCAGGATCACGGCCCGGTACGGACGTACGGCACCGGCCGTGCGGCGCGCGCCCACGTCCCACAGCACTGTCATGACCGCGAAGGCGACCAGGACGTACAGACCGCTCCACTTCGTCCCGATCGCGAGCCCGATCATCACCCCGGCCGCGAGCCGCCACGGCCGCCAGCCGAGCCGGAGGTTCTCCGCGATCCTGACGTCCGGACGCAGCACACCCTCCGCGTCCTCGGGCAGCGCGGCGGCCAGCCTGCGCCGGGCCCAGTCGCGGTCGATCAGCAGGCACCCGAACGCGGCCAGCACGAAGAACATCAGGATCAGGTCGAGCAGCGCCGTACGGCTCATGACGAAGTGCAGGCCGTCGACGGTCAGCAGCGCCCCCGCCAGGCACCCCAGGAACGTCGAACGGAACAGCCGCCGCCCGATCCGGCAGAGCAGCAGCACCGACAGCGTGCCGAGCACCGCCACCATGAAACGCCAGCCGAACGGGTCGAGGCCGAACATCTCCTCGCCGAGCCCGATGACCCACTTGCCCACCGGCGGATGCACGACATAGCCGGGATCCGACGGCACCGTCACGGAGGACGGGTCGGCCAGGATCAGCTTGTCGACGTCCTTGACCTTCCAGTTGCCCTCGTACCCCTGGTGCATCAGGGCCCAGGCGTCCTTGGCGTAGTACGTCTCGTCGAATATCACCGCCTTGGGTGACCCCAGGTGCCAGAACCGCAGCACCCCCGCCACCAGCGTGATCAGCAGCGGCCCGCCCCACGCCGACCAGCGCGTCAGCCGCGCCGCCAGGGCGGGCGGGCACGCGAGCACCGCCCACAGCCGCTCGGAGGGTTCGGTGTACGGCGGCACCAGCCGCTCGCGCAGCCCGATCACCGGCCGGGGAACATGGCCGAATCGGCGCAGCCGCTGGGGCCATGAGGGCGGCTTGTCGCCGGCGTCGGGCCCCTGGAGGGCTTCTGGCGCAGTACTGGTCACCGCGCCATCGTAGGGAACGCCGCTGTGAGTGGTGCGCGTCGCGCCCTGCGAGGATGACGGATGTGAACGGAACGCAGGCAACGCCGGGACCGAACGAGCCGTATGAAGCGTACGAATCTCATCCATTGAGTGCGCCGCACGAAGCCGAAGATGACGTCAGAGAGGGAGAGACGGGAGAGACGGGAGGGACGGGACAGGGGTCGGGAGAGAGTGACGACGACCTCCCCCTGGAGCCCGGTGCCTACGCGTCGCGCGGGACCGGCGGCGTCCTCGTCCTCGCCGGCACCCCCATCGGCGACTTCGGCGACGCCCCGCCCCGGCTCACCGCCGAGCTGGAGACCGCCGACGTCATCGCCGCCGAGGACACCCGCCGGCTGCGGCGCCTCACCCAGGCGCTCGGCGTGCAGCCCCGTGGCCGGATCGTGTCGTACTTCGAGGCCAACGAGTCGGCCAGGACCCCGGATCTGGCCGACGCGCTGTCCGGCGGCGCGCGGGTGCTGCTCGTCACGGACGCGGGCATGCCGTCCGTCTCGGACCCCGGCTACCGGCTGGTGGCCGCCGCGGTCGAGCGCGGCGTCCGGGTCACCGCCGTACCGGGACCGTCCGCCGTCCTGACCGCGCTCGCCCTCTCCGGCCTGCCCGTCGACCGCTTCTGCTTCGAGGGGTTCCTGCCCCGCAAGGCGGGCGAACGCCTCACCCGGCTCCGCGAAGCCGCCGGCGAGCGCCGCACCCTCGTCTACTTCGAGGCCCCGCACCGGCTGGACGACAGCCTCGCCGCGATGGCCGAGGTCTTCGGCGCCGACCGCAGGGCCGCCGTGTGCCGCGAGCTGACCAAGACGTACGAGGAGATCAGGCGCGGCGGTCTCGGCGAGCTGGCCGTCTGGGCGGCGGAGGGGGTACGGGGTGAGATCACCGTCGTCGTCGAGGGCGCGCCGGCGCCGGGGGCCGGCGACCTGGCCCCCGAGGAGCTGGTGCGCAGGGTGCTGGTGAGGGAGGAGGCGGGCGAGCGTCGCAAGGAGGCGATCGCCGCCGTGGCCACCGAGGCGGGGCTGCCCAAGCGCGAGGTGTTCGACGCCGTGGTCGCGGCGAAGAACGCCGCTCGGGAAGGTAAAGGACGATCGTGAAATGCAAAGCGAAGACCGGGTGCCGGGCCCTTTGTACATGAGTAGGCCAAGACCGCTCCATTAATCGACAGGGCCCGGTGCGCTCCCGCCGTAATAGGCGTCCACTGGAGAAGTGGAGAGGAGCTGGCATGACTGAGATTACCGGCACCGCCGTCGCTCACGAGGCATATGCGTTCTGTTGCATGCGCTGTGGTCATGGGTGGGAACAGGCCTATGACATAGAGCACCACGTCGACGGCACGGGTCACAATTTCGTCGTATACAAGGCCGGCGGAGTGCGGGTCCCTTCCCCGCTCTCCAGCCCGTCGTGCAGCAACTGCGGGGGACACGTCGTACGGATCATGAGGTCCGGGCAGGTGTCGTCGGTGAGGGCACTGGCGATGCAGCAGTACGAGCCCGCGAGGACGGCCAAGGCGGCCAGGAACGGCAAGGCCGCGAAGGCGGCGAAGGCGTCCAAGGCGGACAAGAACGGGAACATACCCGCGCGGGGCGACGGGTCGGAGCCGGGGGACGGGGGCACGGGGAGGCCCGTCCACCACTGGCACCTGTCCGACCTGCTGCACCCGTTCCACCACCGCAGGTGAACCACCGCACGTGAAGCGCGGGGGGTGAAGCACCGCACGCGAACCACCGCACGTGAACCCGTGGGCGCGGTCCTCTCGTAGGATCGCGCCCATGAGTTCGAAACAGGCCGCGCCACCGTTGCCCGAGCCCCTCCGGGTGCCGGTCGCGGATTCGCACACCCACCTGGACATGCAGGACAGCACGGTCGGGGACGCCCTGGAGAAGGCCGCCTCGGTCGGTGTGACGACTGTGGTCCAGGTGGGGTGCGACCTCAAGGGGTCCCGGTGGGCAGCCGAGACGGCCGCCGCGTACGAGAACGTCCACGCGGCCGTCGCCCTGCACCCCAACGAAGCCCCCCGCATCGTCCTCGGTGACCCCGACGGGTGGTCGCGCCAGGGCGCGCGCGCCGGGGGCGGCGACACGGCGCTGGACGACGCGCTGACGGAGATCGACCGGCTGGCCGCGCTGCCCCACGTACGGGCCGTCGGCGAGACCGGTCTCGACTATTTCCGGACAGGCCCGGACGGCGTCGCCGCGCAGGAACGGTCGTTCCGCGCCCACATCGAGATGGCCAAACGGCACGGCAAGGCGCTGGTCATCCACGACCGCGAGGCGCACGCGGATGTGCTGCGCATCCTGGCCGAAGAAGGTGCGCCGGAACGTACGGTCTTCCATTGTTATTCGGGTGACGCGGAAATGGCCGAAATTTGTTCGGCTGCCGGTTACTACATGTCCTTTGCAGGCAATGTGACATTCAAAAACGCTCAGCCGTTGCGAGACGCGCTCACAGTAGCGCCATTGGAACGCGTCCTTGTCGAGACAGATGCGCCTTTTCTCACACCGGCGCCCTACCGGGGCCGGCCGAATGCGCCCTATCTGATTCCGGTCACTTTGCGCGCGATGGCTGAGGTGCGTGGGATCGGTGAGGACGCGCTGGCGGAGGCGATCGCGCGCAATACGGCGCAGGCGTTCGGTTACGGGCCGGCCTGAGACCCCTCTCGCGACGCGGCGCGCAGGGTAGCGTCGCGACGCTGCGTGGTCGAGTCGCTTTGGAGAGTGACCGAAGCTCCGCTAGTGTCCCGGCCGCACCGTCGATCGCGGCGGGGCCGACCGGATCGTCTGGAGCGTCGTGAGCAATGCGCAAGGCAGTCACCGGGCCGCACGCGGCGGGCACCGCGGTGCCATGGCCGTGGAAACGGCCGAGCCGGCGGAGTGGGCGGAGTGGGCCGAGTCGGCCGAACCGGTGGAGACCCTGGACGTGAGACGGGCCGCGCGGGTGCTGCCGTACGACGACGGGTACGAGGCGTGGCCCCCGTACGAGACGTACGACACGTACACCCCCGAACCCGGACCCGGACCGGAACCCGCCCCCGCCCCCGTCCCCGCCCGCCACTCCTCCCGCCGCCGCAGACGCCCCACCCCGCCGCCCCCGCACCTCCCGCAGAACGACCACACCCAAGCGGCCCCCGAGCACCCCCCGGCCGAAAACCACCTCCCCACCGGGACACACCACCCCGCCAGGAACCTCCGCCGCCTCGTCCCCCAGGCCCTCGTTGTCGCCTTCCTGGCCGGTGGCACCTCCGCCTTCGTCGCCAACGACAAGGCCGTCGAACTCAGCGTCGACGGCGCCCCCCGCACCATGCACACCTTCGCCGACAACGTCGCGGAGCTGCTGGCCGACGAGGGCGTCACCGTCGGCGCACACGACATCATCGCCCCCGCGCCCGGCGCCGAACTGGCCAGCGGCGACGAGGTCGTCGTCCGCCACGGCCGCCCCCTCCTGCTCACCCTCGACGGCCACCGCCGCCAGGTGTGGACGACGGCCCGCACGGTCGATGCGGCCCTGCGCCAGCTGGGCGTACGGGCGGAAGGCGCGTTCCTGTCCGTCTCGCGCTCGTCCCCGATCGCCCGGCACGGACTGGCCCTCGACGTACGGACCGAACGCGCCGTGACCTTCATGGCCGACGGCCGCGAGCGCACGATCCGTACCAACGCGGCGACCGTCGGCGAGGCCCTTGCCCAGGCCGGCATCACCCTGCGTGGCCAGGACACCACCTCCGTGGGGGGGGGGCGCGGGGCCCCCGGCCCGCCCGCCGGGGCCGGGGGGGGGGGGCCCCCCCCCGCGGGGGGGGGGGGGGGGGGGCCCGGGCCCCCCCCCCCCCCCCCCGGGGGGGCCCCCCCCCCCCCCCCGGGGGCGGGCCCCCCCCCCCCCCCCCACGGCCAGACGGTCACGGTGCTGCGCGTCACCGGCCGCGAGGAGGTACGGGAGGAGGCGATCCCGTACGACACCGTCACCACCCGGGACGCCTCGCTCTTCCGGGGCACGGAGGTCGTGGACCGGCAGGGACGGCAGGGGGTGCGCCGGGTCACGTACGCGCTGCGGACCGTCAACGGCGTACGGCAGAAGCCCCGCAGGCTCCACGACGAGATCGTCCGCGAACCGGTCACCCAGCGGGTCAGGGTCGGTACGAAGGTGATGCCGACGTCCGTCGCGGGCGCGGACGGCCTGAACTGGAGCGCACTGGCCGCCTGCGAGTCGGGCGGACGCCCGGGGGCGGTCGACGCGTCGGGGAACTACGGCGGGCTCTACCAGTTCGACACGGGCACCTGGCAGGCCCTGGGCGGCACCGGCCGCCCCCAGGACGCCCCGGCGTCGGAGCAGACGTTCCGCGCGAAGAAACTGTACGTACAGCGGGGCGCGAGCCCATGGCCCCACTGCGGCCGGCGGCTCACGGGGTGACGGGGCGGCGGGCGTGGCGGGTGTGACGGGGGGAGGCGGAGATGTGGGTACGGGGGCGACAGGGGCGGCCCCGGTTGACCGTACGCTTAGCCGGTGAGCACCACTGAGCCACCGCCCGACACCTACGCCCTGCTGGGCCCCGCGGACGTCCGTGAACTGGCCGCCGCGCTGGGCGTACGCCCGACGAAGCAGCGCGGGCAGAACTTCGTGATCGACGCCAACACCGTCCGCAGGATCGTCCGCACCGCCGAGGTGCGCCCGGACGACGTCGTCGTGGAGGTCGGTCCCGGGCTCGGCTCGCTGACCCTGGCGCTCCTGGAGGCGGCGGACCGGGTGATCGCCGTGGAGATCGACGACGTCCTGGCGGGCGCGCTGCCCGCGACGGTCGAGGCCCGCATGCCGGCCCGCGCCGACCGCTTCTCGCTGGTGCACTCCGACGCGATG
Organism: Streptomyces sp. NPDC088261; assembly: GCF_044740805.1. Taxonomy (NCBI): domain Bacteria; kingdom Bacillati; phylum Actinomycetota; class Actinomycetes; order Kitasatosporales; family Streptomycetaceae; genus Streptomyces; species Streptomyces sp. NPDC088261. The sequence goes on from NZ_JBIURL010000014.1 coordinate 167,335, forward strand.
AAGGTCACCGAACTGCCCGGCCCGCCGCCCACCGCGCTGGTCGCGAACCTCCCGTACAACGTGGCCGTACCCGTCCTGCTGCACATGCTGGAGCACTTCCCGACCATCGAGCGGACGCTGGTGATGGTCCAGGCGGAGGTCGCGGACCGGCTGGCGGCGGGACCCGGCAACAAGGTGTACGGAGTGCCGTCGGTGAAGGCCAACTGGTACGCGGACGTGAAACGCGCCGGATCCATCGGCCGTACGGTCTTCTGGCCCGCGCCCAACGTGGACTCCGGGCTCGTCTCGCTGGTCCGCCGGGCGGAGCCGGTGGCGACCTCGGCCTCCCGGACGGAGGTCTTCGCGGTCGTGGACGCGGCGTTCGCGCAGCGCCGCAAGACCCTGCGCGCGGCCCTCGCGGGCTGGGCCGGCTCGGCCCCGGCGGCGGAGGCGGCGCTGGTGGCGGCGGGGGTCTCGCCGCAGGCGCGCGGGGAGGGGCTGACGGTGGAGGAGTTCGCGAGGATCGCGGAGTCAAAACAACCCAAGACGGACCCAGAGCCACCCCGGCCCGCACCCCCGAAGGAGACAGACGCGTGAGCGTCACCGTACGCGTACCGGCCAAGGTCAACGTCCAGCTGGCCGTGGGCGCCGCACGCCCCGACGGCTTCCACGACCTGGCGAACGTCTTCCTCGCCGTGGGCCTCTACGACGAGATCACGGTCACCCCGGCCGACGAACTGCGCATCACCTGTACGGGCCCCGACGCGGCGAAGGTCCCCCTGGACACGACCAACCTGGCGGCGCGGGCCGCGATGTCCCTGGCGGCCCGCCACGGCATCGACCCCCGGGTCCACATCCACATCGACAAGGACATCCCGGTGGCGGGCGGCATGGCGGGCGGCAGCGCGGACGGCGCGGGCGCGCTGCTGGCCTGCGACACGCTCTGGTCGCTCAACTCCCCGCAGTCCGAACTCCTCTCCATCTGCGCGGAGTTGGGCAGCGACGTGCCGTTCAGCCTGCTGGGCGGCGCGGCCCTGGGCGTGGGCCGGGGTGAACAGCTGACCCCGCTCGCGGTGGGCGGGGCCTTCCACTGGGTGTTCGCGGTGGCGGACGGCGGGCTCTCGACGCCGACGGTGTTCCGGGAGTTCGACCGCCTCACGGCCGGCCGGGACATCCCGCCCCCGGCCCCCGACCCGGCGCTCCTGGAAGCCCTCCGCACCGGCGACGCGACCGCCCTGGCCGGCACCCTCTCCAACGACCTCCAGCCCGCGGCCCTCTCCCTGCGCCCGTCCCTGGCGGACACCCTCACGGCGGGCATGACGGCGGGCGCTCTCGCGGCCCTGGTCTCCGGCTCGGGCCCCACGACGGCGTTCCTGACGAAGGACGAGGACTCAGCCACCGAGGTGGCCACCGCCCTCCACACCTCAACCACCTGCCACACAGCCCGCCCGGCCCCGTCCCCGTCCCGGGGCGCGACGGTCGTCCGCCGGACGGACGCCTAGCCGACCGCGGGGAGACGCGTTTTCCGGTACGGGGCGGCCGATCCGCCCGCTGCGGGAGAGCGATCGAACGCTGCGCGCGGACCGGCGGGCCGTGGCGACTACGCTGGGACGTCGATCCGTCCCCCCGTACAGGAGTGAAATGGCCGTCAATCTGGTCAATGTCGAAGCAGTCACCAAGGTGTACGGCACCCGTGCGCTGCTCGATGGTGTCTCGCTCGGCGTTTCCGAGGGGGACCGGGTCGGGGTCGTGGGGCGGAACGGGGACGGGAAGACCACCCTGATCCGGTTGCTGTCCAAGCTGGAGGAGACCGACTCCGGGCGCGTCACGCACAGTGGCGGGCTGCGGCTCGGGGTGCTCACGCAGCACGACTCGCTCGATCCCGGGGCCACCGTCCGGCACGAGGTCATCGGGGATCTCGCCGATCACGAGTGGGCCGGGAACGCCAAGATCCGGGACGTGCTGACCGGGCTCTTCGGCGGGCTGGACCTGCCCGGGTTCCCGCAGGGGCTGGACACCGTCATCGCGCCGCTCTCCGGTGGCGAGCGGCGGCGGATCGCGCTCGCCAAGCTGCTCATCGGCGAGCCGGACCTGATCGTGCTCGACGAGCCCACCAACCACCTCGACGTCGAGGGCATCGCCTGGCTGGCGAAGCACCTCCAGGCGCGGCGCTCCGCGCTCGTCTGCGTCACGCACGACCGGTGGTTCCTCGACCAGGTCTGCACGAAGATGTGGGACGTGCAGCGCGGGGCCGTGCACGAGTACGAGGGCGGGTACTCGGACTACGTCTTCGCCCGCGCCGAGCGCGAGCGCATCGCCGCCACCGAAGAGGCCAAGCGGAAGAACCTCGTCCGCAAGGAGCTGGCCTGGCTGCGGCGCGGCGCCCCCGCCCGTACGTCCAAGCCGCGCTTCCGGATCGAGGCCGCCAACGAGCTGATCGCCGACGTGCCGCCGCCGCGCGACACCTCGTCGCTGATGAAGTTCGCCAACGCCCGGCTCGGCAAGACCGTCTTCGACCTGGAGGACGTGACTGTCCAGGCCGGCCCGAAGGTGCTGCTCAGCCATCTGACCTGGCAGCTCGGCCCCGGTGACCGGATCGGGCTCGTCGGGGTCAACGGCGCCGGCAAGACCTCGCTGCTGCGCGCGCTCGCCGAGGCGTCCCGTAGCCGCGGCGACGTCCAGCCCGCGGCGGGGAAGGTGACCGTCGGCAGGACCGTCAAGCTCGCCTACCTCTCCCAGGAGGTCGCCGAACTCAAGCCCACGCTGCGGGTGTTGGAGGCCGTGCAGCAGGTACGGGACCGGGTGGACCTCGGCGGCGGAAGGGAGATGACGGCCGGTCAGCTCTGCGAGCAGTTCGGGTTCACCAAGGAGAAGCAGTGGACCCCGGTGGGGGACCTGTCCGGTGGCGAGCGGCGCCGGCTCCAGCTGCTGCGGCTGCTGATGGACGAGCCGAACGTCCTCTTCCTCGACGAGCCCACCAACGACCTCGACATCGAGACGCTCAACCAGCTGGAGGACGTGCTCGACAGCTGGCCGGGCTCGATGGTGGTCATCTCCCACGACCGGTTCTTCATCGAGCGTGTCACCGACAAGGTGATGGCGCTGCTCGGCGACCGGACGCTGCGGATGCTGCCGCGCGGGATCGACGAGTACCTGGAGCGGCGCAGGAAGATCGCCGAGTCGGGCGCCCCGGGCGCTCCCGCCGCCACCCTGCCCGCCTCCGGAGGCGCCCCGGCCGCCGCCGCGCCCGTGTCGGCCAAGGACGACCGCGCGGCGAAGAAGGAACTCCAGAAGATCGAGCGCCAGCTCACCAAGATGTCCGACCGGGAGACTCTCCTGCACCAGCAGATCGCCGACCATTCCACCGACTTCGAGAAGGTGGCGAAGCTGGACGCCGAGCTGCGCCAACTGATCGGCGAGCGCGACGAGTTGGAGATGCGGTGGCTGGAGCTTGCCGAGGACGCGTGAAAGCGGACGCGTGAAGCGGGCGCGCGCGGAGGTGCGCTGAGGCATAACGGGCGCGTCACGGGCCGGTTCTCCCTTGGGAACAGGGGAGGACCGGCCCGTTCCGTACACGCGTCCGAGTGATACAAAGAAGCCCCGCTCGACCGAAATGACGATGCGGAATCCATACCCGAACCGCTCCGTTCCGAGGGACCAGCCAACGGAACAGCGGGGGAGACCGGTCGGGCGTTGGGCCGTATACAGGGGACACAGGGGGAACGCGCTGATGACTCAGCCACCCGGGCAGCAGCCGCCGTCGCAGGAGCCGACTCCGCAAGAGCCGTCGCGGGAGCCGTCTCCGCAGGCGTCGCAACCGCCGCCGCAGCCACCGCAGATGCCGGCCGCGCCGCCGACACCGCCCGCGGGCCCGCCCGGACCGTACGGTCAGCCGCCCGTCGGCCCGCCCGCGTACGGCTACCCCCAGGCCCCCGGCCCGTACGCCCCCGGCCAGCAGCCCGGCCCGTACGCGCAACAGCCCGGCCCCTACGGCCAGCAGCCGGGCCCGTACGGCCAACAGCCCGGCCCCTACGGCCCGTACGCCCAGCAGCCCGGTCCGTACGGTCAGCAGCCCGGCCCCTACGGCCCGTACGCGCCACAGCAGTTCCCCGGCGCCCCCACCCCGCCCCCCGGCGGCGGCGGGCGGAACCCCTTCAAGGGCAAGCCCGGCCTCGTCGTCGCGGCGGCCGCCGCCGCGCTCCTGGTCGTCGGCGGCGGTACGTACGCCGTCCTCAGCGGCGGTGACGACGGCGGCAAGAAGCCCGTCGCCGACACGAGCCAGGACCCCAAGCCGACCGGCGGCTCCTCGGCGGACGTCGACCAGGGCGACGGCACGGGCGGCGGGCGCGAGAGCGACGACGACCTCAACGCCGGGCGTAAGGACGGCGAGTCCAAGGTGCTCTTCCTCCAGACCAACGACGTGGACCTGCCGCGCGACGGCGCCGACGTCTACGGCCCGTGGTTCGCCGGCGACACCGTCGTCAAAGCCATGTACAAGCAGGTCGTGGGGTATTCGGCCACCGACGGCAAGAAGAAGTGGACGCTCGACCTGCCCGCCGAGCTGTGCGCCGCGCCGACCGCGCCCTCCGCCGACGGCAAGATCGTCATCGGGTACATGAACGGCACGAGCGACAAGGCCGACTGCAACCAGCTCCAGCTCGTCGACCTCGCCACCGGCAAGGGCGGCTGGAAGCAGGAGATCAAGGAGATCGGTCTCTTCGACATCCTGAGCGACGTCAACCTGACGATCAGCGGCGGCACCGTCACCGCCGCCAGGACCGCCGGCGCCCAGGCCTACCGGATGACCGACGGCAAGCAGCTGTTCGAGAAGTCGACCGGCACCTGCAAGCCGTTCGCCTTCGCCGGCGGCCCCAAGCTGATCGCGGCCGAGAGCTGCCCCACGGGCGACTTCGAGACCTCGCACCACCAGCTGGAGGAACTGGACCCCGTCACCGGCAAGGCGAAGTGGACCTACAAGCTGGCGGAGAACTGGGAGGTCGACAAGGTCTATTCGGTCGACCCGCTGGTGATCTCCACACGCGAGAAGGACAAGGACTCGTCCTGGAACGTCCTCGCGCTCAACGCCAACGGCACGCTCCGCTCCTCGCTCGCCGGCGGCAAGGACTCGTTCGCGCCCAACTGCGGCGGCGGGTTCGTCATCTTCGGGCGGAACCTGGAGGGCTGCACCGGCCTCGCCGCCGACGCGAAGACCTTCTACATGGCGACGGCGCCCGCGAAGGGCAGCACGTCCCGTACGAACGAGGTCGTCGCCTTCGACCTCAACACCGGTAAGCCCACGTGGCGTTCGAAGGCGCCCGGCGACCGCATGATCACGCCGCTGCGGATGGAGGGCGGCAAGGTGGTGGTGTACGTGGAGCCGACGTACGACAAGGCGGGCGCGGTCGCGACCATCGCCCCGACCGGCGGTGTGCCGACGATCGTCCAGCAACACCCCGCGTCCACGGCCGAGATCGAGGACTCGTTCTACCAGCCGACCCTGGCCTGGGCGGGCGGGCGCTTCTACGTCGTGGGCGGCCGCGTCAGCGCGAGCAACGACGCGGCGGAGCTGAAGGAGAAGACGATGATGGCGTTCGGCAACTGACCGTGCCCGTCACCGTCTTGAGCCCCGCCTTCCCCGCTCCCGCCGCGCCGGCCGCTCCCCGCGCTCCCCTCTCCTCCCCGTCTTCCGAGCCTTCCTCCGAGGTACGTACGCCATGACACAGCCGCCGCCCCCGCCGCCCAACGAGCCCCCTCAGGGAGGGTTCGGCGCCCCGCAGGACCCGCCGCCCGGCGGCTTCGGCGCCCCGACACCGCCCCCGCAGTACGGCTACCCGCCCCAGAACCCCCAGTACGGCTACCCGCCGCAGGGCCAGCAGCCCGGATACGGCTACCCCGGCCAGCAGCCCCCGTACGGCTACCCGACCCAGCCGCAGTCCCCGTACCAGCCGTCACCCCCGCCGACCAACAACGGCCGCAAGAAGCTCTCCACCCAGGCCCGGATCATCCTCGCCGCGACCGTCGCCGTCGCCCTGATCGTCGTCGGCGGGATCTACGTCGCCAACTCCGGAGGCGACAACCCGAACGACGACGCCAAGAACACCACGTCAGGCGCCGACGGCGGCAAGGACGGCAAGGACGGCAAGCAGGACGCCAAGGACAACGGCATCGGAGGCGGCGGCAAGGAGAAGGCCCCCGCCGACGTCAAGTCCACGATGGCCTTCAAGCTGGCGACCCCCAAGGTCACCGACATCACCAACGTCTCCGGCTCCTGGCTCACCGACACCACCTTCGTGAAGACCGGCGTCAACGAGATCGTCGGGTACGACCCCGCCAAGGGCACCCAGGTGTGGAGCATCCCCCTCCCCGGCCAGCTCTGCGCCGCCACGGACCACGTCAAGGACAACCTCACCGCCATCGCCTTCGAGCCCGCCAGGCGCACCGGCAAGACGGACTACCAGCCGTGCACGGAGATCGGCGCGATCGACCTCGCGGCGGGCAAGCTGGTGTGGCGCAAGAGCGTCACAGGCCCCAACACCGGTGACGCCAAGCTGAAGTTCGACGAGATCACCATCGGCGCCGGTACGGTGGCGCTCGGCGGTACGGACGGCGGCGCCGCGCTCGACCTCGCCACCGGCGCCCTCCGCTGGAAGCCCCAGGCGAGCGCCGAGAACTGCGCCGACATGGGGTACGGCGGCGGCGCCGGGCTCGTCGTGGCCCGCAAGTGCGGTACGTACGAGGACCCCCAGGTCAGCATCGACAACCTCAACCCGGAGACGGGCGCCCCGCTCTCCTCGTACAAGATGCCGCCCGGGGTCGAGTACGCGAGCATCGTCTCCACCAAGCCGCTCGTCGTCGCCGCCGACGTCGGTGACACCGCGGGCGACGGCAGCGGCATCTCGGACTTCTTCTCCATCGACGAGAAGACGGGCGCGCTGCGGGCGAAGATCGCGGCCGACGCCGACACGTACGCGGCGGACTGCGCGACCACCGAGGTCGAGTCCTGCCGGGACGTCGTGGTCGGCAACGACCGCCTGTACCTGCCCACCGAGGAGCACGACGGCTCCGGCGACTACGGGCAGACCAACGAGATCGTCTCCTTCGACCTCGCCACGGGCCGAACGACCAGCGACCGCGCGGACGCGGGCGACCGCTACACGATCACGCCGCTGCGCATGGACGGCGGCAACCTGATCGCGTACAAGTGGCCCCCGTACGACAAGGGCGGCCAGATCGTCTCCATCGACGGGTCCACCTTCAAGCAGACGGTCCTGATGGAGAATCCGTCCGACAAGGCGGTACGGGAGGCCGAGACCAGCTTCACCAAGGGGTACTCGGAGATGCGCTTCGCCGCCGGCCGGCTCTTCATCTCGGACGCGATGCTGAGCAAGCCGTCGACGCTGAACCTGACGTCGTACCTCGCGGTGTCGTTCACGACCGGGTAGCGCCACTTCGCGGACATGACCTGCCCCCACTCGTCCTGAATGGCAGGAAATTCCGCAATCCGGGGGGCTTCTGGCCGGTAGGGGGCGCGCGATCTCGAACAAGCGTGTAGCTTGCCGGGTCAGGAGCCCGGGGGGACCAGGCTCCAGCGTGATGGGGGTTGGCTCGATGGGCGTGCGGCTCATGGTGGTCGATGATCACCGACTGCTCGCCGAGGCGCTCGCCTCGGCCCTGAAACTGCGCGGGCACCGGGTGCTCGCGGCGGCCGCCCCCACCTCGGGGGTCGCCGAGCTGGTGGTGAGCAGGGCGCCGGAAGTGTGCCTGATGGGTACGGCGACTCCGGCGGAGCCCGGGGTCTTCGACCCGATCGTACGGATCAAGCGGGAGCGCCCGCAGGTGGCCGTGGTGGTGCTGGGGCCGGTCCCCAGCCCCCGCGGCATCGCCGCCGCGTTCGCCGCCGGGGCGTCCGGTTACGTACGCCACGACGAGCGGATCGAAGGCGTCGAGCGCGCCATGGTCAAGGCGCGCGCGGGCGAGGCGGCGGTGGCGCCGATGCTGCTCCAGGGCGCGTTCACGGAGCTGCTGAACCCGGCGGCGCAGCCCGACGACGAGGGACAGCGGCTGCTGCGGATGCTCACGCCGCGCGAGGTCGAGGTGCTGGTACGGGTCGCCGAGGGCGAGGACACCCGGCTGATCGCGGCGGGCATGAACATCGCGCCCAGCACGGCCAGGACGCATGTGCAGCGAGTGCTGATGAAGCTCGGGGTGGGCTCACGGCTGGAGGCGGCGGCGCTGGCCGCCCGTACGGGACTGCTGGACCGGGCGGTGGTCAACGGGCCCGTTACGGGAGGGCCCGGCACGGGAGGGCCCGTCACCGGAGGGCCCGGCACCGGGCCGGACCCCCACGACGAACGCGAATGAAGTCCGGCTCCGGATCAAGGCATGCCTTACTCCGCCGACGGCGGCCCTGACTCCTCCGCCGGTGCCGTCGGGCGCAGTTTGAGCCAGATCAGGAAGAAGAGCCCGAGCGCCAGCATGCCGATGCCCGTCCACAGGTTGATGTTGATGTCCTGCGCCTTCTTCAGGTCGGCGTCGGACGCGGTGATCCCGGCGATCGTCACGATGATCCCGTAGACCACGAAGAGTCCGCCGATGATGCGTCGTACGTCGAAGAGCCGTGCCGCGGTGGCGGACTTGGTCTCCAGTTCCTCGACATCGTTCCGGTAGTCGCTCATGTCGTTGTGTTCCTTGTCGACCGGTCGGGATCAGAGAGAGAACGGGACGTAGCAGACGGCCGCCAGAATGAGCGCGCCCCAGCCCAGCAGCGCCGGCCTGCGGTACCACGCGTCGTCGCCCTCGGCGGCGACCTCGTCCATGCCGGGCGAGCGGGTCCCGTACACCAGGCCGTCGAGCTTCTCCGCGGGCTTGGGCTTGGTGACGTACGAGACGACGACCATCACCACGGCGCCGACGACAAACGCGACGATGGACGACACGAAGTTCGCGCCCTGGTCGCTGGGGATCGAGATGACCCCGCCCTTGTACAGCCAGAAGTAGTTGACCATCGCGGCGACCGTGCCGGAGAGCAGGCCCCAGAAACCGGCGGCCGGGGTGGTCCGCTTCCAGAACATCCCGATGATGAACACCACGAACAGCGGGACGTTGAAGAAGGAGAACAGCGTCTGGAGGTAGTTCATGATGTTGCTGAAGCTGGAGGCGATGAACGCCGTGCCCATGCCGATCAGCACACCGACCGCCGTGACGATCCGCCCGGTCTTCAAGTAGTAGGCGTCCTCACGGTCCTTCTTGAGGTACGCGCCCCAGATGTCGTTCGTGAACACGGTGTTGAACGAGGACACGTTCGCCGCCATGCCCGCCATGAAGGCGGCCAGCAGACCGGTCACGGCGATGCCCAGCACGCCGTTGGGGAGCAGGTCGCGCATGAGGACCGGGATCGCGTCGTTGTACTGGAGACCGCTGCCCGCCTTGCCGAGCGTCGGCTCCATCACCAGGGCGATCAGACCGGGCACGATCACGACCAGCGGGATGAAGATCTTCGGGAACGCGGCGATGAGCGGGGTGCGCTTGGCTGCGGAGAGGTTCTTCGCGGACAGCGCGCGCTGCACCTCGGCGAAGTTGGTGGTCCAGTAGCCGAAGCTCATGACGAAGCCGAGGCCGAGGACGATGGTCAGCCAGTTCGCGCCGAGCGGGTTGGGCGAGCCGACGCCCGTACCCTGCCAGGCGGTGAGGAACGCGCCGCCCTTTGAATCCGTCAGCGAGTCCGTGAGGCCGTCCCAGCCGCCGACGCGCTTGAGGCCGACGACGGTCAGCGGGATCAGCGCGGCGAGGATGACGAAGAACTGGAGCACCTCGTTGTAGATCGCCGAGGAGAGACCGCCGATGGTGATGTACGCGAGGACGAAGAGGCCCGCGACGACGATCGCGACCCACTGCGGCCAGCCCAGCAGCGCCTCCAGCACGATGGCCATCGCGTAGAGGTTGACGCCGGCGATCAGGACGGCGGACACCGCGAAGATGATCGAGGAGAGCAGGTGGGAGGAGGGTCCGAAGCGGTGGAGCAGGAACTCCGGTACGGAGCGGACCTTCGAGCCGTAGTAGAAGGGCATCATCACCAGGCCGAGGAAGACCATGGCGGGGATGGCACCGATCCAGTACCAGTGCACGGTGTAGACGCCGTACTGCGCGCCGTTGGCCGCCATCCCGAGGATCTCGGTGGCGCCGAGGTTGGCGGAGACGAAGGCGAGTCCCGTCACCCAGGCCGGCAGCGAACGGCCGGAGAGGAAGAAGTCGAGGCTGGTCTTCACGCTGGCCCGGGCGGCGAACCCGATGCCGAGGACCACTATGAAGTAGATCGCCAGGATGGTGTAGTCGAGCCCGTTCGTCGGGAGACGGAGCCCTTCGGCCAGATAAGGCATGGGTACTCGCTTCGTCGCAAGTTCGATCGTGATCGATCTTGGTTGATATGTACGGCTTTGGCGGTACGAAGTTGTCGGTGGGGCGTCGGAAACTGATCGGTGCCGTCGTTGCGTGTGCCCCACACGCAAGCGTTGACGCATCTGTTTGCTTGTGGTTTCTTGTGTGCGATTCTGTTTGAGTAGCGACGCTCCCTGAGTAGCGACGCTCCCCACGGGTGGGCCGCCGGGCCTGGAGGCAACGGGATGAAGAAGACGGTGACGCGGCTCGCCGACGGCCGGGAGCTGATCTATTACGACTCCGGGGCCGGCGCGGACTCCGGCGACTCCGCGGACGGCGTCGTCCGCGACGCCGTCGACCGCCGCCCCCTCGGCCCGGTCGCGACCTCCTCCGAGATCCGCCGCGACCCCCTGCTCGGCGACTCGGTCGCCATCGCCTCGCACCGCCAGAGCCGTACGTACCACCCGCCCGCCGACGAGTGCCCGCTCTGCCCCTCCCGGGACGGCAGGCTCAGTGAGATCCCCGACTCGTCGTACGAAGTCGTCGTCTTCGAGAACCGCTTCCCCTCCCTTGCCGGGGACTCGGGCCGCTGCGAAGTGGTCTGCTTCACCTCCGACCACGACGCGTCGTTCGCCGGCCTCGGCGAGGAGCGGGCGGCGCTGGTCCTGGCGGCCTGGACCGACCGCACCGCCGACCTGGCCCGGCTGCCGCAGGTGGAACAGGTCTTCGCGTTCGAGAACCGGGGCGAGGAGATCGGGGTGACCCTCGGCCACCCGCACGGGCAGATCTACGCGTACCCCTTCGTCACCCCGCGCACCGAGCTGATGCTGCGCTCGGCCCGTACGCACCGGGCGGAGACCGGCCGCAACCTCTTCGACGACGTCGTCGCGCGCGAACGCGCCGAGGGCACGCGGGTGGTGCTGGAGGGCGAGCACTGGGTGGCGTTCGTGCCGTACGCCGCGCACTGGCCGTACGAGGTCCACCTCTACCCGAAGCGGCGCGTCCCCGACCTGCGGTCCCTGGACGACGCGGCCCGCGCGGAGTTCCCCGGGGTCTATCTGGAACTCTTGAAGCGCTTCGACCGGATCTTCGGGGAGGCCGAACCGCCGACCCCGTACATCGCGGCCTGGCACCAGGCGCCCTTCCGGGCCGAGGGGCGGGACGACTTCGCCCTGCACCTGGAGCTTTTCACCGTACGGCGTACGTCCGGCAAGCTGAAGTTCCTCGCGGGCTCCGAGTCCGGCATGAGCGTGTTCATCAACGACGTGCCGCCGGAGAACGCGGCCGGGCGATTGCGAGAGGTAGCGAGCAAGTGAGCAAGAAGTACCTGGTCACAGGTGGTGCCGGATATGTCGGCGCGGTGGTGGCGACCCATCTGCTGGAGGCCGGCCACGAGGTGACCGTCCTCGACGACCTCTCCACCGGATTCCGTGAAGCGGTCCCGGCGGGCGCGGCGTTCATCGAGGGCCGGGTCCAGGACGCCTCCGCATGGCTGGACTCCTCGTACGACGGCGTCCTGCACTTCGCGGCGTCCTCGCAGGTCGCCGAGTCGGTGGCGAAGCCGGAGAAGTACTGGGAGAACAACGTCGGCGGCTCCCTGGCCCTGCTCGGCGCGATGCGCGCCGCCGGGGTGCGCACGCTGGTGTTCTCGTCCACGGCGGCGACGTACGGCGAACCGGTCTCGACGCCCATCACGGAGACCGACCCGACCGCGCCGACGAATCCGTACGGCGCGTCGAAGCTGGCCGTCGACCACATGATCGCCGGGGAGTGCGCGGCGCACGGCCTGGCGGCGGTGTCGCTGCGGTACTTCAACGTGGCGGGGGCGTACGGGAGCGCGGGGGAGCGGCACGACCCCGAGTCGCACCTCATCCCGCTGGTGCTCCAAGTGGCGGCGGGGCAACGGGAGTTCATCTCCGTGTACGGCGAGGACTACCCGACGCCGGACGGCACGTGCGTGCGCGACTACATCCATGTCGCGGACCTCGCCGACGCGCACCTGAGCGCGCTGGACGCGGCGGTGCCGGGCGAGCACCTGGTGTGCAACCTCGGCAACGGGAGCGGGTTCTCGGTGCGTGAGGTCATCGAGACGGTACGGAAGGTCACGGGCCACCCGGTCCCGGAAGTGGTGGCCGGGCGCCGCGACGGGGACCCGGCGGTGCTCGTCGCGTCCGCCGAGACCGCGCGCACGCGGCTCGGCTGGACCCCGAGCCGCTCGGACCTGGGCGGCATCGTGGCGGACGCGTGGGCGTTCGCACGGCGTGAGGAGACGCGGGAGTGAGCGTGACGGAGAGCGGCGTGGGCGGCGTGGGCGGCGTGGGTACGGGCAACGGGGGTACGGACGGCGGGAGTGCGGGCGGCGGGAGTGCGGGCCAAGGCGGTGGCGATACGGGCCACCGGGGCGTGGCCGAGCAGTTCCTCGCCCTGTACGGGGCCCGGCCCGACGGGGTCTGGGCGGCGCCCGGGCGCGTCAACCTGATCGGCGAGTACACCGACTTCAACGACGGCTTCGTCATGCCGCTCGCGCTGCCGCACACCACGGTCGCCGCGGTCTCCCGCCGTACGGACGGTGTGCTGCGGCTCCACTCCGCCGACGTCTCCCAGGGCGTCGTGCAACTCGCCGTCGACGCCCTCGAACCGCGCGCGGACACCGGCTGGGCCGCGTACCCGGCCGGGGTCGTGTGGGCGCTGCGCGCCGCCGGGCACCCCGTCACCGGCGCGGACATCCATCTCACGTCGACCGTGCCGACCGGCGCGGGGCTCTCCTCCTCGGCGGCCCTGGAGGTCGTCACCGCGCTCGCGCTCAACGAACTCTTCGAACTGGGCCTGACCGGGGGCGAGTTGGCGGTGCTCGCCCAGCGAGCCGAGAACGACTTCGTCGGTGTCCCGTGCGGGATCATGGACCAGACGGCGTCGGCGTGCTGCACCGAGGGCCACGCCCTCTACCTGGACACCCGCGATCTGACGCAGCGTCAAGTACCGTTCGACCTCGCGGCGCAGGGACTGCGGCTGCTGGTCGTCGACACGCGCGTGAAGCACGCGCTGGGCGACGGCGCGTACGCGGAACGGCGCGCGGGCTGCGAGGCGGGCGCGCGCGCCCTCGGCGTACCGGCGCTGCGGGACGTACCGTACGGCCAACTCCCCGCCGCCCTGGACCGGTTGGCGGACGAGGGCGAGAACGTCCGCCGCTACGTACGCCATGTCGTGAGCGAGGACCACCGCGTCGAGCGGGCCATCGCGCTCCTGGACGCGGGGGACGTCCGCGCGGTCGGCCCGGTCCTGGTGGAGGGCCACGCCTCCCTCCGCGACGACCTGCGGGTCTCGTGCCCGGAGCTGGACCTGGTCGTGACCAGCGCGGTGGGAGCGGGGGCGCTGGGGGCCCGGATGACCGGCGGCGGCTTCGGCGGCTCGGCGATCGTGCTGGTGGAGGAGGCGGACACGGACGGGGTCACGGCGGCGGTGGAGAAGGCGTTCGCGGCGGCGGGCTACACCGCGCCGCGGGTCTTCACGGCGGTCCCGTCGGAGGGCGCGCGGCGGCTGGGCTGACCGGCCCGGGCCGACCGGGCGGGGCCGGGGCCGTCACCGCCCGAAGCGGCGCAGAAGGCGCCCCCGGCCTCCCCGGCCTCCCCGGCCTCCCGGACCCCCGCGGCCTCCCGGACCTTCCCGGTCCTCCTGACCGTCCTCCGAAGTACCGCTCCCCCTCAGCGACTTGACGAGGATGTACTCGGTCACCCCCGGCGGATAGTCGGTCACCTCACCCGCCACCTCGTACCCCTGTTTCCGGTAGAAGCCGGGCGCCTGGAAGTCCCACGTCTCCAACCGCGCCCGCGCGCAGTCGCGTTCGTCCCTCGCCACCCGTTCCGCCTCCGCCAGGAGACGGCTGCCGAGGGCGGCGCCCCGGTGGCTCGGGTCCACCCAGAGGAGGTCCACATGCAGCCAGCGGGCCCAGGTGCGGCCGACCAGCCCGCCGGCCAGCGCGCCCGTCGCCTCCTCCAGCAACCACACCTGGAGAGGTTCCTCCCGGCCCAGCGGACTGTCCCGCAGCGTGCGCATCACGGGGGAGCGCTCCACATTGGTCTCCCGGAGTCGTTCGCCGAGCTCAGTACGTCGTTCTTTGTCGACTTCTGTCTCAATACGAAACATGAAGCCCACCTTAAACAACCCGGTCAACCAGTTCTGTGAATTTCCTTCCGCTCACGGCCCACAGCCGTACGCTGATGCACAGCACCGGTGGGGGCCGGTGCTGATGCAGGGGTGGAGCAAGTCGGGTACGACGCCCGGGGTGGGGAGCACAGTCAGCAGCACGGCGGCGGCCGTGCCGTCGACGCGACCCCGTACGCCGGGCGCCGTACCCGCGACGTCCGCTCCCCGCCTTCTGGGGGTGTCCATTGGTACGTATCAGGGTTCTGGTGGTGGACGATCACCGCATCTTCGCCGAGTCACTCGCCGCCGCGCTCGCGGCCGAGCCGGACGTGGACGTCGCGGCGGCCGGCAGCGCCCCCGCGGCGCTGCGCTGTCTCGACCGCGCGGCGGCCGAGGGACGCCGGTTCGATGTGATGCTCGTCGACGCCGACCTGGGCACGATCGCGGGACCGGTTCAGGTGCCGGTCGCGCGGGCCGTGCCCGACAACGGCGGGGCGGTACTGGTCGACGGGCTCTCGCTCGTCGCCGGGGTCCGTTCCGCCCAGCCGTCCGTCCGGGCGGTCGTGCTCGCCGAGAAGGACGACCAGCGCCGCGCGGCGCTGGCGCTCCAGGCGGGCGCGTCCGGCTGGGTCGCGAAGGACTGCTCACTGCAACGGCTGCTGGCGGTGATACGGGGCGTCCTGCGGGACGAGACGCATCTGCCGCCGGCGCTGCTCACCGGCGTTCTGCGGGAGTTGACGGCCGCGCGCAAGCACCGCACGGAGAGCGAACGGCTCGTCGAGTCGCTCACTCCGCGCGAGCGCGAGGTGCTGCGGTGCATGGTCGCGGGGCTGGGGCGCAAGGCGGTCGCCGAGCGTCTCTTCCTCTCCCCGCACACCGTGCGCACGCACATGCAGAACGTGCTGGGCAAGCTGGGGGTGCACTCCACGCTGGCCGCCGTCGCCCTGGCCCGCCGGGCCGGGGTCGGTCCGGCGGAGCTAGCCGGGGATGTTGTCGAAAGGGGCGGTCAGCTGGCGTAGCAGCCCGGCCAGCTCCCCGCGCTGCGTGCGGGAGAGCTCCGCGAGGATCGCGCGCTCCTGGGCCAGCAGCCCGGCGAGCGCCTGGTCCGCGCGGTCCTGGCCCTCGACGGTGAGCCGGACCAGGACGCCCCGCCGGTCGGTCGGGTCCGGCAGCCGCTCGACCAGGCCCTTCTTGGCCAGCCTGTCGATCCGGTTGGTCATCGTGCCCGACGTGACGAGCGTCTGGGTCAGCAGCTGCCCCGGTGAGAGCTGGTACGGATCTCCCGCGCGCCGCAGCGATGTCAGGACGTCGAACTCCCACGGCTCCAGCTGGTGCTCGGCGAAGGCGAGCCGGCGTGCGCGGTCGAGGTGACGGGCCAGCCGGGAGACGCGGCTGAGCACCTCCAGCGGTTCCACGTCCAGGTCAGGACGCTCCCGCCGCCATGCCGCCACCAGTCGGTCGACCTCATCCTCCATGGCGATCAGTGTAGAGGGTCCCTCGACATGAAGTCTCTTGACGTCAAGATACATTCGGTGCAGGCTGGGCACCGAGGGTGCGCGGAAGCCTGGCGTCGTTTGCGCCGCCCTGCCCTGCCCCGACCCGTTCCCACCCCCCGCTCCCGACCCCAAGGGACTCGCCCATGCTCCCCGCCACACCCTCCACCCCGACCTGGGACCCCCGCCAGTACCTGCGCCACGCGGGCCACCGCACCCGCCCCTTCCTGGACCTGCTCGCCCGGATCCCCGAGCCGCCGGCCGGCGCCGCCCCCCTCACCGTCGCGGACATCGGCTGCGGCCCCGGCAACGTCACGGCCCTGCTCGCCGACCGCTGGCCGACGGCCCTGATCACGGGCTTCGACAATTCCGCCGAGATGCTGGAACAGGCCAAGGAAGGGTACGCGGGCCCCACCCCGGGCGGCGGCCGGATGGACTTCGTCGCCGGGGACGCCACCACGTGGACACCGAACCCGGCCCGCCCGTACGACCTGATCGTCTCGAACGCCGCGCTCCAGTGGGTCCCGGGCCATCCCGGCTTCTTCCCCGCCTGGCTCGACGGCCTCGCGCCCGGCGGCACCTTCGCCTTCCAGGTCCCGAAGAACTTCGACGCCCCCAGCCACGTCCTGCTCGCGGCCCTGTGCGACAGCCCCGCCTGGCGCGACCGCCTGGCAGGCCGCGCCCGCCGCGACGCCCGCGTCCTGGAGCCCGCCGACTACTTGACCCTCCTGGAGAACCTGGGCTGCGAGGCGGACGTCTGGGACACCACGTACCTCCAGCTCCTTACCGGTGAGGACGCAGTCCTGGACTGGGTGAAGGGCACGGCCCTGCGCCCGGTCCTCACGGCACTGGGCGACGACCAACAGGCGATCGACACCTTCACCACCCAATACCGCGACGCCCTGCGCGAGGCGTACCCGCCGGGCCCCCACGGCACGGTCTTCCCGTTCCGCCGCATCTTCGCGGTGGCCCGCAAGCCGCTCAGCGACCCAGCGCACCACGACTGATGTCGATGTCGATGGTGAACGGGACGCTGGTCTTGAGACGGTCGTGGTGAATCCCTGTCAGGGCATAGGCCTTGGTCAGACGGTCCAGTTCGTAGACGTGGACGACGGGGTGCTTGTCGACCCCGGCCCTCTCGACCAACCAGAAGTTCGGAATGCCCGCGGCGGCGTACTTCGCGGGCTTGGCGCTGCGGTCACGTGCCTCGGACTCCGGTGAGATGACCTCGATGGCCAGGAGGATGTCCGCCGCCAGGAAATGCGTTTGGTCCATGTCGACGATGCCACTGCTACGGGCCACGGAAATGTCCGGCTCGGGTCCGTTGCGGCGATCAAGCACCACGGTGATCTCCCGCTCGATCGTCATCTCCGCGGGTACGGTGCGCTCCAGCCCGTTCAGCAGCAGATTGATCATCTTGGCGTGGAAGCGGCGTTGCGGACTCACGAAAACAAGACTCCCGTCGATCAACTCTGTGTGAGGCGGGAGTTCCGGCAGCGTGAACAGATCGTCCACGGTGTATCCGTCCTGCGGGGGCATAGGCCACTGGTGCGCGACCTTGGCTGGCTCGGCGGTCATGATTCCTCCCATGAACGGGATACTGGCGCTACAGCTTCACGGTAGCGGCTGGAATCGGATCTCGTCATCACAATGAGTGACCGCGCGCCCTCCGGGCTGACCGCCCGGAGGGCACCACACCGGTCACGACCTCCGGTGCCCGATCAGCCGCGGCTTCGGCTCCAGGCCCTCCAGGCCGTGCCACGCCAGGTTGACCAGGTGCGCCGCCACCTCGGACTTCTTCGGGCGACGGGCGTCCACCCACCACTGGCCCGTCAGCGCGACCATGCCCACCAGCGCCTGCGCGTACAGCGGCGCCAGCTTGGGGTCGAAGCCGCGGTTCTTGAACTCCGTGCCGAGGATGTCCTCGACCTGGACCGCGATGTCGCTGATCAGGGACGCGAACGTCCCCGTGGACTGGGCCACCGGCGAGTCGCGGACCAGGATCCGGAAGCCGTCCGTGTACCGCTCGATGTAGTCGAGCAGCGCGAACGCGGCCTGTTCCAGCAGCTCACGGGGGTGACCAGCGGTCAGCGCGCTGGTCACCATGTCCATCAGCTGGCGCATCTCACGGTCCACGACGACCGCGTACAGCCCTTCCTTGCCGCCGAAGTGCTCGTACACGACGGGCTTGGAGACCCCGGCCTTCGCCGCGATCTCCTCCACCGACGTCGCTTCGAAACCCTTCTCGGCGAACACCGTCCTGCCGATGTCGAGCAGTTGTTCGCGGCGCTCCGCACCGGTCATACGGACTCGGCGTGCACGCCGGCCTCCCGCGGGGGGCCGGCTCTTCTCCGTGCTGCCCGTGCTGTCCGTACTGCCGTCGATCGCCACGTTGCCCATCATGCCGCGTCGGAGGATGCGCCCTGGCGCCGGGAGTCCACGCGGTCCGCGCTCGGCCAGCGGACGTCGGACGCCCAGCCGAGCTGCTCGAACCAGCGGATGATGCGGGCGCTGGAATCGACCTGGCCCCGCAGCACGCCGTGCCGCGCGCTGGTCGGGTCCGCGTGGTGCAGGTTGTGCCACGACTCGCCGCACGAGAGCACGGCCAGCCACCACACGTTGCCCGAGCGGTCGCGGGACTTGAACGGACGCTTGCCGACCGCGTGGCAGATCGAGTTGATCGACCAGGTGACGTGGTGCAGGAGAGCCACCCGGACCAGTGAACCCCAGAAGAACGCCGTGAACGCGCCCCACCAGGACATCGTTACCAGACCGCCCACCACCGGGGGGATCGCCAGCGACACGACCGTCCACAGGGCGAACTGCCGGGACACCGCGCGCAGGGCCGGGTCCTTGATCAGGTCGGGCGCGTACTTCTGCTGCGGCGTCTGCTCCTCGTCGAAGAGCCAGCCGATGTGCGCCCACCACAGGCCCTTCATCAGGGCCGGCAGCGTCTCGCCGAAGCGCCACGGCGAGTGCGGGTCACCCTCCGCGTCGGAGAACTTGTGGTGCTTGCGGTGGTCGGCCACCCAGCGCACCAGCGGGCCCTCCACGGCCATCGACCCGGCCACCGCGAGAGCGATCCGCAGCGGCCGCTTCGCCTTGAACGAGCCGTGCGTGAAGTAGCGGTGGAAGCCGATCGTGATGCCGTGGCACCCGAGGTAGTACATGAACACCATCAGGCCCAGGTCGAGCCAGCTGACGCCGCCCCACGCGAAGGCGAGCGGCACGGCCGCGACGAGGGCGACGAACGGGACGGCGATGAAGAGCAGGAGAGCGACCTGCTCGACGGTCCCCTTGCTGTCCGCGCCGAGGGTGGCGGAGGGGAGTGGCGCGCCGCCGTCGGACGGCGCGGGGACGGAGGGAGGGGGAGTGGATTCTTCGATCACATCGGGGGTTGTGGTCATTGGGGAGCCCCTGGGGTGAGGAATGCGGCAGATGCCCGGCTACGGGTGCGTAACCTACGGCATCGTAAGTATGGCAGCGCCCAACGCCGCGACAAGAGGCCTGTGGATAACGTCGAACGAACGACACCTATCCTTGGTGTGGTCGGACAGCGCGGTCCGCCGGACCCGCCGCTCGAACACCCGGCCGGTCCGAATGCCCCCAGACCCTCCAGACGTGCTTGAACACTGCAAGGAGCCGCACCTGTGAGCAGTGCCGACCAGACCCCATCCGCCAGCGCGGAGCTGCGCTCCGACATCCGCCGTCTCGGTGACCTCCTGGGCGAGACCCTCGTCCGCCAGGAAGGCCCCGAACTCCTCGAACTCGTCGAGCGTGTCCGCGCCCTGACCCGCGAGGACGGCGAGGCCGCCGCCGAGCTGCTCGGCGACACCGACCTGGAGACCGCCGCCAAGCTCGTACGCGCGTTCTCCACCTACTTCCATCTGGCGAACGTCACCGAACAGGTCCACCGCGGCCGGGAGATGCGCGAGCGGCGCGCCGCCGAGGGCGGACTCCTCGCCCGCACCGCGGACCGGCTCAAGGACGCCGACCCCGAGCACCTGCGCGAGACCGTCAAGAACCTCAACGTCCGCCCGGTGTTCACCGCCCACCCCACCGAGGCCGCCCGCCGCTCCGTACTGAACAAGCTGCGCCGGATCGCCGAACTGCTCGAAGTCCCCGTCATCGCCTCCGACCGGCGCCGCCACGACCTGCGGCTCGCCGAGTCCATCGACCTGATCTGGCAGACCGACGAACTGCGCGTGGTACGGCCCGAGCCCGCCGACGAGGCCCGCAACGCCATCTACTACCTGGACGAACTGCACGTCGGAGCCGTCGGCGACGTCCTGGAGGACCTCGTCGCCGAACTGGAGCGCGTCGGCGTCGAGCTGCCCGCCGGCACCCGCCCGCTCACCTTCGGCACCTGGATCGGCGGCGACCGCGACGGGAACCCGAACGTGACCCCCGAGGTCACCCGCGAGGTGCTGATCCTCCAGCACGAACACGGCATCACCGACGCCCTCCAGCTCATCGACTACCTGCGCGGCCTGCTCTCCAACTCCATCCGCTACACCGGCGCCACGGACGAACTGCTCGACTCGCTCCAGAACGACCTCGCCCGGCTCCCCGAGATCAGCCCCCGCTACAAGCGCCTCAACGCCGAGGAGCCGTACCGCCTCAAGGCCACCTGCATCCGCCAGAAGCTCGTCAACACCCGCGAGCGCCTGGCCAGGAACACCCCGCACGAAGAAGGCCGCGACTACCTCGGCACCTCCGAGCTGCTCGCCGACCTCACGCTCATCCAGACCTCCCTGCGCGAGCACCGCGGCGGCCTCTTCGCCGACGGCCGCATGGACCGCACCATCCGTACGCTCGCCGCCTTCGGCCTCCAGCTCGCCACCATGGACGTACGGGAACACGCCGACGCCCACCACCACGCCCTCGGACAGCTCTTCGACCGGCTCGGCGAGGAGTCCTGGCGCTACAGCGACATGCCGCGCGACTACCGGCAGAAGCTCCTCGCCAAGGAGCTGCGCTCCCGCCGCCCCCTCGCGCCCACCCCGGCCCCGCTCGACGCGGCCGGCGAGAAGACCCTCGGTGTGTTCCACACCGTCCGCCAGGCCTTCGAGCGCTTCGGCCCCGAGGTCATCGAGTCGTACATCATCTCGATGTGCCAGGGCGCCGACGACGTCTTCGCGGCGGCCGTCCTCGCCCGCGAGGCGGGCCTCCTCGACCTGCACGGCGGCTGGGCGAAGATCGGCATCGTGCCGCTCCTGGAGACCACCGACGAGCTGCGCGCGGCCGACGTCATCCTCGACGAGATGCTCGCCGACCCCTCGTACCGCCGGCTCGTCTCGCTGCGCGGCGACGTCCAGGAGGTCATGCTCGGCTACTCGGACTCGTCCAAGTTCGGCGGCATCACCACCTCCCAGTGGGAGATCCACCGCGCCCAGCGGCGGCTGCGCGACGTCGCGCACCGGTACGGCGTACGGCTCCGGCTCTTCCACGGCCGCGGCGGCACCGTCGGCCGCGGCGGCGGCCCCTCGCACACCGCGATCCTCGCGCAGCCCTGGGGCACGCTGGAGGGCGAGATCAAGGTGACCGAGCAGGGCGAGGTCATCTCCGACAAGTACCTCATCCCGTCCCTGGCCAGGGAGAACCTGGAACTGACCGTCGCCGCCACCCTCCAGGCGTCCGCGCTGCACACCGCGCCGCGCCAGTCCGACGAGGCCCTGGCCCGCTGGGACGCGGCCATGGACACCGTCTCGGACGCCGCGCACGCCGCGTACCGCGGCCTGGTCGAGGACCCGGACCTGCCCGCGTACTTCTTCGCCTCCACCCCCGTCGACCAGCTCGCCGACCTGCACCTGGGCTCCCGGCCCTCCCGCCGCCCCGACTCGGGCGCGGGCCTCGACGGCCTGCGGGCCATCCCGTGGGTCTTCGGCTGGACCCAGTCCCGGCAGATCGTGCCCGGCTGGTTCGGCGTCGGATCCGGCCTCAAGGCGCTGCGCGAGGCCGGTCTCGACACGGTCCTCGACGAGATGTACGGCCAGTGGCACTTCTTCCAGAACTTCCTCTCGAACGTCGAGATGACCCTGGCCAAGACCGATCTGCGGATCGCCCGCCACTACGTCGACACCCTCGTCCCCGAGAACCTCAAGCACGTCTTCGCGGACATCGAGGCCGAGCACGCGCTCACCGTGCGCGAGGTCCTGCGCATCACCGGCGGTGAGAAGCTGCTCGACTCCGACCCGGTGCTCCAGCAGACGTTCGCGATCCGCGACGCCTACCTCGACCCGATCTCGTACCTCCAGGTCTCGCTGCTGGCCCGCCAGCGCGCGGCGGCGGAGCGCCACGAGACACCGGACCCGCTGCTCTCGCGGGCCCTGCTGCTGACGGTGAACGGCGTCGCGGCCGGACTGCGCAACACCGGCTGACGGCCTACGCGTGTTCGGAGGGGTACGCCCGCGTCAACGTGACGCGGGGGTACCCCTTTCGAGTGAAGGGGGAGTCTTCATTTACGCCTTCACAGCGCCAGGAACGTCGCCAGGAGCAGCGCCAGCCCCGCCAGACCCGACACCCACGCCGTACGGGTCATCCGCAGCCCCGCCCCGATCAGCGGAGAGGCCAGCAGCAGCGCGCCGCCGAACGGCAGCCAGGCGTGCAACTGACCGCCCAGGCCAGTCCGTACGACCTCATCCGTGTCGGGCTTCACCACCACGGGGATCCGCTCCCCCTCCTTGACGGCGACCGACCGCTCGGCGCTCATCCCCGTCCGGGGCCCGGCCGACCCGTCGGGGTCGTACCAGCCCGTGCAGGACGACGCGGAGCAGCTGGTGACCGTGAGGGTGCCGTGCTCCCGGCCCTTGGCGAGCACCACGTGCTGCGCCGTCCCCCACGACGCCCAGAAGCCGGCGGCGAGGAGCAGGGCGGCCACCCCGCCCATCGCCGTGCGGCGGCCGAGGAGGAACAGGCGTTCGGAGGAGCTGGCCTTCATGGGCCGCGATCCTTGGCCATGGGATGGCACATGGTCAAGTCGGGCCGGTGGCCTCAGGAGTTGTACGCGCTCTGCGCCCGCTCCAGGCCCTGCGTCACCAGCGCCTCCACCGCGTCGGCCGTACGGTCGACCAGGTAGTCCAGCTCCTTGCGCTCCACCGACGAGAAGTCCTTGAGCACGAAGTCCGCGACCTGCATCCGCCCCGGCGGGCGGCCGATGCCGAACCGCGCCCGGTGGTACTCGGGACCCATCGACTTCGTCATCGACTTGAGGCCGTTGTGCCCGTTGTCCCCGCCGCCCAGCTTCAGCCGCAGCGCGCCGAAGTCCAGGTCCAGCTCGTCGTGGATCGCGACGATGTGCGCCGTCTCCACCTTGTAGAAGTCACGCAGCCCGGCGACCGGCCCGCCGGAGAGGTTCATGTACGAGGTCGGCTTGGCCAGCACCACGCGGCGGCCGGCGGGACCCGGCGCCCCGAGCCGGCCCTCGATGACCAGCGCCTGCGCCTTCTGGGCGCGCTTGTACGAGCCGCCGATGCGCTTCGCCAGCAGGTCCGCCACCATGAAGCCGACGTTGTGCCGGTTGGCCGCGTACCCCGGCCCGGGGTTGCCCAGGCCCACGATCAGCCAGGGGGCGTTGGCATCTGTTGTCATCGGCGCCGCGTCTCCTCGTGGTCGTACAGCCGTCTGTCGTCACAGCCGAACGGGGTGGCGGGCCCGCAGGCCCGCCACCCCGTCGAGCATCAGGCGCGGATACGCCCGGATCAGGCCTCGGCGCCCGCGGTCTCGCCCTCGGCGGTCTCCGCGGCCGGCTCCTCGGCCTGCGCGGACACGACCTGGAGGACGGCCGCCTCGCCGTCGATCGACAGCGTCGTACCCGTCGGCAGCGGGATGTCCTGCGCGAGCACGGTCGCGCCGGAGTCCAGGCCCTCGATGGAGACCGTCACCGAGGTCGGGATGTTCGTGGCCTCGGCCTCGACGGTGATCGTGTTGAGGACGTACTCCAGCAGGTTCCCGCCCGGGGCCAGCTCGCCCTCGACGTGCACGGCCACCTCGACGATGACCTTCTCGCCGCGCTTCACCGCGAGGAGGTCGACGTGCTCGATGTCGCCCTTGATGGCGTTGCGCTGGATCGCCTTGGGGATGACCAGCTCGCTGCGGCCGTCGATGTCCAGGTCGAGCAGGGCGTTCGCGGTACGGAGCGCCATCTGGAGCTGGTGGGCCGGCAGCGTCACGTGCACCGTGTCGGCGCCGTGGCCGTAGATGACCGCGGGGACCTTGTGGTCGCGGCGGGCACGGCGGGCGGCGCCCTTGCCGAACTCGTTGCGGATCTCGGCGGCGATCTTCAGTTCGGACATGACTGCACTCCTCGTAGATTCTGACAAGAGATGACGGAAAGATGCCGTCACCCGGCCACGACAGGCCTGCTACGAAGAGCGCGTCGATAACGGACCAACCGCACACAGGTGCGGCCTCCCTCGCCGAGCAACTCGGTGAGTCTACCCGGCGGGGAGGCCGCCTCAGAAATCGATCTTCGCCCAGCGCCTCAGGCGAGGACGGTTACGCCTGCTCCTCGAAGAGGCTGGTCACCGACCCGTCCTCGAACACCTCACGCACCGCGCGGGCGATCGTCGGCGCGATCGACAGGACCGTGATCTTGTCGACCTCCAGGTCACCCGGGTCCGGCAGGCTGTTCGTGAAGATGAACTCGCTGACCTTCGAGTTCTTCAGCCGGTCCGCGGCCGGACCCGACAGCACCCCGTGCGTCGCCGTCACGATGACGTCCTCCGCGCCGTGCGCGAACAGCGCGTCCGCCGCGGCGCAGATCGTGCCACCCGTGTCGATCATGTCGTCCACCAGCACACACACCCGGCCCGCGACATTGCCCACGACCTCGTGGACCGTCACCTGGTTCGCCACGTCCTTGTCACGCCGCTTGTGCACGATCGCCAGCGGCGCGCCGAGACGGTCGCACCAGCGGTCCGCGACCCGTACCCGGCCCGCGTCCGGGGAGACGACCGTCAGCTTCGTACGGTCCACCTTCGCGGCCACGTAGTCCGCGAGGACCGGCAGCGCGAACAGGTGGTCCACCGGGCCGTCGAAGAACCCCTGGATCTGGTCCGTGTGCAGATCGACCGTCAGGATCCGGTCGGCGCCGGCCGTCTTCATCAGGTCCGCCACCAGACGCGCCGAGATCGGCTCCCGCCCGCGGTGCTTCTTGTCCTGCCTGGCGTATCCGTAGAAGGGCACGATCACGGTGATGCTCCGGGCCGAGGCCCGCTTGAGAGCATCGATCATGATCAGCTGCTCCATGATCCACTTGTTGATCGGAGCGGTGTGGCTCTGGATCAGGAAGCAGTCCGCGCCACGGGCCGACTCCTGGTAGCGGACGTAGATCTCACCGTTGGCGAAATCGAACGCCTTGGTCGGAACGATCCCGACGCCCAGTTGGTCGGCGACCTCTTCGGCCAGCTCGGGGTGGGCGCGGCCGGAGAAGAGCATCAGCTTCTTCTCGCCGGTCGTCTTGATCCCGGTCACAGCACTGTCTCCTCAGACGTGTTGACTGCCGCTGCACCCGCGTGTCGCTGCGAGCCAGCCGAATCGTGCAGTTATGCGATGTGCGATAAACGGATGCGTCGATATCACGGTACGCCGAGATGAGCGCGGCTGTTTCCGGTCAGCTTTCGCCGCCCGCCCCTCCGCCCGCCGGAGCGGCCGCGGGACCCGCCGCCTCGGCCGCCCGCGCTGCCGCGCTGCCCGGCCGCTTCCGCGCCACCCAGCCGTCGATATTCCGTTGCTGGCCACGGGCCACGGCCAGCGAACCCGCCGGTACGTCCTTCGTGATGACCGACCCGGCCGCCGTGTACGCGCCGTCGCCGATGGTGACCGGCGCCACAAACATGTTGTCCGAGCCCGTCTTGCAATGTGAGCCGACGGTGGTGTGGTGCTTCGCCTCGCCGTCGTAGTTGACGAAGACGCTGGCCGCGCCGATGTTCGTGTACTCGCCGATCGTCGCGTCCCCCACGTACGACAGGTGCGGCACCTTCGTGCCCTCGCCGATCGTCGCGTTCTTCATCTCCACGTACGTACCCGCCTTGGCCTTCACGCCCAGCCGGGTCCCCGGCCGCAGATACGCGTACGGGCCGACCGTCGCCGACGCGCCGATCTCCGCGCCGTCCGCCACGGTGTTGTCCACGCGTGCGCCCGCGCCCACGTGCGTGTCCTTGAGCCGGGAGTTGGGCCCGACCTCCGCCCCCTCGCCCAGGTGGGTCGTCCCCAGCAGCTGGGTGCCCGGGTGGACCACCGCGTCCTGCTCGTACGTCACGTCCACGTCCACGAACACCGACGCCGGGTCCACCACCGTCACCCCGGCGGTCATCGCCCGCTCCAGCAGGCGCGCGTTCAGCAGCCGGCGCGCCTCCGCCAGCTGGACCCGGTTGTTGATGCCCAGGATCTCCCGGTGGTCGGCGGCGACCGCCGCGCCGACGCGGTGGCCGGCCTCGCGCAGGATGCCGAGGACGTCCGTCAGGTACTCCTCGCCCTGGCTGTTGTCCGTACGGACCTTGCCGAGCGCGTCCGCGAGGAGCTGCCCGTCGAACGCGAACACCCCGGAGTTGATCTCCCGGATCGCGCGCTGCGCGTCGGTGGCGTCCTTGTGCTCCACGATCGCGGTGACCGCGCCGCTGGCGCCGTCCCGCACGATCCGCCCGTACCCGGTGGAGTCGGGGACCTCGGCGGTCAGGACGGTGACGGCGTTGCCGTCGGCCGCGTGGGTGGCGGCGAGCGCGTTCAGCGTGTCGCCGGAGAGGAGGGGGGTGTCGCCGCAGACGACGATCACGGTCCCGTCCGGGACACTGCCCAGCTCCTGGAGGGCGGTACGGACGGCGTGCCCCGTACCGTTCTGCTCGGCCTGGAAGGCGGTGCGCACCCCGTCGTACCCCTCGGCCAGATGGGTCTCCACCTGCTCACGGGCGTGTCCGACGACCACGACGAGATGCTCGGGCCCGAGGTCACGGGCCGCGGCCACCACATGTCCGACGAGCGAACGCCCGCAGATCTCATGCAGGACCTTGGGAGTGCTCGACTTCATGCGGGTGCCTTCACCCGCTGCGAGAACGACGACGGCTGCCGGGCGGTTGGCGCTCACGGGAATGCCCTTCGGCTTCGGGTGGTGGACCACCGCAGGATACCGGGGGGTTTCGTGGCGGAAACGAGTGCGGGTCCTGACCGTGAAGGTCAGGACCCGTTCCGTGAAGCTCCCCCATCAGGATTTGAACCTGAACATACGAGACCAAAACTCGCAGTGCTGCCTGATTACACCATGGGGGACTATGTGCAACCAAACCAGACATTTCGCTAAGTCGTCGGCGTTGCACCTAACACTATGCCGTACCACCAGCCGTCGATGCGACGGTATAGGTCCGCACATTGCACGACCCGGACGCAAAAGCACCCCCGGTAGCCGGCCCCGACATTCTTCCGGTTGGTTTTGGGGTTGTGCCTCTTCAGCGTGGTCTTGCCGAACGCCTGGACGTCGACGCCCGCGACGTCCGCCCAGAACTGCTCGGCGGCCCCCACGTCGGCCGACTCGTGGATCTGCACCTGGTAGCGCAAGCGGTCCTTGCTGACGCCGAGCAGGTCGAGCCACGCCAGGAACACTCTGATCATGTTCGGATCGCTGTTGATGAACGAGACCCGCTCCTGCGGTCGGTGGGACTTGACCTTGGCTCCCTCCGCCCAGTAGAGCGCGACTCCGATCAGGAAGAGTTCGCGCTCGGACAGGCTGCCTATCTCGGCCGTGGCCCGCCCCTTGGTCTGCTGGCGCTCCGCCTCGCGCCGCGCCAGCGTCGCCTCCCACCCCCGCCGCCCGATCGCCGACGCCTCCTCGCGTGTGCGCTTCGGCGGCTTCGGCAGGTCCCGTACCCACAGGGAGATCGAGCTCTTCGAGCACCCCAGCTCCACCTGGATCTGGTCGTACGTGAGCCCCTGTAAGCGCAGCTCCCGCGCCTTCTCCCGCAGGTCGTCCTTGGCTCTCGGGCGTTTCGTCCACTCCGGCGCGGGCTCGCCCCTGACCAGGCGGCCGAGGAGGTCGTTGTTGTGGATCTTGAGGCGGTCGCGGATCTGCCGCAGGCTCCACCCCTCCCGCCGCAACGCCACCGCCCGCTCCCGAAGTCCTTCGAAGTCGGCATATTTGCCGTTCAGAGATGTCATGCGGGAGATCGTCGTACGGAATCGTGAATTCCATCTCGAATGCGTGGTCGATTCACCAGTTCGAGTGATCGCGCTCCCTCTGTTGTGTCCCTCGTCCCGTCCAGCGCAATCCAGGACACAAGAAAATGAGTCGCGCCCGCCCGTAGGCTGGGAGACATGACCACAACGGGGGCACATCAGGACGCCGCGGGCCCGACCGCCCGCGGCTACTGGTGGTGGGAGCGTCGGCGGAGTGTTGTTCTGGATGTGGGGCTGGCCGGTGTGTCGGCCCTGGAGTGCGGGCTGGAGGGGGTCCGGTTCGCGGACACCGCCGCGCTGCCCGTACCGGTGGGGGTGGTGTTCGGCCTGCTGGCCGGTTCCGCGCTGGTCCTGCGGCGGCGCTGGCCCGCCAGCGTGGTGCTCGTCTCGATCGCCGTGACCCCGGCGGAGATGGGCTTCCTGATGGCGGTCGTCGGGCTCTACACCCTCGCCGCCTCCGAGATACCGCGCCGCGTCATCGCCTCCCTGGCCGGGATGCAGCTGGCGGGGACGCTGATCGTGACGTTCATACGGACCCGGCAGAGCGTCTCCGAGGGGGACTTCGACGCGGCCCGGTGGTACGTACCGCTCATCGCGATCATGATGTCCGTCGGCCTGACCGCCCCGCCCGTCCTCTTCGGCCTCTACGTCGGGGCCCGGCGGCGGCTGATGGAGAGCCTGCGGGAGCGGGCCGACAGCCTGGAGCAGGAGCTGTCGCTGCTGGCGGACCGGGCGGAGCAGCGCGCGGAGTGGGCGCGTACGGAGGAGCGGACCCGGATCGCCCGCGAGATGCACGACGTGGTGGCGCACCGTGTGAGCCTGATGGTGGTGCACGCGGCGGCGTTGCAGGCGGTGGCGCTCAAGGACCCGCCGAAGGCGGTGAAGAACGCGGCGCTGGTGGGCGACATGGGGCGCCAGGCGCTGACCGAGCTGCGCGAGATGCTCGGGGTGCTGCGGGCGGGTGAGCAGGTCGCGGCGCGCAAGGCCTCGGACACGGGTCCCGCGCTGACCGTGCCGCTGGCCGCGGTGGGGCTGGCGGCCGCCGCTGCCGCCGCCGCGGCGGCCGAGGACGGGCCCGGCATGGAGGACATCGAGGCGCTGGTGGGCCAGTCCCGCGAGACGGGGATGGTGGTGGAGCTGACGGTGCACGGCGAGTCGCGACCGTACGCCCCGGAGGTGGAACAGACCGCGTACCGGGTGGTGCAGGAGGCGCTGACCAACGTCCTGAAGCACGCGGCGGGCGCGAAGGTGGTGGTACGGCTGGCGCATCGCGAGGCGGAGGTCGCGATGCAGGTGGAGAACGGCCCGTCGGACAGCGGCGCGCACGACGCGGGCCTGCCGAGCGGCGGCAACGGCCTGCTGGGGATGCGGGAGCGGGTGACGGCGCTGGGCGGGGTCTTCGTCTCGGGGGAGACGGACGCGGGGGGCTTCCGGGTGTCGGCGGTCCTGCCGTACCGGGCCGCCGCGTAGGGAGTTGCCGGGCGTCCGGACTCGCACCCGTGAACAAGGTGGACAAGATGGAGAAGGTGGACAAGGCGGTCCGGTCCGCTCCGGCCCGCTCCGGTCAGTTCTCCGTCAGGCGCGTGGGGAGCTTTCCCGCGATCAGCGTGGCCAGCGCCTGGTCGATGTCCGGGCCCAGGAACCAGTCGCCCGTGTGGTCGATGCTGTACACCGCCCCGGTGTCGTCGATCGCCAGCACCCCCTGCCCGTCGTCCTCGCCCAGCGGGCTCATCCCGGTCTCCAGGGAGCGCCCCAGGTCCGAGAGGGTACGGGCCAGGTGGATGCCCGCCATGGGGTCGATACGGAACGCGACGGGCGCTATCTGCCGCCCCGGCCCCGGCGCGGCGACCCGCAGGCCGCCGAACTCCGCCCAGGCCTCCACGGCGGCCGGGAACACCGCGTGCGTGTGCCCGGCGGGCGTGATGTGGGCGCGGAGCGTGTCCGCCCACTCCTCGGCCTGCCTTATGTCCCACCGCCCCGGCTGCCAGCCCGCGTCGCGGAGCGCGGCGTCGATCGGCACGGGGAAGCGGGTGGTGGAGAGGTCGGGCATGGCGCGGCTCAGTTCTTCTCGGTGGGGTCGACCGGCTGCACGCCGAAGTGGGCGAGCATGGCCGTACAGGACCGGCACGGTGGTGCGTAACTGCCGTGCAGCGGGTCGCCGTCCTCCCGGATGCGACGGGCGGTCAGCTTGGCCTGCTTGAGGGAGCGGCGTGCCTCGCCGTGGGTGAGGGGCTTGCGCCTGGCCCGCTTGGAGCGGCCCTCCTCGGTGGCGGTGAGGTGGCGGGAGAGCAGGATCGCCTCGGGGCAGCGGCCGGTGAACCGTTCCCGCTGTCCGCTGGTGAGCGTGTCGAGGAAGTCCTGTACGAGCGGGTGCAGCGTCGGCGGCCTGTCGGCCTTGCCCGCGGTGCAGGTGAGGGTCTCGCCGCGCACGGTGAGGGCCGCCGCGACGGCGGGCAGGATGCCGTCGCGGCGCTGCCGGAGCGCGGGCGCCCGGTGCGGTTCCGTACTGCTCCAGCTGAGGCGTGGGTCGCCGGACGTGTCGGTCGGTGCTGTGTGCAAAGTGCTGTCCCTCCCGTGCCCGCGGCGGGAAGCCGCTGGTGTCACGCCCCCGTGTCGAGGGGACAGCCTGCCAAATGTGACGGGCCGTGGGAAAGCTGGGGCATGAATAGGGGCTTTCTGTCGGCGCTGGGTCACCTGGGTGTGACCGTTGGTCACGGGTCCGAGGGGGGTCCGGCCGGGGTGTCCCGGGACCGGCGGCCGGGGGGTCGATCGCGGCCCCGGAGCGTCTCGGTCCCCTCTTGCCCCACGGCATAGGCTGTCCGGACCAGGGCTGTGCTGAACCAGCCGGAAGCAGCAGGGGGCAACCGCCATGACGACAGGTCGGCTCGGGCAGCAAGCCGCGCCACCGAACGCGGCCTACGCCGGGCAGGTCGTGCATTTCCCGGACCCGGTCCGGGCGTCCCGCCACCCCGGGGGTGTGCGGGTGGACGAGGACGGCCGTCCGGATTTTGTGCCGTACGCGCGTGCCGCGGCGGAGATAGCGGAGCCCCCGGAGGGGTTCGGCGTGGACGAACTGCGGCTCACGGACTACGTGTCGGCGAACGCCGCGCTGGCCGCCGCGGGCCACGAGCTGTGGGACACGGTCCCGGCGGTGGCCACACCGCACGGCTGGACGTGGCACCACACGCCGGGCTCGCGCCGGCTGGTGCTCGTACCGGTCGAGGTGAAGGCGCTGTTGCGGCACCACGGGGGTCTGGCGACCGCGCGGGTGGACCACGCGAAGCGCGGGACGCGCCCGCTCCAGGAGACGCGGCCCGGTCACTTCGGGCTGCCCAAGGGGGCGGTGTCGGTCACCGAGCAGCAGGTGCTCGGGGTCGAGGAGGATCTCGGCTACCGGCTGCCGGGCGCGTACCGCTCGTTCCTCAAGGCGGCGGGCGGGTGCGCGCCGGTCGGCGCGGCGCTCGACGCGGAGCTGGGGCTGCTGGTGGACCAGCCGTTCTTCACGGTGCGCGACGAGGCGGCGTTCAACGACCTGGTGTACGTCAACAAGTGCCTGCGGGACCATCTGACGAAGGACTACCTGGCGGTGGGCTTCGTCCAGGGCGGCATCCTCGCGGTCAAGGTCCGGGGTGACCGGATCGGTACGGTCTGGTTCTGCGCGTACGACGACGCCCGCGACCAGGACGGCTGGACCGTCCAGGAGCGGGTGGAGCGGCTGTTGCTGCCGTGCGGGGACGACTTCGACGCCTTCCTGCTCCGCCTGGCGGGCAACCCGCCGGAGCTGGAGACGGTGGCGAACCTGATGGTGGACGGCGGCTTCGCCCGCGCCGTCCCGGTGGAGGGATGACCACGATGGTGACCTTCGCGCAGGCGCAGGAGCGCGCGGAAGAGTGGATCAACGGCGAGGTGCCCGGCTACCAGCAGCGTGAGGTGCGGGTACGGGAGTTCGAACTGGGCTTCGTCGTCTGGGCGGAGGACCGCGAGGGCGGTCCGGTCTCGGACGGCGGGCGGCAGCGGCTGGTGATCGCCCGGGACAGCGGCGACGCGTCGCTGTGGCCGGCGCTGCCGGTCGGTGAGGTGATCCGGCGGTACGAGGAGGAGTACGGGGCGCCCGCGGACGCCGTACCCGCGCCGGAGGCGCCGCAGCGGATCGATCTGAACCAGACGTCGTTCCTGCTGACGCCACCGGAGTGGCTCCAGGAGGCGGCGGACAGGCTGGGCATCCCGGACCGGCGCGAGGCTCCCGCGTCCTCGCCGTCTCCGGAGGACGCGCCGACGGATCTGGTACGGGGGTACGGGGCCGGCGCCCCCGGCAACGGATCGCTGGGCGGCAACGAGTCGCTGGGCGGCGGTTCGCTGGGCGGCGGGGCGCCGCTGGCGGCGAGCGAGGGGTACGCCCCGACGGATGTCCTCCCCTCCGTCTCCTCCGTCCCTTCCGTTCCCGCCGGTTCGCCCGGGTCGACGCCGTGGGCCGGGACGGACACGAACGGGCCGCCGTCGGGCGGTTCCGCACGACCGGGCCCGCAGCCGCCGGTACCGCCCGGGGCGACACCTTGGACGGGCACGGACACGAACGCGGCGAACGACGACTCCGTACCGCTGCCCCCCACGGTCTTCGCCCCACCGCTCTCGGGCGCGGACGACGAGGACACCCCACCTCCCGGTCTGGCGGCGGACGCCCCGACGGCCCTGATGTCGAGCGGCAGCGGCCTGCCGAGGACGACGATCGCGCCGGCGGTGGAGGGCCCGGGGGGCGGCGTCGCGGGGCAACCGGGCGCGGGTCGTGTTGCTTCTGGCGGGGGCGCGGGTTCTGCGGGTCATGGTGGCGGTCCGGGCGGGGGCCTCGCGGGTCCTGCGGGCCCGGGCGCGGGCCATGCGGGTCACGGCGGCGGTTCTGGCGCCGGGCCGGAGGGATCCGGCGCGGGCCACGCGGGTGTTGGCGGCTCCGGTAACGGTCCCGGCGTGGGACACGCGGGTGTTGGCGCCGGTCCGGGCGCGGGCGCTTCGGCTTCCGGCGTGGGTCCGGCAGGGGCGGACGTGGGGCCCGGTGCTGGTCCGCGCGGTCCCGTTGATGCTCCCGGCGTGGGCCACGGGGCTCCGGGCGGACACGGCGCCGGTTCGGCTGGTCTTGGCCACGCTCCCGGCGTGGGACACGCGGGTGTTGGCGGGACCGGTAACGGTCCCGGTGGGGGCCATGAGGGTCCGGGCGCGGGCGCTTCGGCTCCCGGCGTGGGCCCCGCGGGGTCGGGCACGGGTCCTGGCGCGGGCCACGGTTCTGGCGCGGGTCCCGCGCACCCCGGCATGGGGCTCAACCCAGGCCAAGCGGGTCCCGGCGCAGGGCCGGGCGCAGGCACGGCGGGGCAGGCGGGTCCCGGTGCGGGTCCGGCTGGTTCGGGTGCCGGGCACGCGAGTTCCGGTGCGGGTGTCGCCGGGCCCGGCAGTGCTCCCGGCGCGCGGGACATCGCCGACGCCGCGACCAGCAAGGCGTACGCGCCTCCGCGCGGCGGGCGTGGGGGTGGCTCCACCACGCCTCCGCCGCCCAGCCCGCCGGGTGTTCCCGGCGGGACACCGCCGACGTCCGGTCCCGGTGCGCCCGGTGTGCCGGCGGGCGGTTATCTGCCGACCCAACTCGTCCCGCAGCAAGGCTCCGACGCCCCGCGGCCCCCCGGTCCGCCGGGCGCTCCCGGCGCGGGTTCCGGCGCGCCCGGTGCGCCTTCGGACGGCGGGGTCCACCACGCCGCGACCATGCTCGCGGGCCCCAACCCGGTCGGCCCGCCGCCCGGCTTCCCCCAGCCGCCGCCCCCGCCCGGCGCCCCCGGCGCGGGCGCCCCGCAGCCCCCCGGCCCGCCCGGCGCGGTTCCAGGCGCTCCCCAGCCCCCCGGCCCTCCCGGCCCGCCGCAGGGCGGGGTGCACCACGCCGCCACGATGCTCGCCGGCCCCAACCCGGTCGGCCCGCCGTCCGGCCCCCCGCAGCCGCCGGGTCCGCCCGGCGCGCCCGGCGGCGGGCACGGCCCCGTCCCGCCGGGCCCCGTACCGTACGCCCCCGGTTCCGGTCCCGGTGCCGGTCCGGGCGCCGGTCCCGTACCGCACGGCATGGCGCCGCACGGCATGGCGCCCCCCGGCCCCGGCCCCGTGCCCCAGGCGCCCGGAGCCGCGCCCCCGCCGTACGGCTATCCGCAGCCCTACGGCCTGCCGACCGTCGGCCCCGGCTACCAGGCCGTCCTGCGCTACCGCGCGCCCGACGGCTCGGAGGCGCAGATCATCCGCCGCTCGGCGCCCGGGACCCCGCACCCCGAGTGGCAGATCCTGCACGAGCTGCGCGCCCTGAACGTGCCGCCGCAGCAGGTCCTCGAACTCCACACGGAGCTGGAGTCCTGCGAGCTGCCGGGCGCGTACTGCGCGCGGATGATCCGCGAGAGCTGGCCGCAGGTGCGGATCACCAGCGTCGCCCCGTACGGCCAGGACCACGCCAGCCGCCAGCAGGGCATGCAGCATCTGCTCACCCACCAGGGCGAGTTGCACCAGGTCGCGGACGGCCCGGCGCGCCCCGCGCCGGTACGGGCCCCGCTGCCGCAGATCCCGCCCGCGCCGCCGATCCCGCCGGAGGGCGTCGCGCAGGAGCTGCTGGGGGCGTTCGGCCCGCAGGGCATCTGCCGGTTCGACCAGCGGGCGGTGTCCCGGCAGGGCGTGCCGGACCTCGTCGCGCGCACGCTCGTGTGGGCGGGGCTCCCGGCCGACTTCGGGCCGTTCTTCTGGGCGCAGCCGGCCCACCCGGTGGTCCCGACGCTGGCCGAACTGGCCGCGCAGCGGCAGATCCAGCCGGCCGCCGACGCGGGCTCGTACCTCGTCATGGGCAGTGACTTCGGCCGGGCGATCTGTGTCCAGTACGGTACGGCGCACATCATGGCCGTCCCCGTCGAGCCGGGGCCCGGCGGACAGTCGGTGCCGCCGCAGTTCGTCAACACGGGGCTGCCGGAGTTCACCCGCTCGCTGGCGCTGCTGGGCCGGATGTGGCGCCTGCGCTACGGGCTGACGCCGGAACAGGCGGGCCGCTGGACCGTCGACTTCCAGGCGCAGCTCGCGGCGCTGGACCCGGCGGCGCTGTCGTCGCCGGAGAGCTGGTGGTCGGTGCTGCTGGAGCAGATGTGGGACGGCCTGCTCTGACGGATCCGCTGTGACGTCTCACGGCGTGCTGAACGCGCTGAACGTGCTGTACGGATGACCTGGGCGCCCTCCGCGTGACGCGGCGGGCGCCCGGGCCGTTTCCGGCTCGTGCCCCTCTTGAGCAGCGGATTCCGGCATTCCGCGTGCCATGCCGCATCCTTGGGCAGGACAGATGGGCGGAGTGTCGCATTATGCGCATTTCGCTTCGATCCAGCAGGATGTGCGCCGGATCGCGTTGTGTGCCGGAAGGGGCTTCCCGATGAGTGCTGCTCAGCCGTCTGTTCACGGTTTCGTGCCCACGCGCGGGCGTGGCTACCACCCGGAACAGGTGGACCAGGAGGTCGCCACCCTGTCGCGGGTCCGCGACGACGCGTGGGAACGCGCGGCCCGCCTCACCGTCCTCGCCAAGCGCATGGAGGGCGAGGCGGCGGTGTTGCGGGAGCGGGTCGAGGAGGTGCTGGCGCGGGGGCCGCAGACGTACGAGTCGCTCGGCGGCCGGGCCTCGCAGATCATGACGCTGACCGCCGACGAGGGCGACCGGGTGCGGGCGGAGGCCCGCGAGGAGGCCAGGGCGGTGCTGGACACGGCCAGGGCGGAGGGCCGGGAGACGAAGGAGGCGGCGCGGGAGGCGT
Organism: Streptomyces sp. NPDC088261; assembly: GCF_044740805.1. Taxonomy (NCBI): domain Bacteria; kingdom Bacillati; phylum Actinomycetota; class Actinomycetes; order Kitasatosporales; family Streptomycetaceae; genus Streptomyces; species Streptomyces sp. NPDC088261. The sequence continues at coordinate 203,285 of NZ_JBIURL010000014.1, forward strand.
CGGAGGCGGTTCGGGCGGAGGCGGAGGCGTACGCGCGCGAGGTGGTCGGCGCGGCCCAGGCGCTGGCCGACACCGAACGCGTCGAGGCGCGGCGCGAGGCGAAGGCGTGGCGGGGGGAGGCGCTGGAGGAACTGCGGGAGATGCGCCGCAGGACGCAGGCGGTGGTGGAGGGCTTGGAGAAGGGCCACGCGGAGCGGGTGGCGGCGACGGACCGGGAGATCGCCGCGCGGGCGGCGGAGTGGGAGGTCCGTACGGCGGAACTCTCCGCGTACGCGCAGGCGGAGCTGACGGAGGCGCAACGCGCGTTCTCCGAGGCGGGTGAGCGGTCCCGCCACGGCCAGGAGGACGCACAGGCGAGGGCGGCGGAACTGCTGTCGTCGGCGCAGTCCACGGCGGATCGGACGCTGCGGGAGGCGGAACGGCTGGTACGGGAACACGACGCGTCGCGCGAGGAGATGCAGGCGCACATGTCCCTGGTCCGCAACGCACTGGCGGCACTGACGGGGAGGGCGCCGGCGGAGGGGTGAGGGGGGTGGTTGGGGTGGGGTGGGTTGGGGTCGGACAGGTGGTGCGGGTTAGGGCCGAGGGGTAGTCGGGGGCACCCGGTTATTGTATTGGTCGGCGTGGGGCCGCCCTGGTTGTTGATTGTCGCGGGTCCGGTCCGGGCGTCAAGGGCGCTCCTTCGTCGCGTCGGCTTCGCCGATTGCGCTGCGCTTCACCCTTGACCCCCGGCCCGGACCCGCAAGTGCAGGCAGAGGGGGGCGGCCCGGGGAAAGGCCCCCCGGGGGGCTTGTTTGTGCTTTCTGTTTCGTCGCGGGGTGCGGCTTTCGGCGGGGTTTTGCGCACGACTTGAATGGGGCGGTGGCGGGTCGGCTTAGCGGCTGACGGCTGTCTGTTGGTGGGCGTGCAGGCACCGTGTCTGAGATCCGTGGTCAACTGCGGGGGCCGGACCGGGGTTCTTTCATTCCGGAGGCCAATATGCCTGATTTGGCTGGGTTTTGAGGTCTGGCGGGGGCCTCTTTCCCCGGGTCTTGTGTTCTGTGTTCTGTTAAGGGGCTCTGACGACCCGCATCCGGCCGGAAGGGGCCGGATGGCCGTCCCGGCAATCACATTCCGCCCCACCACCCACTCGGCTCGGGTGTGGCGGCCTCGTGCGGGCCGGTGGGTGGCGGTCGGCCGCCGGGGCTGCCCATCACCCCACCCCAGCAAGGAAATATGCCCCATTTGCCCTAGCTTTCAGGGCTCCTGGGGGCTCTTCTCACCCGGTCTTGTGTCCTGTGTTTCGTTAACGGGCTCTCAGAGCACACAACCCACCGAAACAGGCCCGACAACCGCCCCGCCCGGCCACCTGCGCCCCACCACCCACTCACCCCAGACACGGTGCTTGCGCACCGGCCAACAGACGGCCTCCAGCCGCTAAACCGAGTCGCCACCGCCCCATTCAAGTGGTGCGCAAAACCCCGCCGAAAGCCGAGGCCCGCGACGAAACCCCAACCGCATCCGGGGATTACCGGGGGACCTTCCCCCGGGCCGCCCCCCTCAGCTGCACTTGCGGGGCCGGGGTGGGGGTCAAGGGTGAAGCGCAGCGCAATCGGCGAAGCCGACGCGACGCAGGAGCGCCCTTGACGCCCACCCCGGACCCGCGACAATCAACAACAGGGGCGGCCCCACGCCACACACAACAACCCGGCCACCCCCGACTACCCCTCGGTCTGAACCCGCACCGTCCGTCCGACCTCAGCCCGCCCCACCCCCACCCCCACCCCCACCCCCACCCCCACCCCCACCCCCACCCCCACCCCCCACCTACTCCTCATCCGCCAGCACCGGAAACACCCGAGGCGCCACAAACAGCAAGACCACAACACACAGCACCGCCGCCCCCGCCGCGCCCACGAATACGTGGTCCACCGCCGCGTCCACTGCCCTCCGCAGGTATTCCTCCGACGACGCGCTCAGCGACCCCGGGTGGCTCAGCGCCCTGGAGACCGCGTCCAGATCCCCGGGCAACCCCGGCCCGACCCCAGCATCCGCTCCCGAACCCGCTCCCGAACCCGCTCCCGAACCCGCTCCCGAACCCGCTCCCGAACCCACCCCCGCCGCCAGGCGCGACGCCAGGACGCCGTTCGCCACCGCTCCGAACACCGCCGCCCCTACGCTCTGCCCGATCTGGCGGTTGAAGAGGATCGACGCGGTCGCCGTACCCCGTTCCGACCAGCCCACCGACGACTGGACCCCGATGATCAGGGGGAGTTGGAACAGTCCCAGCCCCGCCCCGAGGACCAGCATGATCAGCGCCGGCTGCCACGCCTCCCCGGGGAAGGGCAACAGCGGGAACACCAGCAGGACCGCCAGCGCCACCGACATCCCCACGATCGCGGTCCTGCGGAAGCCGATCCGGTTGTACACACGGTTCGACAGCGCCGCGCTCACCGGCCAGCTCAGCGTCATCGCCGACAGGACGAAGCCCGCCGCGATCGGCCCGAGGCCGAGGACGGACTGTGCGTACGTCGGTACGAAGACCGTCGGCGCCACGATCAGCAGTCCCAGCGCGCCGAGCGCCAGATTCACCGCCGCGATCGTGCGGCGCTTCCACACCCACCCCGGAATGATCGGGTCCGCCGCCCTGCGCTCGATCACGACCGTCAGACAGGCCAGTGCGACGGACCCCGCCAGCAGCCCCAGCGAGGGTACGGAGACCCAGGGCCACGCCACCCCGCCCTGCACCAGCGCGGTGAGCAGCAGCGTCGCGGTCGCGAAGACCGCGAGCGAGCCCGCCCAGTCGACACGCGGGCGCGGTACGGCGGCGGGCCTGGCCGGTTCGTGCAGGTGCCGGACGATCAGCCAGAGCGCCACCGCCCCCACGGGCAGGTTGACGATGAAGATCCACCGCCAGTCCACGTACCCTGCGGACAACCCGCCGACCAGCGGTCCCGCGACTGACGACGTCGCCCACACGGTGGACAGCCTGGCCTGGATCTTGGGGCGTTCCTTGAGGGGGTAGAGGTCGGCCGCGATGGTCTGCACCGTGCCCTGGAGCGCGCCCCCGCCGAGGCCCTGGACGACGCGGAACGCGATGAGCGCCGCCATGTTCCAGGCGCTCGCGCAGAGCAGCGAACCGATGAGGAAGATGATGATGCCGGCGATCAGGACGGGCTTGCGGCCGAGGGTGTCGGAGAGTTTCCCGTACACCGGCAGGGTGACCGTCACGGCGAGCAGATAGCCGGAGAACAGCCAGGAGAAGACGGAGAATCCGCCGAGGTCGCCGACGATCTGCGGGACGGCGGTCGCGACGATCGTGCCGTCCAGCGCCGCGAGCGCCATGCCCAGCATCAGCGCCGCGACGACGGGTCCGCGCCCGCGGGGAGGTGTGGGAGCGGCCCCGGATATCGCCCCGCCGTCCGTACGGTTCGCGCCGTCCGCGCCGTCCTCAGCGTCCCGGGCGGCCTCGGCGGCCTTGGTGTCTTCCGTGTCCTCGGTGCCGCCGCTGCTCACAAGATCCCTTCCCTATGCACGTATGTACGTCCGGGACACCCTCTCACCCCCGCACCCCGCGCCGGCAGGGCGCGGCCCCGCCGCCCCGTTCTCCGCCGGCCTCTCCGCCCCGCCGCTCCCCCTCCGGGTGGAGGCCCCTAGGGGCTCCTCCCTACTTCTGGCCAGGGGCCTGTCCTTCCGGTGGAGGACGCGTTGAGAGCGCCGTGGTCTTTAGCTTTTACGTACGGCATCCGCGGCCGCCGGTACGGGGGGCGGCCGCAGCCGGGGGGTGGGGAAAACCCCCTGGCCAAGACACCGCCGCGCACCAGGGTGCGGGCGGGCGTCGGCCGACAGACTCAGAGCACATCCGGGGACCCCGTCGCGCCGACCGCGACGAGGGGAACGACTGACTTAGGAGAATGACCGTGACAACGGCTGCAACCATCCCCAGGCACGGGGGCACTGGAGGGCGTACGGCCGTCGCGGCGCGAGCGCGGCAGGTCGTCAAGGCGTACGGGGCGGGCGAGACCCGCGTCGTGGCGCTCGACCACGTCGACGTGGACGTCGCCCGGGGGGAGTTCACGGCGATCATGGGGCCTTCGGGCTCGGGCAAGTCGACGCTGATGCACTGCCTCGCCGGGCTCGACACGGTGACCTCGGGGGAGATCCACCTCGACGAGACCGAGATAACGAAGCTCAAGGACAAGCGCCTGACCCAGCTGCGCCGGGACCGGATCGGCTTCATCTTCCAGGCGTTCAACCTCCTGCCGACGCTCAACGCGCTGGAGAACATCACGCTGCCGATGGACATCGCCGGCCGTAAGCCGGACGCGGAGTGGCTGCGGAAGGTGGTGGAGACGGTGGGCCTCGCCGACCGGCTCAAGCACCGGCCGACGCAGCTGTCCGGCGGCCAGCAGCAGCGGGTCGCGGTGGCCAGGGCGCTCGCCGCCCGCCCCGAGATCATCTTCGGTGACGAGCCGACCGGGAACCTGGACTCGCGGGCCGGCGCCGAGGTGCTGGGCTTCCTGCGCCGGTCGGTGGACGACCTGGGCCAGACGATCGTGATGGTCACGCACGACCCGGTCGCCGCGTCCTACGCGGACCGCGTGCTGTACCTCGCGGACGGCCGGATCGTGGACGAGATGTTCCGCCCGACCGCCGAGGCCGTACTGGACCGCATGAAGGACTTCGACGCGCGGGGGCGGACGTCGTGACCGTGGTCAAGACCTCGATGCGCAACTTCTTCGCGCACAAGGGGCGGATGGCGCTGTCCGCCGTCGCGGTCCTGCTGTCGGTGGCGTTCGTCTCCGGCACGCTCGTCTTCACGGACACGATGAACACGACGTTCGACAAGCTCTTCGCCGTCAGCTCGCCCGACGTGACGGTGAGCCCCAAGTCCTCGGGCGGCGAGGGCGGCCAGCCCGGCACGGGCAAGCCCGACACCCTGCCCGGCTCGACCGTCGCGCGGGTGGGTGCGGTGGCCGGGGTGAAGTCCGTCGAGGGCGCGGTCAGCAGCCAGAGCGTGACCGTCGTCAACGCGGAGAACAAGAACGTGGGTGCCACGACCGGCGCCCCGACGTTCGTCGGCAACTGGACCCGTAACGACCTGCGTTCGATGGAGATCACCTCCGGCCGCGCGCCGCGCGGTCCCACGGAGGCGATGATCGACGCCGACACCGCCGACAAGCACCACATCAAGATCGGTGACGAGCTGCGCGCGATCGCCGTCACCGGCACCTTCCCCAAGAAGATCACCGGCATCGCCGCGTTCAAGGTCACCAACCCGGGCGCGACGGTCCTCTACCTGGACACCGCGACCGCCCAGCGTGAACTGCTCGGCGCCCCGGGCCTGTTCACCCAGCTGTACGTCACCGCCGACGCGGGCGTCAGCGACACGCGGCTCAAGCAGGACGTGGCGGCGGCGCTGGGAGCGGGGACGGCGGGGACGGCGGGGAAAGCGGGGCCGTACAAGCTCCAGACGCAGAAGGAGGCCGCCGACGCGAACCGTTCGGACGTCGGGTCCTTCCTGGACGTCATGAAGTACGCGATGCTCGGCTTCGCCGGGATCGCCTTCCTCGTCGGCATCTTCCTCATCGTCAACACCTTCTCGATGCTGGTCGCCCAGCGCACCCGCGAGATCGGCCTGATGCGGGCGCTCGGTTCCAGCCGCAAGCAGATCAACCGCTCGGTGCTCTTCGAGGCCGTGCTGCTCGGAGTGTTCGGGTCGGTCGCCGGGGTGGCGGCCGGGGTGGGGCTGGCCGTCGGGCTGATGAAGCTGATGTCCGCCACCGGTCTGGAACTGTCCACCGGCGACCTGACCGTGAAGTGGACGACCCCGGCGATCGGGCTCGTACTGGGCGTGGTGGTCACGGTCGTGGCCGCGTACATCCCCGCCCGGCGGGCCGCGCGGATCTCCCCGATGGCCGCGCTCCGCGACGCCGGGACCCCCGCGGACGGGCGGGCCGGCCTGTTCAGGGGCGTTCTCGGGCTGCTGCTCACGGCGGCGGGCGGACTGTCGCTCGTCGTGGCGACCCGCGCGGACAAGGCGGCGGAGGGGTCGCTGTTCCTTGGGGTGGGCGTGGTGTTCACGCTGATCGGGTTCGTCGTCATCGGCCCGCTGCTGGCGGGCGGTCTGGTACGGGTGCTCAGCGCGGTGCTGCTCCGGGTGTTCGGCCCGGTCGGGCGGCTGGCGGAGCGCAACGCGCTGCGCAATCCGCGCCGTACGGGAGCCACCGGCGCCGCGCTGATGATCGGCCTCGCGCTGGTGGCGTGCCTCTCGGTGGTCGGCTCCTCGATGGTCGCCTCGGCCACCGACGAGCTGGACAGGTCGGTCGGCGCGGACTTCATCGTCCAGCCCTCCGTACCGAACACACCGATCGTGCCGAAGGCGCAGGCCGCGCTGGAGCGTACGCCGGGCATCGAACACGTCACCCAGTACCGGATGGTCGACGCGAAGCTGACCTCCCCGGACGGCCGGGTGGAGGACGAGGGGGTGATCGCCGCGGACCCGACGTACGCGCAGGACCTGCGCCGGGAGACCGTCGCGGGTGAGCTGTCGGCGGCGTACGGCAAGGACGCGATGTCCGTGGGGGACACCTACGCCAAGCGGCACGGCGTCAAGGTCGGCGACACGATGAAGGTCGCCTTCAGGGCCGGCGGGACGGCGGAGCTCAGGGTCGCGGCGATCACGTCGGACGACACGAGCATCGACAAGGGCGCGATGTACATCAACCTCACGACGGCCGAGAAGTACGTGCCGGCCGCCAAGATGCCGAAGAACATGATCATGTTCGCGGCGGCGCAGGACGGCAAGGAGAAGGAGGCGTACGCGGCCCTCAAGAAGTCGCTGGCGGAGTACCCGCAGTACAAGGTGCAGAACCAGACCGACTTCAAGCAGGACCTCAAGGACCAGGTCAGCCAGCTGCTCAACATCGTGTACGGCCTGCTGGGCCTGGCGATCGTGGTGGCGGTGCTGGGCGTCGTGAACACCCTGGCCCTGTCGGTGGTGGAACGCACCCGCGAGATCGGCCTCCTGCGGGCGATCGGCCTCTCGCGGCGCCAGCTGCGGCGCATGATCCGCCTGGAGTCGGTGGTGATCGCGGTCTTCGGCGCGCTGCTGGGCCTGGGCCTGGGCCTCGGCTGGGGCACGGCGGCCCAGAAGCTCCTGGCGCTGGAGGGCCTGGGGGTCCTGGAGATCCCCTGGCCGACGATAGCGGGCGTCTTCGTGGCCTCGGCGTTCGTGGGCCTGTTCGCGGCCCTGATCCCGGCGTTCCGGGCAGGCCGGATGAACGTACTGAACGCGATCGCGAGCGACTAGGGGGCGCGGGGGTGGCGGGGGAGCCCCGTACCCCCGAGCGGCCGGTGGGCCGCGATAACGTACGGGTCTCCGGCCCCGGTGGGCGTCCTCCAACGCCCGCCGGGGCCGGACTTGTGCGTTCTGTGGGGTGTTCAGGCGGCTTGCTCCTGCTCCTGCTCCTGTCCTTGGCCGTTGTCGCCCGCGGGGGCGAGCCAGACCAGCCGGGGCGCACACCCTTCCGACCGCCGGACGAACCGCATCACGTGATCCGCCGCCTCCAGCCGCCACCGCCGCCCGCCGCCGACCTGGGTGACCTCGGCTTTCCCGTCCTCGTACGCGAGCCCCCAGGCGATGACAACGGCGTCCCGGTCCTCCGTACCGATCCCCGACTCGACAACGACGGCGAACAGGCGGGGCGCGGTGTCGCGCACGAGTTCGTACAACTCCCGCTCGAAGTCGAACGGCTCCGGGGCGGGGTTCTGCGGCGATACGGTCATGGGATTCCCCTGTCGGGAGAAGGGCGGGGTGGGGTGATACGCACGGGAGTTGGTCAACTGCCGTGACGTGGTTCACAATGTAGCGAGACCGCTATGATTCATCTACCCACACAGTCTGATACATCCATACGAGTGAGGGAGAAGAATGCGCCCGAAGAACCTCACGGCCACGGTGCGACAGCGGCGCCTGGGCGCCGAACTCCGCAGGCTGCGCCAGCAGGCGGAACTGACCACGGCCCAGGCCGGCGTTCTCGACGGCTCCTCCCAACCCCGTATCAGCAGCATCGAATCGGGCCGTTACGCCGTGGGGGCGGACCGGGTCCGGGCTCTGGCCCGAAGTTACAGCTGCACGGATGAGGCGTACATCGACGCGCTCACGGAGATGACCGGGGGACGGACACGCGGCTGGTGGGAGGAGTACCGGGGCATGCTTCCGCCGGACACGATTGATCTGGCGGAGCTGGAGCATCATGCGGTGTCGATGAGGGCGTCCTCAGTGATCCACATTCCGGGACTGCTCCAGACGAGAGCCCATGCGCATGCTGTGATCGGCGATGTGGTGCCACCGTTCGCACCGCACGAAGTGGAGCATCGCGTCTCGTACCGCATCAAGCGGCAGGTGGTGCTGTACGGGGAGAATCCGACGCCACTCTCCGTGGTCATCCATGAAGCCGCTCTGCGGATGGGTTTCGGCGGCCCCGAGGTTACTCGCGCACAGCTGAAACACCTGCTCGACGTGGGTGAATTGGACCATGTGACGATCAAGGTGGTCCCGTTCGGTGCGGGCACGTTTCCCAGTTCCGGAGCGAGCATCCACTACATGGCGGGAGCTGTCCCTGCCCTCGACACGATCCAGCTGGACACGGATCACGGCGCGGCATTCCTCGATGCCCAGCCGCAGTTGGTGAAGTATCGGACGGTTCTTGACCGCATGGAGGCCTGTAGCCTCGAACCAGCGAAGTCCAGGGATCTGATTCGCCGGGTTGCGACAGACTTGTGAGAGAGGGAAGCCGCGTGTCAACGCTCCAGTGGCAGAAGTCTTCGTTCAGCGGCGAGGCGAACAGCTGCGTCTACGTTGCCACCGCCGATGACGGCTCCATCAAGCTCCACGAGAGCGACGACCCGGACACGATCGTGACCACCACGCCGGAGAAGCTCCGCGCCTTCATCCTGGGTGTCAAGGCGGGAGAGTTCGACCACTTCGCCGAGGTTCGTGGCGAGGAGTAGTTGCAGTGCTCGGGTTCGGACCGAGGGGTAGTTGGGGGTGGCCGGGTTGTTGTGTGTGGCGTGGGGCCGCCCTGGTTGTTGATTGTCGCGGGTCCGGGGTGGGCGTCAAGGGCGCTCCTTTGTCGCGTCGGCTTCGCCGATTGCGCTGCGCTTCACCCTTGACTCCCACCCCGGCCCCGCAAGTGCAGCTGAGGGGGGCGGCCCGGGGGAAGGTCCCCCGGTAATCCCCGGATGCGGTTGGGGTTTCG